>NZ_JACZDT010000002.1:0-600000 GCF_015903855.1 Fictibacillus sp. 18YEL24
GTTTGTTTCGTGCGCCGTTTTGTTTTGGCGACTTTAATAATATATCACGCTGAAGCACTAGAGTCAATAGCTTTCTTTAACTTTTTTTCAAAAACATTTCATTGTGAAACATTTCATCGTGCTAACAGTTTATATTGTGCTGTTTCTGAGACAGCTTGATTAGTTTACCACGGTTGCCAACCCATGGCAATACCTAAATTAAAAAAACTTCTATCCTAGGATAGAAGCTCTTCTATAAAGATGTCGTTCCGGTTTTTAAGCGCGATGATATCACCGTTTGTTTCTAACTTGATCATCGGTCGTGTCGGTTGGCTTTCTTCTATAAACACGATCTCACCGATATCATAGTTTGTAAGTCTAACACGGCTGCCCACTGATAGAGTGGAAAGACCAGCTATCATAGCTTGCATAACTTGATGATCAAATTTCCCAAACTGATCTTTCATCATCATCTCCAGCACTTTAAAAGGAGACTGCTTGCTTCGGTAAGGTCGTTCGGCAGTCATAGCTAAGTAAACATCTGCTACTGCTAGAACTTTACTGAATGGATGAAGCTTATTTCCTTTTACTTTTAGGGGATAACCTGATCCATCTGTTCGTTCGTGATGTTGAAGAACACCGAGAAGGACACCTTCTTTAATAGAGGGAATCTTTTTCAGCATATTGTAGCCTTGAATCGTGTGCTTCTTCACTTCATCAAATTCAGCTGTCGTTAATGACCCGCTCTTCTTAAGTAATGTAGGCTGTACTTTTGCCATGCCGCAATCGGACAGCACTCCCGCTAGACCGATCTGTATACAGTCTCCGCTAGAGAAGTTTAACTTTTTAGCTAAGAACGTGCTTAAGATGCCTACAGCTATTGAATGATGATACATATAATCAGCACTCGTAGCGTAGTGGTGCAGCAGCAGGATCTCTTTCGGTACACTCGATCCTTTCTCTAATACAGGTAGAACACTTTGCCGTACTTCAAGCATATCGACAGGACTGCCAGATTGCCAGTTTGTAAACAATTGTTTATAACGTTTTACCGTTTGCATGTACAGCGCTGGAAAAGAAAGCTCTTCTTTTTCAGGCGTTTGAGTATGTATTTGTTCTTCAGATATTCTCGCATCACTTCTATTATTCAGTGAATCTTTTACTTGACGTGTTGTGTTCACACCTGACGCTGATTCGTTCAAAACATCTATCTCATTGATCTGAAAACGAGTAAGTACGCGCAGATGCTCATTATTCAATCTCGTGTTTTTATTGACGATCGGCTGATTAGTCATCGAGAATACATCCTGAACCAGCATCTGTCCGGTCTTAGCTTGACTCGTTTTTATCCTCATACAAAAAGCTCCTTTTATTTGGAAGGTCATAATTTTATTTTACATATAAAAAAGAGGAAAATGTAGATTCATTTTCCTCTTTTTAGAAATTATTCGTTATTCTCTTCGTTTGTATCTGTTTCTGAAGCTTTCGTTTCTGCAGCAGGTGCTATACCTTCTTCACCTTCTGTAATGATTGGATTACCTTCCTCATCCAGCAACTCATCCGTTTCTTCTTCACGTTCTACAACAGCTACTGTTGCTACGTGATTCGTATCATTCATGGTCATCAACCTAACACCTTGAGTGTTTCGTCCCATTTGGGAAATGCCTGAGATGTTCATACGAATGATGATTCCTTTTGCTGTAATGATCATGAGGTCTTCTTCATCTGTTACAGTCTTAAGCGTAACAACCGGACCGTTCTTTTCAGTGATGTTTACCGTTTTGATCCCTTTACCACCACGTGATTGAAGACGGTATTCGCTCATAGGTGTACGTTTTCCGTAACCTCGGTCTGTAACGATCAAGATATCTTGTGTCTCATCTAAGACTTCCATACCTACAACCGCATCGTCATCGCCGAGAGTGATAGCTTTAACACCTGTTGCTGTTCTACCCATTGATCGAACGTCAGTCTCTTGATAACGGATCGACATCCCTTGCTTCGTTCCGACTATGATATCTTTTGTTCCATCTGTTAAACGAACACCCATCAACTCATCTTCTTCACGAAGGTTGATCGCGAAAAGACCACCTTTACGGATGTTGCTATAAGCTGATAACGGAGAACGTTTTGTAATTCCTTGCTTCGTCATGAAGTTCAGGTAGATCTCATCACTTTCCATATCTTCTACCGGAATGACAGCAGAGATCGTTTCACCTTGCTCGATCTGCAGTAAGTTGATGATCGGAATACCTTTTGCTGTTCTTCCGTATTCAGGAATCTCGTAGCCTTTTAGCCTATAAGCCTTCCCTTTATTAGTGAAGAACAGGATATAGTTGTGTGTATTTGTCGTAAACAGCTGTTCAACAAAGTCATCCTCACTCGTGCCCATTCCTTGGATTCCTTTACCACCACGACGCTGTGAACGGTAAGTAGAGATAGGAAGGCGCTTAATGTAGCCTTTGTTCGTTAATGTAATAACGATGTTTGAACGAGGAATCAGATCTTCGTCTTCAATACTGTTAAATCCTACAGAGATGATCGTACGTCTAGGGTTGTCGTACTTTTCTTTAATCTCTATAAGCTCTGTACGAATAATCTCAAGAATTCTTTGTTCATCTGCAAGAATCGCTCTCAATTCTGTAATTAAAGCAACCAGATCGTTGTATTCGTTCTCGATTTTGTCTCGCTCTAAACCTGTTAAACGCTGCAATCTCATATCTAAGATAGCTTGAGATTGCTCGTAGCTTAGTTCAAACTTTTCCATTAAGCCTTCACGCGCAAGATCCGTTGTTCTGGATCCACGTATGAGTGCAATAACTTCATCCAGATGATCTAGTGCGATACGAAGACCTTCTAAGATATGAGCTCTTGCTTCTGCTTTTTTAAGATCAAATTCCGTACGGCGACGGATGATGACTTGCTGATGCTTCAGATAATGGTACAAACATTCTTTGATGTTAAGAACTTTTGGATGTCCATCAACAAGTGCAAGCATATTGATACCAAAGCTTGTCTGTAGAGCTGTCTGTTTATATAAATTATTTAAGATAACATTTGCATTCGCATCACGGCGTATCTCCATCACGATGCGCATACCATTACGGTCAGACTCATCACGAAGATCCGTGATACCCTCGATCTTTTTATCACGAACGAGCTCAGCGATCTTTTCGATCAAACGTGCTTTGTTTACTTGATAAGGAAGTTCCGTTACGATAATCGCTTGTTTTCCGCTAGGCATCTCTTCGATTTCTGCTTTTGCGCGGATAATGATAGAGCCTCTTCCAGTTGTGTACGCTTTGCGAATTCCTTCACGTCCTAGAATTTCACCTGCTGTTGGAAAGTCTGGGCCTGGGATAATTTCCATCAGTTCAGGAATCGTGATATCCGGATTTTCACTCACTGCTAAGATACCGTCGATAACTTCACCTAATTGATGCGGCGGAATGTTCGTCGCCATACCAACCGCGATCCCCGCAGCACCGTTAACGAGCAAGTTCGGGAAACGAGCAGGTAATACAACCGGTTCTTGTTCAGATCCATCATAGTTATCTTTGTAACCGATCGTGTCTTTGTTGATGTCACGCACCATTTCCATGGCAATCTTAGACATACGAGCTTCTGTGTAACGCATCGCTGCCGCTGCATCGCCATCGACCGAACCAAAGTTACCATGACCGTCGATCAGCATGTGGCGGAAGTTGAAATCCTGTGCCATACGAACCATCGTGTCGTATACAGCAGAGTCACCGTGTGGGTGATACTTACCGATTACTTCCCCAACGATACGAGCAGATTTTTTGTATGCTTTATCAGCCGTCATACCAAGGTCGTTCATCGCATAAAGAATACGTCTGTGAACAGGCTTTAATCCGTCACGCACATCTGGCAAAGCTCGGCTGACAATAACACTCATAGCATAATCCATGAATGATGCTTTCATTTCCGTACTAATATTAATTTCTTTAATCCGGGAACGTTCCATTTCAGACATTAATTTTACCTCCATAACCTCTTTAGAACAGGTTTTTAAAGCCCCCTAATTTGGCGCTTAAACGCACCGAAACTGGACCTTGTCCAGCTTCAGTATCTTTTATGTTCAGCTTTCGCGGCGTTAACCACTAAGCATTTTATATGATTATTTACTTTAAAGTAACTGCTTACCGCAGGCGTGCCTTACTTAAATATCTAAGTTCGTCACATATTGTGCGTTTTCTTGGATGAAATCACGGCGCGGTTCAACTTTGTCGCCCATTAAGATATCGAAAGTTTCATCAGCTGCCATCGCATCTTTCATTTCAACCTGTAGTAATGTACGAGTCTCAGGATCCATTGTCGTTTCCCATAACTGAGATGGGTTCATCTCTCCAAGACCCTTATAACGCTGAAGCTGCGGCTTTGGAACTTGCGGAAGTTCAGCCAGCAATTTTTCAAGCTCTTTATCGTTATAGGCATACTCGATACGCTTACCTTGCTGTATTTTGTAAAGCGGTGGCTGTGCGATATAGATATAGCCGTGCTCAATGATCGGACGCATATATCTGAAAAAGAACGTTAGAAGCAACGTACGGATATGTGCACCATCGACATCGGCATCTGTCATGATGATGATCTTATGATAACGAGCTTTCGTAATATCGAACTCATCACCGATTCCTGTTCCTAAAGCCGTGATGATCGCACGAACCTCGTTATTGGATAGAATCTTATCAAGTCGTGCTTTTTCAACGTTGATGATCTTACCGCGAAGTGGCAAGATCGCTTGGAAATGACGGTCACGTCCTTGCTTAGCCGATCCACCGGCAGAGTCACCCTCAACCACATAGATCTCTGAGATGCTTGCATCTTTTGAAGAACAGTCTGCAAGTTTACCAGGTAACGATGATACTTCTAACGCACTCTTACGTCGTGTTAGTTCACGTGCTTTTTTAGCAGCAACACGCGCTCGCAGTGCCATCATCCCTTTTTCAACGATTGATTTCGCAACGACCGGATTCTCTAGCATGAAGGATGAAAACGTCTCTGAGAAGATGGATTCTGTGATCTGTCTTGCTTCAGAGTTTCCGAGCTTGGTTTTCGTTTGCCCTTCGAACTGAGGATCAGGGTGTTTGATCGAGATGATCGCTGTCAGACCTTCACGAACGTCTTCACCCGTTAAGTTCGTATCGTTGTCTTTGAACAGATTGTTCTTACGGCCATAATCGTTGATCACACGTGTAAGAGCTGTTTTGAACCCTGACTCGTGCGTACCGCCTTCATGTGTATTGATGTTGTTCGCAAACGAATAGATGTTACTTGCGTAGCTGTCGTTGTATTGGAATGCGATCTCAACCGAGATGCCGTCCTTTTCCCCTTCAACAAAGATCGGTTCTTCATGCAGCACTTCACGCGTACGGTTGATGTGCTCTACATAAGATTTAATCCCGCCTTCATAGTGGTATTCCTTTACAACCGGCTCTTCTTCACGCTTGTCTTCAGCAATAATACGAAGACCACGGTTCAAGTATGCAAGTTCACGAATACGGTTTGAGAGTGTAGGGAAATCATATTCTAATGATTCAGTAAAAATTTCAGGGTCTGGTTTGAAGTGAGTACGAGTACCTGTCTTGTCTGTTTCGCCGATAACTTTCAGATCTGCAGTCGGCACGCCGCGCTCGTAAGACTGATAATGCAACTTTCCATCACGAGATACGGTTACTTCAAGCATCGTGGACAAAGCGTTAACTACTGAGGCACCAACACCATGCAGTCCGCCTGATACTTTGTAACCTCCACCGCCAAATTTTCCTCCGGCATGGAGAACCGTCATGATAACTTCTAGAGCTGGTCTTCCCATCTTTTCATGCATACCTACAGGGATCCCGCGTCCGTTATCTTCTACTGTGATGCTGTTATCTTCTTCGATCGTAATTCGAATCGTGTCACAATAACCTGCTAAAGCTTCATCGATTGAGTTATCGACGATCTCCCATACTAGATGGTGAAGACCGCGTACGTTCGTAGCACCGATATACATCCCTGGACGTTTACGGACGGCTTCAAGACCTTCGAGTACCTGGATATTACTTTCATCATAGTTTTGCTGTTGTTCTAACTGTTGTTCAGTCGTCAATTCGTTCACCTTCATTCCGGTTTAAAAACGCTTTATTTATAAAACCTTTATTTTATATTCCAGCCATTTTCAAGTTCGAGGCGATCAGAGGCTCTCTTTTTTAACGTAGAGGCAGAAAGAGGAGATAGATAGATCGTTTTATCTGTAATGATTACGGATTTAGCAGCATTTCCGCTTAAATCGGTCAATGTCTGATTGTTCTCATGCTTTTTAAGAAACTCTAAAGCTAACTCAGAAGCCTTTAACGCATTGATATCCAATATCGCCAGCACATCTTTTGAATGAATGACTTCTTCATCACCTAAATGCAAAAGCAATGTCCTCACCTCATTTCAAACGTTCTATAGAGCCTGCATGAACCTTGTAAGTTGCGGCTTTCTCGAGTGTTTCGTGGTGTATCCCTTCCACACTAGTCGTTGTAACAAAGGTTTGTACTTTACCTTGAATCGTATTTAAAAGATGTGATTGTCTGAAATCGTCTAGTTCAGATAACACATCGTCCAACAATAGGATCGGGTATTCCCCGACTTCTGAATAAATCAGATCGATCTCAGCGAGCTTCAAAGAAAGAGCAGTCGTTCTCTGTTGTCCTTGAGATCCGAATGTCTGCACGTCTTTTCCGTTCACTGAAAAAAGCAGATCGTCCCGATGAGGACCAAATAAGGAAGTTCCTCGTTCAATCTCTTTTTCTTTTATTTTACCAAACTTCAGATGAAACGCTTCTATCATTTTCGACAAGTCGAGCTCATCACATACCTCTATAGTTGGTTTGTAATGAATTTTTAAAGTTTCCAACCCTCTGGATATTCCATGATGGATCGGTTCTGCCCAACTTTGAAGCTTCTCCATGTATTTCATGCGTTTCAACGTTACTCTGGCTGCTTTATCAATAAGCTGTTCGGTTAAGATCTCGAGCATCGTCATGTTCTGCTGACTTTTGTTGCGATACATCTCTCTTAATAAAGAGTTTCGCTGAGACAAAATCTTTTGGTACACAGAAAGGTCATTTAAATAAACTGCGTTAACTTGGCCGATTTCCATATCGATAAAACGACGACGCACCTGTGGACTGCCTTTTACAAGATTAAGATCCTCAGGTGCAAACATAACCACATTTAGATGTCCAACGTAATCGGTTAACCGGCGTTGTTCGATACGGCTGATTTTCGCTTTTTTTCCTTTTTGTGAGATGACGAGACTTAAATCAAAAGAACTGTTTCTCTTTTTGATGCTACCCTCTATTTTAGCATATTCTTCGTCCCAAGATATCAACTCTTTATCTTTTGCTGTTCGATATGATCGTGCCATGGCCAAAACATAGATTGATTCCATAACATTTGTTTTTCCTTGTGCATTCTCACCTAGAAAAACATTGACTTTATTCTCGAACTCCAGAGACTGATCTTTATAGTTTCTGTAATTCCTAAGCTGAAGCTTTTCGATATGCAAAGGGATACCCCCTATTCCGTTGTTACCTTAAACTCTCCTACTTCTGGAATGGACACGACATCACCCGCATATAGTTTCTTACCTCGGCGTGTTTCATGTTCTCCGTTCACAAGAACTTCATGTTCTGCTAAATACCATTTTACCATTCCTCCCGATTGGATGACATCGGTAGTTTTCAACAGTTGTTGAAGGGTGATGAATTCGGTGTTGATCTTTACGTTTTCCATTTTTAAAAAACCTCCTGGTTGTTTTATGAAAGATTGATCTCCGTTCCAGGTTGCTCGCTTTCCGCGGGGCAGGCGGTGAGCCACTTGCCGCTATGCGCCATTAAGTGTCTCACCTGACCGCTTGTCCCGCAGGAGTCTCGCACCTTCCACTCCGATCAATATTCGATGATGTGAAATAAACAAAAATTCAAAATTAAAATCCAAAAATCTGTTAGTGAAAATATTAGTAAAAACATGTCGCTCTTACTAGTTTCTCCAAAAAACGTTGGACTTAGAAAGAAAAGAAAGCCACCGGTGATTCCGGCAGCTTTATATTTTAGTAAGTTCTTACAGGCAGAATTAATTGTCGGATCGAATCGTCTGATACGGGTTGGATAAGAAACGGTCTCATCGCCCCTGTGAACAGGATGCTGATCTCTGTGCAATCCATAACTTTTAGAGCTTCCATCACATATTTTGCGTTGAATGAGATCTTTAGCTCTTCTCCTTCAATCTCCTCTGCGATCATATGTTCAAATACTTTACCGATTTCTGGAGAATTTGATGAGAGTTCGATTGTTTGGTTATCGAGTGTTGCTAGCTTCACGACGTTGTTTCTTCCTTCTCTTGCTAATAAAGAAGCACGGTCGATCGCTTGTAAGAATTCTTTTGTCTTCAGAACAAATGTTGTTTTGCTCTCTGAAGGAATCAATTTAGATGTATCCGGATAGTTACCGTCCAATAGTCTTGAGAACAATAAGATATTTTTTGCTTTGAACAAGATCTGATTGTTCGTTACAACGATTTGAACTTTTTCAGCATTCTCATCCAGAATTTTTGAAAGTTCGTTCAAACTCTTTCCAGGAATGACGACGTTCTGGAAGGAAAGTTCTTCACTTTGAGAATCGATCGGCATTTTACGTTCAGCCAAACGATGACTATCTGTTGCAATACAGTTTAGAACACCATCAGTTAACGTCCAGTTAACACCAGTTAGGATAGGGCGTGTTTCTGAGGTGGACACCGCAAAGACAGTTTGACGAATCATTGCTTTTAGAAGATCACTTTGAATCTCAAACACTAAGTTCTCTTCGATTTGAGGTAATCTCGGGTATTCTTCAGGGTCTAATCCTAAAAGGCTGAATTCAGAAGCGCCTGAACGAAGAGTCGTTTCAAAACGCTCACCTACTTCAATCTCAACAGAATCATTCGGAAGTTTTTTAACGATCTCTGAAAAATAACGAGCTGGAAGTACTACGCTTCCTTCTTGTTTCACTTCGATATGTACAAGATCTCCTTCTTCAACCGGTATCAGTCGTTCAATGGAAATATCAGAATCACTACCAGTCAGATGAACACCGTCATAGGTTACTTCCATTTTGATCCCTGTCAGAATCGGTATTGTTGTTCTTGAAGATACAGCTTTCATTACATCTTGAACAGCTTCGATCAACTGGTTTAATTGAATATTAACTTTCATTATTTTGCCCCCCCTGATATTTATTAAAATCTTTTAAAAAAATAGTAGTAATAGTACTAGGCGCTGTGAATGTGTGGATAACCCTAGAAAACAAAGATAGGACAGCCTATCCACATGTGGACAGACTGTGTATAAAGTGACTGCAGTTATTCACAGTATTCAGTGCTACTTATTTAATTCGATTTCAGCTGATCGTGAATTTCTTGCACTTTTCTTTGTAAAACATGATCCGTAATCAGCATAGTAGAGATCTTTTCATGAGCATGAAGGACCGTTGTATGGTCGCGACCTCCAAATTCCTCACCGATCTTAGGTAAAGAATTATCGGTTAGTTCACGAGAAAGATACATCGCGATCTGCCTAGGAAAAGCTACAGATTTTGTTCGTTTCTTTGCTGTGAAATCTTCTAGCTTCACATTGTAATGCTTGCCAACTACTTCTTGTATATGGTGAATCGTCAAAGTTCTTGGCTTTGCAGAAGGAATAATGTCGCGAAGTGCTTCTGCTGCAAGATCTGCATTCATATCTTGGTTGATGAGAGAAGAATAAGCAACAACACGAATGAGTGCACCTTCTAACTCTCTAATGTTCGTATCAATCTGATTAGCGATATAAAGCATTACTTCGTTTGGAATATCAAGGCCTTCTGCTTTCGCTTTTTTCCGCAGAATTGCAATACGTGTTTCTAAGTCAGGAGGTGTGATATCCGTAATAAGTCCCCATTCAAAGCGAGAACGAAGTCTGTCTTCTAATGTCGGAATCTCCTTTGGAGGTCGATCACTAGAGATGACAATCTGCTTACTTTCTTCATGAAGTGCGTTAAACGTATGGAAAAATTCCTCTTGGGTTTGTTCTTTTCCTGCAAGGAACTGAATATCATCTATTAAAAGCACGTCCACACTGCGAAATTTGTTGCGAAACTCAACTGTTTTATTGTCACGAATCGAGTTGATGAACTCGTTCGTAAATTTTTCTGAAGACAGGTAAACAACCTTAGCCCCAGGATTATGTTCCAATACATAATGGCCGATCGCATGCATAAGATGCGTTTTTCCTAAACCAACGCCCCCGTAAATAAATAGCGGATTATAAGCTTTTGCAGGTGCTTCAGCAACAGCTAATGAAGCGGCATGAGCAAAACGGTTTCCAGAACCGATAACGAATCGGTCAAACGTATATTTCGGATTCAACATACTTTGGGAAACTTCTTCGTGAGGCTCATTTGCTGCTTTTGGGGCTTTTTTCATGGAAAGTTCCAGATCTAGGTCTAGTTCTGTCTGATTTTGTGGAATGATGAACTTTACGTCAAGCGCTGCTCCTGTTACGTCTAGAAGCGTCTCTGAAATGATACCTGCATATCTGGATTCCAGCCAGTCACGGGCAAACTCATTTGGCGCAGTAATTACGAGCGTATCATTTTGTAATGCATGAGCCGTTGTTGATTTTAACCAAGTCTCAAAGCTAGGCTTACTGACTTTTGTTTCGATCGCAGCAAGTGCTTTGGACCATAGGTCGTTTATGTTTTCCAACCAATTTACCCCCCTTATCTCTTTCGAATCATCCTATTTTAGCAGTCATTTCCCTGTTGTATAAGAATTGTACACCCAGTGAATACCTATGAATAAAAATAAAAAGTCCACACCTTATGTGAATGATAATTAATATAGTAGATAATAGGATTATGAACAGTAAAACCTTGTCTGTGGACAACCTTTATAACAGCTTTTAAAACCTGTCCACAAGTTTATCCACAGGTTGTGAATAACTTTATTAGCGGTGCAGGTTGTTAACGAGTTAAAACACAACTAGCATATCAAAAATAATCAGGCTTGGCAACGAGTTATTGTTACTTATCCACAACGCCCATACCTTGTGTAGAAAAGTTGTCCACAACACTAGATTTTGTGTAAAACGTGTCGATAATTGGTGTGGATAATGAAAATCATGTCGAAAAAGATGTCCACAGGTTAGGTCATGAAGATTTTGGTGAAGCTTGTAGAAGGATTATATGGAGCTATTGTTGTCCTGTGATAATTGGGAAGCTGCAGTGGATCGTAAGCTCTGCAAACTTTGTGTTGATTTTAAAAGAGTGTTTTGTTTTTATATTTACTTCGTTGGTTTGTTGATTGGAGTGGAAGGTGCGAGACTCCTGCAGGACAAGCGGTCAGGTGTGACACTTAAGGGCGCAAAGCGGCAAGTGGCTCACCGCCTGCCCCGCAAAAAGCGAGCAGCCTGGAATGGAAATCAACTACTTTCAAGAACTTCACTAGCATTTCGAAACAGAGAGCTTCCACTTTCAAAGGCATTCAAAGGCAAAAAACTTGCAAATAAACACAAACTTAAAATCCAACTTGACAAATTTATGGGTCAGTCATTATACTTTATTAGACTGTCTTTTATAAGAGATATCCTCAGGGAGGTGTAATATACATGAAACCTACATTTCAACCAAACAACCGTAAGCGTAAGAAGGTACATGGTTTCCGTGCACGTATGGCTACTAAGAACGGTCGTAAAGTTCTAGCTCGCCGTCGTCAAAAGGGAAGAAAAGTGTTATCCGCATAGGCCACTGACATCAGTGGTCTTTTTTTACTTTTATAGAGAGAATTTTGCTCACTCCGAGTCAGTGTTTTCTGTACGAGGTCGTTTTTTCGAAGTTAAAGGTTTTATATGAAGAAAACAGGCCGATACTGGGTGATGATCGCAACAAAAAGACTTTGGAATGAGATTGCATAATTGATGGAGTGTTAAATGAATGAAGAAAGAACAGCGCATCAAAAAAAATGAGGAATTTCAAGAAGTCTTCAAAAAAGGAAAATCAACGGCTAATCGCCAATTTGTAATATACAGTTTAAGAAAAGAAGATCAGCCTGTTTTTCGAATCGGTCTTTCTGTCAGCAAAAAAGTTGGAAAAGCCGTTACGAGAAACAGAATTAAACGATCGGTTAAAGAAATCTTCCATAAATATAGTGAACAGCTTCTTTCAGGCAGGGATTACGTGGTTATCGCGAGAATACCTACTGCTAACATGGACTTTCACGAGATGGAAAAAAGTCTGCTTCATGTTTTGAACAGAGCAAACGTATTAAAAAAGAGGGTGTAAGAAAAATGAGGTCCTTATTTATAGGGATTATTCGTTTTTACCAGCTTTGGATTTCTCCGCTAACACCGCCTTCATGCCGCTTTTATCCGACTTGCTCGCATTACGGTATAGAAGCTTTCAGGCGTCACGGTGTATTTAAAGGAATGTGGCTAACTATTGTCAGAATTTCAAAGTGCCATCCTTTTCATCCCGGAGGCGTTGACCTCGTGCCTGAAAAAAGAGACAATAAATAATTGAGATAAGATTTATGATTTTAAGGAGGATAAGAGTTTGCGTAAGAAAATAGGTTTACTGATTGCCCTTTTCGCACTCATGGCTGTCCTATCAGGATGTGGAACGATGGATCCCATCACAGAAGACAGAACGGGAATTTGGGACACATATTTTGTATATCCGTTATCATGGTTGATCACATACTTTGCTACCCTAACTGGTGAAAACTACGGATTAGCGATCATTATCGTAACATTGATCATCCGTACTGCGCTTCTTCCGTTAATGATTAAGCAAACACGCAGTTCTAAAGCGATGCAAGAAATTCAGCCTGAAATTCAAAAGCTACGTGAAAAGTACAAGTCGAAAGATGCGAACACACAACAGAAATTACAGCAAGAAACGATGGCTTTATTCCAGAAGAACGGAGTTAATCCGCTTGCTGGTTGTTTACCTTTATTAATTCAAATGCCGATTCTTTTAGGATTTTACCACGCGATCATGCGTACGGGTGAAATCGCGAACCATAATTTCCTTTGGTTTGATTTAGGAGATCCGGATCCATTTTATATCTTACCGTTAGTAGCCGGTTTAACGACATTCTTACAACAAAAGATCATGATGGGCGGAATGGATAATCCAAATCCGCAGATGAAGATGCTTTTATACATCATGCCTGTAATGATCGTTGTATTTGCGATTAATTTCCCAGCTGCACTATCTCTATATTGGGTGATCGGTAATATATTCATGATTGGACAGACATATTTCATTACGACCCCAATGAAAAAGAAAGAAAACCAAGTTGATGGGGGAGCTAAAAAGTGAAAAAGGTACAGGTAACAGGGAAAACGGTTGAAGAAGCAGTAGCAGCAGCACTAGAACAACT
The DNA here is from genome assembly GCF_015903855.1 of Fictibacillus sp. 18YEL24. Taxonomy (GTDB): domain Bacteria; phylum Bacillota; class Bacilli; order Bacillales; family Fictibacillaceae; genus Fictibacillus; species Fictibacillus phosphorivorans_C. The sequence goes on from NZ_JACZDT010000002.1 coordinate 13,435, forward strand.
TCAGACTTCAAAAGATCAAGTAGAGATATCCGTTCTAGAAGATTCCAAAAAAGGTTTCTTTGGACTTGGCGGGAAGCCAGCAGTTGTTGAAGTAACAGTGAAAGCTGATCCTGTTAAATCCGCGATCGACTACCTCGAGGATGTTACATCCAAAATGGGAGTGCCCGTTACCATCACACAGCGACAGGAAAATGATCATCTTGTGCTGGATTTATCCGGTGACAAAATTGCGATTTTAATTGGAAAACGTGGACAAACGCTTAATGCGCTACAGCTTTTAACGAATATGGTTGCAAACTCTGATCCTGCAAGCAAGCATGTTAAAATTGTGCTTGATGCTGAAAACTATCGTACCAGAAGACAGGAATCACTCGAGCGATTAGCTGAGCATTCTGCCCAAAAGGTGTTTTTCACGAAGAAAAGCTTTGCTTTTGAGCCGATGCCTGCTAACGAAAGAAAAGTGATTCATTTAGCACTCAAAGAAAACAGAGATGTTGAGACTACGTCTGAAGGGGTTGAACCTTTTCGTAAGGTGGTAATCCGCCCGACATCCTCAAGCAAAAGATAAAAAAGCTTCAGAGGTTTATCCTCTGAAGCTTTTTGTTTGCGTTCATCAAATTATGATAAGCACCGTATTATAGTTGGTCATGGGAGCACATTTAAGGTTGTTTTTTAGCTTGATTTCAGCCTCGTTTTCTTTACTGTGAGCACTTTATGCGATACACTATTTTTTATTGTGGATATTTATGTCCATTTTTACTAGAACCTTATCGCAGTACGTATTTAAGGCCATACTAAAGGTAATTTATATAGAGCGTAAGAAAGAGGAAAGCCGAGGTGAAACAACAATGGAATTTGACACGATAACAGCGATCTCTACTCCTATGGGAGAAGGAGCAATCGCGATTGTCCGTTTGAGCGGACCTGACGCAGTTGCCATTGCAGATAAAGTATACAGTGGGACAAAACGTCTCGCTGAAGTTGATACACACACGATTCATTACGGAAAATTGATCGATCCGAAACTCGATCAAGCGGTAGAAGAAGTAATGATTAGCGTGATGCTTGCACCGCGTACGTTCACGCGGGAAGATGTTGTTGAGATCAACTGTCATGGAGGGTTAGTTTCTGTAAATAGAGTCCTTCAATTGATTCTTCAGCAGGGAGCGCGCTTAGCAGAACCAGGAGAATTTACAAAGCGAGCATTCTTAAACGGCAGGATCGATCTTTCTCAAGCGGAAGCCGTAATGGATTTGATCCGAGCGAAGACAGACCGTGCGATGAACGTTGCCCTCAACCAAATGGAAGGCCGTTTATCATCACTCGTTATGCGTCTTAGACAAACTTTACTAGAAACGATCGCACATGTAGAAGTGAACATCGATTATCCAGAGTATGACGCAGAAGAGATGACTCATTCTCTGTTGAATAACAACCTTCTCACTGTAAAAAAAGAAGTAGAATCAATTTTACAAACCGCAAGCCAAGGTAAGATCCTTCGCGAAGGATTGTCTACGGCGATCATCGGAAGACCGAATGTAGGAAAGTCATCACTCATGAATGCACTCGTTCATGAGAATAAAGCGATCGTTACAGATATAGCCGGAACGACACGTGACGTTATCGAGGAGTATGTGAACGTTAGAGGCGTGCCGTTACGATTAGTTGATACAGCGGGAATTCGTGAGACTGAAGATATCGTGGAAAAGATTGGTGTTGAAAAATCACGTAAAGTATTAAAAGAAGCAGATCTCATTCTGCTTGTTATTAACGGGAATGAAGTGCTCTCACATGAAGATGAGAACTTGTTCCGTGCAGCTGCAGGACTCGATAAGATCGTTATTATTAATAAAACAGATCTTGAAATGAAAGTAGATATGAACCGAATTAAAGAACTTGCAGAGAATTCACCTGTGATCTCAACCTCTTTAGTAAAAGAAGAGGGAATAGATGAACTAGAACAAGCAATCGCAAACCTGTTCTTTGCAGGCGGAATTGAAGCGCAAGACTTAACATACGTATCCAACTCTAGGCACATCGCACTTCTGCAGCAGACGATTCATCATATCGATGAAGCACTCGGTGGTATTGAAGCGGATCTACCTATAGATATGGTACAGATCGATATTACAAGAGCTTGGGAGATACTCGGAGAAATCGTAGGAGACACGGTTTCAGAGAGTCTGATCGACCAATTGTTCTCTCAATTTTGTTTAGGAAAATAAAAAAAGGAGGAAAAAACGATGGGATATAAAGCAGATACGTTTGATGTGATCGTAGTCGGTGCTGGACATGCCGGTGTTGAAGCGGCACTTGCTTCTGCACGTATGGGCGCTAAAACATTATGTTTAACACTGAACCTAGATACAGTTGCCTATATGCCGTGTAATCCGTCAGTAGGTGGACCGGCTAAAGGGATCGTCGTTCGTGAAGTCGATGCACTTGGCGGAGAGATGGCACGCAACATCGACAAGACACATATTCAAATGCGTATGCTAAACACAGGAAAAGGTCCAGCGGTACGCGCGCTGCGCGCGCAAGCGGATAAATACCTGTATCAGCATGAAATGAAAAAAACGATGGAAAACACAGAAAACCTCACGTTGCGTCAAGGGATGGTAGAGCGTCTGATCATCGAAGACGGTGAATGTAGAGGGGTTATTACAAAAACAGGAGCTGAGTACGCGGCAAAAGCGGTCGTACTTACTACAGGAACGTACTTAAGAGGGAAGATCATCATCGGAGAGCTTGCTTATGAGAGCGGCCCGAACAACATGGCTCCTTCTATCAACTTGTCATATCATCTGCAAGAGTTAGGCTTTGATATGGTACGTTTCAAGACAGGTACACCACCGCGTGTTAACAGCAAGACGATTGATTATTCAAAAACAGAAATTCAGCCTGGTGACGATGTGCCTCGTGCTTTCTCTTATGAAACAACCGAGTACATCACAGATCAGCTTCCATGCTGGTTAACGTATACTGGTGAAGAAACGCATCAGTTGATCAACGGAAACCTTCATCGTTCACCGATGTATTCAGGCATGATCGAAGGTACTGGACCGAGATATTGTCCATCGATCGAGGATAAGATCGTACGATTCAATGATAAGCCAAGACATCAGATCTTCTTAGAGCCTGAAGGACGCAACACAGAAGAAGTATACGTTCAAGGTCTTTCTACGAGTCTTCCGGAAGATGTACAGAAACGAATCTTAGCAACGATTCCTGGTCTTGAAAAAGCAGAGCTGATGCGTGCAGGATATGCGATCGAGTATGATGCGATCGTGCCTACACAACTTTGGCCATCTCTTGAGACAAAGCGTGTGAACGGTCTATTTACAGCAGGACAGCTGAACGGTACGAGCGGATATGAAGAAGCAGCGGGACAAGGACTCATGGCGGGAATCAACGCAGCGTTAAAAGTTCAAGATAAAGAGCCTCTTGTGCTTGATCGTTCAGAAGCGTACATCGGAGTTTTGATCGACGACTTGATCACAAAAGGAACGAACGAACCGTATCGCCTTCTAACATCGCGTGCAGAGTACCGTTTATTGTTAAGACATGATAACGCAGATCTGCGCTTAACGAAAAAAGGTCATGAAATCGGACTGATACCAGAAGATCGTTACGAACGCTTTGAAGAGAAGAAAGCATTAATTGCGCAGGAAATAGATCGACTTGAGCATGTTTCGATCAAACCGAGTGAAATCGTCCAGCAAGTTCTTGCAGAGTCACAATCGACTCCATTAAAAGAACCAATGTCAGCAGCTAGCTTGTTAAAGCGTCCTGAGATCACTTATCCGGTCATTCATAAACTGGTACCAGCTGAAACAGCATTGCCAGAGACAGTGATGGAGCAGGTTGAGATTCAGGTAAAATATGCGGGATATATCGATAAGCAGCTCGCACAAGTTGAAAAGATGCGTAAGATGGAAAACAAAAAGCTTCCGGTAGATCTTGATTACATGGCAATCAATGGACTAGCGACAGAAGCAAAACAAAAACTTCACGAAGTTCGGCCTCTTTCTGTCGGGCAGGCATCACGTGTATCAGGGGTAAACCCAGCAGATATCTCGATTCTGTTGATCTATCTCGAACAAGGTAAACTGGCGAAGATCGCCCGTTGAGGGGGAACGTGAAAATTATGAATATCGATTTGTTTCAAACTTCCTTAAAAGAAAAGGGAGTCGAATTATCTGAAAAGCAGCTTTCACAGTTTGGAACGTATTATAACCTGCTCGTTGAGTGGAACGAAAAAATGAATCTTACAGCGATCACAGAAAAAGAAGAAGTGTATTTGAAACACTTTTATGATTCTGTGACAGCAGGTTTTTATTTTGATTTTAATCAAGACATCACGGTGTGCGATGTTGGAGCTGGAGCGGGATTTCCAGCTATACCACTGAAGATCGCGTTTCCAGAAATCAAACTAACGGTGGTTGATTCCCTAAATAAACGCATTGGATTTTTGCAGCACGTAGTAGATGAACTTGGTTTACAAGAAGTGTCTCTTTATCATGATCGTGCAGAAACATTTGCTCACCGTCCGGAATTTAGACAGACGTTCGACCTTGTGACGGCTCGTGCGGTTGCTAGACTATCTGTACTATCTGAACTCTGCTTACCACTCGTAAAAATTGGTGGACACTTCTTAGGTATGAAAGGTGCTAACCTTCCTGAGGAAGTGAGAGACGGAGAAAAAGCAGTCAAACTTTTAGGCGGTAAAATAAAAGATATTCATTCGTTCGTATTACCGATCGAAGAGAGCGAACGTAATATCATTGTTATTGATAAAGTAAAAGAAACACCAAAGAAATTTCCGCGTAAACCAGGAACGCCAAATAAATCTCCTATTTCGTAATCTTAGGCTGTGTTTCTATGTGAAACACAGCTGTTACATAAAAGAAAGATTTTTACAGACTTGCAGGATTATTGAACTAGAGAGAAGAATTAGTTAACAGGCAGATTACAAAAGGTGGTGTATTCGCATGAAGCATCCTTTTTCACGTTTATTCGGCATCGGCGAAAAGAGCCAGCAAACCTTAGATCCAGAACCAGCTGAAAAAAACGACAACGAAGAAGTACTTCAACTTCCGGTTCAAAGAATCATACCTAACCGGTTTCAGCCTCGTACGGTTTTTATAGATGAACGAATCGAAGAGTTATCACAGACGATTGAAGCTCACGGAATCATTCAGCCCATCGTTGTTCGAGGTATAGGCGACGACAAATACGAGCTGATCGCGGGCGAACGTAGGTGGCGTGCTGTCCAAAAGCTTGGGTGGGAAAAGATTCCTGCGATCATTAAAGAGATGGACGACTCGCAAACGGCTTCTGTTGCACTTATTGAGAACCTTCAGCGAGAAGAGTTAACAGCTATCGAAGAAGCGATGGCATATGCTAAGCTTCTAGAATTGCACGGACTTACACAAGAAGGCCTTGCTCAAAAATTAGGAAAAGGTCAGTCTACGATAGCGAACAAGCTGCGTCTGTTAAAGCTTCCGCAGTCTATTCAAGATGCCCTTTTGCAGAAAAAAGTGACAGAACGTCATGCTCGTGCATTGATCGTTTTGAAATCTCCTGAAAAGATGGAGGCCGTTCTTCAAGAGATCATTGAAAAGCAATTGAATGTGAAGCAGACGGAAGAACGTGTAAAACGAATGATCGAATCTGAAACAGCAGAAAAGAAACCTCAGTCACGCCGTAAATCGTATAGCAAGGATATGCGACTAGCGATCAATACGGTAAGACAATCGGTTGACATGGTCGTGCAAAGCGGACTATCTATCGATACAGAAGAAGAAGAGCATGAGGAGTTCTATCAGTTCACGATTCGCATACCTAAGAAATAAAGAGAAGGCCATCAGCTTGAGTTGGAGCTGGTGGTTTTTTTGTTGTTTTAGAACTCTTTGTCGCTTTTGAAAGTATGGTTGATCTCCGTTTCAGGACGCTCGCTTTCCGCGGGGCAGGCGGTGAGCCACTTGCCGCTATGCGCCATTAAGTGTCTCACCTGACCGCTTGTCCCGCAGGAGTCTCGCACCTTCCACTCCAATCAACTGTCAATGAAGAAAAGAATAACTTAAATGCAAAAGCATAAACTTTTTGTCTTTAGTCTTCAACGATATAATTTGCAAAATAATTCAGCTAAAAATACTTTTTTCTATAATTCCGTACGTCATTTTATTTTCTTCATGATAGAATAATAGATAATGAATGTTTTTAAGTGAGGTAGGTGACAACGTGGCCAAGACCATTGCAGTAGCCAACCAGAAAGGCGGAGTCGGGAAAACGACTACGTCGGTCAACCTTGGTGCATGCTTAGCATATTTCGGTAAAAAAGTATTGCTCGTAGACATAGATCCTCAAGGGAACGCAACAAGTGGAGTGGGTGTAGATAAAGGGGATATCGACCAATGTATCTACAACGTTCTCGTCGAGGATGTAGAAGTAAAAGATGTGATCGTCGAGACCATCTGTGAAGGTTTACATATCCTCCCGTCGACGATACAGCTTGCTGGAGCTGAGATCGAACTCGTACCAACGATCTCTCGAGAAGTTCGGTTAAAAAGAGCGTTAGAAAAGGTAAGTTCCAATTATGATTTTATTATTATTGATTGTCCGCCATCATTAGGGCTGCTTACCATCAACTCGTTAACAGCTTCTGACTCAGTCATCATACCTGTTCAGTGTGAGTATTACGCGCTAGAGGGTTTAAGTCAGCTTTTAAACACAGTACGACTTGTACAAAAGCATTTAAATACTGATCTGATGATTGACGGTGTGCTGCTTACCATGCTGGATGCACGTACAAACTTAGGTATTCAAGTCATTGAAGAAGTAAAAAAATATTTTCAAGATAAAGTGTATGAAACCATCATACCAAGAAACGTTAGACTATCTGAAGCGCCGAGTCACGGGAAACCAATCATCATCTATGATCCAAAATCCCGAGGTGCTGATGTTTATTTAGATTTTGCGAAGGAAGTGATCGGCATTGGTGAAAGGGTTAGGTAAAGGGCTGCATGCCTTCTTTCCTCCAACAGAAGCAGGGGAAGAAGAGCAGATTAAAGAAGTCAGTATATCAGAGCTAAGGCCAAATCCGTATCAGCCCCGAAAAGTGTTTGACCAAAAAGCCATTGAAGAACTAAAAGAATCCATTATTGAACATGGCATTCTTCAACCCATTGTTGTCCGAAAAAGTATTAAAGGGTTTGAAATCGTTCTAGGAGAAAGACGGTTCCGTGCGGCTTCAGAAGCGGGATTGAAAGTCATCCCTGTAATCGTAAAAGATTATGACGAACAAAAAATGATGGAAGTTGCTCTTATTGAGAACTTGCAGCGTGAAGATCTCAATCCTGTTGAAGAGGCTCAAGCGTATCAGAAGCTGATGGAACACTTAAAACTGACGCAAGAAGAGTTAGCCACTCGTGTTGGAAAGAGTCGTCCTCACATCGCAAACCACATTCGTTTGCTTCAGCTTCCAAAACCTGTTCTTGAACTCTTATCTAACGGGCAAATATCAATGGGACATGGACGAGCATTGCTGGGTCTTAAGAAAAAGACGAAGATGCAGCTTGTTGTGGACCGGGTAATGAATGAAAACTTAAACGTGAGACAGCTTGAGAAGTTGATCTCTGATATTAATATGAATGTTTCACGTGGAACAAAGAAAAAAACAATCCCAGCGAACGTTTTCTTCCAAGAAAAAGAATCATCTTTACGCGATCGTTTTGGTACTTCAGTTTCGATTAAGAAATCAAAACGAAAAGGAAAGATTGAGATTGAATTCTTTTCACAAGATGACCTGGAACGCATTTTAGAACTGTTAGAAAAGTAAGCAGAAAACCATCGCTAAGGTGGTTTTCTTTTTTACTATTTCTAAAAGAGTTTTGCTTAACAGTTTCTAAATTTGTGTTTTGAAATGCACCATTGTCAAGTTGATTGGAGTGCAAGATGCGAGACTCCTGCGGGAAGGGAGCGTCTGGAACGGAGATCAACCACTTTTAAAGCTAAAGTATAAACGAAAGTAAGCATCTTGAATCTAGCTCATTAAATGGTTAGTGAAGACCTACTTAGATAGGAGAGCATAAAAAAATGTCACTGTTAGGTACGATAGTTAACGGTATTGCAATTATTGCAGGAAGCTTTTTAGGATTATTTTGGACGAATATCTCTGATCGGTATAAAGATACAATCTTACAAGCGATGGCATTAGCTGTTACGATCTTGGGAATCGGAATGGGTCTGAAGAGCGAGCAGTTCTTAATCGTAATCGCTAGCTTGGCGATCGGCGGTGCTCTTGGTGAGTGGTGGAATCTTGAAGAGAGATTGAACGCGATCGGAAAGTGGCTCGAGACGAAGGTCGGAAAACAAGATAAGGGATCGGTTGCTACCGGCTTTGTAACGGCTACGCTTGTGTTTGTTGTAGGAGCGATGTCGATCGTGGGTGCTCTTGATAGCGGTCTTAGACAACAGCATGATGTTCTGTATACAAAAGCGTTGATCGATGGATTCTGTGCGATCCTGTTTACTTCAACACTCGGCATCGGTGTCATGTTCTCTGCTATACCTGTCGTTTTATATCAAGGAATAATCGCATTAATGGCCACACAGATCGACCGTTTCGTATCTCAAGAATTAATGGATGCTCTAATCGTCGAGATCACAGGAACGGGTGGAATCATGATCGTCGCGATCGGACTTAATTTACTTGGAATAGCTAAGATTCGTGTTGCAAACCTTCTCCCAGGTTTACTCGTCGCAACGATTTTAGTTTTTATCGTTGAAAAATGGGAGAGTATTTTAGCGTTTTCTCAAGGATTGATGTAAACAAAAAAAGCCGCTTCTAATATTAGAAGCGGCTTTTGCTATTGAATTTTGTAAATGTCTTGTGGACGAGATTCGGTGCTTGCCATCATGTTTTTTTGTTGAATCTTTTTACGCAAACAAGCCATATGAAGAGAATCAGCGATGAGATCAGCCATCTTCATCACAATGCTGAGTCGTGTGTTTTGAAGGACAAAGTACTCCATAAAACCACTGACGTTTACGATGCCTGTAATATGCATATCGCCAACAGGTGGCAGCTGTTTGTTAACGCCAGCCCCTGGTTTAACAGGTCCATCGTTGATTGAAACCATGCCAACGTGGTTTAATCGACCTAAGCAAGCATCAATTCCTATAACAAAAGCACCTGGATGCTCGGTTGCGATCATCTTTAGCTTTTCTTCTAAATTTACCGCATGAACAGGATCATCTAGTGTGCCGTAAACAAAGAATGGGAATGTATCTTTGTTGTGCAACTTTGTACCAACTAGAGGGCCTAATGCATCGCCAGTCGATCTGTCTGTTCCTATACAGACAACGACAACTGGCTGATGAGCTGATTCCGGAAGCATAGGTAAAATTTGTTCGGTGATTCTGAGCATCGCTTCCTTGTCTTCGTGGTGCAATTTATATTGAATGGGTTTCCCTAATCCCAGCTTCCGTTTGAGGAACATGACATCCTCTCCTTTATAATGGTTCTACTAGTATACGGAAGAAATCCTTTTCTTATACATGGTAGAATACAATAATCACAGACTTTTGTTTAAAGTCTATACCCGTTTCCTCTGCACTCGTAACTCTAGAAGTTTTTCGAGAAGCAGACCACACGATTACATTTGATATTCTCGGCAAAAGCTGATTAAATAATTTCATAATCAAAGAGAGGAAGATGACCCATTGGCAGGTGCGAATTTACCGGAAACTGCAGAAAAAGCCGTCACGATTTTTTCCGATAAAGAATGGTGGACAGGCATTGCTACTACGAGCTTAAAGATCGTAGGAATCATAATACTCGCTATTATCTTTAAATATATTGTAAAAGCAGCAATCGCTAATGTATTTAAAGTTCGATTGAAATCTCCTCTGCGTTTAAGTGAGAGAAGAGAGAACACTCTTTTTAGACTCTTAGATAATGTTGCTTCTTATGTGATTTATTTTGTGGCGATCTTAACCATATTAACGGAGTTCGGTGTGGATATTAAAGCCATTCTTGCCGGAGCTGGAGTGGTTGGTCTAGCGATCGGTTTCGGTGCCCAAAGTCTTGTGAAGGATATCATTACCGGCTTTTTCATCATCTTCGAAAATCAGTTCTCTGTTGGAGACACGGTACGAATCACAAACTTTGAAGGAACCGTTGAAGAAATCGGATTAAGAACGACAAAAATTAAAAGCTGGACAGGAGAATTGCATATCCTGCCGAATTCGTCTATCACAGAAGTTACTAATTTTTCTGTTCATAATAGCATTGCGGTCGTTGACTTGAGCATTGCTTATGAAGAGGATATCGATAAAGCTCAAAATATTATTCAAGAAGTTGTGAAGAATGCTAAGCCGAACTATCCTGAGATGGTCAAAGAACCAGAAGTATTAGGCGTTCAAATGCTCGGTGCTTCAGAAGTAGTGATTCGTGTTACGGCAGAGGTACTTCCGATGACTCACTTTAAAATCGCTCGTGAACTTCGTAAAACGTTAAAACATGAGCTTGAAGTAGCAGGGATCGAGATTCCATATCCAAAAATGGTTACGTATCAAAAAGAACCATTACCAAAAGAACATAAATAAGGGAGAGCTGAATATGCAGCAAAAAGAATTTCAACTTCACGATGAAGTAGAAATGAAAAAACAGCATCCATGTGGAACGAATCGTTGGAAAGTAATCCGAATGGGTGCTGATATTAGGATTAAGTGCATGGGGTGTCAACATAGCGTGATGCTGCCAAGAGCTGAGTTCGCTAAGAAAATAAAGAAAGTTCTAGCATCTCCTGGCGAGTAACAATTCCTGTTTCACGTGAAACAAAAAACACGCCTTGAAATTCCAAAAAGTAATTAAACGTTTGAGCCGGGTTACACGACCCGGTTCTTCTTGTTTTTTAAGATGATAAAACCTATAATTGGGAAGGATATTTTTTTATTAAATGAAAAGTCTTAGGTTTCTAAGCTTTATATAAAACAGAGGAGTGAATGAACAGTGGCTCTTACAACTGGAATCGTTGGTTTGCCGAATGTTGGTAAATCTACATTGTTTAATGCTATTACACAAGCGGGTGCTGAATCTGCTAACTATCCGTTCTGTACGATTGATCCAAACGTTGGAATCGTTGAAGTACCAGACAACCGTCTTCAAAAATTAACAGAGATGGTACAACCGAAAAAGGTAGTTCCTACAACTTTTGAATTCACAGATATCGCTGGAATTGTAAAAGGTGCGAGTAAAGGAGAAGGATTAGGAAACAAATTCTTATCTCACATCCGTCAAACAGATGCGATCCTTCAAGTTGTTCGTTGTTTTGATGATGAAAACATCACGCACGTACACGGTAAAGTGAATCCGATCGATGATATTGAGGTTATCAACCTAGAGCTTATCTTTGCTGATCTAGAGTCGATCGACAAGCGTGTAGCACGTGTTGAAAAGCTTGCAAAGTCTAAAGACAAAGAAGCTGTAGCGGAGTTTGCTGTTCTTTCAAAAATCAAAGAAGCTCTTATGCAAGAACTTCCGGCACGAAGTGTTGATCTAACACCTGAAGAGAAGAAGATTGTTCATACAATGCACCTTCTTACAATGAAGCCGATCCTTTACGTTGCTAACGTAAGCGAAGATGAGCTTTTGGAAGGAACGAACGAGCACGTTGAAGCAGTTAAAGAATATGCTGCACGTGAAAATGCAGAGGTTATCGTAATCTGTGCAAAAGTGGAAGAAGAAATCGCTGAGCTTGATGGCGACGAAAAGATGGCATTCTTAGGTGAACTTGGTATAGAAGAAGCAGGTCTTGATAAATTGATCCGTGCTTCTTATTCACTTCTAGGTCTAGCTACTTACTTTACAGCGGGTGTTCAAGAAGTACGTGCTTGGACGTTCCGTAAAGGCATGAAGGCTCCAGCATGTGCAGGAATCATTCACACGGATTTTGAAAGAGGATTTATTCGTGCAGAGATCGTAGCTTATGATGATTTGATGGCGGCGGGGAACATGGCAGCTGCTAAAGAAAAAGGTAAGGTACGTCTTGAAGGTAAAGAATATGAGATGAAAGATGGAGATGTTGTTCATTTCCGTTTTAATGTTTAAAAAAACGACAGGAAGAGGTTGATTTCCGTTGCAGGTGCTTCGCTTTCCGGGGGGCGTACGGTGAGCCACCTAGCGCTTTGCGCTGTTAGGTGTCTCACCTGTCCCGCTGATCCCCCAGGAGTCTCGCACCTTCCACTCCAATCAACTTGTCAGTGAAGTTCTTTAAAAAAACAATTCAAAGCATTTTAGATTACGGCCTAAGTATTCTAGAAATCGAAGGAAAAGCAATCGCTTTTCCTCTTTTTTATGCTTTCTTTTAAGAGGTGCTTGTTTTATACAAGATGTTTTGATATAATTCTTTATTGTGAGTTAATTGTCAACAAATACTGTTATGATGATTTTCTCCTTGCCCGAAATAAATGTTTTGGGCCGCTTAGACCAAAAGGAGGTGAACGGAATGAAAAAGTACGAAATTATGTACATCGTCCGTCCGAATATCGAAGAGGAAGCTCTTAAGGCAACTAAAGAGCGTGCGAAAAGCATCCTAACTGACAACGGTGCGGAGATCGCGAACGAAAAGGAAATGGGTAAAAAGCGTTTAGCTTACGAAATCAATGACTTCCGCGATGGATATTACACGCTATTGGAAGTTAACGCTCCAAACGAAGCGATTAATGAATTCGACCGTCTTATGAAGATCAACGAAGATGTTCTTCGTTTCATGACAATCGTAGACGAAAGAAATTAATCCTTTAAGGAGTGGTTCTGAATGCTAAATCGAGTAGTACTGGTGGGACGTTTAACAAAAGACCCAGAATTAAAGTACACTCCAAACGGTGTGGCTGTTGCTAACTTCACACTTGCTGTTAATCGACCTTTTTCGAATCAGCAAGGTGAGCGCGAAGCAGATTTTATTAACTGTGTCGTATGGCGTAAGCCCGCTGAAAATGTAGCGAACTTCTTGAAAAAGGGATCGCTTGCAGGAGTGGATGGACGTTTGCAAACTCGTTCTTACGAGAACCAGCAGGGTCAAAGAGTGTATGTTACTGAAGTAATGGCAGAAAGTGTTCAATTCCTTGAACCTAAAAACGCTAATGCTGGAGGCCAGCAATATCAAGGCAACAGCAACAACTTTGGTGGACCATCAAATGACCGCGGATTTGGGCAGCAAAATCAGAACCGCAGCTATGGAAGTGACAACGGCTTTGGAGGACAGCAACAACAGCAGAATCCAAAACGTAATAACTTCAACGATGACCCGTTTGCAAATGATGGCACGCCGATCGACATTTCTGATGACGATTTGCCATTTTAAACTAACGTAAACTATGAATCGGAATATATAAAAATAAAACTAAAGGAGGGGACCAACTATGGCTGGACGTCGTGGTGGACGCCAAAAGCGTCGTAAGGTTTGTTTCTTCACTGTAAACAAAATCACTTACATCGACTACAAGGACACTGATCTTTTAAAGCGTTTCGTTTCTGAGCGCGGTAAGATTCTTCCTCGTCGTGTAACTGGTACATCTGCTAAATATCAACGTCAATTGACTCGTGCGATCAAACGCTCTCGTCACATGGCATTGTTACCATATGTATCTGAATAAGATCGTTTAAAAAGCGCAGCTGGGTTTTCTAGCTGCGCTTTTTTGTGTGTTCAAAGGGATAGTAGTGGGTTTCGACTTTTGTCGAGGATTGTAGACTCGCGGATAAAAGGCTAAAACTCGTGGATAAACAGCTAAAACTTTAGGATTCAGGTAAGAAATTTGTGGATTGGAGCTCAAAACTTTTGGATTCCTCTTCATTGCGCATCAAAAACGGCCGCAATTTGGCCGAGTACCCTCTATTGAACCACCGTGGGCAGCTTCCCACACCATCTCATAACATTGTTTTCACACATGAATTACCTAAAAACAGGTTTACATCACCTATTTCGGACTCCATCCAAGCAAACCTTCCATAATTTGTTTACTTCGCTTCAAGTACGTCTATGCTAGAATTATCGTTTAAGTTGAATTACAGCGGTTATGTCACTACAATTAGAACATATGAAGAATTTATGAGGTGAATCATGCGCAATACTAGAGTATTGGTGGAAGGTGCCGTTGTTTCTGGCATTTATACGCTTCTTTTTTTGATCAGTATGTACATACCGTTATTTAGCTTGGTCTCGTTATTTATTTTGCCGCTTCCGTTTATCATTTACTTGTACCGGCAAGATCTTAAAGCGGGATTACTTCTATGGGCGGTCACGTTTGGTGTTTCATTGGCGTTTGCGGGGCTTAACGGTATCATTGTTACCCTCTTTGCTGGTTTGACAGGAATCGTGATGGGGGAACTTTATAGAAGAAAAAAACCTGCGTTTGCGGTTCTGCTTGGGGCGAGTTTGTCCAACATCGTGAACATGTTAGGAACGCTTGCTATCGCTCAAGTATTCATGGGGATTAATTTTGTAAAAGAATTAGAATCTCAGTTTCAAAGTGCGATAGGTACAGCAGAGGACTTTTATAAATCGGGTGGACAAGACCCTTCCCAGATTGAAAAATTTAAAGAGCAAGCGGAATTGATTCCGATGATGCTTCCGACTTATATTATCGGGGGAGCTGTTATCCTTGCCTTCTTAACACATATCGCCGCAAGAATGCTGATGAAAAGAATGCGTTATGATGTGCCATCGTTCCCTCCATTTCGTGAGTGGAACCTGCCAAAATCGTTTTTGTGGTATTATATTATAGCGATTGTTTTAACATTTAGTATGCCTGAAAAGGGTACGTCTTTATATATTGTAACGATAAATTTGTATATGATATTATCGTTTGTACTTATAATTCAAGGTTTCACAGTTATTTTTTATTATGCCTGGATAAAGAATTGGAAGAGAAAAAGAATCATATTGTTGATTATACTCTTGTTTTTGCTGAACTCTTTCCTGCCGATTCCTCTGGAAGTCGTTAAATTCTTAGGTATAATTGATTTAGGATTTATGATCAAAAAACGGTTGAAACCAAAACAGTAGGAGCTGAAAGTATGCCAAAGTTTTTACTAAAACGGTGGCATGGTTATCCCGTCATCGCCTTATTTGTAACTTCTGTTGTTCTGGTAAGCATCATCACGTATTTTCATTGGATGATCGGAATGGCAGGCTTCGTGCTGCTCGGCGGTTTGTTTTATTATGCCATGAAAGCCGAAGCTAGTTTTCAGGAGGAGCTGGGCGATTATATTTCGACGCTTTCTCACCGCTTGAAGAAGGTGGGAGAAGAAGCGTTGATGGAAATGCCGATCGGGATTATTTTGTATGATGAGGATTTTAAGATCGAATGGGCAAATCCTTATATGGGAGCCCTCATTGAAGAAGAGTCCTTTATCGGCCATTCTCTAAACCATGTTTCAGAAGAACTGATTCCTCATATCAAGAGTGATGCGAAGGAAGAAGTTATTAAGATTAACACACATAGATTTCAAGTGAACTTTAAGAAAGAAGATAGACTGCTTTACTTTTTTGATGTGACCGAGCAGTTAGATCTTGAACGTTTGTATGATGAAGAACAAACGGTCATGGCGATTATCTATCTCGATAACTATGAAGAAGTAACGCAAGGATTAGATGACCAGTTTCGATCAACGATCAACTCAAAAGTGACATCTGTGTTGAATGAATGGGCGAACGTACATGGCATCTTCCTTAAACGAACGTCTTCTGAGCGGTTTTTAGCTGTATTTAACCAACGCATTCTCTATGAGTTGGAAAAGAATAAATTCAGCGTATTAGATGAGGTGAGAGAGTCTACAGCGAAGCAGAATATCTCTCTTACGCTCAGTATCGGGGTTGCAGCTGGAACATCTTCACTCCCTGAGCTCGGACAGCTATCACAATCAAGTCTAGATCTTGCTCTTGGACGCGGAGGCGACCAGGTTGCGATCAAGCAGACGAACGGAAAAGTACGTTTCTATGGAGGAAAGACAAATCCTGTTGAGAAACGCACCCGCGTACGTGCCCGCGTCATTTCTCATGCACTCAGTGAATTGGTGGCAGATAGCGACAAGGTCATCATCATGGGGCATAAGAATCCGGATATGGACTCTATCGGTTCTGCGATCGGGATTCTAAAGGTCGCGCAAGTGAATGGAAAAGATGGATATATTGTACTCGATCAAGCGAATATCGACATTGGCGTTCAGCGCTTGATGGATGAGCTGAAAGAAACAGAATCGATCTGGAAGTATTTCATCTCGCCTGAAGAAGCGTTAGAGCTTGCATCGCGCGACACGCTTCTAGTCGTAGTGGATACACATAAACCGACGATGGTTATTGAAGAAAAGCTGTTAAGCAAGCTTGATCATGTTGTTGTCATCGATCACCATCGCCGTGGTGAAGATTTCATTAAAGATCCGGTGCTTGTGTACATGGAGCCTTATGCTTCATCTACAGCAGAGCTCGTGACCGAACTTCTCGAGTATCAGCCGAAGAGACTGAAGATGCGTATGCTTGAAGCAACGGCACTTCTTGCGGGTATTATCGTTGATACGAAGAGTTTTACCCTCAGAACAGGTTCTCGTACGTTTGATGCTGCGTCTTATTTAAGGGCTCATGGTGCAGACACGATTCTTGTTCAAAAGTTCTTAAAAGAAGATTTAAACACGTATACAAGACGTTCCAAACTCATTGAGAGTGCGGATGTTTATAAAAAAGGCATCGTGATTGCCAAGAGCTCTCCTGAGGATGCGTACAATCAAGTTGTGATCGCTCAGGCAGCAGATATACTATTAACGATGAACGGCATTCAAGCATCCTTTGTTATTGCAAATCGCATTGACGGCAAAGTAAGCATCAGTGCTCGTTCACTTGGGGACATCAACGTGCAGATGATCATGGAGAGACTGGAAGGCGGAGGACATCTTACAAACGCTGCCTGCCAGATTGAGAACAGCTCGATTGATGAAGCGGAAAAACACTTAAAGCTAATCATTGATGAGTATATTGAAGGGGGAGAAGAGGAATGAAAGTAATTTTTCTTCAAGATGTAAAAGGTAAAGGTAAAAAAGGCGAGGTTAAGAACGTTTCTGAAGGATATGCACGCAACTTCTTATTTCC
Source organism: Fictibacillus sp. 18YEL24 (assembly GCF_015903855.1). GTDB lineage: Bacteria > Bacillota > Bacilli > Bacillales > Fictibacillaceae > Fictibacillus > Fictibacillus phosphorivorans_C. The sequence goes on from NZ_JACZDT010000002.1 coordinate 30,582, forward strand.
AAAAAACCTAGCTTCAGAAGCTACATCTGGCGCGATGGCGACACTTCAAGGTCAACAGAAGAGCGAAGAGAAAAAACAACAAGCTCAACTGGAAGAGGCTGAAGCATTAAAAGCAAAGCTTGCTGAGATGACCGTTACGATCAAAACGAAGACAGGTGAAGGTGGCCGCGTTTTCGGTTCTGTGACAAGTAAACAGATCGCTGATGGCTTGAAAGAGCAAGGGATTAAGATCGATAAGCGTAAGATCGAGCTTCCTGAGCCGATTAAAGCACTAGGGTATACGAATGTTTCGATCAAGGTTCATCAGCAAGTTACTGCAACTGTAAAAGTACACGTAACAGAAGAATAAAAAAGCCGGGTTTTCCCGGTTTTTTTGCGGGGATAGAAAGCGTTGATCTCCGTTTCAGATGCTCGCTTTCCGGGGGGCGTGCGGTGAGCCTCTTAGCACATTGCGCTGTTAAGAGTCTCACCTGTCCCGCTGATCCCCCAGGAGTCTCGCATCTTACACTCCGATCAACCTATACTTGGAGCCAAAAACCAAACTAATCTAAAAGTTCTTAAAACATATACAAACCATTACTAGTAAAGAAAGGAGGAACAACTATGAGTGATTTATTTGCTGACCGCATACCGCCGCAGAATATTGAAGCGGAGCAGGCTGTTCTTGGTGCGATCTTTTTAGAGCCCGAAGCTCTTATAACGGCATCAGAGATTCTGCTTCCGGAAGATTTTTACCGTGCTACTCACCAAAGAATCTATCGCGTGATGCTCGATCTTAACGCAAAAGGTGAGCCGGTAGATCTGATCACTGTCACGTCAGAGCTTCAGGACAAGAACCAGCTGGATGAAGTCGGCGGTTTATCCTTCTTAACAGAGTTGGCGGATAGTTCTCCGACGGCTGCGAACATCGAATATTACAGCAAGATCGTTGAAGAGAAGTCTCTTCTTCGCCGTTTGATCCGTACAGCGACTGATATTACAGCTAACAGCTATGCGCGTGAAGAAGAAGTAGAGGCAATCCTGAACGAAGCGGAGAAGTCGATTCTAGAAGTAGCGAACCGTAAGAACACGAGTGCTTTTACAGCGATTAAGGATGTGTTGGTTCATGCTTATGACAACATTGAAGCTCTTCATAACCGTAAAGGTGATATAACGGGGATTCCGACCGGCTTTAATGACCTGGACCGAATGACGGCTGGGTTTCAACGGAACGATCTGATCATCGTTGCTGCTCGTCCATCAGTAGGTAAAACTGCGTTTGCTCTGAACATCGCGCAGAACGTTGCAACAAAGACAGAGGAGAACGTAGCCATATTCAGTCTAGAGATGGGTGCTGAGCAGCTTGTTATGCGTATGCTTTGTGCAGAGGGTAATCTAGATGCACAGCGTCTGCGTACAGGGTCATTGTTACCTGAAGACTGGCAGAAGCTTACGATGGCTATGGGAAGCTTATCAGCGGCAGGTATCTACATCGATGATACACCGGGTATTCGTATTAACGATATCCGTGCGAAATGTCGTCGTCTGAAGCAGGAGAAGGGCCTAGGAATGATTTTGATCGATTACCTGCAGCTTATTATGGGTAGCGGGAAATCAGGCGAAAACCGCCAACAGGAGGTTTCTGAGATCTCTCGTTCCCTTAAAGCACTTGCTCGTGAGCTGGAAGTGCCGGTTATCGCCCTTTCACAGTTATCACGTGGTGTTGAATCTCGTCAGGACAAGCGACCGATGATGTCCGATATTCGTGAATCAGGTTCCATCGAGCAGGATGCCGATATCGTTGCCTTCTTATATCGTGACGATTACTATGATAAAGAATCAGAAGCGAAGAACATCATCGAGATCATCATCGCTAAGCAGCGTAACGGTCCAACGGGAACGGTAGAGCTCGCTTTCGTAAAAGAATATAACAAGTTCGTTAACCTGGACAGGCGGCACGATGAGAGTGCCATACCACCAGGCGCATAAAAAAAGCAGCTGGGAATTATTCCGGCTGCTTTTGTATTTCTTTGATTTTATTTTCTGTTAGCCACATTTCTATTCTGCTTTTAACTTTATCTTTTTGAAACGTCTGCCATTTTTCATGCAGGTTCAGTTCACTTACTTTTTCGGTAAAACGTTTAAATGGCTCGTCCTCATTTAACGCGTGCAGCAGTTCGTTGTTTTGATGAACGCTCTCAAACTCAACCATCCAGCTGAAAGATTCAACGGTCATCACTTTAGGGATCTCAAGAAATCGCTCTGGTTCTTCAGCATCTAGAAATTCTAGGTTGGGAAGACCACCTGGCTCGATCGCATCAAGCAATATCGTTTGTTCATTTTTATCTAAATAATAGATGTGGTTTGCTTTTGTATCCATATAAGCCACCATTAATTTATCGATAAGCAAAGAATCGTACCTCCTAAAAAAGGTGAATACTACAGGATACGATAAGGTTTTCGATCTTCTGGCTATAGAAATGTAAAATTATTACGAACGAAAATATTGTTTTTTCTTTTAATGTTCGTGTTTTTAATTGACTTCTATCAGATATATTGCTAAACTAAGCATGGTTTTCAAGATTAGATGATAAATTCGTCAATCGTTAATTTCATGGAGGTGCAACAACCATGTCATCAGTAGTAGTAGTAGGAACACAATGGGGAGATGAAGGAAAAGGTAAGATTACCGATTATCTCTCAGAAAAAGCAGAAGTAGTAGCTCGATACCAAGGCGGTAACAACGCTGGTCATACAATTGTATTTGAAGGAAAGAAGTATAAGCTTCACCTTATTCCATCTGGAATCTTTTATAAAGATAAAATCTGCGTGATCGGAAACGGAATGGTTGTCGATCCGAAAGCAGTTCTTGAAGAACTTGCATACCTTCACAGCCACGAAGTAAGTACGGACAACCTTCGTATCTCTAACCGTGCGCACGTAATTCTTCCTTATCACCTTCGTCAAGATATCTTAGAGGAAGAGAGCAAGGGCGCTAACAAGATCGGTACAACGAAAAAAGGAATCGGTCCTGCATACATGGATAAAGCAGCTCGTATCGGAATCCGTATCGCTGACCTTTTAGATCGTGAAGAATTTGAAGAGAAGTTAGAGCGCAACTTAGCGGAAAAGAACCGTTTATTCGAACGCATCTACGAATCAGAAGGATTCACAAAAGAAGAGATCTTAGATGAGTATTACGAGTACGGTCAACAAATTAAAAAATATGTAGTCGATACATCAGTTGTTCTTAACGATGCATTAGACGATGGCCGTCGCGTTCTTTTTGAAGGCGCACAAGGTGTAATGCTTGATATCGACCAAGGAACATATCCATTCGTTACGTCATCAAACCCTATCGCAGGTGGAGTAACAATCGGTTCTGGTGTTGGTCCGTCTAAGATCAACCATGTTGTAGGTGTTTCAAAAGCCTATACAACACGTGTTGGTGATGGTCCTTTCCCAACTGAGCTTCATGATGAGATCGGTAATCAAATTCGTGAAGTTGGCCGTGAGTACGGTACAACGACAGGACGTCCGCGTCGTGTAGGTTGGTTTGACGCAGTAGTTGTGCGTCATGCTCGCCGTGTTTCGGGTATCACGGATCTTTCTTTGAACTCAATCGACGTTCTAACAGGTATTGAAACGTTGAAGATCTGTGTAGCCTACAAATACAAAGGTGAACTAACGTATGAATTCCCAGCGAGCCTTAAAGAGCTTGCTCAATGTGAGCCTGTATTTGAAGAAATGCCAGGCTGGACTGAAGATATTACAGGTGTGAAGGATCTTGGAGAGCTTCCAGAAAACGCGCGTCATTATGTAGAGCGTATCTCACAAGTAACTGGTATTCCACTTTCTATCTTCTCAGTTGGACCAGACCGTGCACAAACAAACATGGTACGTGGCGTATTCGCTTAAATAACTAGTGGCCCCTTGTTGAAACGAGGGGCTTTATTTTTGATGAATGAGGAATGCTTTCGTGAGTATTTTTAAGCATTTGAAAGTTTTTTTGAAAAATATATAGAAAACATATTGCCAAAGCTTCGATATCGTGATAAAGTAACACTTGTCGTGAAAAAACGACAAACGTTTAAAACAAAGCACGAGCCATTAGCTCAGTTGGTAGAGCATCTGACTTTTAATCAGAGGGTCGAAGGTTCGAGTCCTTCATGGCTCACCACTTTTTTTAAAAAAGTGGCCCGTTGGTCAAGCGGTTAAGACACCGCCCTTTCACGGCGGTAACACGGGTTCGAATCCCGTACGGGTCACCATTTTTCTTTAAGTAAATAAAAGCATTTAAGTGGACTCGTGGTGTAGTGGTTAACATGCCTGCCTGTCACGCAGGAGATCGCCGGTTCGACCCCGGTCGGGTCCGCCACTTTTATGGCTCGATAGCTCAGATGGTAGAGCAGAGGACTGAAAATCCTCGTGTCGGCGGTTCGATTCCGTCTCGAGCCACCATTTTACTTTAAAAAATCCTAAAACATGTTGCATGTTCCTTGAAAAGGGAGCATGCTTTTTTTGTATTTTTATTTTTGTGGGCACGCTTGGGTGAGGGGTATGGAGCAGAGTCGTGAATGTCGAGAATGATCGAATCGCCTTTATTTTGATACTTAGACTTAATTGCTATCGATTTTGACTTAATTTTTTTCGTTTTAACTTAATTCCATCAAGATTAGGCTTAATTTACAGTTCGAGTACCCCGTTAGGTATATGGACTGACCACTTCCTACCGCAAAAATAACACCGATACACATTCAAAAAAGCATACAAAGAGACATCCACTGCACAAATCAGCATCTAAACACTCACGTTTCGTACATTTTCACACCCACCATAGACTTTTAATGCTGATAAAGAGGGATAAGTACTCAATCGTTCGAATATAGTGTATCAATTGGGGTGAGGAAGGTAGTGATCATACAGATGGAATTTGAATGGGCGCTGTATTTGATCGCGAGTTACCTTGTTGGTTGTATCATGACAGGGTTTCTTGTAGCAAAGCTTATAAAAGGCGTTGATTTACGATTGTTGGGCAGCGGAAATATAGGAGCGCGCAATGCTGGCAGAGTATTAGGGCCATCAGGATTCATACTCACGTTAGCTGGCGACATTCTAAAAGCGGCAGCGGTCGTTTGGGCAGGGATACAATTTCAATATCCACCATATATACAACTTCTCGGTTTTTTAGCGGTTATTTTAGGGCATCTTTATCCAATCTTTCTTCGTTTTCATGGGGGAAAGGGAGTGGCTTCATTTATCGGAGGGATGATTATTTTTCACCCCATATCTGCTGTTCTTGTAGCAGCTGCGTTTCTACTCTTTTATGGAATTAAAAGAAGTTTAACCGTAGCTGGACTTTTTGCCTTTGCACTCACACCTTTCTTCTACTGGCTGTTTGAAAAGCAATGGCTTGAGACATTGATTCTGATTCCGATCAGTTTCCTTGTTGTGTATGTTCAAAAAGAAGATATAAAAGAACGCATCAAATTAACGGAATAGGTGTTAAAAAAGGGTATAAATCGGTGAATTTATGCTCTTTTTTATGTCGTTTATTTACAGTTGCATTACAAAATCCCTGAAATTCTGACAAAGCGAAATTCCTTATGATAGGATACTAGAGGTGCTAAAGACACAAGTAGCAGTAGTTCTTTAGACACATTTTAGAGATAGCAGAGAGAATCTTTAGGGGGAAATTGAAAAAGTGAACAGCCGAAAAACCACTGAAAGATTTATTAAATATATCGCACTGCCGTTTGTTGCAGTGATTTTAATAGTGTCAGCATTCACGATGAATCCATCGAACACATCCGCGAGTAGCGACGATAACCAGTTGATCAAAACGGTATATCACGTTTATGTAGATGGAAAGAAGGTTGGAACGGTTCGTGAAGAAAGTGTTGTCGATGAGACAGTCGACCAAATTCTCCAACAGGCAAAAGGGAAAAAGAATAACTTTGCTTTTGCGGTGAGAGAGTCTATCGAGCTTAAGCCTGAAAAGATGTTCAGACCAGAGTTCGATAACGAAGAAGTAAGAGAGAACTTGAAGGAGCAGCTAACGGTTGAAGTTGAGGCTTATCGTTTGGTCGTTGGCGGACAAACTGTTGCGTATGTCTCTAGCAAGAAAGAAGCGAAAGATACGTTGCTGAAGTTAAAGCTTGAGCATGTGTCAGAGGCTGAGCTAGATGACATTGAAAAAAAGAAAGCAGAGAACGAAAAGCTTGAAGTACCGGACTTAAAACCGGGAGAACGAAAAGTGGTTGATATCGACTTTTCTACGCCAGTTCTCATTCAAAAAGCACAAACATCAATCAGTGAGCTCGTTACAGTAGATGATGCCATTTCTTCTTTAAAAGAAGGCAGTCTGCATAAAAAAGAGCATATGGTACAAAAAGGAGAAACGGTTCAGTCAATCATAGAAAGATATCACTTAACGATGGATCAGTTTTTCACGCTAAACCCGAGACTCATGTTAGTACCTATTATTCGTTCGGGACAGGCAGTAACAGTTACAGAGAAAAAGCCTTTTACCGAAGTTCTTGTGTATGAAGCAACACGTGTTCAAAATGAACTTCCTTTCCAGGTTGAGAAACAAGAAGACAGTACGTTGGAAAAAGGACAGATCAAAACGGTTCAAAAAGGCCAGTCTGGGTTAGAAGATATTACGTATACAACAAGAAAAGCCGATAACAGAATGCTACAAAAAGAGATTTTAGAGAAGAAACGAGTGAAGGAACCGGTTAAGGAAATTCAAAAGATTGGTACCAAAGTGATTCCTTCCAAAGGGACAGGCACTCTTTCTTGGCCGGCTGTAGGTGGATATATTTCTAGCCATAAAGGCACGCGTTGGGGTAAAGAGCACAAAGGTATGGATATTGCTCGACCTTCAGAACGCTCAATCCTAGCTGCTGACAATGGTAGAGTTGTTTCTGCCGGTTGGGACGGAGATTATGGGAACAAGATCATCATTGATCACAACAACGGCATGAGAACCATTTATGCGCATCTTGATTCGATGTCTGTATCAGCAGGTGATGTGGTGCAGAAGGGGTCTAAGATTGGTGTGATGGGTACAACCGGTCAATCGACTGGTGTGCATTTGCATTTTGAAGTGTATGAGAATGGTGTTCTTAAAGATCCAGCTGATTTTGTAAGTGAAAATTAAAGTAATGTGAAAGTAAGTTGATTTCCGTTTCAGATGCTCGCTTTCCGCGGGGCAGGCGGTGAGCCACTTGCCGCTATGCGCCTTTAAGTGTCTCACCTGTCAAGTTGCAGTGGCTAGACCCTCGAGGTCAAAAGTTAAATGGCTCAGAAGGCAAAGTGCGCCTTCAAATCCATTCATCTTTTGCTTGTCGGGTCTGAACGAGCCACTTCACTCTTCGGACTGCCCGCTTGTCCCGCAGGAGTCTCGCATCTTACACTCCAATCAACCTTGCAATGATGATAAATAATAAACAAACCTCTTAGGAATAATTGTTTCCTGGGAGGTTTTTCTTGCTGAAACCAACTTTTCTTTGTCTAAAATTAGAAGGTTTTGCTAGTAGTATGGAGAAAGTTTCAACTGTGATAAAATAGTAGAGATACCATATAATCGATACTACAAAATATTCTGCTATATATAAAATAGAGTTTCCGAAGAAGGAGCGTTCTCATGGATAAGAAAATTCTCGTTGTGGATGATGAAAAACCCATTGCAGATATTCTGCAATTTAATCTTGAAAAAGAAGGTTTTACCGTTAGCTGCGCGTATGATGGCATCAATGCGTTAGAAAAGGTAGAAAAAGAGAAGCCGGATATGATTTTACTAGATATCATGCTTCCCCTAAAAGACGGCATGGAAGTTTGTCGTGAAATCCGTAAAAAGTACGATATGCCGATCATCATGCTTACAGCAAAAGACTCTGAAATTGATAAAGTATTAGGCTTAGAGCTTGGTGCAGACGATTACGTGACAAAGCCGTTCAGCACGCGTGAATTAATTGCACGTGTTAAGGCTAACCTGCGCCGTCATCAGCAGGAATCTGAGCGTGAAGTAGACGAGAACAACGAGATCACAATCGGTTCTCTTACGATTCATCCTGATGCGTATATCGTGACTAAACGTGGTGAGAAAATCGAGTTAACACATCGTGAATTTGAACTGCTGCATTATTTAGCAAAACATATCGGACAAGTGATGACGCGTGAACACTTGCTTCAAACGGTATGGGGATATGACTATTTTGGTGATGTAAGAACGGTAGATGTAACGGTTCGTCGTCTGCGCGAAAAAGTTGAAGATAACCCGAGTCACCCATTATGGATCATTACAAGACGCGGAGTGGGGTATTACTTAAGAAATCCTGATCAGGAGTAGTCATGATGGATAAAGTCAATTTTTTTAAATCAATACACGTTAAGTTTGTATTGATTTATGTATTGCTCATTTTAATAGCCATGCAAGTGATCAGTGTTTATTTTATTAACAACTTAGAATCTGATCTTCGGCAGAGCTTCTCTAAATCACTGTACGATAGAGTGAATTTATTAGAGTTTAACATTGAGCAAAAGTTGAAGGACAAAGATCGATACAAAGATAAAAAAGCCGAAGATGGCGAATCTCCAATAACGCTTGAAGACGATATTCAAGCGTTAATTGACGAGGAGTTCGAAGAGAAAGAGATCCAGGTACTTAATGAAGATGGTATGGTGCTTGCGAGCAATAAACCGCAGTTGGTGGGGCAGATCAGCTTCAATCCTAAGATTAAACTTGCTCTTGAAGGAACGGTTGATGATGAGATCATGCTTCATGAAGGTGAGCGGGTGATGGTACTCGCCAAACCGATCAAGATTGATGCTACAGGAGAGAACATTGGCGCCATCTATTTAGTAGCTTCTATTGAAGGGATTTTTAAACAGATTTCTCGAATCAATAGCATTCTAGTGACCGGAACCGTAATCGCACTTATTATAACCGGACTGCTAGGGGTCTTTTTGGCACGGACGATCACAAGGCCTATGGCTGATATGAGAAAGCAAGCCCTTGTTATGGCAAGAGGGGACTTTTCTCGAAAAGTTCAGCTGTATGGAGACGATGAGATCGGTCAGCTTGCTATGACCTTTAACAATTTAACAACAAAGCTGCAAGAGGCAACAGCTATCACAGAGAGCGAACGAAGAAAGCTGCGTTCCGTTCTTACGTATATGACAGATGGTGTGATTGCGACAGATCGTGACGGAGCGATCATCCTCATGAACGACCGGTCTGAAGAGATGCTGAACATCTCTAGACAGAACGCGCTAGGAACGCCTCTTATGGAGCTATTGCGCTTAAATACGGAATACACGTGGGAAGAACTTTATAACGAATACGAATCTATGCTGCTTGATTTTAGTACGAACGATTTGCATTATGTGGTGCGAGCAAACTTCTCCACGATACAAAAAGATGACGGGCCAATCAATGGTCTTATTTGTGTTCTTCATGATGTTACTGAGCAAGAACAGATCGATAACGAGCGACGTGAGTTTGTGTTCAACGTTTCGCACGAATTAAGAACACCGCTGACGACGATGAGAAGTTATCTGGAGGCGCTGGCTGAAGGGGCGTGGCAAGATGAGAACATCGCTCCGCGTTTTCTAGAGGTTACTCAAAATGAGACTGAACGTATGATCAGACTCGTAACTGATCTGCTTCAATTATCGAAAATGGACAGCAAAGATTACCGATTTAACTTTTTTGAAATTGATCTGGTCGAATTCTTGAACGGCATCATCGATCGTTTTGAGATGCTTGAAAAGGAAAACATTGAACTTTCTAGGTCCCTGCCTAAGCACAAGATAAACGTTCAGTTGGATACCGATAAGATGACACAAGTGCTTGATAATATCATCTCGAACGCGATGAAATATTCGCCTGAAGGTGGAACGATCACCTTTAACGCTTCCGTGATCGGCCGCAAGGTGAAGGTAAGTATTTCAGATCAAGGTGTTGGAATTCCGAAGAATAACGTTTCTAAGATCTTTGATCGATTCTTTAGGGTAGACCGTGCTCGTTCTCGAGATATCGGAGGCACAGGCCTAGGTCTCGCGATCGCAAAAGAAATCGTACTTGCGCATGGCGGAGACATCTGGGCAGAAAGTGAGTGGGGCCAAGGAACGACCATCCACTTTACTCTTCCTTTAAAAAAGGTTAAGGAGGGGCTGCAGCAATGAACTGGTTAAAGTGGATTACACATGCAAAAGAAGTGATCACTTTTTTCAAGAAGAATTATGAACATATCAAATCGATCACGCTTACTTTATTAATCGGTTTGAGCCTTGTTCTCACATGGAGCTTGTGGACATTTAAACCAAGCTATCCATCGCTAGAGGGAGCTCGTATCGTTAAGAAACAGGAAGTAGATGTTGAAGCTGGCGTGAAGCAACTTGTTTACCCTACCCAGGTGATTTACCATAGTGGTGATGAGTTGTACGGACTTGAAGCAAGCAACTTAATAAAAGAATTTCATATGGGCTTGAACGAAACAAAATTTACATTTGATACAGGTTCTAGAAATAATCGTGCTTTCGATCCTGATGAAAAGTTTTTACGCGACAACAAGTATGTGGAGATTATTTTTCCAGTAGGTATGAGTCAGGATATTTATAAAGAAATCTTCTCTTTTGAATCCGAGATACAAGCTACTAAACCACAAAATGTAGACCGAATCTTTTTATATCAAGATAAAATGACAGATAGTATCGAAGGCTATCTTGTTTCTTATCAACAAAAGAAGATGCAAAAGATAAGGGCAACGAATAATCAGCTAAATCCTTTAATAAGAGATATGGATAAGTGGGTGGATACAGGAAACTTAATCCCTTATATCCAATATGATATTGAGGGTGACGGAAAAGAGGGACAAGCAGAGATCTTAAGAAGATTTTATTTTCCAAAGGAATCTCTAGCTATGACTCGTTATACGTACCTTTCAAAAGCAACAGGTGAAGATACGTATGAAACGTATAAAAAAGCACTGTTTAAAGATCCGTTAGCTGTTAAAAGTGCATCTGATAAAAATCAGATCACATATGCTGATGGAACAGCGGCAATGGTTGTGAACGAATTGCAAAATCGTTTCACGTTTACTAACTTTGCAGGAAATCGAAATCCAAATACAACACCTAATATTTCACCGCTCTATCAATCCTTAGACTACATCAATACGCACGCAGGATGGGGAAATCCGTATATTCTTTCCGGTCTATCAACGTATTCCGCAAATTTCTGGCTGTTTGTTGAGAATTTGCCTGTGTTGGATCCGGAGATGCAGATGAGCCTAGTGTGGTATGAAAACGAGCTTAAGGAATATCAGCGCTCACTCGTTCAGTTACAGCTCGACCAACAGTCTTATCTTTCACAGAAGGTAAACATCCAATCAGGGCTAGATGTTATTAAAGAACTTGAAGCAAAAGATTACAACCAGAACTATGTACAAGATGTTCGAATTGGATTCACGATGAAAAAGCAAAAAGAACCACATGTATATAAGTTAGAGCCACAATGGTTTATTAATTATGATGCTAAAGGATGGCAACCGTTATTTTCACAGACTGGAAAGGAAGGATTAAATTGAATTGGCAAAGAACAAAAAGCATTTTTATCCTTACCTTTCTTGTCTTAAATCTATTCTTGGGTTATCAGCTCTATCAAAAGAACGACATTAACAACATCTCGAGACTTACAGATCAGCCTTTAGAAGAGCGGTTAGCGAATAACGAAATCTCACTATCCGAAAAGCTGCCGAAATATAAAGAAAAACAAACCTTAATCAGTGCCCAGCGTTACAAGTTTTCAGAAGAAGAAAAGAAATCTCCTGAAAAAAATGTATCGCTGGATAAGGAAGCGAGTACTGACATTACCCTTCACTATAATCTTAGTAAACCGATGGATCTTCCGAAGAAGGATACAAAAGATATAATCTCAGAGCTTAATCAATTTGCAGAAGATAACATAACCCGCGGTAAAGAATACGCATTTTATGAATGGGATAAAAAGAGCAATATCGTCTGGTTTACGCAAGTCTATCAAGAGAAAAAGGTCTTCTATAATCCTACTAATTTTGGCATTGTTTCTGACGGAAAAGATTTCGATGTGCCGAACGGAATGATTAAGTTCAAACTTGATGACAAAGGAAATCTTACTAGTTTAACGCAGACCTATCTATTTATTACAAGACAGGGTGCTTTTCAACAGATCATCTCACCTAGTAAGGCGCTTGAGAAACTATTAGAAACGAACCTTCAAAAAGGTGATCATATACAAAAAGTAGAGCTTGGCCATTATAGCCTTGTAGGTGAAGGGGAAGTTCAAGTTTATACCCCTACATGGTTCATAGAAACCAAGGACGGACAGTATTTAGTTAATGCAACTGACAGTTCCATTCAAGTTTTGACGGAAAAGGCAGAGTAGAGAGGAACATGCGGTTATGAGTTTAAAATTTAGCGTTCTTGCAAGCGGCAGTTCGGGAAACGCTGTTTACGTTGAAACCGAACAAACACGCTTGCTCGTGGATGCGGGCTTAAGTGCCAAACAGATTCAGATTTTATTTGAAAAAGCAGCATGTGGTGAGGTGGCGGACATTGATGGAATTCTTGTCACTCATGAACATAGCGATCACATTAAAGGACTCGGTGTGCTGGCTAGGAAATTTAAGCTGCCGATCTATGCGAACAAAAACACATGGAATGCCATGAACGGTTTGATTGGGGAAGTGGCGACCGAGCAAAAGTTTGAGTTTGAGATGGAAAGTGTAAAAACGTTCAACGATCTAGAAGTTGAATCTTTTGGCGTGTCTCATGACGCGGCAGAGCCCATGTTCTACGTCTTTCATCATAACGGCCGCAAGCTTGCACTCATGACAGATACAGGCTATGTGAGCGATCGGATGAAAGGTATCATCCGTGACAGCCACTCGCTCGTGATTGAATCCAACCATGACATCAACATGCTCATGATGGGACGTTATCCATGGAACATTAAACGCCGTATTCTGGGGGACCATGGTCATATTTCGAACGAAGATTGTGGACATGCTCTCGCTGATGTAATCGGTGACGGTACGAAACACATCTATCTTGCTCACTTAAGTAGAGATAACAATATGAAGGATATTGCTCGTTTAGCCGTTGAGCAGACGTTAAAAACGTATGATATTTCAGCGGGTGAACAAGTGATTCTTCACGATACAGATGCGAGTCAGCCAACAAAATTGGCTTTAGTTTAAAATACTTACTTGTTTAAAGTAAGCCGTTTCCGGAAATAACAATAAGTGTGGGAAATTATGAAAAATAACCCAAAATGTCCATAATTTCAGGACTAATTGCTTATACTAGGTTATGAATTCATCCATTTAATTGTTGAAAGGAACGGTGAGGAGTATATGGGCTATTACGATGATGATTATCAATCACCATCTCGACAAAAAGGAAACCGCGGAGGAAAGTTTCTACCAGCTTTGCTAGGAGCTATTCTAGGCGGTTTGCTTGTCCTATTTACAGTACCTGCACTAGGAGGAGCTGGTCTTTTGCCAGATAATCTGTATCCTCCGAATGAAGAACAAAACGGTCTAGGTACTGACGAAAATGTGGAACAGCGAAAAGTGGATGTCGATCTGACTACGAATGTAACGGATGCCGTTGATAAAGCATCTGGAGCGGTAGTTGAAGTTATCAACATTCAGCAGACTGATTTTTGGAGCCAGCAGCCAGCGGGCACGGGATCAGGTGTTATTTATAAAAAAGAAGGCAACAAAGCCTATGTGGTAACAAATGACCACGTAGTTGCCGATGCGAACCAGATCGAGATCACGCTTAGCAACGGAACGAAGCTTAAAGGTACATTACGCGGAACAGATCCTCTGATGGACTTAGCTGTAGTTGAAATCGATGGCAGCAAGGTCGATAGTGTAGCGGAGTTCGGAGTGTCGGGTGACTTAAAGCGTGGTGAACCTGCCATCGCAATCGGTAACCCACTAGGAAACTTCCCAGGATCAGTCACACAAGGTATCGTATCTAGTGCGGATCGTTCGATTCCCGTTGATTTGGATCAAGACGGAAATCCAGATTGGCAAGCTGAAGTTATTCAAACAGACGCAGCGATCAACCCTGGTAACAGCGGTGGAGCACTGATTAATATCGCAGGTCAGGTGATTGGGATCAACTCTTCTAAAATCGCGCAGAACGAAGTAGAAGGAATCGGATTTGCTATTCCATCTGATGTGGCAAAACCGATCATTGAAGACCTTGAGAACTATGGTGAAACACGCAGACCGTTCTTAGGCGTTAACATCATTCCGCTTTCTCAAGTGAACACGTATCAGCGTGAACAAACATTGAAGATTCCAGACAGCGTACAAGAAGGTGTCGTTGTTATGGAGATCACGTCAGCTTCACCAGCAGCTCGTGCGGGTATTAAGGAAATGGACGTTATTGTCGAGATGGGTGGAGAGAAAATCAAAGACCCTATCGCTCTTCGTAAGTTCCTTTATACAAAGGCGAAGATTGGTGATGAGGTGGATGTGACGTTCTATCGTGATGGGAAGAAGAAGACCGTTAAAGTTGAATTGAGCGGTGGACAGCAATCTCAATAATAGTGGGAAACAGGGGGCTTTAGGGTCTCCTGTTTTTCTTTTTGATGAGGCTATGGTGTCTTTGGAAGTGAGTTGATTTCCGTTTCAGGTTGCTCGCTTTCCGCGGGGCAGGCGGTGAGCCACATTCAATCGTTTCACTCTAAAGTGTCTCACCTGCCCACCTGTCCCGCAGGACAAGGAAGGCTGCGGCAGCAAAACATCGCACGAAGAAAATTTGAAGTTTAATTTTCGAGGAGTCTCGCACCTTACACTGCAATCAACTTGTCGATGAAGTAAATAAAAAGACTAAAACAAGAAAAACAAAATGTCACCACCATTTAAGAAAAATCTAATGGTTGATTCCACATGTGGACAACTTTATTTTTGCGGATTGTTTACACACAGCTGTAAATTCGTTAGTGTAAGAGGAAGGATTGTGGATAAGTTAGGAGTGAAAAGATTTGGTTATTATTTGCTGCAAAGACCATGCTGAGCTTGCGATTGACATCATTGTGGATGAGTTTGAAACGCCACCTGTAGTAGAGTTACTAACAGAGAATGATGAGTTATCAACAGGTTGTGAATACTGCGATAACAAAGGTGTATATAAAGTATCGAACATATGAACGCCTACAAGATATAGCACTAACTGTGCATATGTGGATAAGTTCTGGGGATAACTTATTTGAAAGGAAGTTTTCAACAAGTGAATATTTCAATCATTTCCGTAGGGAAATTAAAAGAAAAATACTTAAAACTAGGTATTGATGAATACTTAAAACGACTAGGACCTTATGCAAAAGTAGAAATCATCGAGGTCCCTGATGAAAAAGCACCTGAAACTTTAAGTGATCAAGAGATGATCATGGTTAAAAACGCTGAAGGTGAAAGAATTCTAGCTAAAATCGGCCAAGATGTGCATGTGATTGCGATGGCGATCGAAGGAAAAGCTGTTTCATCTGAAGACTTGGCTAAGAATCTGGACCAGCTTGCAACGTATGGAAAGAGCAAGGTTGCCTTCGTCATTGGAGGCTCCTTAGGGTTGAGTGATGCTGTTATGAAGCGGGCGAATGAGAAGATTTCTTTTGGGAAAATTACTTATCCGCATCAGTTGATGAAGCTGGTGTTGGTTGAACAGGTTTATCGAGCGTTTCGGATTAATCGGGGGGAACCGTACCATAAATAACGGTAAACTCCAAGGTTGGATGGTTTCAATGTACTTTTTAATAGTAATCCCCTCATTTTTTTATTTTTCCGGAAGATTACTACTTACCGTGGGCACTTAGACCTTTTTGCTAATATTATTCTTCTCTACGGACACGATAAGACAAACGAACGAAACTTTATAGGTTGGTGGCAGGCAGAATGAAGGTATTATCTATGATTCAGCCTTGGGCAAGTCTTTTTGTTCTTCGAGAGAATGAATTTGAAACAAGGTCATGGAAAACAAATTATCGCGGGCCGTTGGCCATTCATACAAGTAAAAAAATAGATAAGTCTGTCTGCAGGCATGTTGCCATCCGTTCGCTGCTCGATAAGCATGGATATACAGAAGAAACCCTTCCAACGGGAATGATCATTGCTGTATGTCGGCTTGAAAATTGTCTGAAGATAACTGAGGAAAATCAGACATCAGCAGTCCTGGAAAATGGACAAATCGTATCAGGAAATGATTATTTTTTGGGAGACTTTAATGTGGGAGGATATGCTTGGGTGGTTCAAGACATGAAGATCTTGAATGAACGTATCCCAGCAAAAGGCCAGCTTGGGTTATGGGAAACTGATTTATTATGAAGGCGATGAGGTAAGGATTATTTCATTTATACATAGGAATTACGGACAACAATCCATACCGATCTAACAGCACCTACTTAACTAAATACTATAGGTGCTGTTTCTTATTTTATTTTGTATTTTTTTCTAACTATTTGAAACAGGATACTTCAATCCATTTTTCTTAATCTTATCTTTAATAATTGTTTCGACATCCAAATCCAATTCACTGCAGAGCATAAGTCCGTAGATGAACACATCAGCAATTTCTTCTTTGATGTTTTCCATGTTTTGTTCTATAGCCTCTTCACTGCTTTTCCACTGAAAATCTTCTAATAGTTCAGCTGCTTCAATGGAGAGAGAAATGGCAAGATCTTTTGGATTGTGGTGAGGTTTCCATCCTCTTTCATCACGGAATTCATTGATAGCGTTTATTAGCTGTTTAATTTCATTCATGTATACTCATCCTTAGTAAGTAGTCTTTTTATAGGTGAAATCTAGTTTATATAATTTTATCACTTTAGTGCAAGGGAGTAGAGGTTAAACTCATAAAGCAGTTATGTACAATTATTTAATAGTTTGAATTCTTCTACTCATGTGGGGTAAATGCAATACCAGTATTGTACAGTTGACAAAACTCCAACTGCGTAATAGTATTGAAAATTATATTCAGAACTACTAAAAAATTTATAGATAGCAAGCTATGATCGCTGTAGGTCGTACTACAGCAGGAGCAACTTCTGGAGAGACCGCTTTGTTAGCGGCGCCGAAGGGTTCACAATCTCAGGCAAACGGACAGAAGAGTATCGAATTTTGACTTTGTTGTGCCTGTCATATCTAGCGCAGTGAATGCTTTTTTCATATTCTAATGTACAAGAGATTGGAGATTCTTCCAGTCTCTTTTTTTCGTTTGATTTGCATCTTAGAAGGAGGATTCATACGTGTCACAGCAAGAGTTGAAGAGAGATTTAGCTAATCGTCATGTGCAGCTGATTGCCATTGGCGGAACGATTGGTACGGGGTTATTTTTAGGTTCAGGAAAAGCGATTCAACTTGCCGGACCGTCTGTTATATTTGCTTATTTAATTGTGGGGATCGCTCTATTTTTCATGATGAGAGCGCTAGGGGAACTGTTGCTTTCGAAGGAAGGCTATGAGTCGTTTACCGATATTGCGGAGGACTATCTTGGTCCGCGAGCTGCGTTTATCACAGGATGGACATATTGGTTCTGCTGGATCATGACAGCGATGGCCGATGTGATTGCGGTCGGTGTTTATGTTCAATATTGGTTTGACATACCGCAGTGGGTTCCGGCGATTGTCTGTTTGCTTCTTTTACTTGGGCTGAATCTATTAACGGTAAAGCTTTTCGGAGAATTGGAGTTTTGGTTCGCTTTAATCAAGGTGATTACGATTCTAGCGTTGATTGTGATTGGCGTTGTCCTACTCGTTATTGGTTATCAGACGGATGCGGGGACAGTCTCTATAAACAACCTTTGGGATCATGGAGGTTTGTTTCCTAACGGGATGACAGGGTTCTTACTCTCGTCCCAAATGGTTGTGTTCGCATTTGTCGGAGTTGAATTGGTCGGTGTAGCAGCAGCAGAAACATCTGATCCGAGAAAAAATATTCCGTCCGCCATCAATAAGATTCCACTGCGAATTCTATTTTTCTATGTGGGCGCATTGATCGTGCTGCTATGCATCAATCCGTGGACACAATTGAACGCGACGGAAAGTCCATTCGTTAAAACATTCAGCTTAATAGGGATTCCGCTTGCTGCTGGCATTATTAATTTTGTCGTGCTGACATCAGCGGCATCTGCATGCAACAGTGGGTTATTTTCAACGAGCCGTATCCTATTTACGTTAAGCAAGAGTGAGCAGGCACCTCGATCTTTTAAAAAACTAACGAAAAATTCGGTGCCAGGTAACGCGCTTTGGGTTTCGACTATAGTTGTTTCAGTGGGAGCGCTCCTCAGCAAGCTGATTCCAGAGCAGGCTTTTGGTATCGTCACGACTATCAGTGCCATCTGTTTCATCTGGGTGTGGAGCGTGATCTTGATCAGCCATATTAAATACCGTAAGACACGATCTGATCTGCACAAGAAGTCAACGTTCAAAGCACCTTTTGCTCCATTCATTAATTATGTGGTACTCGCACTGTTCGGGATCATTTTAATCGTGTTGCTCGTGGCAGAAGCTACTCGTCCAGCGTTATTGCTGACACCCATTTGGTTTATTTTATTATTTTTCTTGTATGCTTTTAAAAAACCTATGCTGAAATAATTGATCTGGATCTTTAGAGACATCTTACATTTTATAAGTAGCATCTTTAAGCAGGTGATAAGCAGGAAGCGACGAATTTTCCTTTAGAGTTAATTTCAAGGAGGTTTTTAGGGTGAATTTGTCAAGAAATCGGAGAACAGATACTGCTTCAAAAGTGATCCCAGTTCCACCTCAAATCGTCTATCTAGCTATTATAAATCCGGATTCACTAATTCAATGGCTTCCGCCTGAAGGGATGTCGGGTAAAATTGATACCTATGATTGCCGTGAAGGGGGAGCTTATAAAATGACGCTTACGTATGAATTGGATGAGTTGATTCTTGGCAAAACGTCGGATAACACCGATGTGGCGGAAGGAACATTTTTGGAGCTGGTCCCAAACCAGCGAATTGTCCAATCTGTTAACTTCAATTCTGAAGATCCAGCTTTCTCGGGTGAGATGTTACAGAAATGGCTATTGGAAGATGTTTCGGGAGGCACTAATGTTACAATCGTTTGTGAAAACGTACCAGAAGGCATTCGTAAGGAAGATCACGACACTGGATTAAGGTCCACACTCGAGAATCTTGCTGCTTTTACTGAGAAATTGTAAATAGATACACGAAATTTATCGGATTAACAAGCCAGAGATTTTTTAAAATCTCTGGCTTGTTTCAGTTATTTTATTGATCAGCGCGTATCTTTTAGTTTTTTAGTTTAGGGGCGCGGACGGTTGTCGTGCTTCTTATTGTATAATTAGATGGAAAGGTGAATCCTTTAGTGTTTACAGTTGTAAGTTAGGAAGCAGCAGAACCGTCCCTTTGCTTTCCCTACCTCCTCGCACCCCATCGATTTATCAGTCCAACTAGATGACCATTTACGAAAATAACCCCAAGGATAATGATTGCTCCACCTAAAATACTGGTATAAATAACCTTTTCATGTAGAAGTAGCACGGCTGCTATCAGTGTAGAGACTGGTTCAAGGTATAAGAAAACAGATACTTGAGTGGCCTCCAACACCTCTAATGCTTTTGCCCAGTACCAGTAGGCAATACCGGATACAAAGACTCCAAGGAAGATAAGATGAGCCCATTCTACTCCATCTAGAAGAGTAAGCTTTTCCCAGCTTTTGTTCTGATAGATGAATGGGAGAGTAAGCAAAAGTCCCAAAGTACTCATGTAAAAGGTGAGGACCAATGCAGGCAATGGCACTTTTAGGCTTTTTAGTAAAACTGAATAAATGGCCCAATTTAAGGTACTGAGAACCATCAGTAGATACCCGATGTTGATCGAGAATCCTAATGACCTGTCTCCACCTGCTGTTGTGACCAGCAATACACCACTAATGGCCAAAATAATTCCAATAGCCTTTGGAAATGTCATCTTTTCATGCAGAAATACCATGGAAAGAACGACGGTGAAAATCGGGGATAACGTAATGAGCCAGCCTGCAGAGGATGCATCAATGGATAAAAGTGCGCTTGCCTGAATAACTTGATGAAGAAAAACACCAAGAATCCCTAATACGATTAAGTGAGGGATATACTGTATCGGCAGCTTCATGGAATGTTCCTTTTTTACAAGGATAAGTACTAATAAAAATAATGCACCTATACCAAAACGGATGACCAGAAGAGTAAAGGGATCAAGCTTGTCCAGTACCGCTTTAGTCGAGACAAAGGATATTCCCCAAAGGCTGATGGACATGGTGGCATACAATGAGGCTCCTAGCATTTTTCGAAATGAAATCATAGATAGGCTTTCCTTTCCCAGTCGATTGTTCTACCATCTTATGCTTGTCCTCGAAAAAACATGAGGATGAGAAGCTTAGCTAGGGTCAAGAAAGTTCTTGTGAAACGAGGGGAAGGAAGCGGCAGAACCGTCCCTTTGCTTGCAAATATTACGGAGGTGTTGTGATGGTAAGGAAATATCCCGAGCGTATTGCTGCACGAATGACGAAGAAGGGAAACGAGATGATTTCTCTTCTTTTTTGCGTTTGCGTTTAGATATTTAAAAAACGACCGAATGACCAACCTTTCGTTTCCATCTGTTAATTTCCTCATAACACGTTTATCTTTTTAATGAATTGTGCTCTAATAAGAAAGAGTTAAAAAAGCAGGTAGTTTATGTGCACTGTGGCTTTAGTGAGCATTAGTGTATGTATTAAGAGTTTGTGAAATGAGGAATACCTATGAAAAGATTTAAGAAGTTTTATATAGAGATTACGAGTATCTGTAATTTGGCGTGTCATTTTTGTCCTCCAACTGAACGAGCTAAACAGTTCATCTCCATTGATGATTTTACGAAACGTTTAGACCAGATCAAGCCGTATACCGATTTCATCTATTTGCATGTAAAAGGTGAGCCGCTGCTTCATCCAAAAATTGATCAGTTATTGGACATAGCTCATGAAAGAGGGTTTAAAGTTAATATCACGACGAATGGGACGCTCATCAAAAAGAATTGGGACAAGCTTATCAATAAGCCTGCGCTCAGACAGATGAATTTCTCCCTTCATAGCTTTGATGGCCATGTCGGTCAGAGCATGACGGATAAAGAAGAATACGTAAGAACGATTCTTTCTTTTGTACAAGAAGCAACGAGAGAGTCTTCATTATTTGTTTCTTTAAGGCTTTGGAACCTGACGCAAGACAATGCGACGAACTTGGAGAAACAGCGTAACCGCCAGCTGCTTGAAATTATTGAAAATGAATTTAATCTCGCATTTAAAATTGAAGAAAAGCTCACGCCGGGAAAAGGAATCAAACTGGCGGATCAAATTTTCATCAATCAAGATTATGAGTTTAAATGGCCCGCATTGCATGAAGAAGAGGACGACGGAAAAGGGTTCTGCTATGGTCTGCGCAATCAAGCAGGCATTTTGGCGAACGGTACAGTCATTCCATGCTGCCTAGATGGAGAAGGGGTCATTAACTTAGGAAATATTAACGAAACAGACTTCTCAACTATTATTGAAGGTGATCGAGCAAATAATCTTGTAGATGGTTTTTCGCGAAGAGAAGCGGTTGAAGAACTTTGTAGAAAATGTGGTTATCGAAAGCGTTTCGGTAAATAACAAGAAAATACATGACATTTAAGACGGGGAAATGCCCTGTCTTTTTTTATGGAAAAAAAACGCACCTAATCTCATGAGCTCTGAAACAGCAAAATCTGCATCAGACATTGTGATTAGGTGCGTTGGTTATTTATTATTTTAATTTAACATCAAATCGATCAGCGTCCATTACTTTTACCCATGCTGCGATAAAGTCGCGCACGAATTTTTCTTGGTTGTCATTCTGCGCATACACTTCAGCGAGTGCACGAAGTTCTGAGTTGGATCCGAACACGAGATCAAAGCGGGAAGCCGTTCGCTTCACTTCTCCTGATTTACGGTCGCGACCTTCGTACTCGTTAAATCCTGTTGATTTCCACTCTATGCCCATGTCGAGCAAGTTTACGAAAAAGTCGTTCGTTAACGTGCCGACACGGTCTGTGAATACGCCTTGTTTCGTATTCTTATAGTTTGTTCCAAGAACACGCAGACCTCCTACGAGTACAGTCATTTCAGGAGCAGACAGACCTAGTAGCTGCGCTTTATCTACAAGCATCTCTTCAGGACTTGTACTATATTCTTTCTTTTGATAGTTTCGGAACCCGTCTGATACCGGCTCTAAGACATCAAACGAAACATCATCTGTTTGTTCAGGCGTTGCATCACCGCGTCCAGGTGTAAATGGAACCGTAACATCAAAGCCTGCATCTTTTGCTGCTTTTTCAACGGCTGCACTTCCGCCAAGAACGATTAAGTCAGCTAGGCTCACCTTCGTGTCGAGCTGGCTTTGTAAATCTTGATAGATTCCTAGCACTTTTTCCAGCTGTTGGGGTTCGTTCGCTTCCCAACTCTTTTGAGGAGCTAGGCGGATGCGTGAACCGTTCGCACCTCCACGCATATCAGAAACGCGGTATGTGCTAGCGGAAGCCCATGCCGTTTTGACGAGCTCACTCACCGATAATCCTGTATTAAGGATTTTTTCTTTTAACTGAGCGATGTCAGATGGTGATAGGTCATAATCCACACTCGGTACTGGGTCTTGCCAGATAAGTTCTTCGTCTGGTACTTCAGGACCTAGATAACGAACTTTCGGCCCCATGTCACGGTGAAGCAGCTTGAACCACGCGCGTGCAAAAGCATCAGCGAATTCATCTGGATTCTCGTAATAACGGCGAGAAATTTTTTCATAGTCCGGATCCATACGCAATGCCATATCAGCGGTTGTCATCATCGTTTTCACTTTGATGGATGGATCTTCGGCATCAGGAGCCATATGCTCTTCCGTCATATCGACAGGTGTCCATTGGTATGCGCCTGCTCTACTCTTCGTTAACTCCCACTCGTAACCGAATAGAAGATCAAAGTATCCGTTATCCCATTGTGTTGGGTTCGACGTCCACGCTCCATCAATACCACTCGAAATGGTATCACGGCCTTTTCCGCTGCCGTGACGGCTTAGCCAGCCAAACCCTTGCGTTTCGATGTCAGCAGCTTCAGGGTCGTCTCCTACAAGAGACGGATCTCCTGCTCCATGGGCTTTTCCAAATGTATGACCACCTGCGATAAGTGCAACCGTTTCTTCGTCATTCATCGCCATACGGCTGAACGTATCACGAATATCACGAGCACTTGCGAGCGGATCAGGCTTTCCGTTCGGTCCTTCAGGGTTCACATAGATCAGACCCATCTGAACAGCAGCAAGCGGGTCTTCAAGCTCACGGTCACCCGAATAACGGTTGTCTGCTAACCATTCTTTTTCCGTTCCCCAATAAACATCTTCTTCTGCATGCCAAATATCTTCACGTCCACCAGCAAAACCAAACGTTTTTAACCCCATGGATTCAATCGCTACGTTACCCGTGAAAACAAGGAGATCTGCCCATGAGATCTTGTTGCCGTATTTTTGTTTGATCGGCCATAACAGACGGCGAGCTTTATCAAGGTTTACGTTATCTGGCCAACTGTTTAGAGGTGCGAAGCGTTGAGAACCTGATCCACCGCCACCGCGTCCATCAGCCGTACGGTATGTACCTGCCGCATGCCAAGACATACGGATGAAGAAAGGACCATAGTGACCATAATCCGCTGGCCACCAGTCTTGGCTGTCGGTCATCAACGCATGAAGATCTTTTTTCAACGCGTCGTAATCCAACTTAGAGAACTCTTCACGATAATTAAAATCGTCTCCCATCGGGTTCGATTTTTTGTCATGTTGGCGAAGAACGTTCAGGTTGAGTTGGTTCGGCCACCAATCCTTATTCGTCGTACCGTGGGGCGCTCTTGAAGTCGTAATCGCACTATCCTTGTGGTGTGTGACAGGACATTGACCTGCTGATGTGTGTTCTTTTTGATCGGGCTTGTTGTTGTTTTCCATTACAATTTCCCCTTCCTTTTTTGGAACTTAAAATTGCAAAACACGAAAAGCCATGATGTTAAATATTTGATTATTATGATAACTCAATTATAGAGGACAGGTATGTGGATTCAAAGCGTAATGCACTTTTGATGTTCACATTAAGGTCTTTGTATAAACGACCATTCTGAAGAAATCTTGAGCCACAACTAAGTATGATAAAATGAACAATAACTATAAGAAATGAGGACGACATAGATGTCTAACCTACCAAACTGCCCGAAATGCAGTTCTGCATACGTGTATGAGGATGGAGCTTTTCTCGTATGCCCCGAATGTGCTCATGAATGGGCTCCCGAAACAGAGAGCGAATCTGAAGAGAAGGTTGTCAAAGATTCAAACGGAAACATTCTTCAAGACGGTGACTCTGTATCTGTTATTAAAGATCTTAAAGTCAAAGGAACATCTTCTGTTATAAAGATCGGAACAAAAGTAAAAGGCATTCGTCTCGTCGAGGGTGATCATGATATTGATTGTAAGATTGACGGATTTGGCGCGATGAAATTAAAGTCCGAGTTTGTAAAAAAGATATAGAGATGATTCTGATCAACCACCATTTTCCGGTGGTTATTTTTTTCGTAAAATAATCCTACCCCTCAAGATTCAACTCACTAACCCCCGTCCTTCCAGTATTTAACGCTCATTTTTTCTTAAAAAAAGATAGAGAAACATAAATAAAAAAGGGTTAACAATCGAATACTTAGGGTATTTAAAGAAAGTATGTGTGCATAAAAATTTTAAATACAAACTTTTATATTCTACTATAGTAATTATTCATAGATTGATCGCAAAAGGAGAGACAGATGAATATACATTTTGAACAAAAAAAGCAGCAATTAGGTATTCGGGAAATTTGGGGAAGCAAACAGCAAACCATTTCTTCTGTCTGCTTTGATTCCAGAAACGTAATGAATAACTCTTCCTTTGTTTGTATAACAGGTGAACAATTTGACGGTCATACTTTTATTCAGAATGCCATCGAAAACGGTGCCATTGTAGTGGCTGGTGAAAATAAATCGATTTTAAAAGAGGCGAGCGAAATCTATAGAGATCGTACATTCTTACTCGTTGAAGATGCTCGCGTATTTATGGCTCAATTATCTATCCTGTTTAATAAACGTATACATGAAAAATTAATAACAGTTGGTATTACAGGTACAAATGGTAAGACGACAGTCGCGGCTTATGTTAGATCGTTGATGAACTTATGTGGTGTGAAATCAGGTTCAATCGGAACAACTGGCATGATTTCCTCAACAGGAAACCTAAACATGAAACAGTCCACACCAACAACGCCTGAAGCACCTGATCTTCATCACATCTTCAAACAATTTGTTGAAAATGGAGATCAGCTCGCTGCGATGGAAGTTACTTCTGTTGGAATTGAACAAAAAAGAACAGCAGGCATTGATTTTGATGTTGCGATTCATACAAATTTATCGCCTGAACATTTGGAGTTTCATCATACGTTTGAAAACTACAAACAAGCGAAGTTAAAGCTATTTAAACAAGCAAAGAAAGCAGTTGTAAACATTGATGACGAGGGAATGGGTAAAGAAATCGTTGAGTTGTTTGCAGGTCCGCTGCTAACGTACAGCATGAATGAAAAAAGCGGTGCAGATGTGATCGCGACGGCTGTTAAGCAGGTAGCGAACGGTACTTCGTTTACCTTATCTGTTCACGGAAAACATTATTCTGTCATAACACCATTTTATGGATCTTATAATATAGCGAATCTCCTTTCTGCCATCTGTACAGGTTTGCATATCGGAATTCCATTAGAAAAAATGCTTCATGTTCTACCTGAAATGACAGGACCTGAAGGAAGATTTGAAATCATTCATAAGCAAAAGCGCAAGATTATTTTGGACTACGCACACACTCCTGTTGCGTTACAAAATCTTGTAACGGAAGTAAAAAAGCTGCCATACAGTCGACTGATTGTACTAGTGATGGGTATCGGGATAAGAGATAAAGAGAAGATGCCCAAAATGGCAGAAACGATTGAGAACCAAGCAGATGAAATCGTCGTATCGGTTGATCATCCAGGATACAACGATCCGAGCGAGATTGTCGGTCATGTGATGAAAGGTTTCAAAAATCCTGATGCACCTAACATTCACTCGGAGCTTACCCGTCATGATGCGGTAATCAAGGCATTGTCTCTTAGTGAAGAAAATGACATCGTTCTCCTAACGAGTGGCTGCATCAATGGGGCTCAAATTGTTAAAGGCGAGAAGATTCCTCACTCCGACAAAGACATCATTGCAGATTTCTTTAGAAGTAAAAAAGTGGCGAAAAGCGGAAGAGTGTTTGCTTCTTCTAAGATAAGATGGGCTCCATCTAAAAAGAGAAACGTATTGTAAAAAAGTTGGATAAAAATGAACCCCGTTATGGATATAGCGGGGTTTTTACTCGTTGTCTTTTCAGTAAACGAAGCATCAAACACTCTCATTTTACAGTTATGGGGCGTAACCCCTGAACAAGCCGGGTATTGGTTAATACTTACAAAATGTTGAGGGAGCTGACAGCGTGAATACACTTTTTCTAGTTTCTTTTTTAGTGAGTTCGATTGTGACAAGTGCGAATTCAAGCGAAATGGCCTTAAATCGGACGAGTAATGAAGTAACGCAGAATGATGAAGAGGAATCACAAAGCTTTTCTGAGCCGATCAATACGGAGAAACAGCAAGATGCTGTTTTGAAATTTATCAATGTGGACGTCGCAGCAGTCTCTACCTACGAAGTACAAGCCTTTGATTCTTTGGCTAGCGTTTCAGGCGGAAATTATACAGACGACGAGACCATGTATTTGGAGTTAGTAGAAACGACGATTCCTGCTTACGAAAAAGCAGTGGCCCAAGCGAAAACCATTGATGTTCAAGGAGAAGAATTAGTAGGAATGAAGAAGCAAATCGAAAAAGCTACCGAAACTTTTTATGAAGGCTTAATACTTCAAAGACAAGCGTTAGAACAACAAGATGAAAACTTGATGACACAGTCTAATCTAAAATTAGAAGAATACTTTCAATTAGTAGATGCTTATCACGCAGATATGGAATTATTGAGCAAAAAATACGACATCGAATATAAAGATGCTCCAAGTCAATCAGAGCAACTGGAACAAACAGAAGAAGGAGATCTCTTGTAAATGCTATAACAAAGGGCTTAAGTCAGTGCATAGACATAGATTTTTATAAGACTTCATTGATAGTTGATTGGAGCGCAAGGTGCGAGACTCCTGGGGGATCAGCGGGAAAGTTGAGACTCTTAACAGCGCAAAGCGCTAAGAGGCTCAACGCACGCCCCCCGGAAAGCGAGCATCCTGGAGCGCAAAGCAACCTCTCTCAAGACTTCTAGGCATAACAAAAAGTAGCTACCCCTGTAAAAAAGGATAGCTACTTTTTTTAATGTGCCTTTGATTCACTCACTTCTTCATCACGCATTGCAAAAACTTTCTTCGCAACCGTTAACGCGTTCAACACACGCGGAAAACCTGTGTACGGAATCAAGTGTGTAATGCTCTCCACGATTTCTTCTTTCGTTAGACCTGCTGTCAGACCCGTATTGATATGAAGCTCCAATTGAGGTTCCGTTCCTTGTGTCACAAGAGAAGAAATGGTAATAAGCGCTCTTTGTTTGTTCGTTAGTCCTGCTCGTGAATAGATCTCGCCGTACGCAAATTCAATAATGTATTTTCCTACATCTGGCGCGATATCTTGCAGGTCATCTGAGATTTTTAAGTGTGTTGAAATGTCTTTGTTATCCGTTAGCGTGTACTCCATTAATTTATCTAATCCATTTTGAAAACGATCTTTTTCCATGAGTAGTGCCTCCTATAATTTGTATAGGAATTACTTTATCTCAACTCAACCTATTCGTAAAATACATATAATTTATCTAAATTATGCATTTTAGTTATATGTTATTCGCTAAATGGCGAGAGCATATTAATGAATTCTCGAGTCGCATACGTAACGTATTTATCTTTCTTTTTTATAATACCGAGCTTATAAGGTAGTGAAGGATCAACGATCGGAATGGCTTTAACCAAAGTTTGATCAACCTTTTTTGCGATGGATTCTGGAAAGATAGAAACCCCTAAGTTCTCCCCGATCATGCCGCTGATGAAGTCCCATTGTGAGCTTTCGTAGGAAATTTTAGGCTGAAAACCAGCTGCTATACATTCATTGATCACTCTGTCATGCAGGGTGAAGCCTTCTTTAAAAATGATAAAAGATTCATTCTCTAATTCCTTCATCGATACTTTTTCTCTATTCGCGAGCGGATGTGAATGATGAACAAATAGCATCAGGTGCTCGGTTAAGAAAGAAACGATTTCGAGTTTATCTTCATTTAAGGGCATAACGACAACCCCCAGATCTAAGAGACCGTCATTCACTTCTCGCTGCACACGGTTTGCGCCATGTTCGACGAGTTGAATCTGTATTTCAGGGTATGAAGCTTTGAATTTCTTGATGATTTTAGGGAAAAATAAGAAGCCGATCAACGGGGGAATCCCAATTTTGATTTTCCCTTTTTTTAAGTTCATTAAGTCGTAAAGGTTAGATGATAGATTGTCCAAAGACTCGAGAATCATCTTGCTTTGCTCAAACACGATCTCGCCGGCTTCTGTTAGTTCAATCTGTCTTGAAGATCGATCAATCAGTTCCATCTCAAGTTCATCTTCTAAACTTTTTACCATTTTACTGAGACTAGGCTGAGATAAATGCAGTACAGTAGAAGCTTTTGTGAAGCTTTTGTGCTTGGCCACAGCATGAAAATAGGTCAATTGTCGAATATCCATATGGAGAACTCCATTCTATAACTTTTGTGCATACTATCTATAGTTATAATTCATTTTACTTAATAAATACACAGGAGTAAAATGTCCTTCGTGCAATGAAAACTTTTGAAAAGTAAGTGCTAATAGATGAAAGCGCACTCTTTCTATATAAAAAAGGAGGAAAGATTTTGATTAGTATCATAATAGGTCTGGCTCTACTCATGTTTTTTGCCTACCTGGGCTGGTCGATCATCTGGGTCGCTCCAATCGTAGCGGGTATTGTTGCTCTGATGAGTGGTTTGGACTTGATGGACGCGTATACCAATACGTATATGACCGGCTTTGTAGATTTCGCAAAAGCATGGTTTCCGATCTTCTTATTAGGAGCTGTTCTCGGTAAGTTGATGGAAGATACGGGAGCTGCTAAATCGGTTGCGATTCAGTTCACGAAATTTATAGGTGAAAAACGTGCGATTCTTGGAGTTTTGGTAGCATCAGCTGTCTTAACTTACGGTGGCGTAAGTTTGTTTGTCGTTGTGTTCGCCATCTATCCGATCGCATTGGCATTGTTTAAAAAAGCAGATATCTCTAGAAGATTGATCGCACCTACGATCGTTCTCGGTGCATTCACGTTTACGATGACTGCTGTACCAGGTACACCGCAGATTCAAAACTTAATTCCGATGAATACGTTTAAGACAACACCTATGGCGGGTACCATTATCGGTATTGTAGCTACGTTGATCATGGCAGTTGGCGGTTATTTCTGGCTGAAATTCAGAGAGAACCGTTTAACAGCAGCTGGTGAAAAGTATACAGAACCAAATAAGTCAAAAGAGAATGAAGATGAAGATGAGGAGAACCTTCCAAACTGGATTCTTTCATTAGTCCCTTTAATCGTTGTTGTTATTTTACTTAATTTCTTAAAAATCGCTCCAATTCCTTCGTTGTTAGCTGGAATTCTAGCTATTCTTCTTATCAATATCAAGCAATACAAAAAATTTATCCCTTCTATGAACGAAGGTGCTAAAGGTTCTGTAATGGCGATCATCAATACGAGTGCTGCAGTTGGATTCGGTGCGGTTGTAACGAGTGTACCGGATTTCGACAAAATCACTGATATGCTTTTAGGAATCTCAAGCAATCCGCTCGTATCTGAATCCTTAGTCGTACAGCTTTTAGCGATGATCACTGGTTCAGCATCAGGTGGTATGGGAATCGCATTACAAGCTCTTGGCGGAACGTATTATGATTTGTCTCAGTCAACAGGCATGAGTCCTGAGGCGTTCCATAGAATGGCATCCATTGCCTCTGGAGCATCGATCCTGCCTCATAACGGTGCATTGTTAACGCTTCTTGCGGTAACACAGTTATCACACAAGGAAACGTACAAAGATGTATTTGTTGTCGCTTTAATCATCCCGACCATTGCCGTAATTGTTGGAATCATTATGGCAAGCATGGGAATTATATAAAAACTTTTTAGGAGTGAGTATAGTATGGTAGAAAATAAAGTAGTCGTTATTACAGGTTCTGCAAGTGGTATCGGATTTGAAATCGGAAAAACATTCGCTCAAAATGGAAGCAAAGTAGTCTTAACTGACCTTAATGAAGAAGGCGTAAAAAAGGCTGCAGAAGAATTAAAAGGTCTTGGACTTGAAGCAATCGGTCTTAAAGCTGACGTTACAAGTGAAGAAGACATCAAGAGCATGATCGAAACAGCACACAAAGAATATGGACGTGTTGACGTTCTGATCAATAACGCTGGTCTTCAGCACGTTTCACCGATCGAAGAGTTTCCAACAGCTAAATTCGAACTTATGATCAAAATCATGCTAACTGCACCATTTATCGCAACAAAGCATGTAATGCCGATCATGAAGCAACAAGGATTCGGACGTATCATTAACATCTCATCTATCAATGGTTTGATCGGATTTGCTGGTAAAGCGGCTTATAACAGTGCGAAACATGGTGTAATCGGTCTGACAAAAGTTGCTGCCCTTGAATCAGCAGCAGAAGGTGTTACAGTTAACGCACTTTGCCCAGGTTACGTGGACACACCACTTGTTCGTGGTCAGATGGAAGACTTAGCGAAAACAAGAAACGTTTCATTAGATAAAGTACTTGAAGAAGTTATCTACCCATTAGTTCCTCAAAAACGTCTGATGGAAGTAAGCGAGATCGCAGACTATGCGATGTTCCTATCCAGCGACAAAGCGAAAAGTGTAACTGGACAAGCTATCGTAATCGATGGCGGTTATACTGCTCAATAATTTCAGCTTTTTATAAACCTCAGCCGATTTTTGGCTGAGGTTTTCTTTTTGACTGTTGTGGAAGGCGGCCTTTGTTTATCAGGGTTGAGGGTATATAGATAGGGGATAGCAGTCGAACATTGTCGACTCGCCGATATGTAAGGAAAACTCGCCGGAATAATCCTAAAACTTCAGGGATTATTTCTTAAATCTCCTGAATTATCTTGATGAATACCCCTTATGGTATCAATTAAAATCACCTATAAGCTACATAAACATCAACTTCTAGCCAAGTTTCAGCTCCAAAAACCATTCAAGCTCTTAAACAAAATGAAAAAACCGACTAAATCATCATTTTTTAGTCGGTTTTGTTTACTTTATTCAATTTTGACACTTAGAAAACAAAGCATCCATCAACCTACAGTGCTTCCCTAACCACTTTCTTATAATAAAGAACAGACAGCACACCAAAGATTGAATAGAGGACTGTATACATGACCATGACGATGATCATCGGTGTCCAGAGTTCAGCTCCGAACAGGAACCATCCGGATTGTACGGCAAAATAACTATGAAGCAGGCCGACCACGAGTGGAATTCCAAAGTTAAAGAGCTGTTTATACTGAATGCCTTTCAACAGATCACTCTGCGTGTAACCTAGTTTTCGCAGAATCATATAGTTTGGTTTTTCATTTTCTCCCTCGTCCATCTGTTTGAAGTAGAGGATACACCCTGAGGTGACGAGGAATGTCAGTCCTAAGAAACC
This sequence comes from Fictibacillus sp. 18YEL24, assembly GCF_015903855.1. Taxonomy (GTDB): domain Bacteria; phylum Bacillota; class Bacilli; order Bacillales; family Fictibacillaceae; genus Fictibacillus; species Fictibacillus phosphorivorans_C. The sequence goes on from NZ_JACZDT010000002.1 coordinate 62,468, forward strand.
TACGATGAACATCATGAGTCCCATGTTTTTCTTTTGATTCGTGCTGATCTCATGACGAGATTCGTTGTATAACTTTTTATACGTTTCAGTAGATTTAAACAGTTTATCTGCCTCTTCAAGTTGTTCTTTATTCTTAATGTCGACCCCAATATAGAGAGTAGATTCTTTCTGGACTTTAGGATCAATATCACTCTTCAACTTTGTAAAGATAGCATCATCAACGATCGCCGTCGGAACGCCTCCAGCTGTGAAGTACCAAGATACGGGATATTCGTCTTCTAAGCCGGTATAACGTTGGCTGAATGTTTCTGTTTTTCCCTTTATCTTAATAGAACCAGAGCTCTTTAAAGGCATAAATTTTTGAAGAAGATCGTTATATCCGGTGAAAACCACTTCATCTTGTGACAGATTCATGCCATCTACCGATTTTTCACTGATTAAAGGAAGAGGCATCGCTTTTGGATCGATGACAAGTTCTTCTAAGCTTCGATCGATTAGCTGTGAAGCGTTAATGGTTACTTGAATGACCTCAATCGATTTTTCCGAATACGGAATATTGTTCTTCTTTAAAGCGGCTTGGAACGTATCTGCTGACTCTCTATCAATGATTGAGAAATCATCTGGAACGTTATTTGCAGCCGTTTTTTCAGCAGAATAATACGAGATATATGCAAGGCACAACAAAGCGATCGAAAGCGCTGAAACGGTTGTGATGATCATAAGCAGAAGTGCGTTAGACTTCATACGGAACATGACGGATGCGAGTGACATCACTTCGTTAATGGACAGGTAGCCACCTTTTTGCTTTCTCACTAGGTTAAGCAAAAAACTGACAGAGCCTTTGTAAAAGAAGTACGTCCCTAGAATGACGGCAGCCAAAATGAAGATCATTGCTCCAAATAATTCAGGCATGGTAGTAAAATCGCCGCCGAAAAGTTTGGATGATACGATGTAACCTGTCGCGATCAGAACAAGACCCACGATTCCCATCACCATCTCAAAACGAGATAGTTTTTTCACTGTGATTTCTGTTGATGAAGTAACACGGAATAGGGATAGGATGGTCTGCCTTTTAATGAATGTATAGTTCATGATCATGATCAACAGATAGATGACTGTGAAAACGATAACCGTTTGTACAAGAGCTTGTGTTGAAAACCGTAGTGATGCGATCGAATCAACACCAGTCGTCTTGAACAAAACGAGAATCATTAATTTTGAGAACGAGAATCCAGCAAAGATTCCGATCAATAGGGAACCAAAGTAGAGGAATAAGTTTTCGATTGAAAGAATTCGAAAAATCTTTCCCTTCGTCATTCCAATCAACTGGAATAGCCCAATCTCTTTACTGCGTCGTTTGATAAAGATGTTGTTCGCGTAAAGTAAAAAGACCGATACGATTACAACAAGTAGGATAGAAGCGGCTCGAATCGCGGCTTCACCTTTTACAGAACCTTCAACAGAATCCATAGACGGATCATATTGTAGCGTCACAAATGCAAAATAAAGGGCAGAACTGAACACTAAAGCAAACACATATAGGTAATAGTTTCTTAGGTTTTTCTTTAAGTTACGAAAAATGAGTTGATTAATGTTCATGCTGAACACCACCTAAAACACCTTGCGTCTTCATAATATCCTTAAAGAAGCTCTGTCGATCCTGTTCTCCTTTCATAAGCTGCGTGTAGATCTGTCCGTCTTTTATAAAGACCACACGGCTGCAATAGCTGGCTGCTACAGGATCATGCGTTACCATAAGAATCGTCGCTTGTCTGTTCTCGTTAAGACCGCTTAGTTTGTTTAGAAGGTCAGACGCAGACTTGGAATCGAGAGCACCGGTCGGTTCATCCGCGAAGATGATACTTGGCTCATGAATGAATGCACGCGCCGCAGATGTTCGCTGCTTTTGGCCACCTGAGATCTCGTTCGGATATTTATCTTTTATCTCCAAAATACCAAGCTCTGTTGCGACTTGATCGAATTTCTGTTCAGCTTCCTTTTTCGGTGTTTTGGTTATCGAAAGCGGCAGGAGAATGTTTTCTTTAACCGTTAAAGTATCTAATAGGTTGTAATCCTGAAAGATAAAACCAAGGTTGTTCTTTCTGAATTCTGCCAGCTGTTTTTCCTTCATAGCTGTCATCTCAAATGAGTTAATATGAATCGTTCCTTCGGTTACTTGATCAATGGAAGAAAGGACGTTCAATAACGTTGTTTTACCTGATCCTGATGCTCCCATGATACTGATGAACTCACCTTTTTCAACGGAAAGATCGATGCCTTTTAGGACATGCTGTTTATTATTTTTATTTCCATAGCTCTTATGAAGCTTAACTGCTTTCAATATACTCATGATCTTATTACCCCTCTCTGATAGTTTCATTATAGAAAGCATTTCAGCTCTTTTCCTTCTGTTCACATAACAAAACAGAAAAGCATGTGACACTTTCGTCACATGCCCATCGTTTGATCGAACTCATTTCTTTTTGGGAAAGCGAGCGTAACGGTTGTTCCTTCATTTCGCTTTGACTCTACAGAGAGTTTAATATGTAGGGATTCGGCTGCTTTTTTGGCTAAATATAACCCCATGCCGGTGGACGCTTGATCCTGATGGTCTGTCGTTGACGTGAACCCTTTATCAAAGATACGAGGCATATCCTTTGTATCAATTCCTCGACCAAAGTCTTGAATCGTTAAATAGTTTCTGTCGTTCATGCAATAGCTGTTAATAATGATTTCTGAAGAATGACTGTATTTCACAGCATTCGTTAAAATCTGACGAACAATAAAAGCTAGCCATTTCGCATCGCTTAAGACATGAGTGACTTCAAGGTTAAAATCAAAGCCGATTCCTTTTTGAATGCACCACGTCTGAAGCGTTTTTAGTTCGGAAAAAAGTAACGTCTCAAGATCAGTCACTTCCATATAAAGATCGTTCTTAATAAAAGGAATCCTCTTTTGATGAAGCTGCTGATCAAGCAGAAGGTGGATGCGAAGCCACTCGTAGGTTAAGTCTCCTTTAAGAGGAGTATCGTCCATGCGCTGTATCATAAGGTGCATCGCTGTCAGCGGCGTTTTCACCTCATGAATCCAAGCGAGGAGATCGTCCTTTTCCTGTTCGATAAGTAAACGGTTCTCAGAAGCGGTTTGTTTTAAATGCTTCGTTTGTTCGATGATACTGTTTTCAACGATTTTCTCAAAAGGTGAAGAAGCTGATGACATATTAGAAAGGTCAAAGTCATTTTCCCTTTCCTCAAGCTGGTGGAAGAAGTCTGTTTCCTTTTGATACCGATAGATAAGAAAGATAACAAAGACGATTAATGAGACGAACACGATATAGCCAACAGCAGAAAGGGGAATCGATGGATCGAGATAGGCGATCAAAAGGAAGATAATCTGCTGCAATAAAAATAAAAAAATCCAGCTGACGCGTTCGATCAAATAGCGTTTGATCATACAGAATCCTCTTCTATTGCACGATAGCCTTGTCCCACTTTCGTCTCGATAAATTGTCCGAGTTCGATTTCCTCTAGACGTTTTCTTAATCGATTCACATTCACGGTGAGGGTATTGTCACTAATGAATTTTTTATCATCCCATAAGCTGTTGATGAGATTGTCGCGACTTACGATTTTATTCTTTTGCTCGATCAGAAGTTTAAGAATAAACACTTCATTCTTAGTCAGTTCAACTGAACCCTTCTCGTTTGTTACGATATTCTTTTCATAATCAATTTGAGCGCCGCACCACGTTTTAAGACTAACAGTGTCTGTATTGTAATTATAAACACGCCTGAGAATCGCATGAATCTTTGCGATCAATACTTCAAAATGAAACGGTTTTTGAACAAAGTCGTCTGCACCGAGCTGCATGGAGAGGACCATATCGCTCGGATGATCACGCGAAGATAAAAAGATGATCGGTACATTAGAATGCGATCTAATATTTCGGCACCAATGAAACCCATCAAACTTTGGCAGCTGAATATCAATTACAACGAGATCAGGTTTAATCTCTGTAAATTCCTGCATCACCCGTCCAAAGTCATTAATGCCATACACCTCATACGACCATTGAGACAATCGTTCCTTGATCTCGCTGAATAGTGTCGCATCATCTTCAATAAGCAAAATTTTAAACATCAATTATCACCACATCATATTTGATATGTTTTTTAGTGTATAGCAAAACTTGGATATTTTCTAGGATGTGCATTTTTTTTACGTCACAACCGAATCATCATTATAAAATCTTTAATTAAAAGGGTGCCTAATCTAGGCACCCTTTCTCAATCATCTTATGAAGCTAAAACCTCACTCATTAAAGCGTGTGTATTTCCTTCTGAATCCTTATAAAATACCATCCATGTCTCCTTATGCTCCATCTTAGCGACAATATGATGGGAGTCTAGGAAAGTCTTGAGAGAGAATTTTAAATTAATGTTCCACATGAAACAATAAAGTATGGCCAGATCCATGTTAAAGTAAATCCATGGAAATAATGTTAGGGAGGGAAAATTTTTGAGGAGAAATACAATTACAATTTTAATTCTTACATTCCTTTTGTTAACAGGGTGTAGCAGAGTAACTCATAATACTGACTTGGAAAAATCCATTCAGTCTATTGTAAAAGATAAAAATAAAGTTGAAATAAACATAAAATCTCTAACAAATTTTGAATGGGACAAAGGATATTTATTTCCACCATATACAGCAGAAGAAAGTATGGAGAAACAAATGGGCGTGAATTTTAAAGACCGAAGTAATATTTATAGCAGAGATGATATCTATCTATTAGTTTTTCTTAATAATGACGAGGTTGTGCAGTATGTGGAGATAAATCGTTACCAATCGGATTTTTCCATTGGTGATAATGAATATATATCTCCATCAAGTTCTTCAATAAAAATAAAGAGACCTTGAATGAATACTGCAAAAAAAAGCCCGCAACGAGATTTGTTGCGGTTTTTTTTTCGTGTCTGTGCTGGGAATCTACTTAACCTATCTTCGCACCCTCAAACCGAGTGGCGATTGGGTTTACTTCTATTTCAATCGTTGCGCCTGATGGGCTCGAAGCGACTACTTGAACTTCATCGCCTCTTCTTAACTCGAGAAGTGATGAAGTAGCGACGATCGCATTTGGCGATGTAATCGTTTCTTGATTTCCTGCGACGATCTCACCATTAACGCGGATGCCAACGAACGCAGAATACGGTGTTCCTGTATAAATTGGCAAAAAGATACTCGCTGTGAACGTATAAATGCCGTTGCTCTTTGGAACAAACGTTGATGTATCTGGATTATATTCGTTATTGCTATCAAAAACTTCTACGGGATAGATCACTTGATTTGGTGTGGAGCCTAAAATAAATTGAAACAGATCTTTAACTGCTTTAAATGCGGAAACTTTTTGGCAAGGCTGAATCTTTCTATGCTTGCACTCACAATCTCGTTTCATATGTGCGTACGGATTTTGATCATAATGGTCGTACATACAAACTTTCCCTCCTATTTTCACTCTAATCTAGAAACTAGTTCAGAGAATAATCTAATAGATTATTACTAGTAGATTATGCGGACAAGTTGTAAGTGGTGTATATAAATAGTGTAGGGGAAGGTGTTTTACTAGAAAGAATAAAAGAAAGCGATCAGAGAGTCCTAATCGCTGTTAAGGGTGTCGTCGTGTATTTCTAGCTAATCATATTTCACTACGGGCCATTTTTCTTTTCGAAGAGAATTCATGAGTTCTGGACTAGCGTTCACATTCGTCTGTACGATTTCTTTAGGCGTTAAGGCCATCCATTGGTTTAAGGAAACATCTGCAAAACGGTCACTTTTGAACATTTCTAAAAACCATAAACTCTTATTTCCGGTATTCTGCACATAGTGACCAAATGCAAACGGGACATATCCTACATCTCCGGCTCGTACGTCAAAAGTCCGTGCCGTTCCATTTCCAGCGAAAGCGGTCATCCGCCCTTGACCAGCTAAATAATATTGCCACTCATCATTATTCGGGTGCCAATGCAACTCTCTCATTCCGCCAGGTTTTATTTCTACTAAAGCGGCAGCAATTCTCTGGGAGATCGGAAAATTAGTAGAGTCAACAATGCGTACGGTACCACCGGGTGTAACGAGCGGTTTCTGGGCCATTAAGCGGTGCGTGAAGCTTAATGGTACCGTTCCATATGGATCAGGTACGGCTTGTGTTTCAATCGGACCGGGAACGGTAGACTGATAAATATAACGTTGTTCAGTCGGAATGTTCGCAAACGCACTCTCCGGTATACCAAAGTTTGCTGAAAGAACTTCTTTCGGTGTATGTGCAAACCAATCTGAAATAGAGAATGTGCTCAGATCGGAAAAGTTCCCATCATCAAATACGAGTAAAAACTCACAGCCTTCTTCAAGCCCTTGAATCGAGTGAGGAATGCCAGGAGGAAAGTACCAAAGATCACCTTCACCCACATCGGCGATAAAATTTCTGCCGTTTTGATCAACCGAGGTAATCCGTGCACGGCCTAAAATCATATAAGCCCATTCCGCTTCTTGGTGCCAATGCAGCTCTCTCACACCGCCTGGGGTAAGACGCATATTCACTCCGGCAAGGGTCTTGGCGACGGGAAGCTCACGAACCGTAATTTCTCTCGACCAGCCCCCAAAATTTAATTGCATATGAGTATCAGAATAGGAAAAGCGCAAATTCGGGACAGTTCCCGCATCTGTTGCAGGAGAAACTAGCATATCCGGATTTTGTATATCACGCATAATGTCGCGAGGTCCTAAGTCGGTAGCACCCGCACCATCACTGCGAATTGGTTGCGGAATCTGCATTGGTCTTCGTTGCTGTTGATCTTTATTGTTCTTATCCATGTGATGAGCTCCTCTCTTATAGAAGGTTTAAACGTCATCTATGTATGCATATGGAGAGGACATCTTGAACATGCAGATTTCTTGAGAAGGAGCCACACAAAGAAAAAACACCTAAAAAGCCTACGGCAGCTTAAAGGTGTTTCGTATGCGTGAAAATCTCATCTTGGTGGCTTTTAATGCGTTTTAACTGTGCCACAATAATAATGCTGATGATGACAAGCAGAAACCATGAGCTGATCTTACCAATATGAACAAGTGACCAAGCGGCTTCCTGATTTGGATATTGCCAGGCACCAAGAAATGTTGTGATGTTCTCAGCGATCCAGATAAAAAATCCAATCAACAAAAAGGAAAGAAGGATCGGCATTTTATAGACACGCTCGTTGATCGTATAATGAACAACGGTCTTATAAAAGATAGGAAATAAAAGCAGAATCAGAATCCATCTGGCATCAAACAAGTAATGATGGAGAAAAAAGTTAAAATAGATCAGGACACAAATACCGAAAGAAAAGAGAGGATTTGGCCAACCCATAATCTGTAGATCGAGTCTTCTCCAGCTTTGGCAAATATAGCTCGCAACACTTGCATACATAAAACCGCTGTAGAGAGGAACACCGTAGATTTTAGAATAGGCTTCTTCCGGATAGCTCCAGGATCCCATATGAACTTTAAATAGCTCTAGTGCTAGGCCGATCAAGTGAAAGACGCAGATGACTTTTAGTTCATCAATCGTTTCAAGTTTCGTTACGATCATTGCAACCTGTGTGATGAGACAAAGGAGGAGTATGAAATCGTATCGAGGGATGAACGGAATGCTGACGAACTTTGAAAGAGCTAACGCCCCAAAAATGATGACTGGAAAGATGCAAGAAAGTGCTTGTAAATAAGTGAATGTCAGAAGCGCTCTCATGAGCAAACCACCTTTTATCGATTGATATGGAAATATATTGTATCCATAATAACCTATGGTGATTGAAATCTCATCATACAAAAAAATGGTGAGTTTAACATGAATCTGTCAGTTGACTTGCTTATTTAAGCGCAGCATCTGCTAATGAATAGACGATCGCATCATCTGTTGGTGGATTATGAAGGCCAGCTCTCACATCGCGAAAGTGCCGCTGAAGCGGATTTTGTATAGAAAGACTTCGAGCCCCAACGATCCTCATCGCAAGGTCTACGACTCTGTTTGCACTGTTTGTTACAGAATGCTTAACGGCAGCGAGTTCTGTTCCTAAATTGTGACGCTGTTCAGGGTGATTCACCCATTTTTCAGCAACGGCGTGCAGAATCGTTCTGGCTTGGAATAATTCAAGTTCGATCTTGCCAATCTTTCTCCTCACTTCTGGCACATCTGAGATCGGTCCAGATAAAGTGTTAGGACTATATTCAGATGCAAATTGAATCGCATAATTTCGCGCGGCTCTTGCAATTCCAAGGTATACAGCAGGAACTTGCAAATACCAGCCTTTAGGAACGATGTTCTTTCCATCCTCTACGACAAGAAGATTTTCCTCACGTACATAAACGTCTTTTAAAAGGAGGTCATCGCTTTTTGTTCCTCTCATCGAGATGCTATCCCAAGTCTCTTTTACAGAAACTCCTTTATCACGATGATTCACTAAGAAAAATCCTTTAAGGTTGGTTTCTGAGAGGGTAGCTGTAACAACCGAGTAATCAAGGGCCTCTGCCATAGAAGTAAAAGCCTTGCTCCCGTTGATCAGCCATCCGTCTGCTTTCTTGACTGCTGTTGTAGTAGGAATACCCCCGCGAGAAGGACTTCCCGTTGCACGCTCTGTTTGTGCCAAGTTGATGAGTGCTTTTTGTTCAACAACCTTCCGACTAAGACCAGCGAACGCATCTCCATTCCAATGACGGTTTTCCGCCGCTTCTAAAAGAGTCCCCAGATGCCAGCCAAGAGAAAGAGCAGTAGGAGCATCTCCCTCGGCTAAATGCTCTTGAATGGTTAAGAACTCAAGTAGATTCAACCCTTTACCGCCATATTCTTTTGGGATGGTAAGAGAAAGAAAGCCAGCATCCTTCAAATCTTGAAAGTTCTCATAAGGAAAAACGCCTTCTTGATCTACAAAATCTGCCCGTTTCTTGAAAACTTCTTTTAGTGCTAGTGCGGTATTTATCGCTTCTTCAAAACTATCTTTTTGGATGGTTTTTCTCAAAGGTATGCTCATGGTTCCCTCCTATAGTTTTTTCAGTAAGTTGTTTATGTCTGGATGGTTCTTAAAAACTTCATTGTCTTGTTGGTTGGAGTGTAAGGTGCGAGACTCCTGCGGGACGAGTGGGCAGGTGAGACACTTACCGGTGCGAAGCGCGAAGTGGCTCACCGCACGCCCCGCGGAAAGCGAAGCAACCTGAAACGGAAACCAACCGCCCACAAAGACTGCAAAGGATAAACAAACAAAAAAAGCCCTCTTTCAAAGACGAAAGAGGACGTAGATTCCATATGCTAACACGCTCTCTCATCTTTCAGACATTTAAAAACATCTGCTGGAATTAGCACCTTTCTTTTTACAAAGCGGTTGCTGCAGGATCGTAGGACCAGTTCCTCCCCTGACTCTTGATAAGAAAAATATTTAATTATTAGTCAACACTATAGAGGATAAAGCAAACCACTGTCAACTAAAAACTGATTCTTAAGAAAATTATTTTATTTCTCTAAATTCCATTGACAGGTTATTTTTATTCCTGTATATTTCGTTACTAAATTGAATAGTATCGATTCCTTATCGAGAGAGGTGGAGGGACTGGCCCTTTGAAGCCTCGGCAACAACTATTTTTAGGACTGTGCCAATTCCAGCAGGCGAAAGCTTGAAAGATAAGAGGAAATCTATATACGTATGTTTAATTCACGTATTTTTTAACCTCTTCTCATAGCTGAAGAGGTTTTTTATTTTCTCTTGGAACGGGTACGAAAAAATTGGATACGGAGGAATGTAAGTTGAGTAAAGAAATTTTATTAAACGCGTTCGAGATGACGAGTGCCATGCACAATTCTCATGGCCTTTGGAAGCACCCGGAGAACAAGAGACAAAGAAGTTACAAGGATCTGAACTATTGGATCGAATATGCAAAGCTATTAGAAAGAGGGAAGTTTGACGCGGTGTTCTTTGCAGATGTATTAGGCGTTTATGACGTTTATAAACAAAGCAAGGCACCTTCTATTCAAGATGGACTTCAAGTTCCTTTAAACGATCCAGCACTTCTTGTATCGGCTATGGCGAGCGTAACAGAGAACCTATCTTTTGCTGTTACGGTGAGCACAACGTATGAACAGCCGTTTGGCAACGCACGACGCTTTTCTACGTTAGATCATCTAACGAATGGGCGAATCGCTTGGAACGTAGTGACGTCTTATCTGCCAAACGCGGCGAGGAATTTTGGACTTCAGAATATGATCAAGCACGATGAACGGTACAACATCGCAGATGAATACCTGGATGTTTCATATAAGCTTTGGGAAAGCAGTTGGGAAGATGGAGCCGTTGTAGAAGACGTTGAGAACAATAAACTGGTGGATCCTGAAAAAGTCCATGAGATCAATCACGAAGGGCAATATTTCAGCGTTGAGGGACCTCACTTAAGCGAGCCTTCGCTGCAGCGTACACCTGTTATCTATCAAGCGGGAACGTCTGAGCGTGGACGAGACTTTGCTGCCAAGCATGCTGAATGTATTTTTGTAGGTGGTCCAACACCAGAGAGAATTCGCTTTTATGCGGACGATATTCGTAAACGCGCTATCAAACACGGTCGAAATCCGGAAAACCTTAAGATTTTCTCTTTCTTAAACGTGGTGGTAGGGAGAACGACTGAAGAGGCGGAGGAAAAATTTAAAGAGTATGCAAGTGTGTGGAGTGCAGATGCTGCAAAAGCGCAGTATGGAGCAAGCGGTTATGATATTGCGGAATATGAAGACTTAGATCCGGAACTTCCATTCTCGTACAATAAATCAACAGAAGGTGGACATTATAAGGCTGCGACGCTCACAACGGATGCTCCTAAACCGTTAACGGTGGGAGAAGTATTAAATCGCTTTGAGTCACCTGACAGAGGTAGTTTTATAGTCGGCAATCCGGAAGAGGTAGCAGATGGGATTCAGAAGCAGTTTGAAGAGTCTGGCGTGGACGGTTTTAACCTTAATCACCTAGTAACACCTGGAGACTTAGAAGCTTTCGTGGAGCTTGTTGTCCCTGTTCTTCAAGAAAGAGGATTATATAAAAAAGAGTACAACAATGGTACGCTTCGTGAAAAATTATTCTCACCTGGGCAACCTTTGCTGCCAAACGATCATCCTGCAGCTAGATTTAGACCGGTGCTAACGGAAAGTAAATAAATAAAGAGTGAGTGAGGAGAGAAAACATATGAAACGATTTAACATATTTTTAACAGCAGCTTTATTAATCGGCGTTTTAGCAGGGTGTGGCGTTTCGGGTGAGAAAGAAAGTAAGAAGATCACGCTCGGCGCAACCGTCCCTTACAGCGACATGCTAGAAAAAGGCGTAAAGCCCTATCTAGAGAAAAAAGGATACAGTGTTGAAGTAAAAGAATTCAATGACTATGTACAACCAAACATCTCTTTAAAGAGCGGTTCATTAGATGCGAATTTGTTTCAGCATAAAGTGTACATGGATGCTTTTTCAGAAGAAAATGATATGAAACTAGCATCAGTGATTACGGTACCTACTGCACCAATCGGTATCTATTCTAAAAAGTTCAAGTCCATAGACGAAATCAAGCCTGGAAGCACGGTTTCACTAGCCAATGATCCTACGAATTTAGCAAGAGGACTTACTGTTTTAAGAGACAATGGACTAATCGAGATCGATTCTTCGGCCAATCCGTTAAAAGTCTCAGAAAAAGATGTGACGAAAAATCCAAAGAACTTGAAGTTCCAGCCTGTTGAAGCCGCTCAAACACCAAGAACGCTAGACTCCGTAGATCTTGCAGCAGTAAACGGAAACTTTGCTCTATCCTCTGGACTAGACTTAAAGGATGCACTTGTAAAAGATAAACTTCCAGAGGAGATCATCAATCGAATTGTCGTGCTAGACAAAGATAAAAATTCACAGCTTGCTAAAGATCTTAAAGCGGCAGTAGAGTCAGACTCATTTAAAAAGGTCATTCAAAGTGATTTTGAAGAGTTTCATAAGCCAGATTGGATGAACAAATAACTTTTAAAAATAAGCATCTTCTTTCATGGAAAAGCTGTACGAAAGCCGTTACCAACTCTCTTAAATGCACATAGAATAGGTTATGTTGACCCAAGGGGGGATTAATATGAGTAACTGCCCGCACTGTGGCCTTTTCCGATACGATTTAAGTGGATGTATCTGTTCTGATAAAGATTTTACTAGTGATTGGAATCAAAGATACATTGAAGAAATCTTCAATCCAAACAACAATCAGGTGAATGGATCGAAGAAGACAAGACGCCCGCAAAATCTCTTAGATCTGTAAGAACAATAAGACTTATTCATTCTTATTATTAACGTTAAAAAGCCGACTTTTTGATTTGGTTTTTCTGCAAATCATGAGTTGGCTTTTTAATTTTTTATGGGACTTTTTTAAAGGTTGCTTTTGGAAGTATTGATCTCCGTTCCAGATACTCGCTTTCCACGGGGCAGGCGGTGAGCCACATTTGTTCGTTTCACTCTTAAGTGTCTCACCTGTCTAGTTGCAGTGGCTAGCCCCTCAAGGTCAAAAGTTAAACGGCCAAGAAGGCAAAGTTCACCTTCATAGTCCATTCACCTTTTGCTTGTCGGGGCTAAACGAGCCACTTACACTTTGAGGACTGCCCGCCTGTCCCTTAGGAGTCTCGCATCTTACACTCCAATCAAAGATTCATGAAGACAAAATTTGAAAGCGCAATGTTTTAAAGAGCATGTCTATCATACATTGGTTTTTCACTTCCTCCTTCCATGCAAGTTGATTGGAGCGGAAGGTTGCCGACTCCTATGGGACGAGCGGTCAGGTGGAGACTCCTAAGGGCGCGAAGCGGCAGGAGGCTCACCGTTCGCCCCATGGAAAGCGAGCAACCTGGAGCGGAAATCAACTACTTTCAAAGAGCATCAATGAAAAAATTTAGTCTTTGAAATTCAAAAAGCAGACCTTACATAGAAGATCTGCTTAAATATTATCCATCAATTAGCGAAGCGATGGAGGAGTAGCGAGCTTTCTTACGCTTGAATTCGTACGAACACCAGTCGGCGCTGAAAAAGAATTAGTAAGCTCTTTTTGGATAACGATACTAGAACCTAGCTGGCCGTGAACTTTAAAGCCCCAATGTTGAAAAGTCTTTAGAGCATCAGTGTTCTCCTCATCAACCGTACCAAATACGTTGCGAATTCCTTGTTTCATAAGGTGACTTTCAAATACGGGAAGAAATGAGGTAGCGATGCCCTTTCCTTGATGTTTTGTATCTAACACAACATAATCCACAAAAATCGTTGGCCCGATTCTGAATCGATAACATACAAAACCAATGATCGTGTCATTACTGTCACAGACAATCATGACCTCGTTGGCCATGTTTATAATCATTTCAATCACGTTTTTCCGGACTTGAAAATTACTTACTACCATATCTACTAAAAAAGGATCGTCCTTACCAGGAACCCGTTTGCGAATATACAAATATATTCCCCCTTATATTACTTTACGAAGGGAAGATATAAAGAAATAAATAGAAGATGATTCACTTATAGAAACACTTAGGTTACATCGAACATAACTATTATTTTATTAAAAATCCCCCTTGCTTGTACTATATGTGCTTGTCCTTGAAAGGGTCTGGATACCGTCCTAGTTCTAATGAAAAAGGCGCTATGTAAAAGAATGTTCTAAAAACATATAAAAGCCGAGGAAGATCCCCGGCTTTCAACCTGCTTATGCTACTTCAGGTCTTTTTTTACCTTTTTTTCTTTTCTTAAATCCTAATAGGCTACCGATTAAGCTCACTATAGACCCCCCCTTCTATAAGCGAACTGTTGAGAAAAAGAACAATCACTCTTGTTTTCTTCTCTACTCTATCTTACGCAAGCTTGTCTCAAAGGTTTGGACAATTCTTAAAAATGGATGCAAAAAAAATACATTTATAAATTCAGACAGAGATTCGTTTATAATTTAAGAACTAGCATGAAAAAGGAGTACAATTTATGTATGTTGAGCGCGAGCAACGAAAACAGATCTTCAGAGTTTTGGAGTATATTGAAGAGCATGTAGAGGATTCTCTGCCACTAGAGAAACTGGCTGTCATCTCTACATATTCTCCTTTTCATTTTCAGCGAATTTTTAAAAGTATTGTGGGGGAAACACCAGCTGCTTACGTAAAAAGGTTCCGATTGGAGAACGCTGCACATCGATTGATCTATGAAACGTATATCCCTATTACTCAGGTTGCGATGTTGTGTGGTTTCTCTTCCTTATCGTATTTCACATATTCTTTTCAATCCTATTTCAAGACGAGTCCGAAGAACTGGCGGGAAGGAGCTTATCTAAAGCAATTTCCTCGGGAATATGAAGATAGCAAGAAATCTAAACAAGTTCGCAACCCATCGAAAGAAAAAGAGGGCAATGCTCCTTATAATGAGTTTAAATGGCTAGATTTATCTAAAATAAGAATCGAATCATTTCCAAGCCACACTACAGTGAAAGGCCATCATTTTGGGACGTATACGAGTGGCGTTTCTGAAGCTTGGGAAGAAGTTCATAAATGGTGTGAGTCTCGAAATCTAATCGATTCACATTCGTTGTTTCTTGGGATACCGCGAAACAATCCTTACATCACGCCTCCTGGCAAATGCCGGTATGATTGTCATATTACAATCAGTGAAACAATAGCTGATTCGATCGCGCCTGATGATATTTCTAAGTTTGTTGGTGGAAAGCATGTGGTGTACGAATTTGAGGAGCCTGTTGATTATTCAGAACGCGATCTGATAATTGAATGTTACTCCGAACTGTATAGCTATTGGCTGCCAAGAAGCGGATACAAATATTTAAGTAATCCAGTTGAAGTCATACAGATTCAACAGAACAAGAATACGTTACAACGGGAAAGTAAGATTAAAGCGATTGCCCTAGCCATTGAACCAAAATAACAAGGGGGCCATTATGGAAATAAACGGAGTACTATTAAGCATGACAGCAATCATCGGTGGGGGACTTTTATATATGATCTACGGAGGAATCTACTATACAACGATCCTCGGAAAGAAAAAGGAAAATGGCGAGACAGGACCTTTTAAATACATTTTTTCCGTAATCGTTGCCTTTGTCAGCTCATTTCTTATGTCTTATTTTATCGGATTAATTGGAGCTGAAAGTGCAGCAGAAGGACTCTTGGTTGGGTTTATCATAGGTATCTTGATTACGATGGTCTATTATAAAAACACACTTTTTGGTCTACTGACAAGGAAGTCTTTTATCATTGCGATCGGAGATCATCTAGTGATTTTCACACTACTTGGATTGTTGCATGGATGGATGAATTAAGGATGAAGAAGCTTAGTTGATAAGCTTCTTTTTTTTGTAAAAGCTTAAATGATAAAGCATGATGTTTATGCTTACAATGGCATCATTGACAAGTTGATTGAAGTGTAAGGTGTGAGACTCCTGGGGGATCAGCGGGACAGGTGAGACTCTTAATAGCGCAAAGCGCTAAGAGGCTCACCGCACGCCCCCCGGAAAGCGAGCACCTGAAACGGAGATCAACTACTTCTAAGCAAAAAAACCACTGACATAATGGAGGACCATCACATCAGTGGTTGTAAATTTAAGATTAACGGATACCTTTCATCTTCTCTTGAATCTTAGGTGAGATGACAAATAGGATAAGTGATAACACAATCGCAGCTCCACCGATCGTACCGAAGTACATCATTTCTGTTTCTGCAGAATAGAACTTAACGATTTGTGCGTTGATCGCTTGTGCAGCTGCACTTGCTAAGAACCATAAGCTCATTGTTTGTGCAGAGAACGCTGCTGGAGCAAGCTTCGTTGTTGCAGAAAGTCCTACTGGAGACAATAGAAGCTCACCGATAACAACGATAAAGTAACTAAGCACTAACCATAATGGACTTACTAGTGAATCCTCTCCTCCAAAGTAAGCAGGAAGAAGAATAACTAAGAAAGATAATCCAGCAAATAACAAGCTTAGTGCAAATTTCTTAGGTACTGACGGTTGACGTGTACCAAGTTTTACCCACATCCATGCGAATAGTGGAGCAAGTGTAATGATGAATAAAGGATTTAGAGATTGGAACCAAGCTGGTGAAATCTCAAGTCCTGCAAATGTTAAATCTGTACGCTTGTCCGCATAAGCTGCAAGAATCGTTGAACCTTGTTCTTGGATTGCCCAGAACATAACAGCTGCGATGAATAGCGGGATGTACGCAATAATTCGTGAACGCTCGTCTGATGTCGTTTTTGGACTGCGGTACATAACCACGAAATAGATGGTAGGAATCGCGATACCAAAAATACCAACTAGTGTAATGAATACTTCAAGTGTGAAAATACCTGCTGGAATTGTTGTTCCTAAGATAACAGCTAGTACAACTGCAGAAATACCAACGATGATTGATACTTTCTTCTTCTCAGCTGGAGTTAATGGGTTAGGCACATACGTACCAGCAAGCCCAAGATTCTTTTTCTTCGTCACAGCAAATACGATTAGTCCTAATAACATACCAACTGCTGCGATACCGAAACCTAAGTGGAAACTCTTTTTAGCAACTTCCCCAACGATTAATGGAGATATGAAAGCACCAAGGTTGATCCCCATGTAGAAGATAGAGAAACCTGCATCGCGACGAGTATCGCCAGGAGCATAAATATCACCAACAACACTGGATACGTTAGGTTTAAGCAAACCTGTACCGATAACGATAAAGACCATGGAAATAAACAGCATAGTCAAATCGCCTGGTAGTACAGCTAGGACGATATGACCAATCATGATCAAAATACCACCATAGAATAACGCTCTAGATGTACCAAAAACTCTGTCTGCTAACCAACCACCGATTACACCGGACATATATACAAGTGAACCATAAATGGACATGATTGCTAGTGCAGTGGACTCTTCTATCCCTAGACCACCTTTAGAAACTTCATAGTACATGTAGTAAATTAGGATTGCACGCATTCCGTAGTAAGAAAAGCGCTCCCAAAACTCTGTGAAGAAAAGTGTGAATAATCCTTTAGGGTGTCCAAAGAAGCCTTTTTGCGGGACACTATCCACAATTTTCTGTCTATTGATGTCTGACATATGACAACCTCCTCTTAGTACATTAAATATAATACTTTGAAATATTTATTATTGTCAAAAGTTTTCGGCTTATCTATTATTACAGGTTCTTATGCATACGTAAATGGAAATTACACCCTTTATGGGCATAATGGCTTATATCTATGCAAAAATAGAGTATAAAAAGTGTATAAAAGTAGTGCGGAAATTTACTTATGTAGTATGCTCAAAAAAATAAAAAAATTGTAAGGTGCTGGGAAACGGGTTCAAACATTGTGTACATAGTGAAATTTTTAGTACTATAGAAGAATAAGTTTACAGGTAGTGAAAAGAGGTCTTTTTACATGAACAAAAATTCCATTTATGGATTAACGATTGAACAACTTACATCATGGCTTGGGAAGCATGGCTATAAACCGTATCGCGCTTCACAAGTATGGAACTATTTATATAGAGAGCGAGTAACCACGTTTTCGGAAATGGTCGATATCAAAGCAGATTGTATTGAATTATTAACCGAAAATTTTACCATTCAAACGCTTCGGGAGCACGTGAAGCAGGAAGCTTCAGATGGAACGGTGAAATTTCTTTTCAAATTGAATGATGGTAACCTAATCGAAACCGTACTGATGAGACATAAATACGGTTTATCGGTCTGTGTAACAACACAAGTCGGATGCAATATTGGATGCAGCTTTTGCGCAAGTGGTTTGTTAACCAAAACACGAGATCTATCAAGTGGGGAAATCGTAGAGCAAATCATGAACGTTCAGCATCATTTAGACGCAGTTGGTGAGGGAGAAAAAGTAAGTCATATCGTAGTAATGGGAATCGGTGAGCCTTTCGATAACTTCCAGAACATGATTGATTTTCTTAAGATCATGATCGATCAAAAAGGTTTAGCGATCGGTTCAAGGCATATCACTGTCTCAACAAGCGGGATCGTGAACAAAATGTACGAGTTTGCAGATGTGAACATCCCTGTAAATCTCGCTTTATCCCTTCACGCACCGAACAATGAACTGCGTACAAAAATCATGAAAATCAACCGAGCTTTCCCTGTTGAAAAGCTGATGGATGCAATCAACTATTATATCGAGAAAACAAATCGCAGGATTACAATAGAATATATTCTATTAAAAGATGTAAATGATCATGTTGAAGAAGCCGTTGAACTCGCAGCTCTTTTCCAAGATAAAAAGAAAAAAACGTATATCAATCTGATCCCATATAACCCAGTTGATGAGCACAGCCAGTATCAGCGAAGTGACCAAGAATCGGTTCTAGCGTTTTACGATACGCTCAAGAAGAACGGCATCAACTGTAAGATCCGCCAAGAGCATGGTACAGATATCGATGCAGCTTGCGGTCAGTTGAGAAGTAAACAGATCAAGAAGGATAAAGATCAATCGATTAAGTCTTAATGGAAGGCTGTTTACTCCTAAAAGTGCGTGGTGAATGGAAGTGGACAGTAAAAATGGCCAAGTAGACAGTAAACGTGTAAAAGTGGACAGTATTTCATCGAAAGTGGACAGTAAAACTCAAAAAGTGGACAGTATTTTCTAAAAAGTCGACAGTAAGCACACTTTGAGGTGTTTGCACGCTACCCATTGCCTGTCTACGCATTAAAACTGCTCCTATGTAGAGGTAGTTTTGTTGATGGTGACGGTAATCTGTCTGATTCTAAGATTAATCTGTCCAATTGGCCACATAATCTGTCCAATCTGCACCGTAATCTGTCCATTTCAGCCAATAATCTGTCAAAAGCAGCATTGAATTCGAAAACAGCCTAATGATAAGAGACCGGTTTTTTCAACTGGTCTCTTTTTATTAAGTTGACAACTGTAAAACAATTACATATGATGATGGTAATTCAATGGAAGGGATGGTGTGTTTGTGAGCGTTGTCGTTCTTAACTAAAACAATTTGGATATCGGTCTACAAAAGAAAAATGAAACGGCATGTCCGGTTTATTTGTTATGTCTTTTGTTTGCCACCAATAGTTAAGAACAGCGGTCAGATACAAGCCATCATACTCAACCCCTTGATGCTGCGGACTCTTCTTATGAGCCGATTTTTTTATGCATTTTTTAGGGTGAAGTCTATCTATGAGGCAGAAATGACATGTTCATTTCTGTCTTTTTTTTATTGGCAGTTCCTGGCCTCTGTTAAGAGGAGGGATAATAAACAATTCTTTAAGATAACTTGTTTTTGCTATTAAAAATTTTGGAGGTAGTTCCATTGAATACACAAACTATAAACATGCTTGAATATAACAAAATTAAAGAACAACTTGCATCTCATGCATTAAATAAAGCTACAAAAGAACAAATAGAAAAACTTAAACCTTCTTCAAACCTGTCTGTGATTCAATCATGGATGCTCGATACGACGGAAGCAAAACGCATTTTAGAGAAGAGTGCGAGTGTTCCGATCGCTAATTTAAACGGTTTGGAGCAAGTTCTAGAGATACCGAAAAAGGGATTAAATCTATCTCCCGAACAACTCACATTAATATTCGGCCTTCTAGAAAACGTGAGCCGGATGCAGCGATTCATGAGAGACAAAACTTCTGTAGGACCCGGCGTCTCTTCTTATGCGTACTCTATGTTTGACCTAAGTGATTTAAAAGAGGAGATCTATCGTTGTATTCGTAACGGTGGAGTAGATGATCATGCTAGCAAAGCTTTGTTAAAGGTAAGAAAAAAGATTACCGTTGTTGAAGAAAGAATTAAGTCTAAGCTCGATAACATGATGAAGTCTTCGGTTTACCGTGATATGCTGCAAGATCAGATCGTTTCCATGAGAGATGGTCGTTATGTTATTCCGGTTAAGAGCAAATATAAGCGTAATATTGACGGTCAAGTACTTGATAGTTCCTCAAGTGGCGCTACCGTGTATATAGAACCACATGATATTCGTAAACTTCAAACCGAAATCAGTATGCTTAGAGCAGAAGAGGAGATCGAGATCTCTATGATTCTAGGCGTGCTGACAGGTATGGTTGCGAGTTACGAAAGGGAATTGCATATTACGATTGAAGCGATGATTCATTACGATTTTATCTTTGCAAAAGCGAAGTATAGCAGAGTGCTAGATGCGAAATCAGTAGCCTTAAATCAAGAGAATGTGATAAGCATCATTAACGGCAAACATCCGTTGATCGGTGAAAAATGTGTTCCATTGCATTTTAATCTTGGCAAAAGCTATCAGTCACTCATCATTACAGGACCTAATACGGGTGGAAAGACGGTAGCTATTAAAACAGTAGGTCTATTAACCTTAATGGTTCAAACAGGGCTACATGTACCTGTTGATGAAGGAAGTGAATTTGCCGTATTCAGAGACGTTTTTGTTGATATTGGAGATGGGCAAAGTATCGAACAATCTTTAAGTACGTTTTCTTCCCATATGACAACGATCATCTCTATTTTAAAAGATGCAGGACCACAGGATTTAGTCATTTTAGATGAACTAGGTGCAGGAACGGATCCTTCTGAAGGAATGGGGCTTGCCGTTGCTATCCTTGAGAGATTGTACAGCAAAGGAAGTATGATTTTAGCAACCACTCATTATAGTGAAATAAAAGAATTTGCGTCCGTTACACCTGGATTTGAAAACGGATCGATGGATTTTAATCTTGAGACGCTTCAACCTACGTATTCATTAATCATCGGTAAAGCAGGTAAGAGTCAGGCTTTCTCAATCGCAAAGAAATTAGGGATGGACGATGAAATTATCCACCGTGCACAACTCGTCTCAGGAAAAGAAGGTTATCCACATGTGGATAACGATGCTGTTTCAATGTTTTCCACAGATGATTTTCAAAAACTTGAGAACTTACGTGATAATGCTCAGTCGAAAGTAAAGAAACAAGAGGAGAAACCCCGAATAACGGAAGAGCAATTAGGAGAAGTTTTTCATATTGGTGATCGTGTATTCGTTTCAAGTCTAAAAGCCGCAGGTATTGTTTACAAGCTAGAGAATGATCATGGAGAACTAGGTGTATTGGTTGGAGAAAGTAAGCATATCATTCATAAAAAGCGTTTAAAACTTCATATTGAGAGTAAAATGCTGTATCCAGACAATTATGATATGGACATTGTATTTGAATCAAAAGAAAATAGAAAAAAGAACAATTCCATGAAAAAGCGTCATGTTGAAGGTCTTTCTATCGAGAGGGAAGATCACTAAGTGAGGGAGCAAAATGAAGAACCTTGTCACGTGTAAAGTAGTTGGCGTTATTGAACTAACGGATGATTTCTTAAAGGAATTCAACCGATTTCAAGAAACAAAACAAGTATGGTATGTAGAAGATAAATCCTACAAAGTGAAGGATGATTATTTTATTGATGACTGGTCGCCGGAAAGAAAGGTTCAGGTCATTGAAGAGTTAAGAAGATGTGTAAGCAGCGGTGGAGTAGTTGTTGCAGCATGGAAACAGAAGCAGTTAGTAGGGTTTGCGAATATAGAAAGTGAACGCTTTGGATCCGAAGCACAGTATGTAGAGCTGCCATACCTACATGTCTCAAATGAGGTGCGGGGTATGGGGATAGGGAAGAAGCTTTTTTCTCTTTGCTGCCAAGAAGCGAAGAGGCTAGGCGGTAAGAAACTCTATATTGCAGCGCATCCGTCTATTGAATCACAATCGTTTTATCGCGCTGTAGGGTGTTCACCAGCAGAAGAAGTGAATGAGCGTATCTTTAAAAGAGAACCTTTAGACATTCAACTTGAAATAGCGTTATAACAAAGGGAAAGAGACATCTACGTACTGCTAGATGTCTCTTTTTCAATAACGACCTCTTCAGCCAGTGCTTGCTCGATGTCTGAAGCAATATCTATCACTTTTGTAAAAAAATGATCGCAGCGAATGCCTTTCAATGTTACATCATTGGGGCGATGAGGTCCTCCGTATACTTTTACAGCAGGTCCAGAGGTTGTAAAATCTTTTACGACAACATCGTTCAGAACTATGTTGTGAGCACGATATTGAATGGCAATCACCGGATTACCTTCATAGTTATATGTGCGATCACCTAGGACGGTTAAACCATTAATCACAACATGATTATAACCTGATATCACGAGGCCACGAGGAGTGGAATCTTTATAGAGCTCTGTAAAAATAGGCGCGATGCTAAACAGATTAGTTGCTGAGATATGATGAGCTGTTTTCGATTCAGGATCTATATCCTTATGATGGCCGATATGACGAAAATTGTAGGATCGGTTATCATTTACAGATAAATGACCATAGATGTGTACATTTGTAGCGGCAGAAGCGTTATGATGTGCTTTAATCTCAATGCCTCCAAAGCAGCGTGCTGTTGAGTTGTTCAGAAGCCAAACATTATGAGAACCGTCATCGATTTCAATGCCATTAGAGTTCGAGAATCCTTTCTTATGGGACCTTCCGCTTGGATCACTCATATGGGAATTGGAAATAAAGATATACTCACTGTGGTGTGTGGTAATACCATCATCACCAAAGCCGTAGCCATTGAGATTGTCTAACCAGATGTATTTACTTCCTCCTCTTGAACGAGTACCGTCCCCGAGGTAAGTATATAGCGAAGAAGACACATCAAACCCGTGCAACCCTGGATTAATAGCTTCTAGATCAAACATCCAGCCATAAGTGACATTAGCGAAGGTTAAACAGCTTGATCGATTGTTTCCTGCACTCGTTTTTTCTTCGGAATCTAGCCGTTCTAGGTTCCAATCGAGTGTCATTCCTTTTACGGCTATGTTTCGATTACCTTTAAAATGGTTCTTATTTGTGATCAGCCATTCTGCTTTAGGACAATCATCATGCAGTTGTAGGGTCGTTTTACGTTTTCCTTCCCCTAAAAGAATCGTCCACGAAGGCAATTTGATGCCTTTTGTTATGAATTTTCCTGCTGGAATACGTACAATGACTCTTCCTTTTCCGATTGCTTTTTTAAAAGCCTCTGTATTATCGGTTATTCCGTCCCCAACAGCTCCATAGTCTAATACGTTTACTTCCTCTTTTATATAACGATAAAGCATCTCGTACTGCTCATTTAACTTCGAGATCCATCTTGGATAGATATGATCTTGTTCATCTTTATCCCAATCAGTTGTATCGACGTCTTTGTAGCGAGCCTTTTTTATTACCAAACTTTTTGTTGCATATTTGAACCATTCTAAAGAATTTCTGCTACGTTTTTTATATTTTTTTAATGAGTCTTTGAATAGATTCTCTGAAGTATTTAAATCAATAGATTCTGTACGAGCATACTTTTTTCTCATTTGTGCGATTAAGTTTTTATTAGTGAGTGGATCATGATGTTTATTAAGTGAAATCATTAAACGATCACCTCGGCTTTAAATAAATAGATTATAATTCATGATTTCCCTATCTAAAATATAATAATCAGCATGTTAAAGGAGTGGGGGAGAGGTATTTTGACAACCTAATTTTGGATGTAAACAAATATGTTTGCAAGTTTACAAATACGTTTACATTTGTTTGCTTATATGTTTGCAAGTTTACAATACTGTTTACTTGTTGGTGTATAAGGGTTTGTCCCATATTAAATGGTTTGTTTGCAACTATGTTTACAAGTTTACAGAAAATGTTTGCGTGTTTACAAATGTATTAAAAAGAAAAATAGGCATTGTTTAATTTCAATTAACCCTCTAATCTATTTATATAGCAACAAAATAAAGATTTGAAAAAAGAAAGGATGTACGCCCATGAGTAATTCTAGAATTGCTGCAGTTGATGTAGGTAACGATTCACTAAAAGGAATTTTCGGTACATTAGAACATGAATTAAACATCCCTAACGTAATTGCTAGAGATATTGAGGATCGTCCTGTAATCGGGATTGAGGAGTTAGACAGCAAAGATCCTTTAGAAGGCATACATATTAGAGTTCACTCCCCTGCCCTAAAAGAAAACAATGTCATTTATCGTGTAGGTCAGCTTGCTGCTAAGAGCGATAACTCTACTGAATTAGATCCAGGAAGCAGTAAATCAGAAGAAGATCAAACATTGATCATGCTTTTTGCAGCATTAGCTCTTGATGCTGTAAATGAAGATAATGCTAAAACATTTACAAAAAACAACAATGTGATTGATACAAGCTATATTTTAGGTACAGGCCTTCCTCTACGCGAAGTGAAGGAAGGTAAGGATGCTGGATATCGTTCAAAATTACTAGGTTCTGTTCACCAAGTAGAATTCTTAGTAACGCCTAAGTATCAAGGAATTAAAGTAAACTTAAAGTTTGAAGAAGTGAAAGTGTATCCTGAAGGTTTTGCTGCTTTTATTAACCTTGTTATGGATAACGATTTAAATATTACGAATAAAGATCTGATCGACAAGCCTATTCTGATTCAAGATATCGGCGGCCTGTCTACAGATATCGCAGTTATAAAAAATAGAAACGTTGATGATGATAAAGCTCAAGGATTTAACCTTGGTGTTTCTGAAGCGCTAGAACAAATTAGAGAAGAAATCCGCTCTAAACATGGTGTGGAATTAGACAGCCGACGTGATGTAGTAGATATCATTACGAAAAAAACGAACCGCAACCACATCATGGTTCGTGGTAGCCGTACGAGTGTTCATGACATCACGGACCGCATTTTAGTAGACCTGGCGAAAAAGCAATACCGTCTTCTTCGCAACGTTTGGCAAAAGAATTCGCAAACTGAAATCTGCTATTTTGTAGGTGGAGGATCTGCGGTACTTAAAGATTATATTAAAACGTTAAACAATAACCTGGATGGCTACAACATCGACTTTTTTGAAGATGAAAAAGAAAGCATCTGGATGATGGCAAACGCTTATTATAAGCTGATCTCTGATCACTTAAGAAGAACTGCGCCTAAAGAGAAAAAGAGCGAGGATAAAGACAAAAAAGCCGTTAAAGCTTAAGCAAGGGTGATGAAATGGACAAAAAAGCATCCAATGAGATTACAAGAGGTAAAACGATTGCTTTTCGTATCCCCTCTGACACCCCAGATCACGTCATCAAGCAGCTTCAAAAGCTGAAAGAGACGGAAAGGCGCAATTTTTCGAGCAAGATCTCAGAGTATGTTCTTCAAGGTGTGGGACAAGACATCCAAAGAGATCGAGAGACGATTACGATACCGTTGCCGAAAAATTTAAGTAAGATGCAGCGTGATTGGTTAAAGCATGAACATTCAGAGGCCTTGTTAGGCAATATCTTGTATCAGCTCATATCCAATCCTGTAAGAACAGCATCTTTACTGGCGGCTTTAAACAGCAACGCAACCGATATTGATCAGGCTCTATATCTACAGGAAGACATACAGCGCGAAGAGGATTCATTGGATCAGTACGAAAATCCAGTTGAGACCGAACAATCAACCGATGACTTTGACGATGATGATCTAAGTCAATTCGATTGGAACAGTGCAAAGCGAGATGAGCCTGAAGAAAAAGAAGAAACACAAAATCCGGAGCAGGAAATGGAAGATCTGCTTGGGGATTTTCTGGCACATATGAATAAGTAACTAGAAAGCGCAGCTGAATCCTCAGCTGCGTTTTTTTTATAAAAGTGAGCTTTCATGCTACGGGGTATGTAAGAGAAATTAAGATGCATAATTTGTCGAGGATTGTAAACTTGCGGATAAACCATTAAAACTTTTGGATTGAGCAACTAATCTCGTGGATAAACAGCCGAAATTTCTGGATTGCGTTCCAAAACTTCTGGATTGAACGAGTTGAATACCCATATAGGTATATGTAACGTTCAGTTTCGGTACACGAAACAGTAACTATTCTCCCTTTGAAGGACTAGAACTTTTATAAAAAATCAGTTTGTTTCCAACACAGGTAGGGAAAGGTCTCTTTGAGATGTGAAAATACATAATGGAGAGGATTAGTTATATGAGCGATCAGAACAAAGTGAACGGCAACAGCAAGAATGAACAGCTGGAACAGTATCGTGCAGATGACAAAGGCAAAAAGTTAACGACCAATCAAGGGTTAAAAGTTGCTGAAGACGAATTCTCGCTAAAAGCGGGAGAACGTGGTCCAACACTTATGGAAGATTTTCATTTTCGGGAAAAAATGACTCACTTTGATCATGAACGAATTCCTGAGCGTATCGTACACGCTCGTGGATTCGCAGCTCATGGTGAGTTTGAATTATATGAGTCTTTAGGAGAATTTACTAAAGCGAATTTTTTAAATGATATCTCTAAAAAAACACCTACGTTCGTCCGTTTTTCAACCGTAGCAGGTTCACGTGGATCCGCTGAAACGGTGCGTGACGCGCGCGGTTTTGCAACGAAATTTTATACGGAAGAAGGAAACTACGATCTTGTTGGAAACAACATTCCGGTTTTCTTCATTCAAGATGCAATCAAGTTTCCCGATCTCGTTCATGCGTTAAAACCTGAGCCTCATAACGAGATGCCGCAAGCAGCAAGCGCTCATGATACGTTTTGGGACTTTGTAGCCAACAACCAAGAGTCGGCGCATATGGTGATGTGGGCGATGTCTGACCGAGCGATTCCACGTAGCTTTCGTATGATGGAAGGGTTCGGCGTTCATACGTTCAGACTTGTGAACGACGAAGGTAAAGCGCATTTTGTAAAATTTCACTGGAAGCCAGTCTTAGGAACACATTCACTCGTGTGGGATGAAGCACAAAAAATTTCCGGGAAAGATCCGGATTTCCACCGCAGAGATCTTTGGGAGTCAATTGAAAATGGGGATTACCCAGAATATGAACTAGGATTACAAATCATTGCGGAAGAAGATGAATTTAACTTTGATTTTGATATTCTAGATCCGACGAAATTGTGGCCAGAAGAGGATGTGCCGGTAAAAATTGTCGGCAAGATGACGTTGAACCGTAACGTGGATAACGTTTTTGCCGAAACAGAGCAAGTAGCGTTCCATCCGGGACATGTTGTACCTGGAATTGATTTTTCTAACGATCCACTTTTACAAGGACGCTTGTTCTCCTATACAGATACACAACTTTCTCGTCTTGGAGGACCAAACTTTCATGAACTTCCGATCAATCGACCTGTTTGTCCGTTTCATAACAATCAGCGTGACGGAATTTCACGACATACGATTAACAGAGGGCAAGTGAGCTATCACAAGAATTCACTTGCAGCGAATACGCCGTCACCTACTCCAGAAGCAGATGGCGGATATGTTCATTATCAAGAAAAAGTAGACGGAAGAAAAATCAGAGGCAGAAGCGAGAGCTTTAAAGATCATTTCTCTCAAGCCACTCTATTCTGGAACAGTATGAGCGAGCCGGAAAAACAGCATCTAAAGAACGCTTTTAGTTTTGAGCTGGGTAAAGTGAAGAGCAAATCTGTACAACAACAAGTCGTAGATATGTTTGGCAACGTGAGCCTGGAGCTTGCGACTGCTTTTGCAGAAGCGATCGATGCGGTACCTCCTCAAGGAGAAGAGTCTTCCGTTACGAAGTCTTCACCAGCGCTTAGCCAGCTAAATACGGTTAAAAGCTCTAAAACAAGAAAAGTAGGGGTAATTGTTGGGTCTACTGTGAGTGGTGAAGTGGCAGAGATTTTGCAATCGTTAAAAGACAGTGGTATTCAGGGTGAATGTATCAGCGATAAGTTAGGTAAGCGCACAGCGGCTGATGGATCAGAACTAGAGATCATGCATACGTTCTTGACGGCAACGTCGGTTATCTTTGATGCGATCTACGTAATAGGTGGAAGTAATGATGCGGCGTTTAAGAAAAATGCTCTGCACTTCGTTAATGAAGCCTTTGCGCACTTTAAACCGATTGGTGGTACTCATGAAGGTCAGCAGTGGCTGAATGAAGCAGAACTGACCGGACAGCCTGGTGTTGTTAGTGGAGATGGAAAAGACGATTTCGTACAGAACTTTACGGAAGCTATTTCTGTTCATCGCCATTGGAACCGTCAACTATAAGGATGAAAGAACAGTGAGCCTAAGGTTCACTGTTCTTTTTTGTATCTTAGGAATGAAATGATGAACTCGATACAAACTACATAAGAAACTAACATGAAGGAGAGTTCATATGTATAGAAAAATATTAAGCATGATTATGGTGCTTGCTATGGTTTTTCCAGTTTTTGGTTTACCCTTATCAGCTGAAGCAAAGACAAAACAAAGAGTGCAGGGACCGTGTTTTAACCAGAATGCGATTGATCTGTATTCGTTGCAAAGAAGACTGTGGAAAGACCATGTTTATTGGACGAGAAGTTACATTGTAAGCGCTACTGAAGGAGCCAAAGATCAAGAGGCTGTGTTAAAGAGACTATTACAGAATCAAACCGATATTGGTAACTCGATCAAGCCGTATTATGGAGATAAAGCCGGGAACGAACTCGGAAAATTATTAACAGAGCACATTGTGATCGCAGGCCAATTGGTGGATGCCGTGAAAAAAGGCGATACGGCAAAAGCGGCGACAATTAATAAAAACTGGTATCGTAACGCAGATGATATAGCCAAATTTATGAGTAAGGCGAATCCAAACTGGTCAGAGCAACAAGTCAAAGAAATGCTTTACACACATTTGAAGTATGTAAGTGATGAAGCTGTTGCAAGGCTTAAAAAAGATTATGCTGGAGAGATTGCGATCTTTGATAAGAACAAGAACCATATGGTGATGTTTGCCGATGAAATAACGAATGGCATCATGAAGCAGTTTCCAGACTCATTTAGAACATCATAAGAAAAAAGCCTCTCGGGAATGAGAGGCTTTTGTTTGCTATTTATCCTTTTTTTCTTTTTTGTTCTGTTCTTTTTGATCAATCGTACCTTGATTAAATGTATCGTTGATCTGCTCGTGAACGGTTTCTAATTCCTTGTCTGTCTTTGATTTGTTTTTCTTATCAAGTTCAAAGTTTTTCTCTGCGATGTCTTCTGATTGCTTTTGTTTATCTGTTTTGTCACTCATGAATGATTACCTCCTATTTTAGAAAAAGGGTCTACTTATCCTTTTCCCTCTCAGTTTTCCCTGAAACATGCTGAATTAAAATAGTCTTATCCGATGATGGATAAGGCTTTTGAAAAGGCTGTGCTTGAAAGTAGTTGATTTCCGCTCCAGGTTGCATGCTTTCCACGGGGCGAACGGTGAGCCTCCTGCCGCTTTGCGCCATTAGGAGTCTCCACCTGCCCGCTCGTCCCGTAGGAGTCAGCAACCTTCCGCTACAATCAACATGCAACAGATGAGAAAAAACATCTATAAGCCACTGACTTTTAGCAGTAACTTATTAAAAGAAATCCAGGAAAGCTGCGGGCTTATTTGTAATAATTTCTTCAAATCGTTCAGTGTTTTCTTGGTTACCTTTGATTTTTCCGCATGAAAATAGAAACTGGGGCTTTTGTGAGCCTAGAAGTGCTGCTGCCAGCGTTTGTACATCCATAGCTAATGCTTCTGATACAGTCTCTGATTCCCTCGTGATGCCATTTGCATCGATTGTGAACGTACCGTTGTTCCATTCAGCTTTTTCATCTGTAATGGATAGTGTAAGTCTACCTTCTACGTTTTTGAACGGATATTGCTTTAGAAAGCTTTCTACATCCACAATACGTGCCATGAAGTATGGGTAGTGCTCTTGGTGGATCCGTGGATTGTTCAATAAAAACGGAAGCTGATCATTAGATGGTGCGATAATTTTCACTTTGTCTACCATCGAATCGTGTTGACAGATGAAATTCCATAGAGCACGCCGTGCGTCATCGCTAACATATACAAACTCTTGAACGTCCAGCAATTTATCTGCGACCTTGCAGCATAGGTATCCCTTAGGTTCTCCGTTTTCATCTTTATAGAGGATCCGGTTATAGCCTTCTGTAAACACATGATTGTTCCACCAATAGTCTGAACGAGCAAGCAGATGATTGTATGTACGGAACCAACCTTCGTAAACCGTATTTAGTAACTCATTTCCGTCCTTCTCGGTTAACCTGGAAATGGTTCCAGGGACATCTTCATATCGCACGAGGTCACTTTTATTGAGTGTATATTTGTTCACTGAGGCTGTGAGTTCCCAGCCGAAACGGCGATAAAACTGGATATTGAAAGGGTGAAGCAAGCTGATGCTTTGACCATTCTCCTTCATTCTTAAAAGTGCTTGTTGTAATAGACGGGTGACCGATCCTTTTCGGCGATGCTCTGGCCAAGTGGCTACACCTGCGATTCCACCCATCGGAAACCGTTGATTTTCAATAGAGATTTCCAAAGAGTGAATATGAAGCTTAGAAATAAGCTCTTCGTTTTCAAACTCTCCCCAGATTTCTTGTCTCTTCATCATTTCATACCGTTTTGGCAGATCTTCTTTCTTTACGATGTACTGAAAAGCATATTGAGAAAGCTGAATGGATTTTTCAAATTCTGATTCTGATAATACTCTAAGTTCCATTTTAAAATGACCTCCCTTTACTTCCTCCATAGTACAAGTTCAGCGAGAGAGTTGAAAAGGATTTCACTAAAAAAGTTTTTGCTGTCCTTTTTTACAGATTAAAGCATGCATAAACGCTTTAAATAAAAATGGTAGTATGAATAGAGAAGTGAAAAATAATGGATATTTATAAAAACTATCGAAATTATATTCATTTGGAGTTATAATTATAAATCGTTGTGCATATTCACAACGTTGAAGTGAGGATTAGCATGCGCATTCATAAATATATTAGTTTAACGGGTTTTTGCTCTAGAAGAGAGACAAATCGGCTATTGAAGAATGACCGGATTTCTATAAATGGAGAGATCGCCAATAAAGATAGTTTTGTACATGAGACAGATACTGTCCTTATCGATGGAAAAATCATTCCTCAAAAAACGTCAGCGGTCTACCTCGCTTTTAATAAACCAGTGGGAGTAACGACCACATCTAATCCTGAAATTGATGGAAATATTCTAGAGTATATTGATCTATCAGAGCGCGTATTTGCTGTTGGAAGATTAGATAAAGCTTCTCAAGGTTTGATTTTATTAACGAATGATGGAGAGTTAGCCAATCGGATCTCGCAGGCGGATTATGGTCATGAGAAAGAATATGAAGTGACGGTCGATCAACCTGTTACCGAGTTGTTTCTCCAAAAAATGGCTCAAGGCGTCTTCATTTTGGATTCAATAACAAAACCTGCGAAAACAGAGCTCGTAAGCAAATATGTTTTTCGCATCACACTAACGCAAGGACTGAACCGGCAGATTCGGCGTATGTGTAAAACGCTCGGGTATGAAGTGGAGAAGTTAGAGCGTATACGCATTATGAATATACATCTTTATGCATTGGAACCTGGAAAGTGGCGGTATTTAAGGGATGACGAGCTTAGCGATCTGAAAAAAGGTTTAGAAATTTAGTATAAAAGGAAAGAAAAACTAGTATTTTATAAGAATTCTAGCATTTCTTACAATATTGCGAAAATTGTAGAATAAACATATACTTGGAAATGGAAAGTGTATGAAAGCGCTTTACATCGTAGGAAGAGAGGCATAAGATTATGGGTTTACCAAAGCAACAAATGGATTATGAAATGAAGCGAACAAATTTCTCTAGTTTGATTAAATTTATTGTTCCGTCTTTGATTGGTATATTTTTATTTATGATTCCTATCTCATATGATGGGGAAATTACCATTCCTGTAGCGATTTTAGCAGGAATGTTGCAGGATGGAATAGGTGCACATATCCCGAAAATCATGACAGCTATTATAGCGATTACGGTCGTAGGCTCTTTAGGCACATTCTTTTTTAAGCCTAAAGCCATTGTAAATCAACCGTTTCTAAATACATTGTTCAACGTTAATATCGTATGGCAATTGATTCGTGTAATAGGGCTAATTTTTGCTGTGATGACGTTGTTCAAGCTTGGGCCAGAAGCCGTATGGTCTGAAAATACAGGCCAGCTTCTACTCTTTGATTTGATTCCTGTATTGTTTTCCGTGTTCTTATTTGCAGGACTGTTCTTACCGCTGTTATTCAACTTCGGGCTGTTAGAACTTTGTGGTGCGCTACTCGTAAAAGTGATGCGACCTGTATTTAAACTGCCTGGACGTTCTTCTATCGATTGTTTAGCATCATGGCTTGGAGATGGAACAATCGGCGTTCTTTTAACAAACAAACAGTATGAAGAGGGCTATTATACGAAGCGAGAGGCAGCTGTTATCGGCACAACGTTCTCTGTCGTATCCATAACGTTCGCGATTGTTGTTCTTGCTCAAGTAGATCTGGCTCACATGATCGTTCCATATTATTTAACGGTCGTTTTAGCAGGGCTTGTATGTGCGATTATTATCCCGCGCATCCCGCCACTGTCTCGAAAGCCTGATACGTATTATGAGGGCGCAAAAGAAAATGTAGCCGATGAAGTGATTCCAGAAGGTGAGACACCTTTTCGATTTGGTCTTAAAAAGGCGGTTGAACGTGCTGATCAAAATAAAAAAGCGGCACCGTTAGTAAGAGAAGGTTTTCAGAACGTCCTTGATATGTGGATGGGGGTTGTTCCAATCGTAATGGCGATCGGAACATCTGCACTGATGGTAGCAGAGTTCACACCTTTCTTCACATACCTGGGAGCACCTTTTGTTCCGATCTTAGAGTTCCTGCAAGTTCCATATGCATCAGATGCAGCACAGACGATTGTAATCGGATTTGCAGATATGTTCCTTCCTTCTATCATCGGAGCAGGAATTGAGAGCGAACTGACTCGTTTCGTAATCGCGGCAATGTCAGTCATCCAATTAATCTATATGTCTGAAGTTGGCGGATTGCTGCTAGCTTCAAAGATTCCTGTTAACTTTAAAGAATTAGTTATTATCTTTTTCTTGCGCACATTCATCTCACTTCCGATTGTTGTGGGAATGGCACACCTTATGTTTTAAAAGAAAAGCTGTTCAGAGATTCGTTTCTCTGAACAGCTTTTTTAGATGCTATAAAAGTTCTTGTATATGTTTTTCAATGGTTTCAGGCTTGTCCGTTGGGGCGAAGCGCTTTACAACTTGTCCGTTTCGGTCTACTAAAAATTTCGTGAAATTCCATTTGATCGCTTTAGATCCTAAGATGCCAGGTGCTTCAGCTGCTAAGTATTTAAAAAGAGGATGCGCTTGGTCGCCGTTTACGTCAACTTTTGCAAACATCGGAAAGTTAACGCCATAGTTCAACTCGCAGAACTCCATAATCTCGTCACTTGATCCTGGTTCTTGCGCTCCGAATTGGTTACATGGAAAACCAAGAACAGATAACCCTTGCTCTTTATGGCTCTCATAAATGGATTGAAGGCCTTTGTATTGTGGGGTAAAACCACATTTACTGGCTGTATTTACAATTAAAAGCACATCGCCTTTGTAAGTATCTAAGTTGGTTTTCTCGCCTTTGATCGTTTCAACTGAAAAATCATATACAGACATTTTCTCAAACTCCTTATTTTCGTATTTTTTATTAGTGTAACGGTAAATGGAACGGCTTTCACTGAAAATGCTCGAAGTGGTAAAATAAGGAGCTAACAAAAAGAGGGAAGATAAAATGGACGCAGTGTTTCATGTGGAACATCAAGTTTTTAATTACCGTGTGGCTGGTGTATTGATTAAAGAAGGCCGAGTGCTCCTGCATCGAGCGAAAACAGAAACAAATTGGTCTTTACCTGGGGGACGCGTGAAGCTTGGTGAAGATGCGCAGACAAGTTTGAAGCGTGAAATGAAAGAAGAACTGGATTTGAACGTAAAAGTTAATGGTTTCTTATGGACAGTTGAAAACTTTTTTACATATGCAGAAAAAGAGATTCACGAGGTTGGATTATATTTTAAAATCACAGCAAAAAACCCGTTACCGTTTCATAATGGTGAGGAATTTACGGTGTTAGAAGCAGATCGACTTGTCTTTAAATGGGTTCCGTTGGAAAACTTAAATGAGTATGTGTTGTATCCCCAAGTGGTGAAGGAAAAGCTGGAGAAAGGTTCTTTTGAACCGGATTATTTCTTAGTAGATCAATCTCCTGTAATGGGTACACGTTCTTAACAGATACGAGAAAAAAGAAACAAGGTAAGTAGCGAGGTTAAAGTGTGTTTGACCAGAAGCTGCTTACCTTGTTTAATCCTGTTCTTAATCAGATTCTTCTTCGCTGCTGTTATTGTTATAAGCCAATCCACAAGAACAACGAGAATCACCGAACAAAAGATGATAAGCAGCTGGGAACTCCTGATTCACTAGCTGTACGCCGCGTGCAAACTCTTTTACGTCAGTAGGTACGCGGGAGAGTGCATCGGCTTTCTTTTGAGAATCAATATATGCTCCAGGCGGGACGAACCGATTCTTCCGAATACGCACTCCGTTCGTTACTACTGCATTGTAGGAAATAAAGCTTCCTTTCTCCACCGTAGCGTTATAAACGATCGCCTTAAAGCCTACGAATACTTTTTCTCCAATAAAACACGGCCCATGAATGAGAGCACCATGTGCAACAGATACTTCATTGTCGATAAAAATGGAATACTTTCGGCCATCAACTTTGACGAACTGATTCGTTAATCCATGAAGAATGACGCCATCTTGAAGGTTCGTATCAGAGCCGATATAAAATGGCGTTCCTTCATCTGCGCGAATACTCACCAGTGGTGCGACATATACGTTCTCTTGTATCCTTACATCCCCGATTACGCTTGTAAATGGACTTAAAAATGAACTTTGATCAATGGTTGGTGAAACTTGAATTGGATTAAAAGTCGTCTTAGGATTAGGGCTAACAAAAGGTTGAAAGCCATCTCCGCAATCATTGTGTTTCAAAACTATCCACCCCTTACAATTTATCTTCTCAGCGTATGCAAAGAAGAAAGAAGTGGAATCTGGTACTAAAAACCAATACTAGTCTGAAGAGATATGGATTGAAATTATATTAGTGTCCACCCCGCTTGTACAAAGCGGGGTTTTTGTATTTGTGTGGGGTCAGACCCCACTACGCCTCGAGGCTTATCTAAAGATACAGCTACGGCCAGTTTTGAGAAAATGCTGAGGGAGGTAAGCTAAAGATACGAAAGGAGGAAGCCAATATGAAAAAATTAGGCTTGCTTGTAGTTGGAGGAATTGCAGCAATCGTTTTAATCGCAAATCTTGGCCCGATGGTTGGTCTTGCAATCGGTCTGGCTGTCATGTATTACGCATTTAAGAAGGCGATGGCTGCGCAAAGTGGAGGAAAGAAATTTTGGTGGGGTGCTCTATCGGTAGTAGGACTCTGTGTATCCGTTAGCAACCTTCCTGCCATATTAGGTGCTGTCGCGATCTATGTTCTTTACGTGGTCTATAAGAAATGGAACCAATCAGCGGTATTAGATGAGAACGACAATAATGACCCTTTCACCAACTTTGAAAGAGAATGGGCAAAACTTAAAAATAGCTAAAAACAAACGTTAAAAGGAGCGAATCATTATGAATTTATTTGAACGCATCAAAAACTCAATCTCAGCAGATGTACATGAGCTTTTAGATCAAAAAGAGGATAAGAATCCGTTATCTCTTCTGAACCAATATTTAAGGCAGTGTGAGTTAGAGGTGAACAAAGCTCATAAGTTAGTAGAACGTCAACAGCTATTAAAAGATCAGTTCGTACGTGAGATGGAAGAAGCCGAGGCAAGAGCAGCTAAGCGTGCGCATCAGGCAGAAATTGCTCAACAAGCGAATGAACAAGAGCTGTATCAATTCGCAGCTCAAGAAAAAGAACAGCATGCATTACGTGCAGCGAACTTAAAGGAGTCGACACTTCAAGCAGAAAAGGATCTTGTAGAGCTTGAACAAAAATATGAGCAGATGAAACATAAGCTAAAAGATATGCAGATCAAACGTATGGAATTGATGGGACGTGAAAATGTAGCACGTGCTCACCAGAAGATGGACCGTGTAATCGATCCGTCTCAATCCATGAAAAAATCGGCTTTCCGTTTTGATGAGCTTGAACATTATATGGATCGTCTTGAACAGAAAGTAAACGCTGATTATCAAGCAAGTTCAATGGACGCGAAGCTAGCTAAACTTGAAAAAGATTGGAAAAAGGAAGAATCATCTACTACCGTTTAAGGCAGTATGTGATACGATAAAATAAGAGACAAGGCGCAAATTGCTGCGCCTTTTACCTCGTTTATGACAGAAAGTGAGTGAGTGCAGATGCTGAATCGGAAAAGAAGTGATTTCATAAGTTGGGGGCTTTTATTAGCGGTGGTCTTGGTGTTACTAGAAGCGACCTTAAACGGAGGAGGAATCTTATTTTCTCTTTTATTTAGTGCTGCACTCTTGTTTTTTGGACGAAAACGAATGCCGAAGCGCTCCGGCAAGATCATGTTCTGGCTCGGTGTTTTTATCGCAGTCATGAACGTTTTAAGCATGTTCACTTTTAAGCTTTTATTAGTAGCATTCGTTATCTATGTGATTTATGAATTTTATCAATCTAAACAAAATCCAGTTTTCGTGACGCCTCAGTTCGAACAGGTTCCAACTATGTCACAAGATGATGTATACAAAAAAGAAACACTGTTAAAAAACATCTTTCTAGGCACTCAACAAACACCAGAGCATGTGTATGAATGGAACGATATTAACATCCAATGTGGTCCTGGTGATACGATCATTGA
Organism: Fictibacillus sp. 18YEL24; assembly: GCF_015903855.1. Lineage (GTDB taxonomy): Bacteria > Bacillota > Bacilli > Bacillales > Fictibacillaceae > Fictibacillus > Fictibacillus phosphorivorans_C. The sequence goes on from NZ_JACZDT010000002.1 coordinate 99,191, forward strand.
TTTGAACCAGACCATTTTACCTGATGGGGAATCCGTTATTCTGATCCGTGGTACGATCGGAAATATCACGATCTATGTTCCTTATGAGATGGAGGCAGCAGTCAGCCATTCTATGATCATGGGGAATTCAAGAATTTTTGACCGAAGTGAATCTAAGCTGTTCAATCAGACGCTTTTTTACCGAACGAAAGGGTATGGAGAGGCTGAGAAAAGAATAAAAATTGTTACAAGTATGTTTGCCGGCAGTCTGGAGGTGAAACGGGTATGAGTACTGTTTTACGTCATATGTTCTCCGGTATCGTAGCTGCATTTGCTGTAGCAATTCTATTAGGTTCGATCGTATACACTACATTTCCGATCGATAACTGGGATTTTTTATTACAGAAGAACTTACTTGATATCCCTTTAGCTTTCGTCTTGCCTTTTTTAGTGTTTATCATGGGAGCTTTCTTTGGCTTAAATTCAGGCATCACCTCTCGTAAACAACTAAACTCCATCAATCGTACACTGAAGTCTATTGAAGACGGCAGGCAAGTAGACATGAAAGAAGTCAGGAGTCTTGAATTACGAACGATTAAGAAGCGAATGGAAGGTATTCAAAAGCAATTAGGGGAAAAGATTCGTCAGTCTCAGAAGATGGCTACTGAAAAAGCGGTTGATCAAGAGAAACGAATCCAAGAGATTATTTCCCAAGAAAGAAATCGTTTGGCGAGGGAACTACACGACTCTGTTTCGCAGCAGCTTTTTGCAGCAAGCATGATCATGTCGGCTGTAAATGAAACGCGAAGAGAAGAAGACTCACGTGAAACTAAACAGTTAAAGCTTGTAGAAGAAACGATTCATCAAACACAGCTTGAGATGAGGGCACTGCTTCTGCACCTACGTCCTGCAGCATTAAACGGGAAATCATTGCAGAAAGGGATGGAAGAGCTTCTACAGGAGCTTCTGCAAAAAGTACCGATCGAACTAAAATGGAAGATTGAAACGATTCCTCTTGCAAAAGGAGTAGAAGATCACCTGTTTCGTATTCTTCAAGAGTCGGTGTCGAACATTTTAAGGCATGCACAGGCAAATAAAGCGCAGATCTTGCTCGTCCAAAGAGATGATCTGATTATCCTCCGCATTGAAGATGATGGTGTAGGCTTTAAGATGGATCAAGAAAAAACTGGTTCCTATGGACTTCAAAACATGCATGAACGGGCAGCAGAAATTGGCGGTACACTTAAGATTGTGAGTTTGCCAGGCGAAGGAACGCGGCTTGAAGTAAAAGTACCTATTTTGAAAGCGGGAGATGAGGGTAATGATCAAAGTATTATTAGTGGATGATCATGAGATGGTGCGTATTGGGGTATCGGCTTACCTTTCTGCGCAGCCTGATATAGAAGTAACGGATGAAGCGGAGAACGGAAAAGTTGCCATAGAGAAGGCACTAGCATTAAGACCGGACGTAATTTTAATGGATCTTGTTATGGATGAGATGGATGGAATCGAAGCAACACGCGAGATAACAACGGCATGGCCAGAAGCGAAGATCATCGTTGTTACAAGTTTTCTTGATGATGAAAAAGTATATCCGGCACTAGAGGCGGGTGCGTCTAGTTATATGTTAAAAACGTCAAAAGCGAGTGATATCGCTCAAGCTGTTCGCGATACGTATCATGGTAAATCTGTTCTTGAACCCGAAGTAACCGGGAAGATGATGAGCAAGATGCGTAAAAAACAAACGCGCGAGCCACATGAAGAGCTGACTGCGCGCGAGATGGAGATTCTTCTGTTGATGACGAAAGGAAAGACCAATCAAGAAATTGCAGATGATCTGTTCATCGCTTTAAAAACAGTCAAAGTACATGTGAGTAACATATTGAGCAAGCTGGATGTACAAGATCGTACGCAAGCTGTTATCTATGCCTTCAACCATTCACTCGTGTAACGCTTTATTCTGCCTGCACAGGGATATGCTGAAAGATTTTGAAATCAAAGAGACCAAGATCTGTCAGCTTGATTTCCGGAATTACAGGAAGTGTTAAGAAGGATAGGGTCAGGAACGGATCAAAATCTCCGCTGAATCCAATCTCCTTTAACTTTTCTTTTAGATGAATGATTTGGTCGTTGACTTCTATAAATGGTCGATCTGACATCAACCCGGAGATGGGAAGCGGGACAGATGCGAGCACTGCTCCGTTTTTCACGATCACATAGCCGCCTTGCATCTTGCTGATAGCTTCTATCGCGACTTGCATATCCTCATCATTCGTACCTGCAACGACTAAATTGTGTGAATCATGCGCAACAGTTGAAGCAATCGCTCCGTTTTGGATAAGAAGGCCTTTTACCACTCCTAGACCAATGTTTTCAGTCTTGTTGTGGCGTTCGATCACAGCCATTTTTATTAAATCGTTCGTGATAGATGGTATGAATTCTCCGTTTTCTGCTGTTGCCGCAAAAACTTTCTTCTTGGTAACAATCTGATTCGGGATGATTTCGATCACATGCATGGGCTTACCATCGGTTATAGGAATAGAAAGCTTTTCGGAATCTATCATTGTCATGTTTACGGACTTTGTTAAAGCGGCTGGAGGCTGTGCGCTTCTAGATTCTGATCCTTTGTACTTCCCGTTCTGAGCAACCAATTTTCCTCCAACAAAAACATCGGATATTACAATGGAATCCAAATTCTCAAGCAAAAGAAAGTCTGCTTTGTAACCTGGAGCGACAGCGCCTTTTTCTTTTAAACCGTAACATTCTGCTGCGTTCAAGGTTGCGAGCTGGATTGCTTGCAGAGCATCCATGCCTTCTTGAATAGCGACCCTCACGTTATGATCTACGCTTCCTTCCGCTACTAAATCATCCAGGTGCTTATCATCTGTACAGAATAAAAAGCGACGAGCGTTTTTCGGTGTTACAGCTGTTATGAGCGCTCTTAAATTTTTGGCTACAGATCCTTCACGTATTAACACGAACATCCCTCGAGAGATTCGATCTAGTGCATCTTCCTTCGTCGAACATTCGTGGTCTGTCGTAATCAGTGAGGAGCGATAGACGTTGATGCCATTAGCGTCTAATCCTGCTGCATGGCCATCGATCATTTTGTTTTGATCAGCTGTAGAAACGATTTTTTGAAGCATATCCTCATCCCCTCTAAAAACAGCAGGAAAATCCATGACTTCCGCTAAACCGAGGACACGTGGATGAGTTAAAAAGGGTTCTAAATCAGATGCTTTTAAAACAGCACCTGCGTTCTCAAAAGGAGTTGCAGGAACTGATGAAGGAAGCATCACTCTGACGTCCAGAGGAAGCCCTTCAGAGTGATTCAGCATAAAGGAGATACCTTCAACTCCTGAAACGTTACCGATCTCATGAGGATCCGTTATAACAGTTGTAACACCATGTGCGAGCAGCACTTTGCTGAACTCTGCCGGCGTTACCATAGATGACTCGATGTGCACATGACCGTCGATGAAAGCAGGGGATATAAATTTACCCGCTGCATCAATCGTTTCATTTCCTTCGTACTCACCAATACCGGCAATATACCCATCAACGATCGCAACATCTCCTTCCATGACTTCAAGATTAAACACATCAATGATTTTCCCGTTTTTTATTACAACATCTGCTGGCATTCTTTTTGTACTAACATCAATTCGTTTTTTTAGAGAATCTATGTTCATGAAGTGATCTCCTTTTAAAAAAATCTATCAACTAGTATACGGATATCCAATGTATTCCATGTACAGAAAAAACGGTCCCGAGGTGGTGACCGTTTTCGTGGTTATGCATTCAGAATGTCAATGACTCGTCCAACTTGACCGTCTTCAAGGCGTACCTTGATGCCGTGTGGATGAGTAGGTGAGTTCGTTAAGATATCTTTTACGATACCTTTTGTTTTCTTGCCAGAACGCTGATCTGCTTTTAAGATTACGTTCACGGAAAGACCAGGGGTGATATTTGCTCGCTTACGATGCATTAAACACCTGTTCTCCGCGCTTGGTTGTTTGCTTTTTTTGTTTGTTGGTTTTTTAACTGGTTGGCCACTTTAACAGGACCCTTGCTGAATGATCCGCCTGATTGCTGTGCTTTCTTCTCAGCTAAACGTTGCTTTGCGATTTCTTGAAAGCTTAACTTCTTTTTCTCCTCAGCCATCTTAGTCACCTCTATTTTTTCTTTTTAAAATCTGCTTCTTTTAAATAACCTTCTGCTTCTGCATATGTTTCAAATGCAGCTTCTAGTGCATCATCTTCATCAAAGATGAACCACATGCCATCTTCTCCTACGAGGCGAATCTCCTCATGGCTGTGGCTGTACCAGTGTTCTTCTTTACGTTCTTCGTCATCAGAACGATCTTTCTTCGGCTGCTGCCAGCCGTGTTTCTTTGATAAGAACTCCATGGAGTCTTGGATTAAAGCAATCAGTTCTTCTGCTTCGTAGTCTCGGATGTTCACATAGCCTTTGTCGTTCTTTACGCTTTGTGGCAGGTGTCCGCCATACACGAAGCCGTTTCCGTTCGGGTGAAGGTGGTACACGACGATTTTTTTGTCTTGTACACTTTCTTCAAAATGGAAGTTCAAGCGGCCAAGGGATACCTCGTGCATGTCGAGCTCTGGGAAGTTTTCTTCGATTAAAGCAATTTTATCTTCAAATGAAAGCATGTTTATACTCTCCGTTTCTTTGTTGTGATTGGTTGATTATATCACATTGAGGGGTGAAAACGAAAAGGTCTCAGGGGAAACTGTTAGGGGAAAAATGGTTATATGGATAAACAGGTTGTTTTGTAAGTAGTTGATCTCCGTTTCGGGTGCTTCGCTTTCCGCGGGGCAGGCGGTGAGCCCCTTGCCACTTTGCGCCCTAAGGGTCTCACCTGTCTAGTTGCAATGGCTAGCCCCTCGAGGTCAAAAGTTTAACGGTCAAGAAGGCAAAGTGCGCCTTCATAGCCCATTTAACTTTTGCTGGTCGGGGCTAAACGAGCCATTTCCACTCTTCGGACTGCCCGCTTGTCCCGCAGGAGTCTCGCTCCCTACACTCCAATCAACTAGCAAAGGTGTCTAACAATCAAAAAACAAATTCAAGAGATGAGCCCTTGTTTCAGTCACACGTATAAAATAATAAAACTGACAAGAAAAGTTTACCTAAGTAACTTTCCTGTCAGCTTTATCTGTTTTATCTTGTTGTTGTTTCTTTTTGGATGGATTTTTCGAGTTCGAACCAGTAGTCTGCTAGTGTTTCCATGCCTTTGTCGAAGTTTTCGAGATGGAAGTGCTCGTTTGGTGCATGGAAGTTCTCTGTTGAGAGTCCGAAGCCCATTAATACGACTGGGATATTTAGCATTTGATCGAACGTTGCTACGATTGGAATCGATCCGCCGCCACGTGTGAACGCTGTTGGTACACCGTACACTTTTTCATAAGAACGTGCCGCCGCTTGGATGGCTGGGTGATCGAACGGCGTTACGTATGGAGCTCCTTTATCAAACAGAGTAACCTTCACATCAATGCCTGCAGGCTTATGCTTTTCAATGTGCGCTTTTACTTTTTCGATGATTTCATCCGGCTCTTGGTTTGGCACGAGTCGGCAGCTGATCTTTGCGTGTGCTTTTGCAGGGATTACAGTCTTGATTCCTTCACCTTGGAACCCTCCCCAAATACCGTTTAACTCTAAAGTAGGGCGTGCCCACGTACGTTCGATGTGAGAGTAACCTTCTTCGCCTGTGAGCTCTGTAACGCCAAGCTGATTCTTAAGAGCTTCTTCTGTTAGAGGAAGTGCGCGGAACGCTTCTCTTTCTTCTTCCGTTAATTCTTGTACATTATCATAAAAGCCATCTACTAGAATACGGCCGTTCTCATCGCGGAATGATTGAAGAAGCTCTGTAATCGCGTGTAATGGATTTTGGACGGCTCCACCATAAAGACCGGAATGCAGGTCACTGTTTGGTCCTGTAACATCTACTTGCATCGCACACATGCCGCGAAGGCCGTAACAGATTGCTGGTTTTCCGCGGTCTAGCATACCCGTATCAGAAATAACGATAACATCTGCCGCTAGTAAATCTTTATTTTCCTCGATAAACTTCGGAAGGCTTGGACTCCCGATCTCTTCTTCACCTTCGATACAGAACTTGAAGTTAAGAGGCAGTGTACCTTCTGATTGCAGTATGGCTTGTAGAACTTTTACGTGCATGAACGTTTGACCTTTGTCATCTGAAGCTCCGCGCGCGTAAAGTTTGTTATCACGAATGGTAGCTTCATAAGGTGGAGATTCCCATAGCTCGATCGGATCAACAGGCTGAACATCGTAATGGCCATACACGAGTACAGTCGGCTTACCTTCTGCTTTTAACCAGTCTCCATAAACAACAGGATGTCCGTCTGTTTCATAGATTTTCACGTTGTCCATTCCTGCATTCGTAAGGCTATCTGCGATCCACTCTGCTCCTTTTCGAACGTCTTCTTTGTGTTCAGGAAGTGCACTGACACTTGGAACAGCAAGCCAGTCGGTTAACTCTTTTAAATGTGTGTCGCGATTTTCTTTTAAGTAATTTACGATTTTATCTGTCATATCAAAATCCTCCTTATGTACGTTATGCTCTAATCCTAGTTTAATGGAGTTCAGCTCGGAAATGAAATATTCTTTTTTATAAGCCATTCTTTGAGTGTTAACCTCTCCATCCATTTCACACGCCATATGTATTTGTGGTTTACTAAAGGTAAAGCTATCGGTATGAGTATTCTGTATAATTGAACAATTCCCTTTATAAAAGATAGAAAGAAGTGCATAGAGTATGGAAAAAAAAATAGGTTTTATCGGGTTTGGAAAGATGGCGCAGGCGATGGCAGGAGGTATGATCAGTTCCGGTTTAATCAGCCCTGATCAGATCATTGCGAGTATGCGAACGGAGAAGACTCGTCTTTATGTCGAGAAGCAATTTGGTATCCACACATTCTCGTCAAACAGTGATGTTGCAAAAGCGGCTGACGTGCTGTTTCTTGCTGTAGCGCCATATTCCTATCTTGAAGTAATTGAAGAGGTAAAGGAATTCGTAAAATCTGATGCGATCATCGTAACGATTGCAGCGGGGATTACAACAGAAGATGTTGAGCTGGCGTTCGGCAAACAAGTGAAAGTGGTACGGACGATGCCGAACACACCATCACTTGTCGGGGCAGGTATGACGGCTGTTTCGGTTAATGATGAGATTACGGATGATGATCTACAAACGGTTGAGAAGTTGTTAGGCAGCTTCGGAAAAGTAGAGGTGATCAAAGAATCTCAGATGGATGCGATTCCTGCGATCAGCGGCTCTTCACCGGCTTACGTGTACATGATGATTGAAGCGATGTCAGACGGAGGCGTCGTTCAAGGCTTGTCACGCGATCAATCCTATCGTTTAGCGGCACAAGCAGTTTTAGGAGCAGCCCAAATGGTGCTTGAAACAGGAAAACATCCAGGTGAGTTAAAAGATCAAGTAACGTCTCCGGGTGGAGCAACGATTGCAGCTGTCGCAACGCTAGAGCAAGAACGCTTTCGTGGTGCAGTATTAGCCGCAATGGAAAGCTGCACAGAAAAAGTAAAGAAATTGGGGAAAAAATAGATGGGCTTTAAGGAATTAGGTATTCATGATGAATTGATAGATATTTTGCTGCAAAACGGAATCGGTGAACCAACGCCTATTCAAAAGGAAACGATTCCTGTCATCTTAGAAGGTAAGGATGTCGTGGGACAAGCTCAAACCGGTACGGGAAAGACACTTGCTTTCGTGCTTCCTCTTCTGCAAAAAGTTGATGCTGAACGTGATGCGGTTCAAGGGTTGATCGTTGCACCGACGCGTGAGCTTGCCATTCAGATCACAGCTGAAGTACGCAAACTTACTGAAGCTCTCGGTGAGATCAACGTGCTCGCTGTCTACGGTGGGCAGGACGTGATCGCGCAGATGCACAAGTTAGAGGGCAAGGTACATGTTGTTGTCGCAACACCTGGAAGACTGCTCGATCATATTCGACGAGAGACGATCGACTTATCTCATGTTTCAACGTTCGTACTAGATGAAGCGGATCAGATGCTTCACATCGGATTTTTAGATGACATTGAAGACATCATGTATGAGGTGCCTGAGGATCGTCAAACGTTACTTTTTTCAGCGACGATGCCTGATGAAGTGAAAAAGCTAGCTGAAACGTATACAAACGATCCTCAAGATATTCATGTGAAAACAAAACAGATAACGTTAAAGGAAATTCGTCAGCGAATCGTGGAAACAACAGATCGAGGGAAGCAGAATGACCTTGTTCAAACGATCAGACTGCTGCGTCCTTATCTAGCGATCATTTTTTGCCGAACGAAAAGAAGAGCAAGCAAGTTGAACGAAGCTCTGCAGAATATGGGTTACAATTCTGATGAACTGCACGGTGATCTTTCTCAAGCGAAAAGAGAAGATGTGATGAGGCGGTTTCGTGAAGGAGAGATTCAGTTTTTAGTAGCTACGGATGTAGCAGCACGTGGTCTGGATGTTGACGGTGTAACACATGTTTTTAATTACGACATCGCGCTCGATGCTGAAAGCTACATTCATCGAATCGGTAGAACTGGGCGTGCTGGCGGAAAAGGACTTGCAGTTACGTTCGTTGCGCAAAAAGACCGTCGTTTGCTGCAGATCATCGAACGAGAGACGAATCAAAAGTTGAATGTGTTAAAACTTGAATATATGTAAGATTATTTTATGAAAAAGTGGGCTATCCTTCAGGATGGCTCCTTTTTTTGTGGGTACATAATACCAACTATTATTACCAGGTAACAAAAATAGTTGCTTCATAAAACAAACCTTGTTACGATTGTATTGTACGAGAATTCGAAAGAGTCAGATTAGAGGAGTTGAGCAAATGAAAGATTTACAATCGTTTGGCTGGTATGCAGCAAAGATCGCTCCAAAGCTGCCGAAAGAAGCCTTTAAGCCAGTACCTTCAAGATTATGGGGTGGGCTTGTCTACTTATTGATCGCAATCGCCGGTATTTTAGTTATCGGGTTATTGAATAATCTTCACCCTTGGTTAGGGATTGGAATCGCCGTTATATTAGGAACATGTTTCGCGGGTATGGGCTTCTTAGGCCATGAGATCCTGCACGGCACAGTGATTCGAAAGCCGTGGCTTCGTGACTTTTTAGGAGCAGTAGCTTTCTGGCCGTTAAGTGTTGGACCGAAGCTCTGGCGTAAGTGGCACAATACGACGCATCACGTTCATACACAGCATGATGGGAAAGACCCGGATGCGTGGCCAACACTAGAGAACTTGTCTCACAAACCATTGCTTCAAAAAGTGTACAAGCTTCCGATGTGGATGCGTTCGATCGTAAGCTTTGCTTTCTTGTCTGTTTCGTTTACGCTGCACGGACTTTTCATGTTCAAACGATTTATTACGGAGTTCAAACCGAGTAAAAGACCTTCTGTTTGGATTCAGCTGTTATTGCCGTGGGCAATGTGGCTAGGATTGTTAGCGTGGCTTGGACCGGTTAAATGGTTCTTTGCGGTATTGCTGCCGTTGTTGATCGCAAACGCGATCGTAATGAGCTATATCTCAACCAACCACCGCTTGAACCCAATGACAGACGTGAACGATCCGTTAGCGAACAGCTTAACGGTTACTGTTCCAAAATGGATCGATGTGATTCATTTTAACTTCTCTTACCATACGGAGCATCATCTGTTCCCTGGGATGAGTCCAAAATATTACCCGCTCGTGAAAAAGCACATTAAAGAGATGTGGCCAGAGCGCTATCACGAGATGCCGCACTGGAAAGCACTAGTTGCACTATGGAAAACACCGCACGTGTACTTTAATCAGACTCAGTTTGTTGATCCAGCACCGGGGAATTTGTACCCTTCGCTTGGGCATGGGATGAATGAAACTGAAACTGTGGAAGAGCAGAAGCGGGAACGAAAGCCAGTGAACCGCACATCGAAAAGCATCCATTAATTTGGGTGTTTTTTTGTTTGGGTGCGGTGAATCCGCTGTGAAGGTGCAAGTGGACAGTATTTTTCCAGAAGTGGACAGTAAAATCAGGAAAGTGGACAGTATTTCTCAAAAAGTGGACAGTAAATTGCTTAAACTGGACAGTATTTACCCAAAAGTGGACAGTAAATCTAATTTCCATCACCCATCAATGTCCGCAGGTCGTACTTTCTATCTTTAAATGTGCCGGTATAGGGTAAGTTCATGGAAACGAGCAGCTTAGAAGCGATCGAGGTTGAGTTAACTAATAGGAAATCCCTTGCTTGTTGATTATTAATAATAGGCTGATACAGTAAACAATAATCACGTAACGCTTTTATGTGCGCTTTTTTACAAGTGTGACCACATTTTGAGCATCTCCAAGTTCCATGCCCTTTTTTCATCCCGAAACCCAAACACCCCTCACACTGCACCCCCTTAATAATCATCTCTTTACTAATCTTATACCTTTCCATTACATTTACATCCCGTGGGGTGTGTTCCTTGATCAACCGCCTTGTAATCTTGTTCATTACATCTCCAGCAACAACCACATGCTGTTTATATTTCCGTTGAAGCTGCCGGATACGGTCTAGCAGCTGAACACTATGAATCACTTTTTTCGATATACGGCTCGACACATCGTTCGTTTTCAAGACAGATTGGGAATGAGTCATAACAACGAGGGTCTCGATCGGAACTGAGGGGAATTTATTTTTACTCAGCCAATTTTCAAGCTGGTATTTTTGGCGTTCAACTTGTGCGATAGGATCTTGGAAGGGTTCTTCAATACCGTTTTTGGTACGTAGAAGTTGATTGAAGGTATTATCGAAGAAAAGGTTTCCGGAGATGTTTTTCACTTCAATAATAAGAATGTACATAGGATTAAGAATGAGCGTGTCGACTTGAAAAAAAGTAGATTCATGGGGAATTCGGAGGTCGTGCAGCACGTGGCATTCTTTCTTGTTCGGAAGCATATTCAAAAAATAGTTGATAGAGTCTTCACCGCGAAAACCGGCCGTCATCTTACCGATTTCTAATTCAAGACTCTGTTTAACAAGATCGTCCTCTAAACGGTTCATCAAGAGTTGAAGTTTATTCATATAAATGGGCTTCAACCTTATCTTTTTTATCATAGCATCACTCCTCACGTTAAAATTCTCCTTTCATCGCGAAAAGTCCTTTTAAAAAAGCTATAGGATTGATTAAAGGATTGGTAGAATAGAGGGAGAGTGATTTGCTAATGAAGGAGAAGAAATGATGAAAAAAGAATTAAACTGTGATAGCTGTTTGATGCCGATCAAAGAGAGGGAAGAGCTGCGTACGGTATGGGCCTTTTTTAAGTTGAGACCGTATCATAGATCGTGTTATGAAAATTCTCTAAAAGGGGCGGGTCTTGTAGGTAATCAGCCGATCAATGGATTTTCGGGAAATTTTACAGCGCTTGTTGCGTTTATTTTAGCATGGTTACCTCTATTCACGAATATATCGCCCGTTTTAACGATTGTGGGTACGTTGATTGTACTTTTGCGACTGTATTCCTTTATTCGGTTTGAAAAAAGACTGTCACATTAAAAAAACGTGCTCTCCCTAATCGGATAGCACGCTTTTGTTTGTTAAGCTTTCACGCGATATACGCGCGCTTCATACGGTTGTAACGCTACGCTTGTTACATCCTCATGAGCTGCAACTTCTTTATTTGCTAATAACAGATCATTCGCGTTCAGCTTCAATTCTGTTTCGAACTTCGCTTCTGTCTTAGAAAGGTTCGTGATCACAACGATCTTTTCTTCTCCAAGTGTACGTGTGTACGCATAGATCTGCACATCTTCTTCAAGGATCAGATCATATACACCGTACGTGAAGACTTCGTTACTTTTCTTTAACGCGATCATTTTCTTGTAAAAGCTTAAGATCGAATGCTCGTCTTGTTCTTGCTTTTCTACGTTGATCTCTGTGAAATTCGGATTTACTTTCATCCAAGGAGTGCCCGTTGTGAATCCAGCGTTTTCATCGCTGTTCCATTGCATCGGAGTACGGCTGTTGTCACGAGAAGATGCCCAGATCACAGACATGATATCTTCGTGTGAAACGCCTTCTTCGCGCTTGATGCGGTAACGGTTTTTGTCAGCTACATCATCATAGTCTTCGATCGAGTCAAACTGTACGTTCGTCATTCCAATCTCTTGACCTTGGTAGATGAACGGTGTTCCTTGCATCAAGAAATACATCGCGCCGAAGCTCGTTGCACTTTCATACCAAAACTCACCATCATTGCCCCAAGTAGAAACAACGCGAGGCTTGTCATGATTTTCAATAAATAGTGCGTTCCAGCCTTCTTTTTCAAGACCTTTCTGCCAGCGAGTTAATACTTTTTTCAGTTCAACGATATCGACTTCCGGATTGGTTTCTGCATCCCAAAGGCCAAGGTGTTCAAATTGGAAGATCATGTCCATCTTTCCGTTTTCTTTTCCTACCCAAAGGTCTGCTTCGTCAATTTTAACGCCGTTTGCTTCACCAACCGTCATAACATCATAATTAGCATACGTGCGGTCTTTGAACTCTTGTAAAAACGTATGAATGCCTTTTTGGTTCATATGCATGTCGAAGGAAGACACGTACTTTTCGTTCTTCGGGTTCGGCATGTCAGGGAAGCCATCACGCTTTTTAATATGGCTGATCGCATCAATACGGAAACCATCAATGCCTTTATCCAACCACCAGTTTACTGTGTCATAAAGAGCTTCTCGCACTTCAGGATTTTCCCAGTTCAAGTCAGGCTGTTTGGTTGAGAAAACATGGAGGTAATATTGATCTGTCTTTTCGTCATATTGCCATGCAGATCCGGAGAAAATGCTTTCCCAGTTGTTCGGCTCTTTGCCATCTTTACCGTCTCTCCAAATGTACCAATCGCGCTTTGGATTTTCTTTAGAAGAACGAGACTCAATAAACCATTGGTGCTCGTCACTCGTATGGTTTAAAACAAGGTCGATGATCAGCTTCATATCGCGCTTATGAACTTCTTCCATAAGGAGATCAAAGTCTTCCATCGTTCCAAAGTCGTCCATGATATCTTGATAATCGGAAATGTCATACCCGTTATCATCATTTGGCGACTTGTACATCGGACAGATCCAGATAACGTCGATGCCAAGGTCTTTAATATAATCTAAGCGTTGAATGATCCCTTTTAGATCGCCGATTCCATCTCCATTAGAATCTTGGAAGCTGCGAGGGTAAATTTGATAGCCAACGGCTTCTTTCCACCAAACTTTTTCCATAATGTTACCTCCATGTTTTTCTCTTTAACAACACGCCAGGGGATACCGCAAAACGGCTCCCCATGGTTTGTTTGATTTCTTTATTGTCTTTATAAAATAAGGCTGCTTCGGTTTATTGTTTACTTCACTGAAAAAGTTGATTGAAGTGCAAGGTGCGAGACTCCTGGGGGATCAGCGGGACAGGTGAGACACCTAACAGTGCAAAGCGCTAGGTGGCTCACCGCACGCCCCCCGGAAAGCGAGCATCCTGGAACGAAAATCAACAACATTCAAGAGCAACATAGCCTATAACTTAACCGTCACAGCAACACCTGCATGATCGGAGACCACCGGTGTTTCTTTTCCGTTAAAACGCACCGATGATTGAAGAACATCAACAGGCTTGCTGCTTAAGATATAATCGATCCTGCGGCCAGCTTCGTTATCATCCCAGCCTGCAATTGATCCGATGATCGTAAGGCCGTCATCTTTTTCTGAAGCCAGTTCGTACGTATCGTAAAGGCCTTTTTCTTTTACATAATCATAGCCTTCACCACAAACGTTCGCATCGTTGTTTAAGTCACCCATGATAAAAGAAAGACCTTCTTCAGGAATGTACTGCATTAAACGATCGAACTGTCCTTTAAACGGTTCGACGTCATCTTCCCACCAGCCAAAGTGACCGGAGAAGAATTGAATGTCTTGTCCTTCATAAGATATCGATGCTTTTACGATTTTGCGTGTTTTCCAGTTGTGCATATCTTGTAGATCAGAAACAAAAAAGCTTTCATGAGACGTAATCGGATGGCGGCTGATGATCGCCAATCCTTCTTCGTACGTCACATAGCCATAGTGGGCCATGTCCCATACAAAGTCGTAATCTTCAACGCCAAGTTTCTTCAATAGCTCTAAAAGAACAAGGGCATAATTATCTTTTTTGATATTGTCTTTTACGAGAGGAGAGTCGATCGACTGCATGACCTCTTGAAGTGCGATAACATCATAACGCTCGCCCGCGATATCGCGAGCAAGCATCTCTAATTTTTCCATCTGGTTCTCTTCTTGCCAAGCATGAACGTTTAACGTTAATAGCTTCATGAATTACATCCCCAAACGATCTTGAATATCAGATTTTAATACGTCTGCTTTTGGTCCGTAAATCGCTTGAACACCTTTATCCTTGATGATCAGACCAAGTGCACCGTTCTCTTTCCATTCTTTTTCCGTACCAACACCTGTAGTGTCTTTAACGGTTACACGAAGGCGAGTCATACAAGCGTCAACATCCTCGATGTTGTCAGCTCCACCTAAAAGGTTAATGATTGCTGAAGCTTGAGAGTTGTCTGATCCTGTTGCTGCTTCGTTTTTAGCAGGTGCAGCATCATTTTCTGTTGTTTCGATATAGTTACCTGCACGACCTGGAGTAGGCAGGTTGAACTTTTTGATCAATACATAGAAGATCGAGAAGTTTAATCCAAAGAATACGATACAAGTTAGAGCAAAGTTAATTAAATCACGCGTTAATCCTGCTTTTACAAGCAATGGTGTACGAGTTAATAATTCGATAAAACCGAATGCGTGAACACGTACGTGGATAAGGTCTGCAACCGCGAACGCAAGCCCAGTAGTAATTGCGTACACAACGTAAAGCAGTGGTGCAGCAAACATGAACATGAATTCGATCGGTTCAGTAACACCTGTTAAGAATACAGCTAGTGCTGCAGATAAGAACATAGACTTGTACTTTTTACGCTTGTCTTTATCAACGTTCATGTACATCGCAAGTGCGATCGCTACAAGAGATGCCGTTGAAAGAACAACCTGTCCCATTTTAAAACGAGCTGGTACTACATCATTTAAAAGTGCTTGATACGCTTTTGTATCTCCAGCAGCTAAGAAGTTGTTAAGATCGTTGATCCAAGCCAACCATAGTGGATCTTGTCCAGCTACAGAAGAACCTGCTCCTGAACCAGTCATGATTTGATACGTTCCGCCGAGCTCCGTATAGTTGATCGGTACCGTTAACATGTGGTGAAGACCAAATGGTAACAATAGTCGCTCTAGTGTACCGAACACGAATGGCGCGATAACTGGAGCCGTGTTACGAGATGTTGCGATCCATTTTCCAAAGTCATTAAGTAGAGACTGGATAAACGGCCAAATTAATGCTAGTAGTAAAGCTGTAACCACTGACCATAAAATAACAGCGAATGGTACAAAACGTTTTCCGTTAAAGAAAGCTAATGCATTTGGAAGCTTGTTGTAGTTGTAGTACTTGTTAAATAGAACAGCACCTAGGAAACCGGAAATGATACCGACGAATACGCCCATGTTTAGTGCTGGAGCGCCAAGGATTGAAGTGAAATAATCACCAACAACGAGCTCGCTGCCAAAAAGTGATTTTACTTTCGCGCCTTCTTCAAGCATCATAGCGCTGTTAACGCCGAAGATTGCTCCTGTGATACGGTTGATCAAGATGAACGCGATCACGGCTGCGAATGCACCACCAGCACGTTCCTTCGCCCAAGATCCCCCGATAGCTACCGCAAATAAGATATGCAGATTTGTAATGATCGCCCATCCGATGTCTTCCATAACACGAGCAATCGTTTGCACTAATGTCATGTCACCACCGAACATAGCAATAACTTTACCTAGTGATATCATCAAACCGGCAGCCGGCATAACCGCTACTACTACAAGAAGCGCTTTACCTAGCTTTTGCCAGAAATCAAATGAAATGAGTTTTCCACGTTGTTTCAAAACGATTTCCTCCTTAAAGTATATATCTTTCGTTGTCTTTTTGAAATCGCATTCAGTAGATTGCGAAAAAAAGTTGAATCGCTTACATATTTGTATATGCATGTTGGTGCAATCGTTTGCATTAGTGATTGTAAAATAAAACGGTTTCATTTACAAGTAATATTTCTTAAAAAGTGAGGAAAAAAGTTTTTCCAGATGCTTTGTAATGTTTTTCGTAAGATAGCATGGAATAATTCGATCTTTATAAAATTTAGTTGAATAGCAGGTTAATCCGAAAATTGGAAGAAAGAGGTATATAGAAAAAACGAGCAAGGAGAGAAGGATATGAGTAAATCATTTATTGAACAAGTTCATTATATTAGAATTCCTGTAAAAGATTTAGAACCATCAGCACATTGGTATAGAGATATATTAGGGCTCCAGTTGTTAAATATTACAGAGGAGCTGGCAATTATAAAAGTAAATGAAGGACCATTCTTACTCATCCTAGTTCCTACCGAAGATGAAACTTTTGCACATTTTACAGTCAACAACGAACAAGAATTCAGCATTGGTTTTACGAGTCCTGAATTAGCTGAATTTCATGAACACTTGATTGATAATCAGGTTAAGGTGGACGATATCAAAGAAGATAATGGTCATGCATTCTTTCACTTTTATGATCCGAGTGGTAATAAGTTGCAAGCGCACTGGTAAAATTTCAATAGAATGACCGTATTGCAATTTGTTTAAGGCGCTTAGTCAGAATAAACACTACTGTTGTTCCATATAAACAAAGTTGACTCGTTATTACGAGCCAACTTTGTTTAAGCATCTCAAATTCTTTTTTACCGTGTCTACCTTTCGCATACCGATCATCGTGGACAAGATACCCGGTGTATTTAAAACCATAGACATCAACTCATCTACATTCTTGTGTTGATGATTAGTAAGTCTTCCACAATCTAAAGGGGCACTTGTTGTGACGTGAACGCCTAACTCTTCTGCAGCTTGAAGTAGTGTTCTCCATTTATCACCAACTTGCTGGTTCAGATCTGTTGCCGCTAAATGATTAGATTGGTTGAACGGGGTTTGAATAAAACGAAAATGGTGAGAGTGACCTGCAACAGAGTGGGCAACATCCATCATCTTCTCTAAAGATATGTAACCAAGTGTCTCTGGAGACTCTGTAAAAGCGGACCAGACAGCTAGACCGTAATATCGGACCAAGCCCTGTTCGACCTGCTGTTCATAAAGGAAAAAAAGGTTCTTTAGCTTATGGTAAAAGGCCTCTTCACCTAAAACTTTTAAAGAGATTTCTGGGTTATGAATGTAATGGACGTCTATGTAATCGACTTGCATGTGTTTTAAACTTTGCTGGATAGCGAACTCATAAAAAGAAGGTTCTAAAACGTGTTTGTGATGGTCGATGATCTGTAAATCTGAACGCTGAATGACTCCTTTATCCACTAATATCTCTTGCAGGTAATTTTCAGGACGAAGTTGAGCGTCAATATCACCTGGTATGATGCCGGCTTTCGTAGACAAAAATAGGTCTTCTCTTTCGATTTGCTTTTCCATTTGCACAAGTTTCGATAAAACACTTCCAACATCTCGCTCAGAGCGCATACCTCGATAATTGAGTGCTGTATCAATAAAGTTGATGCCGTTTAACAGCGCATATTCTATAGATTTTTGATAGAGAAGTGAATCTTCATCATTCATTTCCCCTAGATGTGTGCCGATGGCTATTCTTGAAACCTCACTAATTTCCATACGTTACAACCCCCTCACTAATATCCAAATTATAACATTATCTCTCGTTAATTTTTATTAAATCCTTCTTTATAAGAATAAAGAACCATGAATATTTACTCATTTCTATTTCTTTGTATTTTTTGTAGAGGTATCAACTATCATCTATTGAATATTAATTCTGGTGAAATTATCTTGAAAAAGATATTGAATAAATATTCATATGTTAGTATAATTATTTTGTTTTTGGAAACAGGAAGGGGAGAAATAACATGTTAAAAAAACATTGGGTAGCAGGTGTTATGAGTTTAAGTTTGCTGACATCGATGCCTTTTGCTGTAACAGCAGAGACGCCTCAAAAAAAGTGGACAAATGTTAATAGTTTTGAAGAGGCTGATGGAAGTCCGTTTAACTCTGAGCATTATGACTTTGTTAAGTATTCAAAGATTGGTTCGGTCTTAAAGAAGATTGATAGAGAAAGTAAACGAGTGACCCTCGAACAAACAGGCGTATCATCTAAAGGGTATCCGATGTATGTAGTCACAATTTCTAATAACGGCGATAAAGGTAAGTATGGACATTATAAGAAACTACGAAAGGAAATGTTCAGAAATCCTCAAAAAGCACAAGATTGGATCGCTGACAATCCTGATTTTAAAGTACCCGTGATGATCAATGGATCCATTCACGGAACAGAATACATAGGTTCTGATGCTGTTCTACAACTAATCGATCGTTTTGCTAATGATAATGACGCAGAAACAAAAGAGATTCTAGACAGCAATATACTTATCTTTAATGTGGTGGCGAATCCTGATGGTCGTGTTGACGGCACTCGTTTTAACGGAAACGGTATCGATCTAAACCGTGACTTTATAACTCTTTCGCAAGAAGAAACGAAACAAACAGTTGATCTTATCACAGAGTGGAACCCGATGGTCTTCTTAGATCTTCATGGCTATGTTAACAGTGATGATGGAAAGCCTGGATTGATCGAGCCATGTACACCGCCACATAACCCGAACTATGAATATGATCTGTTCTCTAAGTGGGCGTTAGATCAAGCAAAAGCGATGGAAGCTGAAATCGTTGGTAACAAAGCAAACTATGAAACAGATCTCTATAAAAATATGACGGGTACATATATTCCGCAGCGTGATGACAGCGCAGGCTGGGACGATTATCCGCCGATCTTTACACCGATGTACGCGATGTATCATGGGGCATACGGCTATACGCTTGAAGCACCAACTAATAACTGGGATGGTGTGAGATGGGCGAACGATGCTGTGATGGGAGCTTTAAAGTTTGCTGTGCAGAACAAACAAGGAATGCTTACCGATCAAATTGAGATCTTTGAGCGTGGAATCAATTTTGATCACCCTTACCATGAAGAAGGATTTTTCCCGAATGCCTATGTTTTACCTGTAAATGAAAAAGATCCGACGGTTACAGAAAAAGCAGTGAACCATCTTATTGAAAATGATATTTCTGTAGAAAATGCCGTTAAACCTTTTTCAGTAAAAGGACAAACCTACCCTGCTGGCACATACATCGTTTCTATGAGCCAAGCAAAGGCCGGCCTCGCAAACACGATGTTATGGGATGGCGAGGATATCACGAACGATACGCCCGCTATGTATGATATTTCAGCCTGGAGTCTACCAGAATTATGGGGCTTTGAAGCGATTGAAGTGGATGAAAAGGTGAATGCAAAAACAAAACCAGTGAAAGGAGCTGAATATGAAGGCTCCTTACAAGGAAAAGGGCCATACGTAATTTCCAACAGCTCTGTCCAAGCTGTAAAGCTAGTGAACGATCTTATGAAAAAAGGTGAGCGTGTATATAAAGACGATGCAGGAAATTTCTATATAGAAAACCTCTCCTCAAGAAATAAGAAGCTCGTTAAAGAGTCAGGAATTAAGCTGCAATCAGCAAAAATGCCAGCTCAAAAAGAAAAGCTTTCAACACTTAAAGTAGCTGTATTAAAAGATGGTGGCATGAATAAAGCACAAAGTCATGCAGGTACAAAACTCGCATTAGAACGACTCGGTTTCTCGGTAAAAGAAGTGACACCAAAAGAAGTTGCAGAGAAGGGTCTATCTCAATACGATGCGTTCCTATATGCAGGAACGGACGCATTGCTGCAATACGAGAATGTGAGAGAAGCGAATAAACCGTTCGTAATCGGCAGCAAGCAAGCTTATGACAATTTCAAAAACAATGTACAAACATTTATTAATAACGGTGGAAAATACATTTCAGTTGGCGCTGGTGGCGCTAAAGCCTCAAGTCAGCTCGGGTTAACAACGATAAAAGTTAATACTGGTGGCTCTAACAGCAACGGAATTGTAAAAGTAAACTATGAAAAAGATGAAGTAACAGCGGGCTATAAAAAGGATGATCTCGGATTTGTCTATCGACCAGTCTGGTTTACAGAGTTAGGAAACTCAAAATCTATCGCAACTTTAGGAGACGGTGACTTCTTTGTTGCGGGTCATTGGAAAAACAATCAACTAGCGGCTGGGCAATCAGTCATTGTAGAAGAAGCACAAAAAGATGTTACGTTGATTGGACTCGAAGCGGGATTCCGTGATCATACGGATTATCTGTTCCGTTTATTGTCCAACTCACTATATCAGTAATAGAGCCTTTCTCGTTGACAACCAGATAAGCACTGCATTACTTTTATAGGGAAAGTTTACCCTGTTTAATAGGACCTGAAGAGCATTAAACTTGTTTCTTGCTCTTTGGTCTTTCTTTATATCAGTAAGTATGTATTTGAAGGATTGTTTTTGGGTTATTTTTATGCCTCATTGACAAGTTGATTGTAGTGCAAGGTGCGAGACTCCTGCGGGACAGGCTGGCAGGTGAGACACTTAAGAGTGAAACGTACGAATGTGGCTCACCGCCTGCCCCGCGGAAAGCGAGCAACCTGGAACGGAAATCAACCACCTTCAAGTACAACACGAAAAATGCCCAAATAAAGCTGAAATGTTTTAAAGCGTTCAGACAGGTGTAAATTATAAAAGTAAAGCAAACTGAAAGGTGAGTGAAAAATTATGTTCAATAAACTATTTGGAAAAAAAGAAGTTAAAAAAGAAGAAACACTAATCGCTCCATTAACAGGAAAAATTGTAAACATTGAAGAGGTGCCAGATCCGACTTTCGCTCAGAAGATGATGGGCGATGGGATTGCGATAGAACCAACAGAAGGTGTTGTTGTCTCTCCAGTTGATGGAGAAATCGTTCAGTTCTTCCACACGAAGCATGCAATCGGTATCCAATCAGAAGCTGGTGCAGAAATTCTGATCCACGTTGGTCTTGAAACGGTTAGCATGAATGGTGAAGGTTTCGAGGGACATGTGAATGTAGGAGATAAAGTAAAAGCCGGAGATAAGCTTTTAAGCTTTGACCTGGAATTGATTAAAGAAAAAGCCGCTAGCACGGTAACGCCGATCGTAATCACAAACGGTGATGCGGTTGAATCTTTAGACAAGCGTGCTGCTTCTGAAGCAACAAAAGGTGAAACTTCATTATTGCAGGTTAAAATGAAATAAATCGGGAAATCAGGCTAACCATGCCTGATTTTTTTACAAAAAGGGGGCGGATACGATGAAAAAAGGCGTAATTTCTTTAGGAGAAGCACTTGTTGATTTTATTCCAACCGATGAAACGAACACGACTTATCAGAAAAGTCCTGGTGGTGCACCAGCCAACGTAGCAGTTGGAATTGCGCGATTAGGCTCAGCATCTACTTTTTTAGGAAAAGTTGGGGACGATGTTCTAGGATCGTTCATGATCGATACATTGAAGAGCTACGGCGTGAACGCGTTTCATGTGTACAAGACGGAAGAAGTGAGAACAGGAGCTGTCTTTGTAACGCTCGATCCGAACGGTGAAAGATCGTTCGACTTTTACATTAATCCGAGTGCAGACCGCTTCTTAGAAGAAAAAGATGTACAACCGAGTCTCTTTAAAGAGCATAAGATTCTTCATTTTGGTTCGATCTCGTTAATTGGCGAGCCCTCTAAAAGTGCTACTGAAAAAGCGGTAAGACTCGCAAAAGAAAACGGCATGTGGGTTTCGTACGATCCGAACTTGCGGTTGTCGCTCTGGAAGACTCCTGCACAGGCACGTGAGACGATTCTCTCGATGTTGCAGCACGCTGACATCGTCAAGATTTCAGAAGAAGAGCTCGAATTTATCACAGGTTTGAAAAAGGTAGAAGAGGGCATTAAAGTGCTGCAAGAATATGATATTCCTTTACTCTTCATCACGCTCGGTGATGACGGAAGCTATGTGGTGACGAAAGAGGGCGGCGAGTACATACCGGCAAAACGTGTATCTTCGGTAGATACGACCGGAGCAGGAGACGCTTATGTTGCGGGAGTTCTGCATCAACTAAATGAATACGATGGCTCACTCCAAGAACTGACTCTTGATGAAGCGAGCGACATGGCGTTGTTCGGAAGTGTTTCTGGAGCACTTGCCGTTTCTGTTAAAGGAGCAATGACCGCACTGCCCACTTTAGAGCAAATTGAGAACGAACTGGCACAAAATAAACAATAACTGCATATAATAGGAAAATATTTTGACTAATGTTTTTGTTTTTTGGTAATATTATTTTATTATAAAAGATGATATGCGGCTGTGAAGGATGAATAGTAGCTAAATGTACACTCTTTTTAGCGAGCTGGGGATGGTGAGAGCCCGGTAAGAGACATTAGTGAAACGGCAATCCGGAGTTGCTTTTTCTAAAAGAGGATTCGTTTTTACATACGGATCAACTAGGGTGGAACCGCGGGAGATACAACTCTCGTCCCTGGGCATAGCGCCTTGGGACGGGAGTTTTTTATTTTTTTGAAAACGGCCAACCCATAAGGCAAAACCTAAATGGGAGGAATAAAAATGACAAAAAACATGGAAACCATCACAAATCATGCGAAACACCGCGGTTTTGTATTTCCGGGATCTGAAATTTATGGAGGTCTTGCAAACACGTGGGATTATGGTCCACTTGGTGTTGAGCTGAAGAACAACGTAAAAAAAGCATGGTGGAAAAAATTCGTTCAAGAATCACCTTATAACGTAGGTCTTGATGCAGCGATCCTCATGAACCCTCGTACGTGGGAAGCATCTGGTCACATCGGTAACTTCAACGATCCGATGATGGACTGTAAGAACTGTAAAGCGCGTCACCGTGCTGATAAATTGATTGAAGATGCTGCTGATCAAGCTGGAAAAGAAATTATCGTAGACGGCCTTCCGTTTGAAAAGATGGAAGAGTTGGTGAAAGAATACAATATCGCTTGTCCGGAGTGTGGAAGCCATGACTTCACAAGCATCCGCCAGTTCAACCTAATGTTCAAAACACACCAAGGTGTAACGGAATCAAGTTCAAACGAGATCTACATGCGTCCAGAAACAGCTCAAGGAATCTTCGTTAACTTTAAGAATGTTCAACGTACGATGCGTAAAAAATTACCGTTCGGTATCGCGCAGATCGGTAAGAGTTTCCGTAACGAGATCACACCAGGTAACTTCACGTTCCGTACACGTGAGTTCGAACAGATGGAGCTTGAGTTCTTCTGTAAGCCAGGAAGTGAGATCGAGTGGTTCAACTATTGGAAAGACACAGCTGAAAACTGGCTAAAATCATTGGGTATGACTTCTGAAAACCTTCGTCTTCGCGACCATAACGAAGATGAGCTTTCTCACTACTCAAATGCAACAACTGACTTTGAATACAAGTTCCCGTTCGGCTGGGGCGAGCTTTGGGGTGTAGCATCTCGTACAGACTTCGATTTGAAGCGTCACATGGAATTCTCAGGTGAAGACTTCAACTATATCGATCAAGAAACAAACGAGCGTTATGTTCCTTATTGCATCGAGCCTTCTCTAGGTGCTGACCGCGTAACGTTGGCGTTCTTGATTGATGCGTATGAAGATGAGCAGCTTGAAGATGGTACTTCAAGAACAGTTATGCACTTGCACCCTGCACTAGCTCCTTATAAAGCAGCGATCTTGCCACTATCTAAGAAGCTATCTGAAGAAGCAACAGAAGTGTTCAGCTCACTTGCAAAAGACTTCAATGTGGACTATGACGAAACAGGATCAATCGGTAAACGTTACCGTCGTCAAGATGAAGTAGGAACACCTTTCTGTATCACGTATGACTTTGATTCCAAAGAAGACGGCATGGTAACTGTACGTGACCGTGACACGATGGAGCAAACGCGTGTGAAGATTGCAGATCTTAAGAGCTTTATTGAGGAAAAAGTTCAGTTCTAATTATTCAGAGTTGCTTTTGTGAGTAGTTGATTTCCGTTCCAGGTGCTTCGCTTTCCGTGGGGCAGACGGTGAGCCACATTCGTACGTTTCACGTATAAGTGTCTCACCTGACCGCCTGTCCCACAGGAGTCTCGCACCTTACACTCCAATCAACTATTCAATGAAGGTTCAAGATCAGCAAGCTTAATAAGAAGCACACATTTGCGTCTTGCGATGTGTGCTTCTGTTTTTTCTTTGGCGTTTATTCTACAATAGAGTATGAGAGATTAATTCATAGCCCTCGGGCTTTTATTGGAGGTATATACATGAACGAAGGACGTATTCAAAAGGTACAGAACTGGTTAAAGCAAGAAGGGCATACTTTCGCGTTCATTCACACGACAGCAAACGTGTTCTACTTATCAGGCTTGTATTCGGATCCGCATGAACGTGTGTTAGGTGTGGCTGTACTTGCAGAAGGAGAGCCATTCATGATCTGTCCAGGCATGGAGCGTTCGCAAGCTAAAGACGCAGGCTGGACGTATGAGATTGTTGGTTACAGCGATTCTGAAGATCCTTGGACGAAGGTACAGGAAGCTTTGGCTAGCCGCGGGGTGACTGAAGCATCATCGATTGCCGTTGAAAAAGAAACACTTCCATACGCGCGTGGCGAAAAGCTACTTGGTATGTTTGATGGTGCGAGCTTGGTCGGCGCTGAAGAACTAATGAACGAGCTTCGTCTCATAAAAGAAGAGAGCGAGCTTAAAACGTTGCGTGAAGCGGCAAGACTAGCGGATTACGGCGTTGAAGTTGGAGTTGCGGCACTTCGTGAGGGTGTAACAGAGATGGAAGTACTCGCGAAGATCGAATACGAACTGAAGCAAAAAGGCATTAGCGCAATGTCGTTTTCTACAATGGTGTTATTCGGTGAAAAAGCTGGACAGCCTCATGGGAAGCCAGGCTTGAGAAAGCTACAGCACGGCGATTTTGTTTTATTCGACCTTGGTGTAGTCCTTGACGGTTATTGTTCTGACATCACGCGTACTGTAGCGTTTGGCGATTTGGACGAAAAGCGTCGCGAGATTTATGATACTGTGCTGCAGGCACAATTGAAGGCGTTAGAAGCTTCTAAGCCAGGAACGCGCATCGGTGACATTGACTTGATCGCACGCAATCACATTGCGGAAGCAGGATACGGAGATCACTTCCCGCACCGCATCGGACACGGCCTTGGGATCGATGTTCATGAATTCCCGTCCATGAGTGACAACAACGATGGCGTGCTTCGTGAAGGAATGACATATACGATCGAACCAGGCATCTATATTGATGATGTTGGCGGTGTACGTATTGAGGATGACGTCTATGTAACGGCAGATGGACACGAAACATTGACGAAATACCCGAAAGAGTTGCAGATTATCAAGTATAAGTAGATAAATAATGAAGGATGGCACTTGTGGGGGCCATCCTTTTCTATTTTACGGGCGAAGAGAGTAGTGGGATAGTCACTTTAGTAGATGCTTAGAGGTGCAATCCACAAGTTTTGCCTTTGAATCCACGAAAAATGACGTTCAATCCACGAGTTTTGTCCTTCAATCCATAAATTTGAGGAGAATATCCACGAGTCTACAAACCTAGACAATTATCGACAGATTGATAGCCTTATTTTCTTTAAGTTTTCAGTAACGAAACCCCAACCTGTTTGTTTTTATGATTATCCCACACCCGTTGAATCTCAAAAGTACCTTCTTCAAAAAACAACGGAAACCTTTCTTTAAACCATTCTTGCATCGGAAGATCTAATGCTTCATTTATCGAGACCCAAACCAATTCGCCTTCAGGTGGATCTAACAAAAGTTCACCTTTAAAAGTATTCGTCCAATAGTTGAACACCATGTATCTCACATTCTTTTGAGGATTTACATACTCATCGATTCCTTTGAAAACTAAATTTGAGACGCATAATCCTGTTTCTTCCTCAACTTCTCGACATGCGCCATCTACTAAGCTTTCAGGAAAATCTATTTTACCTCCAGGAGCTAAAAAGCCTGGGAAGCCAAGGCTGTCTGGCCGCTTAATCAACAGCACTTTATCTCCGTTTTGAACCATGCACATCGTATAAAGTCGGTGCTCAATAGAAATCGTCACAAGTCATCCTCCAAAAAAACATTTTACTTATTTTAACATACACTTTATAATAATGATTGATTAACCAATCATCCATAAAAAGGAGATTATTCAATTGCCTTTATCAAATAAACAACTGAAAGCGATGGAACAGAAGCGTGAAAAGATTTTAGAGCAGGCGATCCTGTTGTTTGCAGAGCAGGGGTATGAGAGCACGACTATTGCGAAGGTAGCAAAAGCTGCAGGAGTTAGTTTTGGAAGTATATTTACATACTTTGAAAACAAGGACCAGCTTTTTTTCCATGCTGTAACAGAGCCTTTAGAAAAACAATATAGAGAAGCGATGTTAGATTTTAATCCTGAAGCTGAAGATCTTTTGACCGAGATTAAGAGCATGATAGATAAACATATTACTATCTTCATCGAGATGCGTACATATCTGCAGCTGGTCGTGCAAGTGATCGGACAGCATACGAAGTTTCCTGAACCATTTAAAGTTCTGGACGAATTTAGTCTGCAGTTTATTTTAAAACTTCAAGAAATCATACGAAATGGTCAAAAAAGCGGAGTTCTAGAAGAATCTGATGAAGACTTAACAGCAACAGCATATCTCGGCTTTCTATTAGGAATTCGATTAACGTTTACTGACTATGCAGTATCACGGGTTAGAGAAAAGTTTAAGATTCCAGCATTTCAACTGTTATATCCGAAACGCTAAAATGTGTTTCGGTTACTTTTTATCTTAATAATGATTGATTAATCAATCGTAAAAGGAGAGATAAACATGAATTTCTTTTCGTTTCATCGCAACATTCAGCTAAGGTTAGTGCTGCAATTTATTACGACTTTTGCTTCTTCAGCAGTTATCCCGTTTCTAGCTATCTTTTTTTCTGATCAGGTAGGGGCGTTTTCAACAGGTTTGATGTATATCGGTGTTATTCTATCTGGAATAACGGGAGCGTTACTTGGCGGGAGGCGTTCGGATCAATTCGGTAGAAAGAGAATTATTTTACTAAGTGAGAGCATGATCGGTCTCGGTTACTTGATTGCTGGAGCTCTCAATCTGATCTTTCCTCTTTCTCCATATATAAACTTTGTACTGTTCATCGTTATTCTCTTTTTTACAGGTATGGCTGGACCTGCTTATGGCGCGATCATTATTGATTCAAGTACGAAGGAAAACAGAAAAGCTATTTATACGATCTCCTATTGGCTTGGGAATTTGGCGGTTGCTGCAGGAGGAATAACAGGGGCTATACTTTTTAAAACCTATCCATATGAGTTGTTCTTAGGAATCGCGTTGGTTACCTTTTTCACATGGATGGTGACTTGGTTATGGCTTGAAGATGTAAGGCTGCCGAGCGCTGTGACTCAGGATATCAACGTAACAAAAAGTTTTCAGGGAAGCTATAAAGAGATTTTTTTGAACCGAAAATTTATCCTATTTACGGTAGCAGGGTTGTTTCTTATTTCACTAGAAGAAAGTCTGACTACGTATATCGGTATAAAACTTGTAAGCGATATGAAGGACCCGGTAGAGTTACTGCCTTTCACATCATTATTTGAAGTAGATGGATTTCAGTTGATCGGTTTACTGAAAGCAGAGAACACCATCTTAGTCGTCGTATTAAGTCTTGTTATAGCCACCATGTTTAAGCGTTTCAAAGATCGATCCTTAATGCTCGGAGGAGGGTTCGCCTATGCTTTAGGTTTTGTTGTAATCAGCTATAGTACGATACCTATTGTTTTAATCATAGCTATGTTTATTGCGTCTGTTGGTGAACTGATTCATATTCCAGCAAAGCAAGCTTATGTGGCATCAATCATACCGGATGATGCTAGAGGCTCGTACATGGCAATATATGGCTTGTCGTTTCACCTGTCTGGCATGATTGCCGCACTATTCGTCATGCTGAGCGAGATCCTCTCAGCCAACACGATCACCTTACTGTTTAGTTTGATGGGTCTTACAAGTTTGTTCATTTATCACTTTTTATTTCGATCGGAAGAGTCAGCAGAAGCCAAGGTCGTTAAAACCACAGCATAAAAAAGAAGCAGAACATTTTCTGCTTCTTTCAAAAAAAAATTTTAGTTAGGCAACACATAAAACATCATAAGAAAATGCATTACACTGCCGGCTAGAACAAACAAATGCCAGACGGCGTGGTGGAACGGAAAGCTGCGCCATACATAAAAGATACTGCCGAGCGTGTAGATGATTCCGCCTGCAACTAAGAGCTGAATGCCTGCTGGTGGCATGTTTGCTGAAATATCTTGAAAGGCAAATGTGATCAGCCATCCCATCGCGACATAACCTAATGTTGATAACACAACGAATTTTTTCGTAAAAAAGACTTTGAACACGACACCAAAGATCGCGAGTCCCCAAACGACTCCAAATAATGTCCATCCCAGTGCTCCGCCTACAACGATCAGCACGATTGGGGTGTACGTTCCTGCAATAAAGAGATAGATGGCCGCGTGGTCCATGATCTCAAATAAATCCTTAACCCGTCCTTTAGGAAAAGCGTGTACGAGGGTTGAAGCTGAATAGAGCGTCAGCATCGTGCCTCCGAATACGGCGAAGCTAACAATATGAACCGCTGTTCCTTTCCATACGGCAAACACGAGCAGAATGGAAGTAACCGCTACACTTAGAAGGACACCGAGTCCGTGTGTGATGGCATTTGCTATCTCTTCGCGTTTTGAAAATACATGTGTACTCATTTCGTTCACCTTCCTTTACGTTATGGTCAGTATATCAGAAAATGGCATCCTTTAACCAATTAAAGAGCATAAAACAATTGTTAAAAATTTGTTTTAGTATACAAAGTTGGTCTTGAGAGTAGTTGATCTCCGCTCCAGGTTGCACGCTTTCCATGGGGCGACCGGTGAGCCTCCTGCCACTTCGCGCCATTAGGAGTCTCCACCAGTCCGCTCGTCCCATAGGAGTCGGCAACCTTCCGCTCCAATCAACTTGCATAGGGAGAGAAAATGAAAAGATCCTCAATATTTTTTAGGGTTAAAAGCAAGGACTCTGAAACGTATATCAATTCCTTTTAAGAAGTTTTCCTTCTTCGACTATTGATTGTAGTGAAAGATGCGAGACTCCTGCGGGACAGGTAGGCAAGTGAGACACTTATACGTGAAACGTACGAATGGGGCTCACCGTCTGCCCCGCGGAAAGCGAGTATCTGCAACGGAAATCAACTACTTTCAAAGCAACAATGAATACACATTGATTACACAATGGATATCAAAACTACTCTAAGAATAAATCCCTAAAAAGAAGGAATCTTTCTCGAAAGTGAGGAAATAGATAAGATTACAGACATAATAGATAAAGAGAGGGTCACGATCATGGAGGTAACTCGGTATTCATCTATACGAGCTTTTTATAGGGAAGTAGAAGAATTCCTGCTGTGTCAGGAAGATCGCGCAGGGATCATGCTTGGCAACTGTCTGCGTTTTCAAGACAAAGTATGGGAGGGAGAGCAGCCTTTTCTCGCTACCGTAAAACAAAATGGAAAGATCATGTTATCAGCGATGCTCATCCCACCTTATGCCTTGTTACTTTTAGAAAAAGAGGAATCAGATGGTGTTGCAGCTGTGCCTTTTTTGGTTCGTAATTTAATCGAAGAAGATTACTATATACAAAAAGTAATGTCGCCGAAAGCTGTTGGAAAGGCGTTTGCAGAGAAGTGGACGACCGCTCATCATCTAGAAGAGAAATTGCTGATGGATCTGCGTCTCTATACACTGCCTTCTGTTATCCAGCCTGCAGCCCGACCCGGAAGATTAAGAATGGCGACAAAAGCAGACTTAGCTTTCTTGCCTCGCTGGATCATAGAGATGACAGAAGAAACGAAGCAGATCATGACGATGGCTGAAGCTGAAGAGTATGCAAAAGTGCGTGTGGAAAACAAGTTTCTTTTTATATGGGAAGAGGATGGCAAGCCGGTTTCGATGGCAGCTAAGACGAGGCCGAATATTAAAGGTGTTTCGATTAATTTGGTTTATACACCTAAGAATCTTAGAGGAAAAGGTTATGCGAGTGCTTGTGTTGCTGCACTAAGCGATTATCTGTTGAGTGAAGGATTTTCGTTCTGCACCCTTTATACGGATCTCTCAAATCCTACTTCAAATAAAATCTATCAAAATATCGGTTATGAACCGGTATGCGATTATATTGAACTGAAATTTAACGAAAAAAGAACAGAGCGACCGGCGTGATTACCGGTAAGCTTTGTTCTGATTCTTCATCTCTATATAGTTCGTTATGTATTTTCGTGCACCACCTAAAGTTTCTTTAGGAAGCTGATCATGTTTAAAATATTGAAAGTCATGTGATTCATTGAGATCAATCGTTAGTTCGCCACTTACAGAATGAGCCATATACACAGCGGTCACGGCATACAGTTCATCACCGTTTGCATTCTTTATATAGTGATCTTGACCAGAATAGACATGAAGCTGGGTCAAGCCTTCAACATCAAGTCCTGTTTCTTCTTTCACTTCACGAATCGCCGTTTCTTCAAAACTTTCACCAAGTTCCATCAGACCACCGGGCAGTCCCCAACCGCCATCGGTACGGTGCTGTAATAAAATTTCATCCTTTTCGTTCACAATAATAACAACAGAGCCAGGTAAGATGAGTGGTGCGGTTCCTACATATTTCCGAAGATCTTCATAGTAAGCCATCAAATCGCTCCTTCCTAACCAACATTTTACAGAAAACATGTTAATAATTCATCTAAAAGTGGAACACTGAATAAAAAGATCGAGGGGAGTTTTGGAATGGAAGCCTTCGCTAGACCCCGTGTGGTGGTAAGTAAGTGTCTTGAATTTGAAGCATGCCGATACAACGGTGATGTGATATATAACGATGTGATCAAAAAACTGATGGATTATGTAGATTTTGTTCCAGTATGTCCAGAAGTGGAGATTGGGTTAGGAACGCCTCGAGAAACGATTCGTATCGTGAAAAAGGGTGAAGATCATTTTCTTCTTCAGCCATCGACGCAGCGTGATATAACGAACGAGATGCGAACTTTTTCAGATGGTTATTTGGCTGGAATTATTGATACAGACGGGTTTATTTTGAAGACGCGTTCTCCTTCTTGTGGATTAAAAGAAGTGAAGGTGTATGCCTCGACTGAAAAAGGACCTGCCATCGGTCATTCTAGTGGGTTGTTTGGAGGAAGAGTCGCTGAGCTATATTCCCATTTAGCCATCGAAGAAGAAGGACGGTTAAATAATTTTACGATTCGTGATCGTTTTTATACGAAGCTTTTTACGCTCGCTGCCTTTCGAAATATACTGCCGCAGGGGCTCCAAGCGATTAAAAGCTTTCATGAGAAAAATCAGTTTCTGTTTATGGCCTATAGCAATCCAACGTTAAAAGTGATGAATCGAATCTTGAAAAAAGAGCAGGAAAATGGGGAAGAACGAACGATACAACTGTATGCTAAAGCCATGAACAAGCTGTTTAATCGTACGGCAAGAAGCGATTCTAACAGGAAAGTGGCGTACGAGATCTTCAAAAAGTTTCAGCCGCATCTGTCTGCAAAAGAAATCGCCTTTTTTGAAGAACTTCTTCAAAAGTACGCAAATAAAAAAGAACCGTTTTCAAGTGTGGCTACGATTTTAAAGTCGCACGCTATACGTTTTGAAGACAGCGAGATTCTTGGTCAGACGTTCTTTGCACCATACCCTGAAATTCTGCTTGAAATCTCAGACTCAGGCAAGGGACGAGATTATTAAAACGAGCGCATACAACAGGGGGATGGTTAGACAGGAAAGAATCGTACTTAACATAACACCTGCTGCCGCAAAAGAGGCATCCTCTCCATAACGCTCTGCATACATGGAGATGGTTGGAGCGGAGGGCATCCCAGCGGTTAGAACAGCAACTGCTATTAATTGAAGTGGTAACGAAAAGAAAATAAAAGGCAGTAATAGAAACGGAAAAAGCAGCAGCTTGTAATAACTCGCTAGCCATAAGTGGGAACTTTTTAGAAAGCTCATTACACGTTGCAACGGTAAAGCCCCTAAGAGAACGCCAATCAATAACATAGAAAGTGGAACAGTAGGTTTTCCTAACATTTCTAAAGTGTTGGATACAGCACTAGGAAGTGTACCTGGCAGGAGCATAAGGATTAAGCCAACGATTGTGGAAATCACACCTGGATTTAAAAAGACGCTTCGCCATGGCAAATTCTTGGAATGCCGAGCAAATAGATAGATGCCGTACGTCCAGATCCACAACAGATAAACAAAATTAAAGAATGTAGCAAAAAGCACTCCAGTTTTTCCGAATAATATAAAACAAACTGCAATGCCTAGAAAACCTTGATTTCCAAAAATCATGATTCCTTCTAAGGCATTTTTCTGTGTGTTTTTTATCGTTAGCCGCTTTACTGTCCACCAAGAAAAGAGTGAGGAAATCATTAATACGAATGCAGACATCATAGAAAGCCAACCGAACTGTTTAAGATTTTCAATGGAAAAGGAAACATCCATTCCGAAGATGATCAATGCAGGTAACGTTACATTTAATAAAAGTGCTGAAAGCGTACGTTCACTACCAGATGGTAAGATCTCTTTCTTTCGAAGGATATAACCGATAAGAGCAATGCTGTACAATAGGGTTAATTCTTGCATAAAAGGTGCAAGTTTCATTCGATCTTCACCCTCCTTACCTACAAGCATATGGAGGATGTGTAGAATAGGTGATACATACGATATACTTACGCAGGAGGAAGAATCATGCTGATGGCAAAAGGCGAGATTTTATTCAGGCAAGGAGAAGAAGGTCCGTTATTTCGGTTAGAAAGCGGCTTATTAAAGATCGTTAGAGTTCATGAAGATGGAAGCCAAGTTTTGTTGAATTTAATTATTCCAGGCGAAGTGATTCCACATCATTCATTAACGAGTCCAAACGAATACAACGGAAACGCAATAGCGCTGTTGCCGTGTGAGATCACGCGCATTGAACCGCAGCAATGGTATCGTTCACTGGAAGAGGAACCATACAGATACAAAGAAGTGGCATTAATGCTAGAAACGAAACTAAGGATGATGCAGCAGCGCATCAATCAGATGTCTACCTTAACACCAGAAGGAAAAATAAAAAAACTTCAAGAGTGGTTCGCAAATTATTTTCCTAATATCCAGATCGAAAAAGTGCTGACTCAAGAAGAAATCGGGCAGTTTGTTGGCCTAAGACGAGAGACGGTCAACCGTGCACTTAAAAAGTTATGAAGAAATGTCAAAGAATTTACATACATATGAACGTAAGATTTTCGCTCCTTTAACAAATGATACCTGTATAAAAGTTAAAGGAGTGAGTGTGATGAAAAAATTTATCCCTCTTGCACTGGCGTTTTCAGTTCTAACGAGTGGTGCAATTACGGTGTCGGCTGCCAATCAAGAAAAGGTTCAAGTGGAGGCACATAAGAGAGGTCAACACTTTAAGCAGATGAAAAATTTTGAGGAGCAGGTTCATAAAGCGAACGCTCTTAAAATTGAACGATTAGAGATTCAAAAGGAGATCGTTAAAAAGAAAGACCAGCTTTTTGACATGCACGTTAAAGCTGGGAAGCAGAAACTAAAAGAAAAACGAAGCGCGAACAAAGCCGGCTGGCAGGAGATGAAACAGATTCATCAAGAGTTAAGGACTCTGCAAAACCAAGCACATGAAACGAAAAAAGCGATGCACGATGCTTTCCGAGCAAATAATGAGAAGCTTGCATTAGAGAAGATGAACCAGTGGCTGAGTCTCAATGAAGAAATCAATAAAAAACTTAGTGAAAAATCCGCGAAGCTCGATGAGGTTTTGGCTAAACATAAATAAATCACAAAAAGCATGGAAGTTTTGGACTTCTATGCTTTTTTATTGTTAGATGGTAATAAGAAAAAATAGCCATGGGGGGATTAGATGAAAGAGTTTGACAGAATGCTATCCGGAGAGTTTTATAACACCCGAGATCCTGAACTTTTACAAATGTCGTTCGATGCCAAAAAGCTTGTGGAGACCTTTAATACGACAAGCGTTGATGAGATCGAAAGGAAAGTACAGATCTTAAAGAAATTATTAGGCAGTTTAGGAGAAGGGGTTTGGGTTGAGAAACCTATTCAATGTGAATTCGGAAAAAATATTACTATAGGACGTAATACCTTTATCAATTTTAATTGCGTTTTGTTAGATAATAACAAGATTACGATTGGGGAAAACGTATTGATCGCACCTAATGTCCAAATCTACACGGCTTCGCACCCTATAACCGTGTTGGAAAGAATCAATAAGCATCCACAGGCAAACGAAGCTC
Organism: Fictibacillus sp. 18YEL24; assembly: GCF_015903855.1. Taxonomy (GTDB): domain Bacteria; phylum Bacillota; class Bacilli; order Bacillales; family Fictibacillaceae; genus Fictibacillus; species Fictibacillus phosphorivorans_C. Next base: position 133,658 of record NZ_JACZDT010000002.1, read on the forward strand.
CATATCGAACGAATACCAAACCTGTGACAATCGGAAACAATGTTTGGATCGGTGGAAATTCCGTTCTCTTACCGGGTGTTTCGATAGGTGACAATACTGTAATCGGAGCGGGAAGTGTTGTCACAAAATCTATTCCAGCTAATTGTGTAGCTGTAGGTAACCCATGCAAAATAATCAAAGAGAATATTAATTAAGTAAAAAAGTGTTGAAGCAACCCATAGCTTCAACACTTTTTATAATCATTTATTTTGATTTATGCTTTGGCGTGTAATCCGGATAATCGGTGATAATGCCATCAACACCTGCATCTAAGAGCGGCTTGACTTCTTGTTTGTTTCGAACTGTCCAAGCCATGATGCCCATATGACGCTCATGCACCTCATCAACGATTGAAGAATTAACAAGGGTTCTGCTAGGGTTTACAAATTCAGCATATGTAGCGAACTCATCGAGCTTTGCTTCACTTAAGTCGGTTGGATTGGAAGTAAGTACGCCAACAGGCACTCTAGGAAGCAACTTGTCTATCTGTTGCATAGAACCAAACTCAAATGATTGAATGATAATCTTATCATGAGCGGGTAGATGCATGTTTCGTTCCTTTATAGCTGCAGCTACTTTTTCTTCGATCTCGGGATAGTAATATGTTGCTTTTAATTCAATTAAAATGCCTGTTTTTCCGCGGAATTCATCAAGTACTTCTTCAAAAGTAGGAACTTTCTCTCCTATAAACTTCTCCCCAAAGTAGCTTCCGGCATCAAGCTGACGGATCTCTTCTAACGTATGATCTTTTACATATCCCGTTCCGTTCGTTGTTCGATCGAGTGTAACATCATGAATGACAACGAGCTCACCATCTTTTGTTTCTTGTACATCAATTTCAATATAATCGGATTTCATCTCTACACCTTTATGGAACGCGGCCATCGTATTTTCTGGCGCATAGCCTGAAGCTCCGCGGTGTGCGACGGTTTGAACGCGATCAGACGGGTCGTAAGCAAGTGTGGAAGTACTATAGATCGAACCGATAATCCCCATTGAAAGTAGTGATGCAACTGCTGTCTTCTTCATGCTCATGTCATTCATCCCCTTGTCATTGTATGGTCCGTGAACCTGCTCGCCTCATGCAACAAGCAGGTTCACATTCATTATGCTAACAAAGGAAAATGGGGAAAGAATGGTCAAAACCTCCTTAGTATTTTAAAGAAAAAAAGGTCTATATGAGGGGATATCTTAACAAAAGACTGTTCTGTAAAGGTGGGGTGAAGGAGATGTCGCGACTGTAAAGGAAAAGAAAAAACCAGGCATTTTAAACGCCTGGTTTCTGAAGGTCTTCTTCTGGATGGTTGAAGCTTCTTGCAATATAGATAAACGGCGTGGAAGCCGCTGACACTACAAATTTAATCACATAGGTTGTAAAGAAAATCTGAATCCAAACATCCCATGAGAACACACCAGCAAACGCAATCGTACAAAAGATAACCGTGTCGATCAGCTGACTCACCATCGTACTACCGTTATTACGAATCCAAAGCTGATCAGGGCGTGAAAACTTTTTCTTCAGTTTCGCAAAAAGTTTAACGTCTAGATACTGACTGATTAAGTAAGCAGCGAGACTACCGATTACTAGGCGTGGCATAAATCCAAAGATTGCTTCAAGATGCGGCTGGAAGATGTCACTTTCGTGCGGTTGAAACACGAGCACCATCTGCATGATGATCGTCGTCATAATGAGAGTAAAGAACCCGAACCAAACGGCTTTTTTCGCTTCTTTTTCTCCGTACTTCTCATTGATTAGATCTGTTGCTAAATAAATAGTTCCGTAGATCACATTACCGAGAGTCATTACAAGACCGAACATCTCGATCGTTTTAACAACTTGCAGATTAGCAAGAATGGTAGCTGCTGCGATCCAAGCAAACAACCCCATACGGCCAAACCACTTATAGCACGTTAAAAACAATATAAAATTAACCAGTGCAAAAGCTACACCAAAATAAAAATTAAACATAAAAATTCCTCCTAGTTTTGATAACGCGGGAGTTTGCGAACCGCGAAACACTTTTAACACAACAGTTCCCCATTATAAGGCAGTTTTTGTAATTAATCAATAAACCATATAAATATATAGTACAAGAGTAGTTTACATTCTCTTTCTTTGTGCAATACATAGTGTAGATTGATTATTGATTACAGAAAAAACGGAAATACTGCTTGTAATAGATAAAGCACACTAAGGAGCAGGTGTATGATAACTTTTGATAATGTTTCTAAAGAATACCGTGATGGAACGTCTGCGGTTCGCGATTTGAATTTAACGATACAGCCAGGGGAATTTTTTGTCGTGATTGGTCCGAGTGGTTGTGGAAAAACGACGATGCTTAAGATGATCAACCGGCTGATCAGCCTTACAAAAGGCACGATTTCCATCGATAACAAGAGAATCAGCGATTACAAAATTGATGAATTACGTTGGAATATCGGGTATGTACTGCAGCAGATCGCTTTATTTCCTCATATGACGATCCTAGAGAATATTAGTATCGTTCCCGAGTTAAAAGGATGGGACAAAGAGAGAATTCGTAAGAGAGTGGACGAACTTCTTGATATGGTTGGGTTAGACCCTGAAACGTATCGAGACCGCAAACCAAAAGAACTCTCTGGCGGACAACAACAGCGGGTGGGTGTTGTGCGAGCGTTAGCTGCAGATCCTAACATTATTTTAATGGATGAGCCTTTTAGTGCTCTAGATCCGATCAGCAGAGAAAAGCTGCAAGAAGATCTATTTAATCTTCAAAGAAATATTAAGAAGACCATTGTTTTCGTTACTCATGACATGAAGGAAGCTTTGAAACTGGGAGACAGGATTTGTGTGATGAATGAAGGTTCTATCGTACAAGTGGGAACGCCAAAAGAGCTGCTCGAAAACCCTGCCGATGATTTTGTAAGAAATTTCGTAGGAACAGAGAGTGTGAGTTCTGTTGAAAATATGGATCTTCGAAAGCTTGTCATACCTTTGAAAGCAGATGAGATTGGATTGGATTATCAATTGCCATCCATTTCAGTGAAAACGAGTATAAAAGAGGCACTCGATATTCTAACCCGTGAAAATGAAGTGACGGTTGAAGATCATGGTGCGATTATAGGAACGCTGAACAGACAGGCTGTTATTCAATATCTTGCAGATCACTTGCAGGAAAGAGGTAGCAGAGATGAATAGTTTCTTGCAAGTATTTCAAGATCGAAAAGGTGAACTCGCAAGTGCGCTGATCGAGCATATTCAGATTTCGTTTATCGCTCTTCTATTTGCTGTGGTGATTACAATCCCTCTAGGTATCTATTTAACGAAAAAACCAAGATTGGCTGAACCGATCATCGGAGTGACCGCCGTGTTGCAGACCATTCCGTCACTTGCTCTTCTAGGACTCTTGATCCCACTGTTTGGAATCGGTAAGGTGCCAGCCATCATTGCACTTGTTGTTTATGCCCTGCTTCCTATTTTAAGAAACACGTATACCGGAATTAAAGAAGTCGACTCTTCGTTAATTGAAGCGGCGCGAGCGATGGGAATGAACACGAGGAAGAGATTGATGAAGGTCGAACTTCCTTTAGCGATGCCTGTAATTATGGCCGGAATCAGAACTTCCATGGTCTTAATAATTGGAACCGCTACGCTCGCAGCTTTAATCGGAGCAGGTGGACTCGGTGATATCATTTTGCTTGGTATTGATCGCAATAACACGATGTTGATCGTACTTGGAGCAGTCCCAGCCGCATTGCTTGCGATCTTATTTGATTTTCTACTTAGAAGGTTTGAACATCTATCGTTTAAACGAGCGTTAACAACCGTCAGTGCATTTTTAATAGCGGCTCTATTAGTTATAATTGTTCCTTTTGCGATGAAAGGCGGACAAGAAGATATCGTGATCGGTGGTAAGCTAGGTTCTGAGCCTGAGATTTTAATCAACATGTACAAACTTTTAATTGAAGAAGAAACCGAACTATATGTGGAACTAAAGCCAGGGCTTGGTAAGACTTCCTTTGTGTTTAATGCGTTGAAATCAGGGAGTATTGATATCTATCCAGAATTTACAGGCACAGCGATCGCGGAGTTTTTAAAAGAAAACGCAACAAGTACAGATAGCGAAAAAGTATATGAACAAGCTCGAAGCGGGATGGAAAGTAAGTTTGATTTGCAATTATTAAGCCCGATGGAATATAACAATACGTATGCGCTTGCTGTTCCTGAACAGTTGGCGAAAGAATATAACTTAAAGACGATTTCGGATTTAAAGAGTGTAAGCCAAAGTCTGAACGCCGGATTTACGCTAGAATTTTCGGATCGCGAAGATGGCTATAAAGGCATCCAAAAGCTATACGATATTCAGTTTGCAAATGTGAGAACGATGGAGCCGAAGCTAAGGTATAACGCAGTGAAAAAAGGTGAAATTGATGTGGTCGATGCTTATTCCACAGACAGCGAACTGCGTCAATATAAGCTTACCGTGTTAGAAGATGATAAGAAGCTGTTTCCGCCTTATCAAGGTGCACCGATGCTTCGTAAAGAAACCGTTGAGAAGCACCCGGAATTAAAGGAAGCTTTAGATAAGCTTGCAGGAAAAATTACAGATGATGAAATGCGCGAGATGAATTATAAGGTGAATGTTGGGGGAGAGTCACCTAAGAAAGTGGCGGAAGATTTCTTGAGGAAGGAAGGGCTTCTTTAACTTCTAACATTTTTCATTAAAATTCGACAAAAATTTCCCGGAAAATAAAGTATCCATGCAGTTGCTTATACTGTATGGATATTTTTTTGTGAAAATATTCGGTGATACTGTTTGTCGAAAATCGGATAAAAAAATTTATGTAGTGAAATAAATCTAATTAGTACGGAATTATTGCCGTTTACCTCGGATAAAAATGAAATTACCTCGTATAAGAAGAGGGGTGTCTGTCTTTAACGGACAGATGTCAAAACGTCCACTAGGAAAACACAAAAAAAGCTAAGGCTCAGAATTATGAGCCTAGCTTCTTTTCATTTGATTCATTATACCGTTTGAACTGCTTTTTCTAATGCAACTTCAGCTGAAACATAGTCATAACCAAGGTCAGTTGCAACTGCTTCGTATGTTACGAAACCGCCAGCTGTGTTAAGACCCGCTTTTAACGATGGATTTTGAGCGATTGCTGCTTGTGCACCTTTGTTAGCGATTTGTAGTGCATATGGAACCGTTACGTTCGTAAGTGCGATCGTAGACGTACGAGGCACAGCACCAGGCATGTTTGCTACTGCATAGTGAACAACTCCGTGCTTGTCGTATGTTGGGTTGTCATGAGTCGTGATGCGGTCAACCGTTTCAAAGATACCGCCTTGATCGATCGCTACGTCAACAACTACAGATCCTGGAGTCATGGACTTGATCATTTCTTCTGTTACCAATTTAGGTGCTTTTGCTCCTGGGATAAGTACAGCTCCGATCACTAGATCAGATTCAGCTACAGCTTGTGCAATGTTTAATGGATTAGACATTAATGTTTGGATGCTGTTACCGAAGATGTCATCAAGTTGACGAAGACGGTCTGGGCTAAGGTCGATGATTGTAACGTCAGCGCCAAGTCCGATCGCCACTTTTGCTGCGTTCGTACCTACAACACCGCCACCGATGATCGTTACTTTACCGCGACGTACTCCTGGTACACCTGCTAGAAGAATTCCTTTTCCGCCTTTAGGCTTTTCAAGGAACTGAGCACCGATCTGTGCAGACATACGTCCTGCTACTTCACTCATTGGCGTTAATAGAGGAAGTGTACGGTTGAATTCTACCGTTTCGTAAGCGATCGCTGTAACGCCGCTCTCTGTTAGTGCTTTTGCTAATGCTGGTTCTGCAGCTAAGTGTAAGTATGTGAAAAGGATAAGATCTGAACGGAAATATTTGTACTCAGATGCTAAAGGTTCTTTAACCTTCATAACCATTTCTGCAGACCAAGCGTCTTGTGCTTCAGCTACGATTTCAGCGCCTGCTGCCGCATAATCTTCGTTCGTAAATCCGCTGCCAACACCTGCATTGTTCTCTACAAGTACTTTGTGACCTGCTGCTGTTAGTGTAATAACACCTGATGGGGTAATCGCTACGCGGTTTTCATTATTTTTAATTTCTGCTGGAACTCCAATAATCATTTGTGAATCCTCCTATATAAGTAAACTCTTTGAGTGCGTTTTCAATTGTGATTTCAGTATAGTTCGAGGGATTGCGCTTTTCATTGTGGGGAATCTAGAAAATGAAAAAAAGCATTTGTGATAATTCACAAATGCTCTTGTTTGAATAGGCGATTCATCTTGAAATCAAGATAGATCATGATTTTTTGATGAGGGCTCTTCATATCAATATTCGTAAGCTCGCTGATCCGTTTGAGACGATAAAGTAATGTGTTCATGTGGATATGAAGCACTTCTGATGCTTTGTTCAGGTTTTCATCTAACGTCAGATACGTTTCTAATGTGTGATAAAGCTCTGTCTTGTGTTGACGGTCATATTCTTGTAGAGTTTTGAGCATTTCATTGTGATAGCTCTGTCTTTGTTGTTTTTCATAAATGGTATCTAAAAATTGGTAGATACCAAGTTCATGATAGCCGTTTAGCGTTAACGTTTCTCCGCCTAGCTTTTCTTGAACGGCTAATACACTTGAAGCTTCTTTATAACTTTTTTCCACGTTCGAAAAAGAGGATACAAGACTACCGTATGCCGCTTTTATATCTGACACAGAAAAACGCTCTTTCATATGGGTAAAGAATGATTCTACAAATGACTTAGCAAGTTCTAAGGGCGGTTCTTTTCCAACAGGTGAGGCGAGGAGAAGCATCTGATTCGCGTCTGCTGCTGATAAAAGAACGTTGATCTTCTGATTCACAGCAGCGAGATACAAAATATCTTTTTCGATAGCTGGTGTGATCTCCTCTTCTAGCTGCAGAATAAAAACAGCTGCTGGAAGTACCGGCAAAATGTTAAGTTCGTGCAGCTTCTCTAAAATATGCTCTTCTTGCGGAAGATTGCCTGTGAGCATCTTCCAGAAAAGCTCTTGCCGGTTTTCTTCTTTCTTTTTTGTGCCGATCTGCATCTGAAGAAGTTGGCTTTTTGCTGAAGTAGCAGCGAGCTTTAATAATTGCATATCTTCTGTTGATAGTTGTTTTTCCACTTCAAGAACCCAAATGTATCCGAGAACTTCGTTGTTCTTTCGGATTGATACTGCCACACGGTTGCCAAGCCCGACGTTTTGTATCGTGCCGACACGAACAGGGTCATCGCTCTCTTGCAATCTAGGAATCACGCCGTCTTTCCATAGACTGTTCACTACTTTTTCTGGCACGCGCCGTCCGATGATGGTCGCGATACGCGCAGGGTCTGTTCCGTCTTCATGTGTACTGTAAGCAAGGAGTCGGTGATTCTGATCTTCTATCGTTACAGGGCACGACAAAACGTCGCTGATCTTGTCTGCTAAATTTTCAAGACTGCCGAAAGTTCCTTTAAAAGGATCAGATTGAAAGCTCTTCATAACATTTGTCTCCCGCCATTGGTTTCTCTGCTTACATTCTACCTAAAAAGGGAAGGGGATTACAGGAGAAAAGCAATGGATTGTAGAATTGGTAATACAGGAATGGAATGTAAATGAATGGGAGGCTTTTTGAATGAAATTTAGTGAATTTACATATGAACGTCCTGATGTTGCGACTCTGAAAACGGAATTTGAAGAAGCCGTACAGATTTTTAAAGACGCGAGTTCGGCGGATGAGCAGAATGAAGCGATGAAAAAGGTCGTAGCTCTACGTAACAGTTTTGAATCAAAAGCAAGGCTGGCAAAAATTCGCCACACGATTAATACAGAAGATGCCTATTATAAGGAAGAGCAAGCGTTCATGGATGAGAATCTTCCAGTTTATCAAGGAATGGTCACAGCGTTTCATGAAGCGCTCGTTCAATCTCCTTTTAAAGATGAGCTCGAGAGTAAGTGGGGCGGTCAGCTGTTCCGCTTGGCAGAATTAAAAGTGAAGACCTATTCTGAAGATGTATTAGAGGACCTTAAGCAAGAAAACAAATTGAGCTCAGAATATGTGAAAGTGATGGCTTCAGCTAAGATCGAGTTTGACGGAAAAGAGCTGAACCTGGCGCAGCTTTCTCCATACGTTCAATCGGCAGATCGTGAAACACGAAAAGCGGCGAGTAAGGCCGCGAACGCTTTCTTGAGTTCAAACCAAGAAAAGTTTGACTCGATCTATGATGAACTCGTGAAGCTGCGAACGGGAATCGCTAAAAAGTTAGGATATTCAACCTTTACAGAATTGGCGTACGATCGTATGGGAAGAACGGATTACAACGCAGCAGACGTAAAGGTATTTCGTGAACAAGTAAAAGAAATCATCGTTCCCCTTTGTACAAAGTTAAAGAAGCGTCAGCAAAAACGCATCGGACTCCATGAGTTCAAGTTTTACGACGAACCCTTCAGCTTTACAACAGGCAACCCTAAGCCTCAAGGAGATGCAGAGTGGATTGTGAATCAATCGAAGCAGGTCTTTAGTGGACTATCGCAAGAAACAGGAGCGTTCTTTAACTATATGGCAGAAGATGAGCTCATGGATCTTGAAAGTAAAAGCGGTAAAGCGCCTGGTGGGTATTGCACGTATCTACAGGACTATACGGCGCCGTTCATTTTTACAAATTTCAACGGTTCAGACAATGATGTTCGCGTGCTGCTGCATGAGATCGGTCATGCGTTCCAGATGTATACGAGCAGAGTGTTCGAAGTGCCAGAATATCAGTTCCCGACACTTGAAGCTTGTGAGATTCATTCAATGAGTATGGAGTTTTTAACGTATCCTTGGATGGAAAAGCTGTTTGGCAAGGACACAGAAAAATATTTATACTCCCACTTAACAGGTGCGGTAGAGTTCATCCCGTACGGAGTTGCGGTTGATGAGTTTCAGCACTTCGTATACGATAACCCGGATGCGACGGCATCAGAACGCCGTTCAAAGTGGAGAGAGCTTGAGAAAACATACTTGCCACATCGTGATTATGATGGGTTAGAGTACTTGGAAAACGGTGGTTTTTGGCATAGACAAGGTCACATCTTCCGTTCTCCATTCTATTATATTGATTACACGCTTGCTCAAATATGCGCTCTTCAGTTTTGGAAGCGTGCTGGTGAGAACTCTGAGCGTGCATGGGAAGATTATTTCGCCCTGTGTCAAAAGGGAGGAAGTCTACCTTTTACAAAGCTCGTTGAAGAAGCTGGTTTGATCTCTCCTTTTGAAAAAGGATGTGTAGCGTCTGTTGTTGGCGAAGTAGAGAAGTTTATTGCTACAGTGGATGAGGAACAATTTGCGAGAGCTTAATTCATATAGGTGGTAGGATGAGGAGAACCGGCCGTGTGCCGGTTCTTCTTTTGTGTGAGAGATGGGGCGAGTGCAAGGGGTATAACTGCTGCAGAAAATGTCGACAAATGACATCTCGTGGATAAAACGCCAAATCTTTTGGATTCAAGCATGAAATTCGTGGATTCAACGCAAAAACTTGTGGATGGATGCCGCAAACTTCTGGATTGAACTTTATCCGCAACCGTAAATACCCTAGGGTGTATTATCGCTAAGTTTCTCATTTTTGAAGAATTATTGACACTTGGTTGGGGAATGCTGTTTTCAGCTACCTATATGTTTGTGAATAGGGTCTTGAGTGGTAAAATAATAAGGAATCTTAGAAGTTTTAAAGACTTTTAGTGGAAAAGGAGTAATACAAAATGGCTGAAACAAAACAGCGTAACTATACACCGCTAATTATCGGGCTATCCATCGCGATTAACGTACTTGTTGCCGTATTGTTCTTCCTGCCAGAGTATGAGGGAGAAATTGCTTTTGATGTAACGTTGCTGCCGCGTTTGAACGCGATCTTTAACAGCTTTACTTTCGTATTTTTGCTGGCTGCTCTTTATTTTGTGAAACAAAAGAACATCACGCTTCACAAACGGTTTATCCTAGCGGCATTTACGAGTACAACATTCTTTTTGCTGTCGTATGTAACGTATCACTATTTAACAGAATCTACGTCTTATGGTGGTGAAGGTCCCCTTAAGTACGTTTATTTCTTTATCTTGATCACACACATTTTGCTTGCGATCGTTATCGTACCTCTAGCGTTAATCACCGTTACGAGAGGCTTCAACATGCAAGTGGAGAAACACCGTAAGATTGCACGTTGGACGATGCCCCTATGGCTTTATGTGAGTTTGACAGGTGTTATTGTTTATTTGATGATCGCGCCGTATTATTCATAAAAAAACAGAGGACTTTTGCTGATCATATGAAAACAGCAAAAGTCTTTTCTGTACCGAGAGGAAATGAGAGATGAGCTGGTTTTGGATCATACCTGTCGTTCTTTGCGGATTCGGAATTGCTGTTATCGTATATGGCATCCGTTATCAAAAAGAAGAAATTGAGCATAAAAAGCAGTATGACGCGTGTTACAAAGGTGGCCGTGTCTCGGAAACGTTTTTCGGTGCTATTGTAGAATTTATCTTTGTAACGTTCATTGATAAACTGGTAGGCTTTTTTCCGAAATGGTTCATCAAGTTCTTCATCTTCATTATCGGAGTAGGTTTCTTAAGTCTTGGCGTCTATTTTTTTCAAGACATGCCTCGAAGGTTTTAATAAGCGATTCCTACACGAGTCTCTAAAAAGCTACTGTTCTCTAAAAGTGAAAACGCAAAATGAGCGGTATCTCCTGTACTGATTCGAGAGCCGTCGATAGGTAAAACGTCTTTTTCCGTTCGATACGTGCCGGTAGGTTCCCCGTCTGGCAAATAAGTGGGACAAACGATCGTCCAATTCAACCCGCTTTCTTGCAGTTGAGTAAACGCCTTATGATGATCTTCAGCCGCTCTTGTTAATTTCCGCTTTGATTCAGATGATTGGTAACGAAGCAGATGAGGCTCTATGCGGCTTTGTAAGATGCCTGCTGTACCGATCGTGATGATACGAGAGATGCCTTCCTTTTTCATCGCTTCTATAATTATAGGCATACCCTCGGAAAGGACATTAGCTCTGTCTGTTGATAGAGCGCTGAAAACAACATCACAACCGGCCATGGCTTCAGTTACGGTTTCTTTATTTAGAACGTCTCCTTTTGTAAAAGAGATCTGGCTCAAAATAGAGTTCGTAAACTTTTCGGGGCTACGTAAAAGTGCAGAAACGCTGATATCATTCTGGAGCGCCATTTTAGTAAAATATTGTCCGACTCTTCCTGTCGCACCTAGTACGCATAGTTTCATAACATACCTCCTGATTGTTCTTTTATTATCATATCATTTCATGCAAACCATAAAAAAATCCCTTACCGAAAACTCGGCAAGGGATTTCTTTTATTGAACGGTGATAACATCTGTGTATCGACTGTCGAGCTTATCGCCTCTCTCAGCGAATGCGACAACGCGATATTTACCTGGTGCAACAGCTTGTCCTGCGATCTTTCCGTCCCATTGGAAATCATTATATTGTTTTGGAACATCTTCGTAACTGCCGATCAGACCAATTTCTTTTGTCAGGTTGCTATCGTATAGAAACAGATTTACTTTATCGGCTTCAGCAGGGAAGTAAGCGGAAAATGTGAAAGCATTATTTCCTAGTGCTGTAGCGCTGATGCTAGTGATGGAAGGGAAGTCCGGCTCTTGTACGAAAAGAATCGTCGGTACGACTATTTCGTTTCTACCGTCGCTGATCGTAATCGTTCCTTCATGATAACCAGGTGCCATCTTAGAAGCATCCACGTGTACTTTGAATTTTACATCCTTCGAGCTTTTTCCTTTAATCTTCAAGTTCTTGCTTGTTGTTACTTTTACACCTTCAAGATCTACGTCAAATGAATAATCCTTTGACTTGTTGCTTAAGTTCTTGATTGTAAAACGCTCGTCTCTTACTTCTTTGCCTTTCTTTTTAGAGAAGACACCAAACGAATGGCTGCCAGGAGATACGAGTGTTTGTGTTTCAATTGCTTCAACGACACGGATACTTCCTGCTCCTTGTGTATTATGCGGATATAGCTTTCCAGTAGCATCAAATAAATCTTCCGCTGTATTCATAAGAGCTGCTTTAATATCGTCAACACCCCAGTCAGGATGTGCTTCTAATAAAAGAGCGGCAGCACCTGCAACGTGTGGAGATGCCATACTTGTTCCTTGTTTCGCGCCGTAACCATGCGGATTTGCAGGGTCATGAGTCGGTACTGTACTTACGATGTTTACGCCAGGTGCCGAAACATCCGGTTTGATCATCCACGTATCCATTACAGGACCTCGGGATGAGAAGTCAGCCATCAATTCACCAACCTGTTTATCAAACTTGGTGCCAAGTGTTACCGTTGTGTTTGGATTAGTGGTTAACAAACTTTTAAGCTGAACGCCCTCAGCGTTCGTTAGCTTGATTGTTGGTACTGCCATTCCAGGCACATCTACGATCTCACCCGCAACGTTATTGTAGATGACCATTCCGATAGCGCCAGCGTTCTCTGCATTTGTTGCTTTGTCTACAAACGCATACGTACCGCGTTGTGCTAATACAAGCTTACCTGCTACGTCTTTCCCTGCAAAATCAGCAGTTCCAGCTAAGCCAACATCAACGATCGGCAATGTTTTTCCGTTAAGTGCTAGAACGGATTCTTCAGACGGAAAGCCCATTACTTTTGCGGATGAAAAACTTGCATTTCCTGCTTTTAAAGTAGCTGCATAAACGTTATATGGAAGCTGTGTAGCTCCTACAGAAATGGCTTCCCTAGAAGTACCTGGTGAACCGACCGTCCAGTTGTTTGGTCCGCTGTTCCCGTTAGACGTCACAGCTACAACACCATCAGACATCGCTTGATCAAGCGCGATACTCGTTGCCCAGTCCGGGTTGTTTAACGAGTTTCCAAGAGATAAGTTCATAACGTCAGCACCGTCTTCTACCGCTTTTTCAACACCGGCAATTACGTTCTCAGTCGAACCGCTGCCTCCTGGTCCTAATACGCGGTACGCTAACAATGTAGCATCAGGTGCTACCCCTTTAATGCCGCCATCTGCCGCAACTGTACCGGCTACGTGCGTGCCATGAGTAGTTTCAGCTCCTCTTGGATCGCCTTTAGGCGTTTCTTGTGGATCGTTGTCATTATCAACAAAGTCATATCCTTTATAGTCACCGAATGCTTGATCTAAATCGGGGTGTGTATAGTCAACTCCCGTATCAATAACAGCAACCGTCACACCTTCGCCCGTGTAGCCAGATTCCCAAGCCTGGTTCGCACCAATAAAAGGCGCTGAATTCATCATCTGAGGCGAAACATCATCGAATGATTGGTCTCCCATGTCATCCCCTGTTGTGTGATATTCAACATCTGGATAAACGGCTTTTACACCTGGTGTTGATAGCAGGTTTGGAATCTCGTTTGCTGCGATCTCTAGAGCAAACCCAGAGAAAACATGATCGTACTCATTTTTTACTTTATATGTTTTGGAGCGAGTGGAGATTTCTTTTACCACTGCTTCACGTTTTGATTTTAAATTTGATTTCGTTTGTTTTTGGCCTTTCTTTTTTGCCTCTAGTACAGATGGTTCTTTTAATTCAACCATTACTTTTGTAACATGAGAAGAGTTTAAATTGTACTTCCCATAAAGCGGTGCTAGTTCTGGCTCTGAATTGTTTGTAGATGGAGCAGCAGATACACCAGAAAAAGCAGAAAAAACAAACGTACATGCTAATGTGAAACTAGAAGTCTTGCGTAAAAAACTTTTCATTCAAGCGTACACCCCTTATTTTTAATATCAAGGTAATATTCTACTGCTGTGTTTAAATCCCTTGGTCATATGGTAAAAACAGATAATAGGTCCTTATATTGGAAAATATAAAGCTGGTCTTTTGACCTGAAAAATTCATGAGCAAAACGTAACGCTAATTCTATAGACCCATGATAAGATGGGAATATTGTTTTTTAAGAGAAGGCTGTTTTCTTAAAAAGTTCTGCTTTTATATCTTTGTTTTTCATACGCTTCTTTGAGAAGTTGATTGGAGTGGAAGGTGCGAGAATCCTGTGGGACAGGCGGGCAGATGAGACACTAAAAAGTGAAACGTATAAATGTGGCTCACCGCCTGCCCCGCGGAAAGCGAGCAACCTGGAACGGAAATTAACTACATCAAAAGCAACAATGAATACGAAAAGAGATTTAGAGAAAGAAGGTGAACGAATGGTTAAAGAGGAAGGGTATGGAACGATTCAGGAGAACCGGATCATTCCGTTATGGAGTCTTACGGTATGGCTTGTGGTCATGAACACGACGATGTTTAATGTGGCATTGCCGAGTGTTATCTCGGAATTTGATCTGAGTCCTACTGCAGGATCATGGATTGTTTCAGGCTATTCGATCGTGTTTGCCTTATCGACGATCACATTCAGTAGATTGTCAGATTTTATACCGATTGGAAGATTATTATTTACAGGTGTCATCATCTTAGGAATCGCCTCCATCATCGGTTATTTTTCAAATAGTTTTGAGTTTGTATTGATCAGTCGTATGGTTCAAGCAATGGGAGCGGGTGCGGTTCCAGGGCTAGGAATGGTGCTTGCCACAAGATATATTCCGATTTCAAGAAGAGGGCGTGCCATGTCGTTAATCTCATCAGCGGCGTCTCTTGGTTTCGGATTAGGACCTGTAATCGGAGGCGGTATCACACAATTGTTAGGGTGGAATTTTCTTTTCATCGTAACAGGTCTCGTGCTACTGTTGCTGCCAGTATTTAAGGTCTATCTGCCTGTTGAACAAAAACGGGAAGGATCGTTCGACTTTGTGGGTGCACTGTTAACAGGTGGCGGAGTAACTTCATTATTACTCTATCTTTCTTCGTTTTCGTGGTACTTGCTGGTATTGAGTGTCCTATTCTTTGGCACACTCGTATTTTATTCAAAGAAGAAGGAAGATCCGTTTATCCGTGTGAGTTTATTTAAGAACACGCTCTACGTATCGCTCTTAATCATTGGACTCATCGCGTTCATGACCCATTTTGCGCTGTTGTTCGTGATGCCCGTCATGTTGTCGAACTTATTTGGAAAAGAACCAGCTACGATTGGGTTTGTTATTTTTCCAGGTGCCATGCTTTCCGCGTTAGCCGCAATTTATGTGGGACGGTGGATTGATCGATTTGGAAACCTGCCTGTCATGCGAACAGGGCTTGTAGCACTGTTGTTGTCGGTCGTGCTGTTTTCTCTTTTTGCAACAAAGGCATTCTATCTGACAGCAATCTTTTATATGTTTACGAGTATCGGGTTTTCTAGCTTAACGTCAAGCTTAGCTAATGAAAACTCTAGAATCTTAAGCGAGGATGAAGTAGGTTCTGGAATGGGTATGCTTCAGCTTGTGCAGTTTTTTGGTGGAGCGCTCGGTGTAGCTGTTGCTGGACTGTTAATTGAGGGACAGCAAGGGATCGCATTAGAAGCTATCTATCGTAACGTGTTTATCGTGTATACGATTTTGGTCGTCATCTCGATCGTTATTTATCGAGTGAAGATAAAAAGAAATGTGAGCCTGGAACTTGAATAAGTCCTAGACTCACATTTTTTTATTTTAGCATCTTGAAGTCATAGGAATAGACAGACTTGCCTTTGATCGATTTTAGGATGTCGTTTAAACCATTGATTTTAATATTCTCTATCTTCTTTCCTTCGGTTAAGGAATAGTGTTCGATGTAATATTTTTCTTTTAGTTTTTCGTCATGTCTTACGACGTAAAGGTTGTCATCTTTATAGAAGAGTTGCTCATGAAATCGAACGCCATCTTTTCTAACGTTCTTCATGGTGAATTTTTTCGTCATTTCTTGAGTTTTTGTATCAAATGCAAATACCTCACCTAGTCCGTTAGCGTAGTATAAGATGTCGTTATATAAATGGGCAGAGTTTCTAGTATTGAATGGATAATGTGCGGTTAGGTTTTTTTCGTTTCGATAAGTAGAGATAGTAAATTCATCTTGTTGTAACGTCTTCTTGTTGATGCGATAAAGTATAACGTCTGAATTTAAGATATTGGATACACCGTTCTCGGGTATACTCTCTAAGATCATGTAGTAGTATTGATTGTCGGCAAGGATGGGAGAAGATCCACTTAAGCTAGAATTTTTAGGCTTTTCTATTTGAATGATATCTTGAATTTCCAAATTATTTTTTGAGGGCGTTATTTTTCGTAAAAAATATTCACTTGCCTCGATATTTTCTGTTAGTGCGATGATCTCATCCTTATCCACCCCGGAAGTTCCAATATAATAAGGAATATTATCTTTATGAAATCCCTTTTCATTACCATATAAAATATTTGAATCATAGCCACCGTTCGAATTAAAGCCAGAATTAAAAAGAGTAAAAAATAAATTTTCTTTCTCGAGATAACCTGTTCTTTCACCCGTGTACTGTGATTTCTTCATATTAAACTCTTTATAGGTATCTCCGACTAAACGAATTTTATCTCTATCGACTAATAGAACCTCGTTATTTCCTGCAGCAACACTTCCAAGCTCTAAGCCGTTCATCTTAAAGGCATCTGCTTCCCCTTTGTCATTGATGAAAACAGCAAGGCTGATTCCTCTACCATCCATGTCTTGGTCCGCAGTCGTTGAAAAATAGAGAACAGCTCTTTTATCAGATAAGAAATCTTTTTCCTTTATTGCCTCCTTTTTGACTGAAAGTGAAGCACTGATATGTTGGTTAAAGAAAAATTGATAAACAAGGCCTCCGACGAAAAGTGTGACTAAAGAAAAAAATAATATTTTCTTCACTGTACTCTCCTTTTGTAAGAAATAAGGCAATAAGTTCGTAGTTACACGTCCTTATCGCCTTATTATTTTTTATATATTCCGGACGAGCTGTGTGCCAGGCGCATCCCGGACATCCCGAGGATATACTCCTAACCCGCCATCTACGTCTAAATCTAAGTTTCCATTTAATTTATATGCCGACCAGACCAGTTTGGAACAGTTTTTATCACCGATATGTGAAGTCGAACGGTTGGTCACGAAGTTATAAGAATATGCATCAATGCCTACGCGGCTAAATGCCCAGTTTGCAGCATTATCACGGTTTGACGAGCTTGTTGTAACCGATTTGACCTGTGCGTCTCCTTGATCCACTTTTCGTAGAGTGGTTGAGATCGTCCGTACACCTGTTTCAGGTACAGATTCAACAATGACGTCGCTTGAGTAATACATGCCCACGTGTCCATGATTCATGTAGGCGGTTTGAGATGCGGTGTAATAGAAGTTTCCTTTCGAGCTAGGTCCAACAGAAACAGTTCCTCCGCTGCTACCCATTGTACCGACCTTACCGCTTTGTTGCTTTTCTTCCTTGCTCTTTGTTTGATCATGTTTTAATTCTTCGTAGATTTTTTTTAGAAGTGCATCCTCTGTAGCGCCTGTGTTCTTTGCGATAGCTTGAACACTAGAAAGTAACTCAGCTGATGTTAAATCTGGCTGCATACTTAGGATTTCATCTTTATACGTAATCTGATTTTGAGCAAAAGCACTTGGTACCGAAAAAGCTGTGAGACAGAATGCTAAAACACTAGTAACTAGATGTTTTTTCATATTCCAAACCTCCTGCCGTAATACGGGACCCCTTTGTCGACAAGTTCAATTTACCATTTATATACAGGTGCGTAAATACGAAAACGAATAAACAGTAGGGTGGACTTATAAGGGAAATGAAAGATACCCCTAAAGGACTGTGCGGGATTTACATAAAAGGAAAAGAAACAGGTCAAAAGGTGTTGCAGTGTACTAGTAAGATTGGATGCATTTCATGTTTGTTTAAATGACCAAGATCTTGAAAAGAGGAATGTGGTTGGCCGTAAATGAAGTATATTCTCTTAAGTGCTGAAGAGTAAATGAGTGTGGAAAATAAATTGTGTGGGGTCAGACCCCTCATTAAACTTTCTATGAAACTGCCGATATTTATTATGAATTGCCTAAATAGGCGAAATTTTAACCTAGTAACACAATATCGGAGAAAGATGAGGGACGAATTCGTGGAAAGAAACAAAGAACTGATTGATTCATTATTGAAACTTCAGGAGCTATTAGACACACTACCAGATACTGTAGAGGCTATACCCGCTTTCACACAATACATCCGCTCTTTTTTACGTATTAAACCAACCGGCAGAACATTGCCTACTATCGAGATGATGACCATAATCAAGAGAAGAAAACCGAATTTATACCAACTTTTTAAAAAGCATTCGAACGATGACATGCTATCGATGTTAACAAATTTAAATATGGATTATGAGCTAGCTCAACTAAAGATCGAACGCATTCTTCAAGGAGAGGTCATCGCTTAATAAGCGGTGTCTTTTTTATTTTCGTTATTCTTCGTTATAATAGGTGAAAGGAGTGAGGACATTTGCAAAGTGTTGGATTTATCGGAACAGGTGTAATGGGGAAAAGCATGGCCGGTCACTTGATGAATGCAGGTTATCCAGTCCATGTTTATACGAGAACGAAAGCAAAAGCAGAAGATCTTCTTGAAAAAGGAGCTAAATGGGCAGACACACCAAAAGAAATCGCTCAAAACTGTGATGTGATCATCACGATGGTCGGCTATCCGAAAGATGTAGAAGAAGTTTACTTAGGTGCAGAGGGATTAGTAGCTCACGCCAAAGAAGGTTCTTATTTAATCGATATGACAACTTCTAGTCCACAGCTGGCACAAAAAATTGAACGGACGGCTGCTGAAAAGAATATCGCGACGCTTGACGCACCCGTTTCTGGCGGGGATATTGGTGCGAGAGACGCTAAATTATCCATCATGGTAGGAGGTTCAGAGTCCGCATTCCACGATATGGAACCGATCTTCTCTAAAATGGGTACGAACGTTGTTTATCAAGGAAAAGCTGGTTCTGGTCAGCATACGAAAATGTGCAATCAGATTGCGATCGCCTCAGGTATGATGGGAGTTTGCGAAGCGATTCTTTACGCGGAAAAAGCAGGATTAGACCCAGAGAACGTGCTGAAAAGTATTGAATCTGGTGCTGCAGGAAGCTGGAACCTCAGCAATCTTGGACCAAGAATTTTAAAAGGAGATTTTGCTCCTGGCTTTTACGTAAAACATTTTATAAAAGATATGAACATCGCATTGAAATCAGCTGAAGAGATGGGCTTATTGACACCAGGATTACAACTCGCGAAAAAGCTATACGATGAGCTTGCTGAGATGGGTGAAGAAGATAGCGGAACACATGCATTATATAAACGTTTAGCAAACCAAGGGTAATTCACCTTGGTTTCTTTTTTTGCTCTTTACAAAACGGAATAATTACGATTAAATATAGGGTGCATTCCTATAAATTTTGTGTGAAAATACTAGATTTAATTCATAACGAAACTAGTGTATAAATAAATTAAACAGATGGGTAGAGGAGCGTTAGACGATGAAGGACCTCGCAACAAGAGATGTCGTAAGAAAAGAAATGATAGGGCTTTTATTGCTGGCTATCTTTATTATTTCTTTTCTGTTTATGGAAGAAATAAAAAATGATTCTGTATTTGATAACTTACCAAGTTCCATCATGCATGTGAACACGGTGTTTCTAAGTATTTTAATAGAAGCGGTTCCTTTTATTTTATTAGGAGTTTTTGTTTCGGCTTTAATCCAAACTTTTGTAACAGAACAGCATATTCAACGGTTGATACCTAAAAATCCATTCTTAGGTATCGGAGTCGTTTTGTTCATGGGAATCATCTTTCCTGTCTGCGAGTGTGCGATCATACCTGTCGTAAGACGCTTGATTAAAAAAGGACTTCCGCTGCACCTTGGAACGGTTTTCTTATTAACCGTACCAATCGTAAACCCAGTCGTTATCCTATCCACTTTTTATGCGTTCCGTAACAATATGGCAGTCGTATATGGAAGAATTGGACTGGCACTTCTTGTGGCGATCATTATTGGATTGATCGTATATTGGGCTTTTCGTAATAAAGATCAACTCAGATCACACATAGAACATGGAGCTCATGATCATTCACATGGTATTACGATGAGTCGCTGGAAACAAACGGTGTATCATGCATCTGATGAGTTCTTTGATACTGGGAAATTCCTTATTTTTGGTGCATTTTTAGCGAGTATGTTCCAAGTATTTATCAATCGCAATGATCTATTGGCGCTAGGAGGCAATGAGTGGTCATCAACAGGATTAATGATGGGTCTGGCTTTCTTGCTATCTATTTGTTCAGAGGCGGATGCCTTTATCGCAGCATCATTCGGAAGCACGTTTACGGTAGGTTCGATAATCGCGTTCTTGGTATACGGTCCGATGCTTGATGTAAAGAACATGCTTATGATGTTCGCTTATTTTAAGACACGCTTTGTATTTGTGTTAATGGGACTAATAACGCTGACTGTATTTGCTGTAACGATGGTGTATCAATTTGTGGCATAGAAAGGGAGGTAGGATACGATGAACAAAGAGAGTCATGATTTTCATACGTATTTAAGAGGTATCATCTTAATCGGTTTCATGCTCCTGCTGATCGGATTAATCACAACAGGGAAGCTGAACTATTATGTAGCACCGAAAATGCATATCTTTGTCTATTTTGCGATCGGCATCTTAGGGATTTTAGGTGTGATGCAGTTCTTTAGACGATCTGATGAACAGCATGATGATGCATGTGGATGTGGTGTGGATCATACACCAAAGGGAAGGCCGCTCAAGCATTTCTTTATCTATATGATCTTTGTGATTCCTCTTCTTACAGGATTCATGATTCCTGAAAAAGCGATGGACAGCTCAGTCGCGGAAAAGCGCGGCATTCGTTACGGAACGGGACTGTATGCTAAACCAGCTCAGAAAACGGATGACGGTAAGGTAACCACTACACAAAATATTGATGTGGAAGCCTATTTAGATGATCCAGAAGGTTATATTAAAGAGATGGAAAAGAACGTTAAGGAAGAAAATCCGGTCGAGACTTATGATGTTACGGCGTATTATAAGAAGTTCGGAAAAGAACAGTTGGCGAAGGATAAAGTGAAAGTAACATCTGATCACTATCTCGATACGATGACTGTTTTGGACATCTACCTGGACAAGTTCAAAGGAAAAGAAATCGAAACGACAGGATTTGTGTATCGTGAAGACGGAATGAGCGAAAATCAAGCCGTTATTGCGCGCTTTTCAATGAACTGCTGCAGTGCGGATGCCGTTGTATATGGAACCATCATTGAAGGCGATGGAGTATCCAAACTTAAAGCGGATGAATGGTATACCGTTACAGGAATCATCGATGAAACAGAGTTAAACAAAGTCCGTCTGCCATTAGTGCAGGTTGAGTCTCTAGAAAAAATTAAGCCAATTAAAGATCCATACGTGTATCCGAGTCCTGAGAGTTTGGGAGCTTATTAGAGAGTAATAAAGCATAAGCCAGCTAATTAATTATTAATTAGCTGGCTTATTTTATCTCCATGCTTCTATTACTGACTTGTCGTTTCAGCCCAAAGAGGATAAATAGTTATTAAATCGAATATATATCTTGTTGTATTTTACAAAAGGGTGATTTACAAAGATTGCATTAATGAGTAGGAGGTAGGCATATGACATTGGATGAAATTAAGAAGTTGAGAAGGCAGCAGTTTATCTTAATGAATGTACTTCTACTTATTCTTGTAACTTTTTATTTAATCGTAATTCAAATTATCGGTGTAACATCTTCTCAATTTTTTATAACTCTGGCAGTGGTGTTACTTATTCAATCCATTATAGGGTTTATCCGAATTAACTCGACCAAATCACTTTTTTATATTTATGAGAAGGTAAGTCTATACGAAAAACAAAAAATGGGTGTTGAATGGAAGAAACAAAGAAAGATAAATTATACATGGATGTTGATTACTAGTAGTTTTTTATTCATGCAAGCATACTTGAATAGAGATATATCAGGAGATTTTCTTAAATTTGATATTCGTTATATGGTACTGATGCTTATTTTTTTACTCGGGTTATCAAATTTAAGTCTCTTTATTCACGTTAAAAAAGTTGATAGCTCGAAATCTGCACAGGATCTAAAAGGTTATACTCGAAAAACAAATATAACAGCAGTCTTGCTAGGAGCAGTTTCTGCAATAATCCTTATTTTTATCACTCTTTTTTATATTATGATTTAAATATTATTTACAAAATATGCAAAAGCACTGCGGTCTTAACAGCAGTGCTTTTAGTTACTATCAACTATTCTTCTAGTAAACATACGTCCCAACAACAAAGAGTTCGAACAATACGGTAAGTCCGATAAAATAAGAGACTTGTGCAAATAATCCCCAATCCTTATCTCTAGCTACCTGCATTACCCACAGTGCTATCGCGGAAACAATCAGAGGAATGATGAATGAGCTTCCGGTAAAGGTAAGGTATTTTGGTGCTAGTGTATAGAATGTGTTGTTAAACAAAGACTGAATGACATAAAGCTGGGTGATCATAAAAAGTCCAATTGCAGTCCATTTCGCCCAAGGTTTTTCATCCTCAATAACGTCTATCCGTACAAAATAGAGGATGCCTAAGAACAAAACAGAAGGCACTACCCAAATGAATGCGTTTGTCATAGCGATGAACGATACAACGAAAGCCGTAAACGCGTCAAACGTGGCAGTATATAAATCTTGTTTCCCCATTTTTTTACTTGCACTTTTAATCTCTGAATCTTTGCTTGCTAAATAAAGTCTATAATCACTGACAGATTCTGCTTTTAACCAAGCAATCGTCTTTTCATCTACCTGTAACGGATAGACTGAAAAATCACTCGTTGTACTGATTCGTGCTGCTTCCCACTTGTCGCCACTTAAGGTAGCTTTGTAAATGTTGCCCGCTTCCTTTTTAGTAGAAATCGGTCCTTTCGCTGCAAATAGGATGATAGGTTTGTTATTTTCTACGTTCAACTGCTGGTAGGAAGGATTCTCGATCTCATAACCAAGCTCTGAGCTGTATAGCTTAACATTGCTGAAATCAATTGCTGTAAGCTGATCCGTTGGTGCCGCACCGTAAAACGTTTTGAACGTCTTCGTTCCTTGTTTAGAAGAATAAAAGGTATACATAAAATGAACTTGATCATCTGCTTCAGCAAAGCGGAAGTTATAGATCTTATCTGTCGGTGTTTTGCTGTATCGCGTAATAGATTGAGCGTTATATTTTCCGTCAGCTTCTTTTAAATAAAAAGCTTCCATTTCTACTTTTTCACCAACAGTCAGGATAAATGATTGAGATGCTGGGTGACCTGATAATTCTGATAGCTTTTCTTTAGCTGTAAAGATAGATTGACTCTTTCCATCTTCAGGCATATAAACAAATACTTCATTACCTTTTGAATAAGCAAATCGATCTTTTGCATCAGCTAAAAGATCTACATCTTTATCTATAACTGTTTGTTTTCCGTCTTCATACAGAATGAGCTCACCACGAGAGATAAAGGCGATCTGTTTCCCGTTTGTCCAATAGTTCGCTCTTTCATCCAGAGCAAGATTCTCTTTTTTTTCAGAGACTAGATTTAGCTTTTCGTCTAAAGTTGTCACCTGTAAACCGTCTTTTTGATGAGTATAAGCATAATATTGGTCATCTCTTTTTATAACAGTTGGTTCAGCGCTGATGGATTGAGCGGGCGTGCTTATCGATCGGCTCCAATCAGGATCAGGAAGCTTTGTCTCTTGTCTTACGTTATTCCAGATCACAGCTGCGATCAAAATTAAAACGACTGCAAAAGGAAGTAATAAAGATCTGTAATTGGATTGATTTCTTTTCTTTTTCTTTTTTGTTTTTACATTCGTATTCATGATGATAGATCCCCCTATTTTCTATAAAACGACAAAGTAATACTATTCGTTATATCAAACGTATTTCCTTGTAAAAAATTTCAAAAATTTCATAAAAAGATTTTGTTGGACGTTAATAATTTATCCATAGTGGCTCTTTGTAAGTTTTTGTAGAATAACAATCATTCCCCTGGAAATATTGTCGAATATCATCAACGAATTTTTAAAGTGAGGGTTAGAAACTGATGGTATAATTTAGGTTATAAAAATAATTAAGAAGGTGGGGAGAAGGCATGGAACAATCCATTCATATTTATGTGACAAGCGATATTCACGGCTATGTTCTCCCGTTAACATACGCTAACAATGAAAAAGCAGATATAGGGTTGGCAAAAATGGCAGCACTTATAAAAGAAAACATGTCTAACCACCTCAACACCTTCCTCATTGATAATGGAGACCTCATCCAAGGAACACCACTCACTTACTATCACGCAAAAACAGAGCAAAGTGATGTTAATCCGATGGTTCATGTATTAAATGAACTGAACTATGATGCTGCAATAATAGGAAATCATGAGTTTAATTATGGTCTTCCTTATCTATATAAGACGATTGAAGAATCTAAATTTCCTTGGCTTTCGGCTAATATCGTACACCAAGGAACAGAGAAACCGGTATTTGGACAACCTTATGTGATCAAAACATTTGAGTGTGGAATAAAAGTAGCGCTCTTAGGATTAACAACACAATATGTACCGAACTGGGAGAATCCTGATCATATTAAAGGCCTTTCCTTTCTAGATGCGGTGGAGACGGCAAAGAAATGGGTTCCTTATTTACGGTCGAAATCAGATGTCATGATCGTTTCTTATCATGGTGGGTTTGAGAGAGATCTCAGAACAGGGAAACCGACGGAATCCCTCACGAAAGAGAACCAAGCATATCAACTCTGTATGGAGGTTGAAGGGATCGATGTGCTTTTAACAGGTCATCAGCATCGCTTGCTTGAAGGTGAAGTGAACTTCGTCACGATCATTATGCCTGGAACACAAGGAACTGAGATAGGGTATGTAGAAATAAAGGTCCATGGTGAGGGTGATTCATGGAAAGTGAAGAATAAACGAGCAAAACTGATTTCTGTGAGTGAATACAAACCTGATCAACAGGTGCTGGATCTCATTCAGCCTTATGAGAGTGAAACACAGAAATGGCTGGATCAAGCTTTAGGACAAGTAGACGGAGACATGACGATTACTGATCCGATGTTAACGAGGCTATCTGATCATCCGTTTATTGAATTCATTAATAAAGTGCAGATGGAAGCGGCAGGTGTAGATATTTCAAGTACTGCTCTATTCGATGATCATTCCAAAGGATTCTCAAAACATATAACGATGCGTGATATCGTTTCAAACTATGTGTACCCAAACACTTTAAAAGTGATAGAGATTACAGGGCGAGATATGAAGGATGCATTAGAACGGTCAGCTTCTTATTTTTCTGTGAACGAAGAGGGTGATCCGATAATCAATCCAGCGTTTTCAATTCCAAAGCCTCAGCACTATAACTACGACATGTGGGAAGGTATCGATTACGTAATCGACCTGTCAAAGCCGATCGGACACCGCATTGTGACTTTGATGTATAAAGGAAAACCGATCGAAAACGACTCCTTTTATGAGGTAGTGATGAACAACTATCGTGCTGGTGGAGGCGGTGATTATCCTATGTTTAAGGGAAAACGCGTGGTGAAGGATATTCCAATCGATATGTCAGAACTGATGGCAAACTATATTTTAAAAAGAGGAACGATACAAGCGACGTGCGATCACAATTGGCGTGTTGAGATTTCATCTTTCTTTAAAAAATAAGAGAAGCGGGTGAAGCGGATGAAAAAGTGGGGTTGGTTCGTATTCGTAATCATAGCAGTTTTGCTTGCAGGGTGTTCTAGTGAAGAAAAAAGAACGTTGAACGATAAAAACTTAACACTGCAAGACCATCCAAAAGGTGCTTATCCTCGTTATTACGACCAAGTTTCTAAGAAAAAAACACTTAAAGCTGTTCCGTTCTCACTGGAATTGCCTGATCGCTTGCCGTTTAAAGTCGCTCTTTCAACCTATCAGATCTCAGATTGGGGTGAAAAACGGAATATCCTTGTAGATTCTGTTTTTTATCCGAAACAAGAAGGGCAGAATGTTTATTTAGCTTATCGAGTATCTAATTTTCTTCCTAAGACCGAGAAGTTAGAAACGAAAGACGAAGTGGAGCTTAGTAATGGAACGGATGCTTATTTTTCAGGCAGTAATGATCTTCCTATCCTTGCTTGGAAGAAGGATGGGTTATTCTATAGAATGGAGTATTTAATAAAGGAAGATACAGACAGAAAAGCGGAGAAAACGAAGCTCATCGAAGCAGCAAGTTCTGTTTTTGAATAATTATATATAAGAATATGAGGCCGTGGAGTGACTGAGCTCTTGCGGCTTATTGTTTGAAATACAGTGGTTTGCAATAAAATATGATAATATGGTTCAAAGGAGGGGATATTCTTGCAAAAACTGGAGTTCGAATCTGCATGGGACAAGACTATAGCCCGCCAAGACAGAGAAGAGATAGAACAGGTCTTTTCAGAGTTGCATTCAGATGAACATGTGAGACAGCAGGCTGTGATATTGAAAACAGCTTATAATCATAAGGAAGAATTTTTAGTGACGGTGCTTGTAAATAATTATTCAAGAGAGCCTTTCTCTTTAATCGGCAAAAAAGTGTTGTATATAGAAGAGGAGCATACGATTGGTGACATGGATTCTCGTTATACGCTGGAAGTTCCTGCTGAAACAAGTATGCCATGGACGTTTATATTTCCAGCAGCATCACTAAGAAAACAGCCATCTCGAGAGTATGGAAAATTAATCATCATGTAAAGCGGGGGAAACGTGTGAGAACGATTATTTGGTTTATTTATTTTTGGGGAATTTTATTAAAGTTGATCCCCTCATTAAACCGCGTAAAAAAGTTTTACAATGCCGGAAAGATAGAAGAGCGTGACCGGTTGGTTGATCAGAAAGTAAAAGAGTGGTCAACTTCGCTCGTTAAGCTTAGTGGAACGCGAGTATCGGTGAGTGGTGAGGAACATATTCCGAAAGATACAGCTGTTCTTTTTGTCAGCAATCACCAAGGTAACTTCGATATTCCGATTCTTTTAGGCTATATCGAGAAACCAAAAGCCTTCATCTCAAAGATCGAGGTCAAGAAGATGCCTTTTATCGGGACATGGATGGAGCAGTTGAACTGTTTGTTCATGGACCGTAAGAATGTAAGGCAGTCTGTGCAAGCGATCAATGAAGGAGCTAAACTGCTGAAGAACGGAACATCTCTTGTTATTTTTCCTGAGGGAACGAGAAGTAAAGGCGACGAAATGTCAGAGTTTAAAGCAGGAAGTTTTAAACTAGCGACTAAATCTGGTGTTCCGATCATTCCCGTTACGATTAACGGTTCTTATAAAATTATGGAACAACAAAAGTTTTGGATCAAGCCAGCGGACGTTCACCTTACTGTTCATCCGCCGATTTATCCAGAACAGCATCAAGACGCTAAAGAACTGGCTAGATTGACAGAGGAAATTATTAAAAACGGTGTAAAAGAAGCTGTCTCTTAAGAGCATTTTTTAAAATGAAGTGCGAATGTTGACGAAAACAGCTTAACGAATAACCTGTACGAACAGCATGAATATTTGTTATTATTGGGATAGAAGGTAATAATTTCTAGGAGGAATACCATGACAGGAACAATTACAGTCATTATGATATTCTCAATTCCCATTATTGCAATCGTACTAGGTCATTTTCAACAACAGACGAAACTTAAACATAAGATGCTACAAGATGAGATAGAACTGGAACGTTTAAAGCATGACAACTATGTGATCGAAACCCAAAAGATGAGGATTGAACTCGAACAGATGAAACTGCTCGATTCACCTGATCAGAAAAAAACCGTATAAAAAGAGGATGACTCAAAAGCTATTAGCTTTTGAGTCATCCTTTTTGTTAGAACCTTTTTATCTGTAATTGATGAACTGCACGTCGATCGGCAGGTTTGCTTCTCTAACAAGGGCAATAATCTGCTGAAGATCGTCTCGGCTCTTTGCTGTTACACGAACTTGATCATCTTGAACTTGGCTTTTCACTTTAAGTCCAGAATTTTTGATCAGCACATTGATTTTCTTTGCGTTGTCTTTATCGATTCCAGTTACAAGCTTAGCGCGTTGGCGAACCGTTCCACCTGATGCTTGCTCTATTTTGCTGTAATCCAAGTTTTTAGTTGGTACGCCGCGTTTGATCAGCTTTGTGATCAAGACGTCTTTTAGCTGCTCTAGCTTGTACTCGTCGTCGGAAACTAAAACGAGTTCTTCACTAGATTTGTCTAGTGTGATCTCACTTTTACTACCCTTAAAATCATAACGAGTTGTAATTTCTTTTGTCGCGATATTAATCGCATTGTCTACTTCTGATAGATCTACCTGTGAAACGATATCAAATGAACTTTCTTTAGCCATTTTGTGAAACCTCCTGACGATTACTTCGTTTATATAGTTACAGTATAAATACATTGTGGTTATGTTTCCAGTTTGTACACATTCTTTTCCGTGGAAACGGGTACAAAATATAAGTTTTTATGTTAAAATGAAGGCTGGAAAATTTACAGAATGTTTGAACCACTAGGAGGAGTACTTGTTGCTTCATTACAAAACGTACACACACGAAAAAAATCATCAATGGGTGATTTTCGTCCATGGAGCTGGGGGCAGTTCATCCATTTGGTATAAACAGCTAAGAGAATTTAAACAACATTTTAATATTTTGCTTGTGGATCTAAGAGGTCATGGCAAATCACAATCCGATACATTTTTATTAAAAAAATATTCGTTTAAAGAAGTCAGCCTCGATGTGCTTGAAGTAATGGATCATCTAAAGATTCAAAAAGCACACTTTGTAGGCATCTCTTTAGGTACGATTCTTATTCAAACGATCGCAGAGCTCTATCCTGATCGAGTCGCTTCTATGACACTTGGCGGCGCGGTTACAAAAATGAATTTCCGCTCGCGGTTCTTGATTGCGATGGGTAACCTTTGTAAATCGTTCATCCCGTACATGTGGCTTTACAGCTTATTTGCTTGGGTGATCATGCCGAAAAAAAGACATGAAGCTTCGCGTTCTTTGTTTATTGGAGAAGCGAAAAAGCTTTGTCAAAAAGAGTTCAAGAGATGGTTTAAGCTCACATTGAAGATCAATCCATTTCTGCAAAAGTTAACTAAAAAAGAAATTCCGATCCCAACGCTTTACATCATGGGTGAGGAAGATTATATGTTCTTACCGCCGATTCAGGCGTTCATCGATAAGAAGAAGCACTCAAAGCTTTTAACTATTAAAGATTGCGGACATGTATGTAATGTTGATCAGCCGGAGCTTTTTAACAAAAGTTCGATTGAGTTTATTCGCAAGCAGATTGCTGCTGCACCGAATGCTTCATAAAAAATACATTGAAAGTGTTGATTTCCGTTGCAGGATGCTCGCTTTCCGCGGGGCAGGCTGTGAGCCACATTTGTTCGTTTCACTCTTAAGTGTCTCACCTGCCCGCCTGTCCCACAGGAGTCTCGCACCTTCCACTCCAATCAACTATTCAATGATGTCTTTTTAAGAAGGTTTAGTTACAATCTCCTTTAGGGACTCAGATTAAAGAACAAGAAACGACCCTTTAATCAGGGTCGTTTCTTTGTTTTCTTTAGTTTTGCCAATTATTGATCGTAGTTCCAGGGCCGGAAGATGGGGTAGTGAACGTATGATTTGTTCCGCTTTCCCAGACTACATTTCCTGCGGAATCTTTTTTGATGAACTTGAATTCTAGTGCAGTACCCGCGGGCACGCTGATGTCGTAGTACCATGTTGGATACGCTGCTATGATTTGATTGTAAAAAGGTCCAACGGCTTTTGCTGCATTCCAGTTTCCGAGTTCTTCTGTGTTTCCTACAACATATACGCTCTGTCCGTTGCTCGTGTAAGCATTGTTGATCAAGAATCGCACGGAACTTTGTGATCCAGATAAGATATCAATCGGTCCGTAGCCAGTACTTACCGTTCCTGAAGAATTTGTTACGGTGACTTGGTAGCTGCCTGCTGCAACTGCAGGAACTGTCACTTTGATCTCGTCGTTGCTCCATGATTGAACACTTGCATTCACGGTGCCTATCTTTACAGAACCAGTCGAGGTTCCGAATGCATCACCACTGATCGTGAGCGTATTGCTTGGTTTCGCCATGACTGGACCGATTCCACCGATAACCGGAGTCGAACTGCTTCCGTTATGTGCATAAACGGCTGCTTCACCTGGTGAAAGGTCGAATGCTGCAATCGTACCACCAGAAACCGTAATAGAACTCCCCGTTAAGAGACCTGTTAACTGATCAGTATAAGTTCCGGCTGGTAGCGATGTAGCAGCTCCACTCACGTTATAACTCGTAGATGTGCTTTTGTTTACTGCGACTAAGACAACATCGTTTCCAAACTGTCTTTCGTATACGTAAACATCATTGTTGATCCAGCGTTGTTTTGTTTTTCCGAAGCCAAGTGCCTGATTCGTCTTTCGCAGTGTAGAAAGCTTTTTAATAATTTGATAAGCTTTTGTTGTTTGATTGAATGATGTCATCTTTCCTCGGTTGTTCGGATCTCCGTTACCCGTCATATACTGCTCAGTTCCATAATAGATATTAGGAACACCGCGTGATGTGAGCATAACGGTAAGCGCGAGATCGGTTTTTTTCGTATCCGCTCCGCTCGTATGAAAACGATCCATATCATGATTATCAAGGAATGTTACTTGATCGATCGGCTGTTCATATTTGGTTTGGGTTTCTGTGATCATACTGTCAAAGCCATACCAATTGTCTGAATTGTTGCGAAGCACTTGACGTAATTCTTGGCCGTAACGAAAATCCAGCAGAGACATTCCGTATTTGTTTGCAAAATCATAATAATTTTGGTCGACTTCATTTTCTCCTAAGAACCATTCCCCAAATGTGAAGACAGGCTGATGAGTATTGATCGTTTCCATAAATGTTTTTTGCCAGCCGAATGGCATATGTTTGACAGCATCTACCCGAATACCGTCGATTCCCATGTTCAGCCATTGTTTGATCGCATTCTTGAAGTACGTATCTACGGTTGGGTTTTGGTGGTTAAAATCAGCGAGGTCATACAGGTTACGATAGATACCATCTTCTATCGAGGAGAAATTCGTTCCTTTGTTGTGATGAAACAGACCTTTTGTATCGTTCGTATATCCACCGACAAGTGTTCCGTTGTCATAAAGTTTACCGTTCTCCATATAGCTTGGCGTGTCCTCAGATGCTGGAGATGTGTGGTTTGGAGCAAAATCAATAATGACTTTGATGCCTTTAGCGTGAGCAGTATTGATCAAGTTTTGAAAGTCAGTCATGCTTCCGAAATAAGGATTGGTCTTCTTAAAATCCCTCCCCCAATAGCCGTGATAGGCAGTTGTGCCAGCAGCATCATTCAATACGCTGTACACATTCTCAACAGGCTGAGAGATCCAAAGTGCCGTAACACCCATATTTGTCAAATAACCATCGTTGATCTTATTGATGATTCCTTGCCAGTCACCACCGCAATATTTTCGAAGGTTGGAACAGTCGCCACTGAACAGATTTCCAGTAGGGTTATTTGAAGTGTTACCATCTGAGAAACGGTCGGTCATAATCTGATAGATGACATCTTGACCATAGTTAACTTTGTTAAAACTAGCAGCTTCTACGGATTGTTGGCTGTCTTGAAAAGGAAGGTTTGAGAACGTTAATGACAAAGTAAGTGCAGCTGAAACGAATAAACTCTTTTTCATATGTGTTATTCACTCCTTTTTTAGAATAAAAAAAACCCCGTTATTCATAATGAATAACGGGGTTGTCTGTAAAATGAACATTGCCCTCAAGTTTTTACAAGTAATAGCGCGCTCTATTACTCTCATTATTCAAATTAATGTAAACGCTGTCAATTAGGTTATTCAAGGATTGAAGCACAAACGTTGATTCATAAAGGGTAGACAGAATCAAAATGAATCAAAAGTAATTTTTGCTTGTGTGAAGAAGGTATTTAGCCTTAGATTTTCTTTTAGAGATCATTGATTTTCTTCTTCACTTTTTTCATCAAACTATTATTTAGAGTGTTCACATGCTCTTCATTTTTGACCAAAATGCGATAAGCATCAATGATGGATAGAGTACGAACCAAAATGTAGACCCCGATGGCAATCAATGCAATAAAAATCGGGTTGTACGGAGTTAAAATATCTACATCCACCCATTCTTTTTTTATGATTAAAAAGAAGATCGCTCCTCCAACAATTGAGCAAATTCCGATCATCATTACCACAGTATATTTACTTTTTATCTCTTCGTATCTCATTTTCAATTCTTTTAAAGAATGTTGGTCAAAAATCAGCATCTCTTTCTTAAGTAAGCTATATCGATCTTCTTTTATGATTCCGGCTGTAATGGTTCCGATCCCGAAAACCGCTATTAGTATCGTTAAAAGGGTAAAGATGATCGGCTCTTCTTTAAATAAGAAGTAAGGAATCGTTGAAAAGATTAAAAGGCTAAATCCAAGGGCAAGGTATTTCGAAACTTTGTTTTGAGATAGGAGGTATCCCTCAGCCATCTCTTTGCTTACATAATAACCATTTTCATTCTCAAGACTTTGTTCAACAGTATCTTTCAATAAGAAATCAATGGATACTTCAAAAATGTTACCGAGCATCAATAGCTTTTCTGTTTCAGGAAAACCCTGACCGTTTTCCCATTTACTGATTGCTTGTCTGGTTGTGTTTAATTGTTCGGCCAGCGCCTCTTGTGAGAGACCTTTTTGTTTTCTAAGCTTAAAAAGTTTTTCACTGAATGTCATAGAAGAACTCCTTTCATTTACTACTTCAATTGTAGTAAAACAATGTATGGTTTTCTATATTTTAGCAGGTGCACTTTGTTAACTTGAGGTTGCACTTATGTAATATCCACTAAAATAGGTGTGAAGGCATAAGAAAAACGACCAAGTAAACTGGTCGTTAACAGGGTGTTGATTGTTTTTTATTCAATTGGAGCGGGGTTCCTCGTGTAAATATAAATCGTGTTTTACAAACTTACAGCTCGTGCAATCGTGAACAATCGTGAAGCAGGGTGGAAGCCTTTTGTAATCAAGTCTTTGATGATGGTTGCACCTAACATGCTGTAGACGGTACCGTTACCACCAAAACCTAAACAATAATACTCGCCAAGGCGGTTAGGATGTTCACCGATATATGGCAGTCCGTCATGTGACTCACCAAACGTCGCACACCAAGAATGTGAGATTTTTGGTGAGATATCAGGAAAATGTTCTTTAATTTTTTGAAGAATTCGCTCACCGCGCTCTTCAATAAGCCCTTCATTTAAAGGCGCTTCAGCTTTATCTTCATCAAGACCACCTGCAACGATTCTTCCGTCCTTAGTCGTTCTCATATAAAGGTAAGGGCGTTTCGTTTCCCAGATCATCCATTCTTCGTACCACGTTTTCAGTGATGGGATTGGCTCTGTTACGATCGCGTACGAACGATTTAGGTCTGCTCCTAGTTGCTGAGCTAAAAAATCATTCTCATAACCAGTAGCAAAAATAACATATCGGGCTGAAATGGTGCCTTTTTCAGATTCACAGGTAAAGCCGTGAACGGTTTTTGTTTTTCGAATAAGAGGTGTGTGTTCAAAGATTCTCACTCCTGAAGCAGCTGCATCTTTCAACAAGATTTGTACACACTTATACGGGTTCACATCTGCATCGCCACTCGTAACGAGAGCGGCTGGTTTTGAAAAAGGAAAACGTGAAGAAATCTCTTGAGGTTCTAAGTATTCTACTGGAAAACCGTATTTCTTTAATGCCTCGTATTCACGCTCAAGTTTTAACGTATCTTCAGGAGAGCTCGCATAGTAAAAGCTCTTTTGTTCACGGAATTCAGGGTCTTCGGATAGTCCAGACGTCATCTTCTTTAGATCTTCTAACGCCTGTAAACAAAGTTGATAGAAATAGACAGCATCCTGTTCTCCTTGCTGTTCAATGAGTTCGTGCAGCATCTTATCGCTTGAGAATTGCAGAAGTCCTGTGTTTGCTGAGGAGCTTCCTGCACCGGGCTGTCTTCTATCGATCAATACAACATCTAGTTCTTTTTCTTGACCGAGTACATGGGCACAAAGGGCACCTGCCATGCCTCCACCAACAATTAGTACATCACACGATATATCTTCTTCAAGAACCGGGTACTGACCCGTGTTTGTATAAGTTTCAGGCCAATAGAGCTGACCATTGTGTAAATTCATAGTGACTCCTCCTCGTCTTCTCTTCATTCCCCCTATCTTCTGTAAAGAAACGCATGAGAAGAAACTTTTTCAAAAATATGGATTTTGTGTGAATACTCTAACGGAAATTATTTTAGTAGGCTGTTTTCATACTCATTGCTGCTTTTGAAAGATGTTGATTTCCGTTGCAGGTGCTCGCTTTCCGTGGGTCAGACGGTGAGCCACATTCGTACGTTCCGTATAAGTGTCTCACCTGTCCAGTTGCAGTGGCTAGCCCCTCGAGGTCAAAAGTTAAATGGTCCAGAAGGCAAAGGGCGCCTTCCTATCCCATTCACCTTTTGCTTGTCGGGGCTGAACGAGCCACTTCCACTCTTCGGACTGCCCGCCTGTCCCGCAGGAGGCTCGTACCTTCCACTACAATCAATATCAAAGAAGGAAATAAAAAAGGCTAAACAGACTTTCAGTATGAGTGAGGAAGGATTAAAATTATGCAAAAAAAAGAGCTGCATGCCCGATTGGACAAGCAACTCTCTTCATCACCTTATGGCAATGTATTTACTTTATCTTCTTCTTTTACAAACAATAAAATTTTGCCCATATCGAGCTTCTTTTCATATTGATCTGCTTCTACATCAGATAACCCTAGTTCTGTCATCTTGTTGCGAAGCTCATCGCCTCTGGACTCAAATACATTGCTGAGTGCCGTTCCGAGTCCTTCTTCTTTTAATCCGATTGTATTTACATCTGCTTCATGAGCGAGATCTTTTGTGTCATCCTTTTCGTGGGATAATACATATAAGTTGTCCTCGTGAATTCCTCGAGCTTTCAGATCACTTGCAGCTGCAATCAATTCTTGTTGAGAGTTAAATTCATGTACGATAGGTTTTACCATTTACAATCCTCTCCTTTAAACGAAGTTATAGTGTGTATTCACGAATTCGAACAGGGTTAAACATCCTTTTTCAAACGCATACCGGGATAAAAGTACTAAATTAACTGCCGGAATCCAGCTGTGTAGGCATAAATTCCTTTTTTATAGGAATATAGCTTTTTTACACCATTTTTACGAAAATCCTCTATCATTTTACATTTCAAAATATATACTTTTAATTGTTGAGTTTTTTATAAAATGAGTGATAGGGGAGTTTGTTTAATGAAAAAGACATTATCAGCTTTAGCACTTGCTTTAGGATTAACGCCAATCGGCGCAGGCGTACATGCAGAGGAACACGATATCCAAAAACATAAGGGCCGTTACTTAGATGTTCAACTGCTTGGAGTAAATGACTTTCATGGACAGATTGATATTACACGTAATGTTGCAGGAGAACCTGTTGGGCGTGCAGACTATCTAGCAAGCTATTTAAAGATGAGAGAACGCGAAAACCCTAACACGCTTTTAGTACATGCTGGTGATATGGTAGGAGCAAGCTCTCCGACATCTGCATTGCTGCAGGACGAGCCAACAGTAGAAATCATGAATAAGATGGGCTTTGATGTAGGAACACTAGGAAACCATGAGTTTGATGAAGGCATAGATGAGATGATGCGTCTGATAAAAGGCGGAACTCATGAAAAGACAGGTTATTTTAAAGGTGCAGACTTCCCATATGTGGTTGCTAACGTCATAGATAAAGAGACGAAGAAAAATATTTTCCCTTCTTATGTGATCAAGAAGGTTAAAGGAGTAAACATCGGATTCATCGGAGTAGTTTTCTCAGACACGCCGGATATTGTCATTCCAAGTGGAACAGCAGGCGTTGAATTTATAGATGAAGCACAAGCGATCAATAAAGCTGCGAAATCTCTTAAGAAAAAGGGTGTAAAGTCTATTGTTGTTCTAGCGCATAACCCTGTAGAACAATCAGCGACCGGGGAAGTATCTGGTGAACTCGTGGATATGGCAAACAAAGTAGATGATGAAGTTGACGTAATGTTTGGTGCACACAATCATAGAAACGTGAACGCTGTAGTAGATAACAAACTACTTGTACAAGCATTTTCATATGGCACAGCTTTTGCGGATGTAGATTTGAAAATTGACCGCCGCACGAAAGATATCGTAAAAAGTAAAGCAGAAGTCGTGTCGGTCATGCAAAAAGGTATAACACCGGACTCTAGAATTACGAAAATAATTAAACAAGCCGAAGATCAAGTAGCACCAATCATTAATGAAGTCGTAGGGAACACGAATCAACTCCTATCAGGAACAGAAGCATATAATGGTGAGTCTGAACTAGGGAATGTGATCGCAGATTCTATGACAGAAGAGACGGGTACGGATTTTGCGTTTATGAACCCAGGGGGGATTCGTGATGTGATCAATCCTGGTGAAGTGACATGGGGAGAACTTTTTAACGTTCAACCGTTTGGCAACGATCTTGTGACGATGACATTAACAGGAGCGCAGATCAAAGAACTTTTCGAATCTCAATGGGCAACGGATAGAGAGAAGATGCTTCAAATTTCTGGTCTGAAAGCTACATTTGATCTTTCAAAGCCAGTTGGAGATCGAACAGTTTCGATGGTTAAGAAAGATGGAACACCGATTGAGGCAGAACAAGAATATACGGTTACTGTGAACAATTTTATGGCAGGTGGCGGTGATGGTTATACCGTTTTATTAGAAGGAAAGAATCCGACGGTAAGCGTTACGGATCTCGAAGCGCTAGTAAACTATTTTAAAAACCGTGATACCGTATCCGCACAGATTGAAGGACGAATTACGAAGATCAATCAATAATAAGAAAAAAGGCAAAGCAAGTAGTATGCGCTTTGCCTTTTGTATTTCTATTCTCCGCGTTCCACAAGATCAAGTCTTCCTGTAGCAGGGTCGATAACGAGACCGTGTACTTTAATATCTTCAGGAAGCAGCGGGTGATTTTTTACAAGCTTTACACTGTTTCTCACAGAATCCTCAACACTTTCAAATCCTTGAACCCATTTCTTTAAATCGAGTCCAGAATATTTTAATGTATCAAACGTTGACTCTTCAATGCCGCGGTCTTTCATCTTGGCAAGTAGTCCATCTGCGTTTACATTGCTCATTCCGCAATCATAGTGACCGATGACCATAACTTCTTCAGCTTTTAGTTCATAGATGGCCACAAGGATACTTCTCATAATTGAACCGAATGGATGGGAGATAACCGCTCCAGCCGATTTGATAACTTTTACATCACCGTTCTTAATATTCATCGCACTTGGCAACAATTCAGTCAGGCGCGTATCCATACAAGATACGATAACAAGTCCTTTATCAGGAAATTTAGTAGTTTGGAAAGGTTCATATTCTTTGTTTTCAACAAATTGGTGATTGAACGCTAAGATTTCGTTAAGTACGGACATGATTCTCCTCCTTGTTTCTACAGAAAATAATTAAAGTATAAAAAGATTTAGAAGCATACGTCTTTTTCTATCATATTCAGCTTAAACTCGCTAACATATTCACTTCTATATTCACTATTATACAAAAATGTGGGCCGAATCTGCTCTTTTTTGTATTTGAAGCGAATCTTTTGTTGATAGAAACTTTAAAACAAAAGCACATTGTGACAAACATTTTATAAAAAGGTACGTATAATCGCAATTAACACCACATACATTGGTAAGTTTGAAGGGAGGATGAAATAAAGAAAACACTTGCCAGTAAAGTAGGGTTTAAATAGATCGGTACAAATCAACGAAAATTTGAAAGGGGTAGGGAAGATGGAAGTTATGACGTATGTACTTTGGGTTCTGCTGTTAATGGGGTCGGTTATGAAGAACTACATGGTTTCAGTTTCTATGCCGAAAACGGGACAAGTTATGATGGCGAATGAATCTGGTGTTAACTTCTTTTCGTATGGTGAAGTGAGTAACAAGAATGCATCGGAAATTATGTTTGCAATTGCCGTTCCTTTCAATAATCAGAATTTCAGTTGGGTAGATACGTCGTAGATTACATAGTGTGAAGTTTGTGTTGATGTAGTAAAAATATGTGAAATGAATGCATTGGGAAAAAGAAGGGGGTCTGCTGCAAAATAATAAATAAGGCTATTTTTCGCATTCACTATCATGCTTGCGGCAGGATCACCGTACGTGTGCTAGTGTATGAATATACTTGAGCGGAATTTGGAGCAAAAGGCAGCTTGTTTGAGCTGCCTTTTTTGGCATTTATTTTATTTATGTGATCGGGTTTGATAGAATAAGAAAAAAACAATTGTGGTGAAACCGATGAATATATCAGTAAGTCAGTTTGCAAAAAAAATAGAAAAGCATGTTGCCGAAATGAAAGTATTAGATGAGAACTCTCCAAAACTGCGCGAACATGTATCAGCCATTAAAACATTGTGCGAATTAATGTTAGAAGCGGATGACGAAGGTACAGCTGTTGACGTGAAAGGGTGGGTCCCCTCATACCCCGTTCAAAAGCCAGCCAGCCTAGTGACCGCTCCTCCCGCAAAAAAACACCAAAAGTCTATGATGGATTATGATATGGACTATGAGGATGACAATCAAGACGAAAAAGACGGCAACGGAGACTCTATTTTCGATTTTTAAATATTAGTTTGTGGAAAACCTGCTCTTTGTGAGTGGGTTTTTCTTTTTTTGTGTTGGTTTGTATGGAGGAGAGTACTTGTGGTGGGGTAGCAGGAGAGGGGATTCCGGAAATTCTGGAGATAATTCCACAAGTTTTCCCCACATTTCCCCGTTTTGATATTTTCACAAGGGTCTTCTCACAACGAACATTCTATTCCAAAAGGTTGTTGTTTTTAAATAATTTTCTACTTTCAAGGGCAACAATGAATGGGCAAAATATCCATAAAAAAAAAACAGCGCCACTATCAGCGCTGTTAGATCGAAACATACGTATTTTGGTGTTCCATTCTTGCATCTCTACGTTTTGCGATTTCAATTTTTTCGTTAATCTTTTTATTAGAAAAATAAATGGCAGTCACTGTTGCGATTAGACTTAGAGCAGCTAAACCAAGAATTGTATATATCATTGTAATAAGAAGTTCCATTTTATTGTTCCTCCTCTTATGTAATTTTTTTCTGTCTTATTTTTTGTTATTCCACTACCTCATTTATTTAAACCTCTTTTTTGTATAGGTCCTTCGAATCAAAATGAAAATATGAGAAAGGAATGATGGCAAATATTCTCCGTTCGCTTTATACTAAAATTACGAACATATGTTCTGTTTTGTTCGATAAAAAATGAGGGGTGAATGGAAATGGTCGGAGCAAGTGAATGGTTAAACTTAGTTAATCTCCTCGGAAATGTGGGCTTTCCTATCGTCATTGCGGGCTACTTGCTTTTTCAGTTTGAGAGGCGCATTCAGAGTTTAGAAGGAATTATTCGAGAACTTCACTCTGAATTAGTAGAGAAAGAAGAGCTTGAGCGTAAGATTGATCAATACGTCCGATTACTTGACAGCGAACGTCAGCCGAAAAAACGTTAACGTTCGCCTTTTTTATCATGGACAACCCGTCCGCCAAAATTTT
This sequence comes from Fictibacillus sp. 18YEL24, assembly GCF_015903855.1. Lineage (GTDB taxonomy): Bacteria > Bacillota > Bacilli > Bacillales > Fictibacillaceae > Fictibacillus > Fictibacillus phosphorivorans_C. The sequence goes on from NZ_JACZDT010000002.1 coordinate 173,381, forward strand.
TACAATCCTGTGGCATCCTTTGTAATGTCATTTTTCAATGGTAAGATAAAAGAAAAACAGGAGTGGAACAGGATGAAGCTTTTTCTTATATTAGGTGCGATTCACGCGATGCTTGCAGTTATGCTTGGAGCTTTCGGGGCACATGCACTCGAAGCTAAATTAAATGCAAGAAACATGCTAAATGTGTACCAAACTGGGGTTCAATACCACATGTATCATGCACTAGCCTTGTTAGTTGTCGGTGTTTTACTTGGTAAATTTCCAGCTTCAACGCTATTAACAGGAGCAGGTTGGTCTTTCTTTATCGGTATACTGCTTTTCTCTGGAAGTCTATATGCCCTTTCGACCACAGGGATGAAATTCTTTGGTCCTATTACACCGCTTGGTGGCGTAGCATTCATCGTTGGTTGGGTTCTGCTGATCATCGCAGTTGTAAAAGCATAATAAAAAGGCGCTCTCTTAAATTAGAGGGCGCCTGTTCTATGATTGCCTGAACCAGACAGGAATAATATCTATCAACGAGGGCTGTATTGGGACATCTGACCGCCTTGCTGTTGCTGCTGTTGCGTGCCATACGGATAGCTATAGTTAATCTCTTCATCAAACGTGACATAGTTTACATACACCATCAATAGCAGATAACGTTTACCTGTTTGCGGATCGCTAAGGATGATATGATCACGTCCAGCGGCTTCAATGATTCCTTTAAACACCTTGGCGTTCCATTTTTCATTGTTCTCAAAAGTCATATAAACGGTTGCGACTTTCCCTTTGTTCATCCTTAAAATATTTTCGATGTAGGACTGCTCAAGCGGAAGCTGCCCAGGTGCACCGATATCTTGGAGAGGGCCGCCGCCCATTCCTGGTGCCTGCTGACTTTGTGCCATGTCTTGAGGAACCCCCATGCCTGCCATTCCTCCCATGCCGCCACCCATCATACCCATTCCATTTTGAGCCCGATAATACTCTTGGCCGTACGGATTAAAGTTGTTCATCAACAAACCTCCCTAAAAGGTGTTAAACACATTTGGACAATCGCTTTGTTTCGGCTGATAAAAACAGTGAGCCTTGAAGCTGCCCGAGTGAGGCTGATTGTACCAAGTCTTCGGACAAGCCCCTTTTGGATCGAAAAACCATAACGAATTTCTGGCAGGGTGGAAGCGCTGACCATTAATAACCCTTCTCGCTAACCTTCTTTCATTCTCTCTTGCACCTTGATAAAAATATCCTTTGATCGTTGCTTCAAATCCCCCAGGTCTTTGGAAGACCATCTGCTGCATCGTACGAATATTTTTAAAGTCAAGGCAGTTGGAGCGAATTCGATTTACGCCGGTATTACCAACAAGGAGCATCCCTTGGTCACCTTCACCCTCAGCTTCCGCACGTATGAGACGTGCCAGCAAGTCAATATCCTTATTTGTAGCCTTAATGACTGCCAATTGCCTTCCCCCTCTATGTTGTTAATCTTGGTGTACAAGCAGGGAAACAGAACATTCGATATATGTGTATGAGCTGTTTTGGGAAACTAGACCAACGTTATGAAAGTTTAATGAAAGAGCAAGAAGAGGCTGACTCGTTTTGAAAGCAATCCTTAGGCAGCAGGAGTGAGGATGTTTGTTTAGGAAGGACATTTAAACGAGGTGTTCGTCTGAGGTGAACACTTCAAAATAATTACGAGGTAAATCTTATTTTATACGAGGTAATCTCTCATAATTCCGTACTTAAGCCACATAATTACGTGTATAAAAATATTTATCCGATTTCCGACATTCCTCGACAACAAAAAAAAGATGACTCATCTTAACAAATGAGTCATCTTCATCATTACACCTGCAAATAAGCGGGCACTGCTTCTTTTGTAAGGATGTTTCCAACATAGAAAGATCCGAACTCGCCGTAGCGCGCACTTACTTCGTCAAAGCGCATTTCGTATACGAGTTTTTTGAATTGAAGCATGTCGTTCGAGAACAGCGTTACGCCCCATTCCCAATCATCTAGACCAACTGATCCTGTGATAATCTGCTTCACTTTTCCTGCATAACCGCGGCCGATCATGCCGTGGGAGTACATCATCTTCTTGCGCTCTTCCATCGGCAGCATGTACCAGTTATCTTCGCCATCACGGCGTTTGTCCATTGGATAGAAACATACATGTTTCCATTTTGGCAGCTCTGGGAACAGACGAGCTTTGATCATCGGATCCATCTCGCCGCTCTCGTTCTGTGGATTGTACGTACTTAGCTCGACAACAGAAACGTAAGAGTATTCTTTTACTGTATATTGAGCGAATGCTGTTTTGTTAAATGCGTTTTCGATCTCGTTCAGTTCTTCCATCGTCGGACGAAGAAGCATCATCATAAAGTCTGCTTTTTGCCCCATGATGCTGTAAAGAGCATGACTGCCCACTTTGTTAGCTTCTACGTTCTCCCACTTCTCAAGGAACGTTAAAAATTCATTGATCGCATATTCTCTCTGGTCACCGGAAAGCGTTTTCCAAGCGGCCCAGTCCATCGTACGGAAATCATGAAGGCAATACCAGCCTTCTAATGTAATCGCTGCTTCACTCATCAACTATTCACTCCTTGCTAGATATAAACACGTCCCTACAAATATACCATAAGTAGGGACTAATCCAAAAAGGAGGAATTAGCTGTATTGGCGAAGCAACTGCTCGATCTTGCTCTTAACACCTGCAGGATTTCGAAGTTCTGCGCGTGACAATGTGAGGCGAACCTTCGTCTCATCCATGTCCATCGCTTCAGAAAGCATGCCGAACAATCCTTTACCTTTCTTATCGATTTCTAAGAATAGCTCGATGCTATCTGTTTGTGGAACCATGATTACTTCAAGCTCATCTAGCTTTCCAGCATATGTTCCTGATGTTGGAACATACTCAAACTCTTGTAAAAACGGAAGTCTGCGGCGCATATAACGCGGTGCAGAACCGCAGTAAGCTTTTCTGAGGCGGAATCCGAGCTGCTCGATCGCATCAAAGATCGCAGACGTTTCACTATCTGGCAGTACGCGAATCTGATCGTTATCTGTTGGATCAACAGCCATCTGAATATCAAGCCCTGTTTTGATCCAGACTGGCGTGTGGCCAAGTGTTAATGGAGCATCGTATGGAAGTTTAAGAGAGAACGGAATCTCTTGCTGGCTGCCTGCTTTAACAACAAGTGAGCTTGTTACATTCGTCTTTTCAATCGCTGCAGTATCTCTCACTTTTTTGTCATCCACTTCTCGATAGTATTCTGTCATGACATAAAGAGTGATGTGGTCGATATTTTGATCAACTTTACCGCCCTCGATTCTAATCTTTCCTGTAATGCTCTCACCAGGTGAGTACGTATTTTTATCTAAAATGGTGTCTACCTTTGCTGATCCAATTCCTACAGAAGCTAACATACGGTTTACAAAAGACATGTATAATTCCTCCTCAAAATTTTTCAAACAATTTTACGGTAGATGAACGAAAAAGATTCATAATCAAAAAAATAAAATTCATAGACGTAAAAAAATTCTAAATATAAGAACTTCTTTTATCAAGCGCTTACAACTGCATGGATAGGTTTAAAAGGTGTGAAAAAAGGAGTACCCTAATAGTGAGTGCAAAAAAGTACAGTTTATATAGAGAAAATAGGAGGCTAAATCATGAGTGATCTTTTTATAGATTTAAAGAGTAAAGTCCAATCCGCAAATCCTACAATCGTTTTTCCGGAGGGTACAGATGAAAGAATTCTAGAGGCCGCAAGTCGTCTAGCATCTGAAAAAGTTCTTCAACCGATTTTAATAGGAAATCCTGCTGACGTAACAGCAAAAGCACAAGCTGGTGGATTCTCACTAGATGGAGTAGAAGTACTAAACCCTGCTGAATACGGCGAGTTCGATGCGTTGGTTGACGCTTTAGTGGAACGCCGTAAAGGAAAAACATCAGAAGAACAAGCACGTAAAATTCTTTTAGATGAAAACTATTTCGGAACAATGCTTGTTTACACAGGGAAAGCTCACGGACTTGTAAGTGGTGCGGCACACTCTACTGCTGACACAGTTCGTCCGGCTCTACAGATTATCAAAACAAAAGAAGGCGTGAAAAAGACTTCTGGTGCGTTCATCATGGTTCGTGGCGATGAGAAGTATGTGTTCGCAGATTGCGCGATCAACATTTCACCTAACAGCCAAGATCTAGCTGAATCTGCTATGGTTTCTGCTGAAACGGCACGTGTTTTCGGTATTGACCCTAAAGTTGCGCTTCTTTCTTTCTCTACAAAAGGATCAGCAGTTTCTCCTGAGACAGAAAAAGTAGTTGAAGCATTGGAAGTTTTAAAAGGAATGAACCCGGACTTCCCGTATGATGGAGAGCTTCAGTTCGATGCAGCATTCGTTCCATCTGTAGCAGCGAAAAAAGCTCCAGAATCACCAATCAAAGGGGAGGCGAACGTATTTATCTTCCCAAGTCTTGAAACAGGAAACATCGGATACAAGATGGTTCAACGTCTTGGCGGATTTGAAGCGATCGGGCCGATCCTTCAAGGGTTGAACATGCCTGTAAACGATCTTTCTCGTGGATGTAACGCAGAAGACGTTTATAAATTAGCGTTGATCACAGCGATGCAAGCATTGTAAGTTCATAATTTAGTGAAGCCAGCTCTTTGCAGCTGGCTTTTTTGTGTGGAAAATGGATGTTATGGTGGCCGAGCTGCCGCTAAAAATACACCATCACATAAAAATGGAGTCACATCACATAAAAAAGAGCAGGCATCACATAAAAATTACCGCTAATCACATAAAAATAGCCACTCATCATATAAAAATAAATTTCAACACATAACCTGTACACTCCAAAAAGACACCATCACCCTACAGTGACAGTGCCTTCTCATTACGATCCCACATTCGCTTGATATTCCCAGGAAGCAGCTCGCTTTCCTCTGCTGAAAGCTGACCGCTGTAAAAAAGTTCGCTATTTTTGTGTAGCACTCGTAATAAAGAAGCGTGTATATCTGCTACGGTTAACGGTTGTCCAAGCAGTTCTGCTAAACTGGCCATCACATCTGGCTCAATCACCGGATATTGAAACTTTGTATCCTCACCAGCTAAACCACGTTTATAAAACTCTCCGATCACGGACGCGCGCTCTGAACCGCTGCCGTCCACACATAAGTAAATCTGTACCGCAACACCGCCGCGCATACGCCGTTGAGAGATTCCTGCAAACTTTTTGCCGCCGATACTTAAATCATAACTTCCCGGGCAATAAGAGCCGACGATCTCGTATGCTTCAAACTTCGCATTATATGGTGCAAGAAGCTCTTCCACAAGTGCCGTCATAGTATCGTAGCCTTGATTGATATCAATCGTTCCCTCTTTTTCAGGAAGAATAAGCGAGATGTTCAACACACCGCTATCGAGTACCACAGCAAGCCCGCCGGAATTCCTTACAATTGCCCGGTATCCTTCTGACTCTAAAAACTCAATCGCCTCTTTTAGGTGAGGAAGACGTGTGTCTTGTATGCCGAGGACGATCGTATCGTGATGCACCCAAGTGCGTGCTGTCGCCGGAGAATCACCGCTCCCGATCGACGTGCAAAGCGTATCATCTGTCGCGAAAGACTGCCGTGCATCAAAAGACGGACCGAGTGTAGACTGGTCGATCAACCGCCAAACAGGCTGAGAGAGTAGATAATCTGTCATTACAATTTCTCCGCTACGATGATGAACGATTTTGGAATGCCGCGGTCGAGTTCGTCTGGGTGTGGTTCTTCAACGAGCTGTTTGATCCAAAGTCCGGCTGATCCGATGGCAGTTATGATCTCGCCAAGCGTCCACTGGCGAATCTGTACTTGAAACGGTGCGCGTTCTTCAGAAGTCGCATACTGAAGTTCTGGTAAAAATTTCGAATAAGCTACGTCTGTTGTAACAAGCTCTTCACTAAAATAATCTCCAGAAACTTTATGCTTTCTAACAGCTTGGCTTTTTCCTTGAGACTCTATCAACTTTGTAGAAACAGGGTGGAAGTCTTGCAGGATCAAAGTTCCTCCCTTTTTCAAAAGTCCTGTAACAACGCTGAAGTATTCGTTCAGATCGGCAAAATAGTGCAGAATGCCGTTTTCCATGAATGCCATATCATAATCGCCTGTCATTTCGAATTGAGGCAGATTTAAAATATCTTCTACCACATAGCGGACATCAACGTTAGCGGCAGCAGCCAGTTCTCGCGCATACGCTGCGTTCGAATCAGAGATGTCGATCACTGTCGTCTCTGCTCCAAGAAGAGAGAGTGCTACTGCTTTACTGCCGTGTGAACCTAAGAGATTCACGATCTTTTTGCCTGAGACTTCACCAATGTACTGATCTAATGGCTGAAGTCTGCGTTTCGGATCTTTTAGAATACGAGAAACTGCTTTCTCCGGCACGCCAAAGCGGTTGACCCATGCTGTATAAGAGCTGTTGCTCCAAGCTTGTCCGTTTCTAATTCTTCGATCTTGATCCATGATGAGTTCCTCCTGAAATCTATATAAAATCTATCATTTCCGTTATAAGCCTTATCTAGTATAACCCAAATATGAACGGTAAGAAAATGGTGTGAATGTGGTGTCTTTTACCGATAAAAAGGGAGTACGGATAGCAAAAAATAGTGGTTGTTTTCAAAGTTAAGAACACGATACAATAGGGTATATTCTAGTAGTTACAACACGATACTTATACAGAAAATACCTTCTTAGCTAGATAGACCAAGGAAGGGATTTTTCTTTTTTACGAGAATTCTTACCTATAAATGCAGGTGAAGGAGCAGGAAAAAAATCAATGGCTAAACTCTTAGGAAAGTTGCACGAAGAGAAAGTATTTAAAGACCCAGTGCATCGTTACATCCACGTGCGTGATGAACTGATCTGGCGTCTGATCGGTACGCGCGAGTTTCAAAGACTGCGAAGAATTCGTCAGCTTGGGACGACATACTTAACATTTCATGGAGCAGAACATAGCCGTTTTAGCCATTCTCTTGGTGTTTATGAGATTACGAGACGGATCATTGATATTTTTCAAGAAAAGAAAACATGGGACCCAGAAAAGCGTCTGCTCGTTCTTTCCGCGGCTCTTCTACATGATGTAGGACACGGTCCATTCTCACACTCTTTTGAAAAAGTGTTCGGTGTGGATCATGAGGAATTCAGTAGAGACATTATACTAGGCGATACAGAAGTTCATCGCGTCCTTTTGCAGATGGGAGAAGATTTTCCTGTACAAGTAGCAGAAGTGATCGCGAAAACACATAGAGATAAATTAATCGTCAGTCTGATTTCAAGTCAGATTGATGCAGACAGAATGGATTACCTTTTACGAGACGCTTATTTTACGGGAGTGAGCTACGGTAATTTCGATATCGAGCGAATCCTGCGTGTGATGCGTCCGACTGAAGAGGGCGTCGTTATAAAATCAAGCGGCATGCATGCGGTAGAAGACTATATCATGAGCCGCTACCAGATGTACTGGCAAGTATACTTTCACCCTGTAACGCGCAGTGCGGAAGTCATATTGAGTAAAATTTTGCACCGAGCGAAGGAACTGTATGAAACAGGGTATACATTCAAAAGAGAGCTGTCTCATTTTAAAACGCTGTTTGATGGTAATGTTTCGCTTCACGATTATATTTCGCTCGATGAAGGTGTAATCCACTATTACTTCCAAGGATGGATGGAAGAAGAGGACTCAATTCTAAGCGATTTATGTCATCGCTTCATCGACCGAAAACTATTCAAGTATACCGAAATGGTCTCCTTTACGGACGGTCACTTGCTGTCGAGTTACTTTACAGAGGCAGGCATCAATCCGAAATATTATTTAGTCGTCGATTCATCGTCAGATCTGCCATACGACTTTTACCGCCCTGGAGAAAAAGAAGAGCGTCTGCCGATCAACCTATTAAAACCAAACGGCGATATCCGTGAGCTGTCCAGAGAATCAGACGTCGTCGAGGCAATCTCCGGTAAACGCCGAACCGATCACAAACTCTATTATCCCCTCGATCTGATCGAAGCGATTGAGGATAAAACGCTTAAAAGTAAAATTAAAGAGATTTTGAATAGGTAGTGTGTTTAACAGTCGATTTGACTATCAGATTCACTTCAAGTTGTTGTTTGTTACTAAAAAGACATCACTGAAAAGTTGATTGGAGTGTAAGGTGCGAGACTCCTGCGGGACAGGTGAGCAGGTGAGACACTTAAGAGTGAAACGAACGAATGTGGCTCACCGCCTGCCCCGCGGAAAGCGAGCACCTGCAACGGAAATCAACTCTTACAAACAGATAAATAGAAAAAGGATGTTAGGGGGAACGTACTGTGTTTGAGGATCATTTAAAGGTAGTCACCTTGATTCAAGAAGCCGGAGAAGTCGTCGGTCGGAAAAAGCTTCAAAAGATGGTGTACATCGCAAAAAAGCTAAACTTTCCATTCCAAGAAAAATATCAATTTCACTTTTACGGACCATATTCTGAAGAATTAACACTTAAGATTGAAGAGCTTTGCAACATGGGATACATACATGAAGTGAAAGAAAAGGTGAGCGGCTATTCGCAATACCGATATGCGGTGAACGAAGAAGGCCAGCAACTTCTTTCCACATATGGTGCGGAGATCGAAAAGCTAGGAAGTTGTGTTCGCTCAATGAACGAGCAGTCTTCAAGGTTCTTAGAACTTGTATCTACCGTAATGTATTTTGAGAAGCTTGATAAGGACGAGATCAAGGAAAAAGTTCAAACAGTTAAAGCAAAACAAAAGTATACAGAAGAAGAGATGGATGAAGCTTTTAACTATATTGATTCATTAAAATGCCAAGTTCAATAAAAATAAACCTGTTTAGTTAGCGTGAAGCATGCGCTGATGGACAGGTTTTTTATTTACCATCTAAATTGTAAGGGATGACCATTATTTGCAACACCATAAAAATAAACAAACACGATAAAGATCGTAAATGGAACGATAATACCAAGCAGCGTCATGAAAAAGCCTTTTGCCACACTTTTCTCATAAAGGCGCGTTGCGTAATAGCCGATTCCAAGCCCTGTAAACAAGAGCGATAAAATTAATGCAACAAGCCAAATCTTCATGCTAGCGCCTCCTCTATTATCAGCATATCCAGCACATTCTCCTTGTAAACGACAGTTTAACTGAAACTTTTTTTAATGAGGTACGACTAACAGGGTAAAAGGAGGGCTTAGTGATGAAAAACATGAAGCTGATTTTAATGGCGTGTCTGCTCGTTCTCCTCGCCGCTTGCGGATCTAAAGCAATGCCAGAAGAGGAAAAGAAGAACGGGGCACCTCAGGTAAAGAACGAGATACCAGCTGAAAAAGAGGGTGTACAAGCTGAACTCGCACTCCAAGAGAATAGTGAAGAAGCAAAATTAACGTTGAAAAACTCATCCGATAAAGAAGCTGGTACAGGAACCGCGTATGCATTAGAAAAATGGACAGACGGTAAATGGGAGAAAGTAAACAACGATCAAATGTTTACCGAGCAGATGATCATGGTGAAAGCAGGATCAAACTATGGTCAAGCGGTTGATCTAAAAGAACAAGATGCAGGAACGTATCGTGTATCGAAAGAGTTCTTTGTAGATGAAAAGAAGGAAAAAGTAGCCGTTGTGTTTGAAACAAAATAAGAAAAGACCGGTCAGCCCTTTATTTTTAGGGTCGGCCGGTCTTTTTGTGTTTTATTGATTTTGTTGTCTTTTATAAATACTTCGTTGCAAAGTTGATTGTAGCGCAAGGTTGCTGACTCCTACGGGACGAGCGGTCAGGTGGAGACTCCTAATGGCGCAAAGCGGCAGGAGGATCACCGTTCGCCCCGTGGAAAGCATGCAACCTGGAGCGGAAATCAACGGCTTTCAAAAGTATTTTTTAGTGAGGTAAAAACGCGAGTTGATAGAAGAACAACACCGCAAACAAGTAAACCAAGAACGGAACTTCACGATATTTACCTTTTACAATTTTCAGGATCGGATAAGAAATGAAACCTAAAGCGATACCTGTTGCGATAGAAGACGTTAACGGCATCGTTAAAATGATCAAGAACGCTGGGAACGCTTCGTCAAGCTCGTTCCATTTAATTTTACTGAGAGAACCAAGCATTAAGCTACCTACGATGATCAGGGTCGGTGCTGTAATTGCGGCTAATCCTGAAATCGCACCAACGAGTGGTGAGAAGAACGCAGCGGCTACAAATAGCATGGCTACTACAACAGATGTTAAACCAGAACGACCGCCTGCAGCTACACCGGAAGATGATTCGATATAAGCACTCGTTGGGCTCGTACCAAACGCTGCACCAACTGTTGTCGCAACCGAATCAGCTAACAGTGCTTGACGTGCACGAGGCATCTTATTGCCTTTCATCAGTCCAGCTTGTTCTGCTACCCCAACCATCGTACCCGTAGTATCAAAGATCGTTACAAGCAAGAAGGAGAACACCACTGCATATAATCCATACTGAAACACATCAGAAAAGGCTGTGATCGGATCACCAAAGATAAAAAGCTCTGATGGTAGGTTTGGTGTAGATACGAATCCATCTTTAAACGTTAGATGTCCCGTATAATAGGCGATTGCCCCCGTGATGATCATTCCGAAGAATAATGCACCGTTCACGTTCAGTCCCATTAAAATTAACGTGATAGCAAGTCCGCCAAGTGCAAGAAGTACCGTTGGTGAGTGCATATCACCTAAAGTGACTAAGTTATCAGGATGAGCCACAATAATTTTTGTAAGACGTAAACCGATGAACGCGATAAATAGTCCGATACCAGCTGTAATACCGTGCTTCAGGTTTGCTGGAATGGATTCGATCAATTTTTCACGAAACGGTGTTAGCGATAAGATCACGAAAAGAATACCAGCTACAAAGACAGCTCCGAACGCGATACGGTAATCGATGTTAGGATGGTTTCCTACAACAGAAAACGCAAAATAGGCGTTCAGCCCCATACCTGGAGCTATGGCGATCGGATAGTTGGCCATTAGAGCCATCCACAGAGTACCGACTACCGTGGCAATAATTGTTGCAATAAAGACAGTGTCAAAAGGAACACCAGCAGAATGCAGGATGATTGGATTGACTATGACAATGTACACCATCGTTAAGAATGTAGTGATTCCTGCTAATATTTCTGTTTTGATGGTCGTACCAAGTTCTTTTAGTTTAAAAAATGAAGAAAGCATACGTTAGAACCTCCAAAATACGAACGATTTATAAGTACATGATATATAATATTCGTTTTTAGGTACAATTTCAACAATTATCTTCAAACTTTCCAACTGAGAGTTTTGCGTGATTTGTGATACAATACGTGTTAACAATGAATGTTTAGAGGAGCTGGAAGCATGAAAGATTTTTTCAATTCCAATGATGCTGATAAAAAGAAAAAAGGAATGGGCTTTACCATCATAAGTGGTGACTCCACAGACGGTCATGGTGGTTATGGTGTGGGAAGTTTGACACTTGATCACGTAACACCTGTTATCGTAGATGTAGAAGAGTCGATCGCTTATATCGATATGGGAGCGATGCACGCGAGAAGTGATGTGGAAAAGCGCATCAAGTTTACGCCAAATCGTGAAGATACGCCTAATCCCCGTCTTTATTGGCTCGTTTGGGTTACGATCAATAGAAATGCAGAAGGTCCGTTTTATTTCGGATTGACTGCATGCGAGATGCAAGTAGATGTTGAAGCGCGAAGAGGGTATAAAAGTCTTCCAGAACACGTAAACCGCATGGATAAATCCATGAAGGGCAAAGTGATCGTAGAGGAGATGGACGAAAACGCTCGTCGCGTGCTTGGAAACTTCCTTAAAGAGAATGATGAAGCGATGTTTAACCGTTCGAGTGACGAAATCAAGTCATTAGTGGAATAAAAATGGCAAAGTTATGAACCTTTTTTGAACATTTTGCAAATAACTTGTGACAAGAAAGCACTTCCATTAAAATATAGGTAGCATTGTACACACAATGTTTCTAGGACAATAAAGTGCCCGGGGCTCCTGTAGTAGAGCTCCGGGCATTTTATTGTCCTTTTTTGAGTTTAGCGAATGATGCAAGATAGTCGGGATATGTCGAAATGTGTCGACTCGTGGATATTTAGCAAAAATTTTTGGATTAAAGCCCGAAACTTATGGATTCAAGCTCAAAACTTATGGATTTAGACCTAAAACTTTTGGATTGAATGCTTCGTGTAGCTGGCTGGCAACGTCTAGCAGCGAGCTGACAAGGTTAACGTCTCATCACCAAGAAAAAATCCGCTTGAAAAAACCTTTTTCCTCTTTTTTCTGCTCTAATTTTACTTTTATTTCACTTGAAGCACCATGTTCATCACAATACTCTACAGGTTCTGTTCCTTTTTCATAATAAGAGATACGCGTTACCGGACAGCTATCGGTTGCGAGCTTTCCGTTTTGTGGGTTGATCGTTACCGCAGTTACGCCTTCTGGTTGTTCAAACGATAAGATTTCTTTGTTCTTCAACGCGCCCTCCATAAAATAAGCCCAGATTCGTTTGGAGTATCCCGTGTCGTTCACATCATGCAGCTCTTCGTTGTTATCGTATCCGACCCAAACGCCAGTAACCAGTTGAGGAGAATATCCGACCATCCAGCTGTCATTTGGCGTAGAGCCAGATTTTCCAGCCATCGGACGCGTCAGATAGTGGTTGATACTTGATCCCGTAACACTCGTATAGTCATTTAATTTTTCATCAAACGTACCAGCTAACAGATCGGTCATGACAAAAGCTTTGTTCTCGTCGATCACTTGTTTGCTTTCATATTTATGTTCATACAGCACTTTCCCTTTAGAATCTGTGATCTTCGTAATAAATACAGGATCTACTTTTTTACCGCCGTTCGCAAAAACGCCGTATGCGTTTGTCATCTCTAATACACCTACTGCTTTAGAGCCTAGTGCGAGTGAAGGGATGCTAGCGAGTTCACTTTTAATTCCGAACTTCTTAGCTGTTTTAACAAGCTTCTTCGGACCAAGATAGAGATTCGTTTTTACAGCATAAATATTATCGGAAAGAGCAAGCGCCTGAGCCATTGTAATAAAATCATTCGCATAGCGGTTCTTGAAGTTCTTCGGCTTATAATCGCCTATGCCATCTCCCATCGCGAATGTGGTTGGTTCTGACTTGATCGGAGTAGACGCCGTGTATCCATGCTCGAGCGCCGTATAATATAGAAATGGCTTAAACGTTGAACCTGGTGCGCGCTTCGCTTGAAGCGCACGGTTAAACGAACTCTGCTCAAAATCCCTGCCTCCTACGAGTGCTTTCACATCTCCGCTTCTAGGGTCCATAGCGACTAATGCTGTTTGAATCGAACTGTTATCGATGATGCGATTTTCAATCGTGTGTTCAGCAACTTCCTGCATTTTTGGATCAAGCGTCGTGTAAATTCGCAGTCCACCAAACTGTATCGAGTTCGTGTTCACGTTCAGCTCTCTTTTTAAAGCACGCATCACAGCATCCTGAAAATAAGGAGCGACCGTAGCGATTTCTTCCTCTTCTTCTCGTACATAGGTTAACTGATCCGATGCTGCTTTATGGACGGCTGACTTCTTAATCGTTCCATCTTCAGCCATCGCGTTTAAGATGATGCTTTGTCTTTTTTTCGCGTTCTCTTCATGAAGGATCGGAGAATAGTAGCTCGGACCTTTAGGGATTCCCGCCAACATCGTCGCTTCACTCAGTGAAAGATCTTTTGCATCTTTGCCAAAATAATAGCGAGAAGCAGACTGAATCCCGTATGAACCATGTCCGTAATAGATCGTGTTCAAATAACCTTCTAAAATCTCATCCTTTGAATAACTCATCTCAAGGCGCAGTGTGTAGAACGCCTCTTGAAACTTTCTTCGCCATGTTTTGTCATGTGTTAAAAAAAGATTCCGTGCATATTGCTGCGTGATGGTACTGGCTCCTTGGACTTTTGCGCCAGCCTTAATGTCAGCGAGTAAGGCACCGCCAATACGCTTCATATCAAAACCGTTATGTTTATAAAAACTTTTATCTTCAATAGAGATCGTAGCGTCGATCACATGTTTATCAATTTTTTTGAGTGAAACCCAATATCGGTTCTGACCGCCGTTGTTGATCTCACCCATTTTAGAACCGTCCGCTGCATACATGATGGTTGTTTGCGGAACAAGCAGAGCGGGAGGGCCCATGAGTTTAGCGAGCAGCAACAGCCCAACAAAGGATAATGCAAAGCATCCAGTGACGATAAGACCCCATTTTTTCATCCAGCGTATTTTCTGCTGTTTCGTAGCTTCTTTATAGATCTGCCAAAACTTCATAATCCGCCCTCCTTAAAAACTCTCATTTTGTTATCTAGTATGGTGAAAAAAGATGCTCCTTAAACGTGATAAGGGAATGAAGTGCTATAATGGCTGTGAGAAAGAGGAGGTTCGTAACATGCTTATACAAAACATTCAATATATGACGTCTTCGGCAGATGGAAAATGGGTTGTTAACACGGGAGACATCCTTATAAAAGATAATAGGATTGATTCAATAGGAAACTTTGAATGCGATGAAACGGTTGAGAAGCTCGACGGAAAAGGGATGCTGGCGCTGCCGGGTCTTGTAAACGGACATCAGCATACACCGATGTCGCTGTTGCGTTGCTATAGTGATGATGTGACATTGATGACTTGGTTAAATAAAAAGATGCTTCCGCTTGAGATGAAGATGAATGATGAAGATCGCTATTGGGGTGGACTTCTTTCCATGGCGGAAATGATCAAGAGTGGAACCACGTCTTACGCAGATATGTACATAGGAATCGATACAATCGGTGAAGCGGCTGTAGAATCAGGCATTCGCTCCGTTATAGCGCGTGGACTTATCGCGATGGATTCGGATTATGAAGGTCGGTTAAAGGAAGCGGCAGATGTTGTTGATCGCTGGCACGGAAAAGGAGACGGAAGGATTACAACGATGATCGCGCCGCATTCTCCGTATATGTGTCCACCTGATTTTTTGAGAGCTGCTGTAAATCTTTCAAAAGAAAAGAACGTTCCGCTTCATATTCATTTAGCTGAAACGAAAGACGAAGAGAGAATGATTCAAGAAAAGCACGGGTTAAGACCGGTTGAATATTTAAAACAAGCAGGTGTGTTCGATCGCCATGTACTGCTCGCGCATGGTGTTCATTTTAACGATGCAGATTATGAAACGCTGAAAACCGTGCAGGGCGGGATCATTCACAATCCAGTAAGTAACGCGAAGCTCGGATGCGGGATCAGTGATGTGAAACGTTTGATGGATAGCGGTGTGAAGGTTGGTCTAGGAACGGATGGACCAGCGAGTGCAAGCTCTCTTGATCTGTTCTTAGAAATGAAAGCTGCTAGCTGGTTCCAAAAATTAAAGTACGAAGATGCGGCGGTTCTCAGTGCGCATGATGTGTTATCGATGGCCACACAGAACGGTGCTGACATCCTTGGAATCGGGGATGATGTTGGTTCCATAACGGTTGGTAAGAAAGCGGACATTCTTTTAATGGACATGAACAAACTTCATCTCACGCCGAGTCATGAACATGCTAATCTTCTAGTATATTCTGCAACGGGACAAGACGTGGATACGGTGATCATCGATGGCAAAGTCGTTATGCGTGGCCGCGAGTTGAAGACGATTGATGAAGAAAAAGTGATAGCAAACGCTAAAGAACGAACGAAAGAACTTCTAGTGCGATTATGATAAGTAGGGTGTCTCAAATTTGAGGCACTTTTTTTGTTGTAAAAATGATTGACACGAAAATTATAATCATGATATTATAAAATATTTGATTAAATTATAATAGTGTGGTACTCTTAGAAGGTTAGCAAATCTGGAGGTGGAGTATTTGTTTCAAATTGGCGATAACATTGTGTACCCAATGCATGGAGTAGGTGTAATTGAAGCCATTGAAGAAAAAGAATTCCCCGATGAAAAACAACAGTACTATGTGATAAAGATGTCAGTCAGCAACATGCAAGTTATGATTCCAGCATGTAAGATTATGAATTCTAAAATTCGTCCTGTTACAGAACTCTTAGCATTAAAGCAGATTATGCACGACTTTCAAAATGGAGAATCGGAAACATTACTAACGTGGAAAGAAAGATACAAAGTAAATACAGACAAGCTAAAAACGGGTGAAATACGCGAAGGTGCTGAAGTTGTACGTGATTTAATGCGTATGAAGAAAGAAAAAACACTGAATGCAAGCGAAAAAAAAATGTTGGAAAATGCATATGGATTTTTAATTAGTGAACTTGAAGTAATCAAAGGAATCACTGAAACCCAGATAAAAAGTTTCTGTTAAGGTTTAATGAAATGGTATGGGATCATTAAAAGGGTCTCATTAATATTTTTTTCAGAGACAATACACTTCTTAAACTTACTTATAGTAACCTCTTTAATTTCTACAACACTTTAATCCTTAATTTTTGATTTTACTTTCCTCTATAACATTATGAAGTTTTTCAAATCAATTCTAATCAATAATCATATGATTGTTGTAATACTGATTCACACTGGCACGGACAAGGAGCCGTAAGGATGGAAGAGAGGTAGGGCTTTCATTGTTTTAGGTAACCTCAGTGACTATTAATTAGAAGATTACTCATCCACCTCCACAAGTACTGTTAATTAAATATTAAATGGGAAAAGCAGCCGAGAGTGGGTAACGCGGGTTGCTTTTTTTATTTTTGGTAAAAAGTTCAGAAAATTATGTTAAAATAAATACGGTTCTAATACCATTAATTATATAAAAGAAGGAGGCCGACGCGTCATGATCATTAAATGGATCAAACTTCGATAATGACAAGTGCAGGCCAAGATAACTCCGTTGAGTGCTTATTGATCTGCGCTTTTTAAAGTGGCAAAAAATAAAATCACGGAGGGAAACAATGATGAAACAACAACTTTTACAAACAAATCAAGTGGAAATAAATACGGAAGGCTTCGGTAACCCCAACGATCCCCCAGTACTACTGATCATGGGTGCGATGTCGTCACTCGACTGGTGGGATGAAAAATTTTGTGAGCGTCTTGCGGCAGCTGGGAGATACGTGATTCGGTATGATCATCGCGATCTCGGTCAATCCGTAGTCTATGAACCTGGTACGTCGAACTATACGATTACAGATCTTGCTGATGATGCGTTTGGCATTCTAGATGCTTATTCTATAGAAAAAGTGAACATCATGGGAATGTCTCTTGGGGGAATGATCGGGCAGATTATGGCGATCAAACACCCTGAACGTGTGCAGAGCCTGACGATCCTTGCATCCAGTGTTTTTGGTTCTGAGCAAGCTGAGCTGCCTCAGATGGATCAGAAAATTTTAGATTTCCATGGAAAAAGTGCTTCCGTTGATTGGAATAATCGAGAAGAAGCTGTTGCTTATCTAGCAGATGGCTGGGCAGTCCTATCTGGATCCAAACCTTTTGAAAAGAAAAGAATGTACGCATTGGCAGAAAGAGAATACACGCGTGCGAAACAGATTCAAAGCAGATTTAATTATATTTTTCTAGGCGGCGGTGAAGAGTATTTAGATCGTATGAATGAAATTACAGTTCCCACGATCATCCTTCATGGAACAGAAGATTGGGCCCTTCCGTTTGAACACGGTCAAGCGTTAGCGAGGGCGATTCCGCATGCCGAACTCGTGACTCTTGAAGGAACGGGGCATGAGCTGCATACAGAGGATTGGGATATCATTATAGACTCGATTGTAAGGAATAGTTCTATCGGTGAGTAAGGGTTTAAAGCCATGAGCGGGAAGGTTGCTCATGGTTTATTTATTTTTGAGTAGTGCATTTTGTAAAGGCTAGGGGTATAGAATTGGGTGATGGGAGTCGGATTTTGTCAACTCGCGGATATATGCACAAAACTCGCGGGATTAAAGCTAAAACTCGCGGAATAAAATCAATAATTTCCAGGATTATGCTTCTAATTTATTGAATTAGAGTGGGAAACACCCCCATTGGTACAAGCGTGTTAACACGAATTGCTCCTAATTTGGCCGGTTATATCATAATCCACCAAAAAAGAAATCGTCCGTGCACGAAACACGGACGAATGGGGCGCCAGAAGGGACACACGAGTCGGTAAAGCGAGGCCGGATTTTCTGACGAAAAGCCGGTGCTTTTACACGTGTGACAGAGGCCTATTTATTTTTAGACGTAAGGACAGTAACGATAAGCGAGCTGAAAGCGACCGCGAACATCAACGCCTCAAAGATCGTCAGAGGCATCACCCCCCTTAACTGTAAGCTGCGGATACCCGCAAGATGTCCAGCTTCAGTTTAAAAAAGGGAATGCGCCGACCGTCTGTCCTTCTGAACGCTATCTCCATTATACCACTTAAGTAGTCAGAATAGTCAGCCGAAAGAAACGGGGTATTCGACTCATTTTTAGTGGATGTCGATTAGGAAAACTGAATTGTGGTATGGATAAGAAGTGGTTATTTGAAATAAGCTGCATTCTTACAAAAATTGAATTGGAATCTTAGGTCCCAGAATGCTATAATCATTTTGTTTGTAAAATCTCGAAACAACGATGCCTGGCATTTCAAAATATATAGTAGGAGTGAGACCAACATGAGTATTTGGTTTACTGAAAAACAAACGGAAAATTTCGGAATAACGATGAAAATTAACAAAACGTACGTATCTGAGCAAACAGAATTTCAAAAGTTAGATATGGTAGAAACAGAAGAGTTCGGAAACATGCTGATCCTTGATGGCATGGTTATGACTACACAAAAAGACGAGTTCGTTTACCACGAGATGGTAGCACACGTACCTCTTTTCACACACCCTAATCCGAAGAACGTTCTAGTAGTAGGTGGAGGAGACGGTGGAGTAATCCGTGAAGTGCTTAAGCACCCATCTGTTGAAAAAGCAGTTCTTGTTGAGATCGATGGAAAAGTAATCGAGTATTCTAAGCAATACCTGCCTGAAATCGCTGGGGACCTAGAGAACCCACGTGTTAAAGTAAAAGTAGATGACGGATTCATGCACATCGCAACGAGCAATAACGAGTATGATGTAATCATGGTTGACTCAACTGAGCCGGTTGGACCAGCTGCTAAGCTTTTTGAAAAAGGTTTCTATGAAGGAATCTCTAGAGCACTTAAAGAAGACGGTATCTTTGTTGCACAAACGGACAACCCTTGGTTCACGCCTGAGTTGATCTCTCAAGTATTCAGCGATGTTAGTGAGATCTTCCCGATCACGCGTCTTTACACAGCGAACATCCCAACTTACCCAAGCGGACTTTGGACGTTCACGATCGGATCTAAGAAACACGATCCACTAGAAGTTCCTGCTGCTCGTTTCCATGATATCGAAACGAAATATTGGACGCCACAACTTCACACAGCTGCGTTCGCGTTGCCGAAGTTTGTGAGTGACTTGATTAAAAAATAAATATTAAAAATGGGGGCCGTCAAAAGTGAGTTGTACCTTACTTTCGCGACGGTCCCGTATTTTACATAAGGAGTGTAAAATCATGCGTTTTGATGAAGCTTATTCTGGAAATGTTTTTATTTTAAGTAAGCCAGATTATAAGACAGCGGATGCTGTTCTTTACGGTATGCCGATGGATTGGACAGTTTCATTCCGTCCGGGTAGCCGTTTTGGACCTGCTCGTATTCGTGAGGCATCTCTTGGCCTTGAAGAGTACAGCCCATACATGGACAAGCACCTTGAAGAAGTGAACTATTTTGATGCGGGAGACATTCCGTTACCGTTCGGAAATCCTCAGCGTTCTCTTGATATGATTGAAGAGTACGTATCAACGTTACTCGCTGACAACAAGTTTCCGCTTGGAATGGGTGGAGAGCACCTTGTGACTTGGCCGGTATTTAAAGCGTTAAAGCAAAAATATGACGACTATGTCGTGATTCATATTGATGCACATGCTGACCTTCGCGAGCAGTATGAAGGGGAAGTTCTTTCTCACTCAACACCGATCCGCAAAGTTTGCGATTTAATTGGCGCAGAAAACGTATATTCGTTCGGAATCCGTTCAGGTATGCGTGAAGAGTTTGAATTTGCAAAAACAAGCGGCATGCACATGTACAAGTTCGATGTAGCTGAGCCGTTAAAAGAAGTTCTTCCAACATTAAAGGGACGTAACGTGTACGTTACGATCGATATTGATGTGTTAGACCCATCGGCAGCTCCTGGAACAGGAACAGCAGAAGCGGGCGGAATCACGTCAAAAGAGCTTCTTGAAGCAATCCAGTTGATCGCGAAAGCGGACATCAACGTAATCGGTGCAGACTTAGTAGAAGTAGCGCCAGTTTATGACCACTCCGAGCAAACGCCGATTGCAGCAAGCAAATTCCTTCGTGAAATTTTGTTAGGCTGGGTAAAATAATATAAATATAACCCCTGTATGAAGGCTGTTGTTCGTGTTTGCAGCCGTCGGACAGGGGTTTTTCTTTAGGTCTGCACATGTCGAGCTGTGTCGAATGGCCTTTATTTTGCGAATTAGACTTAATTAGTATGGATTTTAACTTAATTTTTTCTAAATAGACTTAATTGAACGTTACTTCAACTTAATTACTCATCAAAACGACTTAATTACCATCCGCCGCCCTCATCACACCTCATCTTTCAGACCTTACATATAAAAAAACGGCCTCGAATCATCGAGACCGGCGAACATTTAAGCTAATTCTTCTACTAATTTTTCTTTTTTGATCGATTTTGCAAATAAAATTGCTTCTACTACGAAATAAACCATTGATCCGACGCATACATACGTCCAGATTTCTTGAAGTTTAGCGTTTTGCCAAAGATCCAGAAGCATGAATAAGGAAGGAAGCGTTAACGTCACCCATGACTGAACGAAAGCGACTCTTCCAATATAATTTTCGTACGGTTTTTTAAGTGCAGACGACAAGAAGAACAGAAACCAAAGGAATGCCCACAACACCCAAGTTAGTGCGTTTACTATGTCATTTTCTTGAACGTAAAACACAAGTGCATAAACGATGGCCATCATCGATACCCACAGGGAGTACCAACCGAGCCCGCTGGAATCGAATCCTTTTAGAATCGTCACACCTAGGTAAAGGTAAGTGAACCCGAATAAGAAAACAGCACCGTTATTGAACATCGACCAGTTTGATCCATCAGACGTAATAATTAGATAGAACGGTGTGATGACTTGAAGTAATCCGACTAATATATTGAAGACCGCGACACTTTTTTCTTCAGCTTTTCCAAGCAACATCAAGCTGTTCAAGAATAATGCTCCACCTGAAAACAGCAATCCTATAGCACCCATTTTATTCCCTCATTACTTTTTATAAATTTCTTTAGAGGTCAGACCTCTTACATTAATCAAATATAGTAAATTCTTAAGTGTAAAGCAATGGAAATCTTAAGAAAAATAGTAGGATGGGACTGACTTCAACTGTTTTTAGCTAAATTTGTCGAAATTTGTTATATCATTATGTCTTTTTTGCTATAGTTACATTAGAGAATTAGTTGGATAAAGGGGGGACAAATGAAATGACAGCGATTTCAAATCAGATGGAGTATTTCCAAATGTTTATCGACCAGCTTTCTGAAGCGGTTGTGGTTGTGGATAATAACGAACAAATATTGGCAGTGAATCACCATTACTTAAACCTGACAGATCAAGCTGCTTTTGAAACAGGAAAGTCAGTGGATGAAGTTCTTTTACGACATTCAGATGGTGAAGAAGGAACATTGCTTGCTGAGAATGGATTTATTTCGGTAAAAGTGAGTGAAGGGTCTTTACCGTTTATCGAGAGTTCTACTCGCTATTATATTTTGAAAGAACTGCCGGCTGTCGTTCATTCTTGTCAGGAACCTCTTATGAAAACGCTAATGAACATCGTTCCCGATTTTATTGGCATCAAAGACGGAGATGGGCGCTTTGTATTTGCTAATGAATTTGTAGGTGAACTATTTGAACTGCCTGGGTTTGATTTTACCGGAAAGACAGATGCTGATTTAGCGGAGATCACGCCAGATTTTCACGATGTTTTTCAGTATTGTATCGAGACAGATGAGCAAGTGTGGCAGGCAAAAGAAATTGTCAGGTGTGAAGAATTCGTACCTGCACGCGACGGCAGTACACGCTTTTTTGATGTATATAAAATTCCTGTGTTTCATCCAGACGGAGCTCGCAAGAACTTGCTTGTTTTTGGCCGGGAAGTAACGGAAAAGATCGAGTCCCGACAGCTGCTAGAAGAGAGCGAAGCGAGATACAGGCTGCTTGCTGAAAATGCGATGGATATGATCACAACACATAAAGCTGACGGTTCATTTACGTATATTTCACCTGCATCGTATGCGTTATTAGGGAAAAGACCTGAAGAAATTTTAGGAGACACTGGGTATAATATGCTTCATCCCGATGACGAAGAAGTATCGAGAAAAGCACATGAAGATTTAATCGCGTCGCCATGTACGAAAACCGTTCCTTTTCGCTTACAGCATAAGGACGGACATTATGTGTGGCTAGAAACTTCGTGTAAGAGCATTACGGATGACACAGGTAAAGTTGTGGAAATCATAGGAGTTACGCGTGATATCTCAGACCGAAAAAAATCAGAAGATATGCTGCGTCAGTCTGACAAACTTTCAATCGTCGGCCAGCTCGCGGCTTCGGTTGCACATGAAATCCGTAATCCGCTGACTTCACTAAAAGGATTTGTTCAGTTTTTACAAGAAAGCCAAGAGATCGATCCATCAAACTACTACAGTATTATGGACAAAGAACTGAACCGCATCGATCAGATCATGGGACAGTTGCTATTGTTAGCAAAGCCCCAAGTCCGAACGTATAAAAAGACTTGTTTAAACGAGATTGTGGAATTTGTAGAAATTCTTTTACAGCCTGAAGCTCTCCGACAAAATGTTCAGATCAAGAAGGAAATGTCCGAAGATTTACTATGGATTCATGCCGAGGAAAACGAACTGAAGCAAGTTTTGATCAATCTCTTGAAGAATGCGATCGATTCTATGGTGAATGGCGGAGAGATTGTGATTAGAGGAGAACAGATCGACGAAAACATTCACGTGTCAGTCAAGGATCAAGGCTGTGGTATTCCAGCAGACCGAATTCAAAAAATGTGCGAACCTTTTTACACAACAAAAGAAAAGGGTACTGGATTAGGGCTGATGATCAGTTCGAAAATTATGAAAGAGCATAATGGGAAATTACATTTTACAAGTATAGAAGGTAAGGGCACGACTGTCTCTATGATCTTACCTGTTTAATCGGCGAGCTGGCTTTATTAAGGAGTCAGCTTATTTTTTTTTGAAAATTTTCCTTTGCTCTATTCATTAACTATTTTATTTTTTAAATTATCCAAAAATTATAACTTTTAAATGATATACTTGTCTCAAGCAAAAAGTGCTTTTATTAAGGGAGGGAAGATAATGACTGATGATTACGAGAATGAGATTACTAATTATTATTCGTTGAAGTCTGTTTCCCGCAAAATGTTTGACTTAATTAGTAAACAACTGAATGTTAAAACTACATATGTAACAAGAAAGGGAAAGAGAGCGATTACCGTTCTAAGCTCTTTTAATGAGGATGAGGAGATAATTACGGAGGGTTACAGTGTAGAATATGGAGAAACGTATTGCCGGTTAATTATAACGAACGAAGGCAGTACAATGAAGGCAAGAAACTTAATGACTGATTCAAGAACACGGGAGTTAGAGGTAACAGGTGAACTTAAGATCAAAGGATTCTTAGGTGTTACACTAAAAGATCTAAAAGGGAATGTATTTGGAACGCTTTGCGTGATGGATCGAAAGGAAAGAGAGTTTTCGGAAGATGATGTAAACTATCTGCACTCCATAGCAGGTATCTTGTCTCATATTATTGAACTCGATGAAACGAAACATCATATGGGATTCTTAAGTGTCCCGATCATTCCACTTACAGATGGGGTTTCCATCCTTTCCCTGCAAGGCATTGTAGATGAGGTCCGCTCAGAACAAATAATTAGTGATGTCCTACATAATGCAGCAGAAAGTGATATTGATTTCTTTATCATAGATTTATCAAAACTATATATTCAGGATAACCGTTTTCCAAAAGAGTTGTTCACGTTGATCAATGCTCTTTATTTAATAGGAGTAAGAACAATCATTACTGGAGTGACTCCAGCGTTTGCTCATGAGCAAGTCGATCATTTTGATTTAAAGAATGCGAAAACAAAGTATGTGAACAATATTCAATCAGCATTGGATTATATCGGCTATCATTTAATAGAAAAATAAAGGATATGATGCAGACGTTTAGTCTGTTTATAGAAGACTAGATTTCTTATAAGGAGTCGGTCTTTTTTCATTTTAAAAAATCCCCTGTAATTGTTTTTATATGCGTTATCTATCTTTTTTTGTTGAACGATACTCTTTGAAATGTTTCCAGCAGCAACACGCCATTTTATAAAAAAGAAGCTTTCCACCTATAAAAGGTGAAAAGCCACAAAAATTTGAATAAAAAATCCTACACATTCTCCGGCTCAGCTACTTTTACGAGCTGTTTTCCTGTGTTTTCACCTGAAAACAGTCCTAAGAACGCATCAATCGTGTTTTCAAAGCCATCTACGATATTTTCGCTATAAGATATTTTGCCTTCTTTTACCCATTTAGCAAGCTCGATCGCGCCTTCTTCAAAATGAGCCGCATAATCGCTTACGATGAATCCTTTCATTAGAGCACTGTTGATCAGAATTTGACTTTGCATACGTGGACCAACATCTGCTTTTTCAAGGTTGTAAAGAGCGATCTGGCCACAAACAGGAATGCGAGCGCCTTTGTTGATCAGCGCCAATACGCTATCAGAGATCTCACCGCCGACGTTATCAAAATAGACGTCAACGCCGTCTGGGCAAGCTGCTTTTAGTGCTTCAAATACATTTTCCGTCTTGTAGTTGATCGCAGCATCAAAGCCTAGTTCGTCTTTTAAGTAAGAGATTTTATCGTCTGAACCTGCGATTCCGACAACACGAGCACCTTTGATCTTAGCGATTTGGCCAACAATCGTACCAACAGCTCCAGCGGCACCGCTGACTACAACGGTTTCGCCTTCTTGTGGGTTGCCGATATCAAGTAGTCCGAAATATGCCGTTAAGCCAGTCATGCCTAATACACCTAAGTTTGCAGTGAGTGGAGCAAGAGATGGATCTAATTTACGAACTTCAGCATCGCTTGCTACGTTGTATTTTTGCCATGCTAAGTTACCGATCACAAAGTCTCCTTCTGCCAGTTCGCCTGAACGAGATTCAACAACTTGTCCAACGATTCCACCAGAGATCGGTTCGTTTAACTGAAATGGAGGCACGTAGGATTTACGATCACTCATGCGTCCTCTCATGTACGGATCTACCGATAGATATATCGTTTTTAAAAGTACCTGATTGCTTTCAAGTGCAGGAGTAGAAGCTTCCTCGAAGCGGAAATCACTTTTTTGAGGTGCGCCTTTTGGTCGATTTACGAGTAAAATTCTTTCGTTTTTCATTAAGATCCTCCTCATTTCTATTTCTTCTTCTCGAGTGTATAATACGTCATTCACTACCTTCATTCCAAATCATCCACTCATGAAAACGTGTTTTTAGGATAAATTTACCTAATAAGACCATGATTTTTTAAAAAGACACCCATAAGGTTGAAGGGAGGCAGTGAAATCTTTTATAATAGGTAAGTTAAAGAGGGACATCAAAAAAGGAAGTGTTGTTCGCATGGATCAAGATACGGAATTGTCTGTTGCGCTTTCGATAAGTTCAGAAGTACATTTCAGCGGTGAAGCGGAGAAACATTTCACCGAGACAGATGGAAAGCTCTATAAACGTGGGGACGTCACCTATCTTCAGTATAAGGAAGAGATAGAAGGTGCAGGTTCTGTCAATAATGTGATTAAGATAACGCACGCTGGTATTCTGATTATCCGCTCAGGCAGTGTATCTATGAAACAGAAATATTTAATCGGCCAAACGACAAAAGGCATGTACGACAGCCCATATGGCCAGCTTTGGATGGAAACGACTACACATGAAATGAATTTCCGCTGGAATCAGCAAAAGCAGACGGGAGATCTTAATCTCGCATACGAGCTGGTTCTGCAGGGTGAACATACAGGAACACATCGAATCAAGATTAATTTTCAGGAGGCAAAAGCATGAATATCCTTGACCAAGTCAAGCAGCTGTTAAAAGAAGAGATCGAAGAAGCGGTCGTTAAAGCAGGACTCGCTAAAAAAGAAGAACTGCCTGCAGTCGTTCTTGAAGTACCGAAAGATAAAGCGAATGGTGATTTCGCGACGAACATGGCCATGCAATTAGCGCGTGTGGCAAAAAAAGCACCTCGTATGATCGCGGACGATCTTGTTGCAAATTTTGATAAAAGTAAGGCATCTATCGCAAAAGTTGAGATCGCAGGTCCTGGTTTCATTAACTTTTACATGGATAACTCTTATTTAACAGAGCTTGTACCGACTGTATTAAAAGCGGGCAAGGATTACGGAAGAACTGAGCATGGCGGAGGTAAAAAGGTTCAAGTCGAGTTCGTATCTGCGAACCCTACAGGAACCCTTCACTTAGGACATGCACGTGGTGCAGCTGTTGGTGATACGATCTGTAATATCCTAGACTATGCAGGTTATAACGTTTCTCGTGAGTTCTACATCAATGATGCTGGAAATCAGATCAACAACTTAGCTACTTCGATCGAAGCTCGTTATTTCCAAGCGCTAGGCAAGGATAAAGAGATGCCTGAAGATGGTTACCACGGAGCAGATATCATCGAGTTTGGTAAAGATCTTGCCCAAGAGTACGGCGATTCTTGGTTAGATAAAGACGAGAGCGAGCGTGTTAGCTTTTTCCGTGAATACGGTCTTACACGAGAGCTTGAAAAACTAAAAGCTGACCTCGCTGAATTCCGTGTAGATTTCGATGTGTGGTTCTCAGAGACATCTCTTTATAAAAACGGAAAAATTGATGCAGCACTTGAGAAGTTAAAAGCTAAAGGTGTTGTTTATGAAGAAGAAGGCGCGACATGGTTCCGTACGACAGATTATGATGATGACAAGAACCGAGTACTCATCAAAAATGACGGATCTTACACATATTTAACGCCAGATATCGCGTATCATAACGACAAGTTTGAGCGTGGATTTGAGAAGCTGATCAACATCTGGGGCGCTGACCACCACGGTTACATCCCGCGTATGAAAGCGGCGATTCAAGCATTAGGTTATGATAAAGAACAGCTCGATGTAATGATCATCCAGCTTGTCTCCCTATTCCAAAACGGTGAAAAAGTCCGTATGAGTAAGCGTACGGGTAAAGCTGTAACGCTGCGTGAACTGATGGAAGAAGTGGGCATCGATGCGACTCGTTATTTCTTTGCGATGCGTTCTAACGATACTCACCTTGATTTTGACATGGACTTAGCGGTTTCAAAATCGAACGAAAACCCTGTGTTCTACGTACAATACGCACATGCGCGCGTATGCAGCATGCTTCGTCAAGGGGAAGAAATGGGTCTTTCTTATAAGGGAGACGTGGATCTTTCTCAGATCGATTCTGAAAAAGAGTTCGAGCTTTTGAAGAAAATCGGAGAATTCCCTGCAGTGATTAATGAGGCAGCAGAAAAACTTTTAACGCACCGTGTAACGAACTATGTTTTTGAGCTGGCATCTGCTCTTCATAGCTTCTATAACGCAGAGCGTGTACTCGATCCAGAAAACAAAACAAAATCACAAGCGCGCTACGCGTTGATGAAAGCTACTCAAGTAACGATTGAGAATGCATTGAACATCATCGGTGTAGAAGCACCTGAGCGTATGTAATATATATGGAAAACCTGTCTCCGGACAGGTTTTTTTCGTTTTGGAAGAAGTTTGCGAGCGTGGTTTTTTTGGTTTGTGAGCGATTCTAGGGTTTTGTGGGCGATTCTAGAGATTTGTGAGCGATTCGAGAGGTTTGTGAGCGATTCTAGGGATTTGTGAGCGATTCCAGAGGTTTGTAAGCGATTCGAGAGATTTATGAGCGATTCGAGAGATTTATGATCGATTCCAGAGTTATGCTCGATTACCGTCATCCACACCGCATCCAAAACAAAAAAGGAATTTTCAAGCTTTTCTTGAATTCTATTGAAGCACATCAATGCTGAGGAGGTTTCAAAAATGACATCATCCAACAAAAGCCCTTTTGATATCGGACAGATTGAAGGGTACTCAAAAGAATTTTCCAACTTGATATCCATGATGGACTACACGAGGGAAACGACGATCTGGGATGTCCAAGATCTATCCGTAGAAGAACTCGATTACAGAATCAACGGAATCGGGAATTCAATCGGCATGCTGCTCGCTCATCTCGTGGCTGTAGAAAAGATTTATCAATTTATCACATTCGACGGAAAAGATCTTCCAGAGGAGGAGATCGAGCGTTATGCAGAGACCTTGCAGCCTGCACTCGATCTAGGTGAGGCAGCGACGATTATCCATGGCAATACAGCAGAATTTTATCTAGAAGACTTAAAAAAAACCCGTGAAATTACCTTGCAGCATTTTCAGAAGCTTGAAGATTCATGGCTCTATGAAACAACACCGTGGTGGGGGAATGAACTCGGTAACAATTACTTTAAATGGTTTCATGTATTTGAAGATGAACTGAGTCATCGCGGCCAGATTCGTATTATAAAAAAGCAGTATGAGTTAGCGACAGCGAAAACTTCTGCGCAATCCTAACCGCAACGAAAAAAGGGATAATGTCGGGATAACATGCCATATTAATAAGAGATAGGTTTGGAAACTCGTTTTAAAGAGGGGGTACATATATGAAATTAATCGTATTATCACTAATAACAGGCGCTCTCGTAGGCTTTGTTTTTGCCCTATTAAAACTCCCGATTCCAGCACCACCCGCATTACCAGGAATCATGGGCATCATTGGTATCTATTTAGGCTATCAAGCTTACATCTGGATGGCAGGTACTTTTCTAAAGTGAGGAAAACATGGCATTAGCCGGGCTGACCTCTGAGTTGCAAATCTATTATGAAAAGCTAGGAACTGGTGCTCCGATCGTTTTTTTACACCCGCCCGGTATGAGTCATCTTGTGTTCAAGTACCAAAAAGAATTAGCAGCCGATTATCAGACGATCTTTCCTGATTGTAGGGGGCATGGTCGTTCGTCTAGTAAAGACCCAGAAACGTTTACGATATGGGACTTGGCAGATGATGTGGCTTCTTTATTGGATCACTTATTATTAGAAGAGGCATATATTTGTGGGTATTCAGCAGGTGGCTCGGTTGCACAAGCGTTTGTTCAAAAATATCCGCAGCGCACAAAGGGTCTTATTTTGAGTGGAGGCTTTCCTCAAGTTTCTACATTCACACTGAAAAAGCAGTTTCAAACAGGAATAAGGCTGGCAAAAAATGCACCAGCCCTACTCAATCAGATTCTTGTCAGCACACATTCAAACTCTCCAGAAGATCGAAAAGAAATGTTGTCTTATCATAAGCTGACAGATTCTAAAACGTGTCAGCGGTTCTACCAAGAAAGTCTTTCCTTCCAATGCACGGATCAGCTAAAAGAGTGGCGATTTCCGTTGTTGTTCATTTACGGGGAACAAGCGGAATATATGCATGCTTATAGAAGGATCTACGCAAGGAATGTTCACCCGAAAGCAAAGTTCGTTCTCTTAAACAAAGCGCTGCATCAGCTTCCGATCAAACATTATGCAAGCTTTAATGCAGAGATTAGAAAATTTATTCCATGCCTTACATAAGGATGGTTCCGCCGCTCATCCTTTTAAAGCCGCGTACTTTCTCTAGCTCAGCAACGAGCTGAAGAACAGCGCGGTCTTTTTGTTTCGCTTCAATCATTACGTCGAGCTCATCTGTGTAATTTGACATCAATTTAAAAAACGGCAGAACATAATCCAGACTAACGAAGTCATGGTGGCTTCTGTACGCCTTTTCGTCTTTTGGTGAGGAAAGATGCACCTTTGGTGGTCGACCTGTATTCTCCCACGTTTTCACGAACCTCGGCAATAATTCTTCAAGCTTACCATCGTCATCCGGATTCGCCATGTAATGATGGTAATCAAACATAAGCGGAATGCCTTCATTTTCACAGACTTCTAATGTCTCTTTGGTGGTGAACGTTTTATCGTCGTTCTCAAGCGTCATCCTCGCTTTAACATCAGCAGGGAGAAGTTTAATATTTTCATAAAAACGTTCTAAAGCAGACGGCTTATCACCATAAGCCCCACCGATATGAATATTGATATAGCTTCGGTCCTCGATACCCATCCCTTTTAGCAGATCAAAATGATATTGCATATCTTTCACCGCGTTTAACGTCACCTCTTCACGAGGGCTCGTAAACAGGGTGTACTGGTTAGGATGCATGCTCGTTCTGATATTGTATTTTTTTACGAGCTTTTCGATCTCTTTGCATTCTTTCTTCGTGTGCTTTAAAAAATCCCAAGCTGCTTCAGGGTGGGTAGCTAAAGGGACGATCGAAGACGACATGCGGTGAAGAGGAAGCTCGTGCGCGATGCAATAATGAAGAACGCGCAATGTGCGCTCGAGATTATTTTTCGTGATGGCAAGCAATTGAGCTGTGCGTTCTTTTTCATCACGTTTTTGATACGTAGCATAAGTCATCGTTTTTGCAGGTGAGGCCTCATATAAATTGAGAGCCGTAGATACAAATCCGAAAGATGTTAACATGTTTGGCCCCCTGTTGTTTTGGTTTAATTTTTTGATATATTTCCAAGAAGGATGAAGTCGTGATCTTATGAAGAAGTACTACTAAATTGCATCATTGAATGGTTGATTGGAGTGTAAGGTTGCCGACTCCTGCGGGACAAGCGGTCAGGTGAGACCCTTAAGGGCGCAAAGCGGCAGTCCGAAATGTGGAAGTGACTCGTTCAGCCCCGACAAGCAAAAGTTGAATGGGCTATGAAGGCGCACTTTGCCTTCTTGACTGTTTAACTTTTGACCTCGAGGGGCTAGTCACTGCAACTAGACAGGAGGCTCACCGCCTGCCCCGCGGAAAGCGAGCAACCTGAAACGGAAATCAACACTTTCAGAATCTACAAAGAATTCACTTTCAACTTATAGAAACGGCGATAACACAAAACCCACCACTTCTTTTAAGCGAACTTTAACGGTACGGCGTGTCTTCTTTAAGCGGGCTAGCGTCAATTTCTCAGAGCGTTCAAGATCTGAAGCAAGCACCTGCTTCACCGCTTGGATCTCCGATTTATCTGTAAAGATGCAATTTAGCTCGTCGTTATAGAAAAAGCTGCGAAGATCAAAGTTTGCGGTACCAATATCGCAGACCGTATCATCGAACATAACAATCTTGGAATGATAAAAACCTTCATGAAACTGATAGATCTCTGCACCAGCTTCTAAGAGCGGTTTAACGAAACGATAAGATGCTTCTTGCACAAAAGGATGATCGGGGTTCATCGGAACGAGAAGCTTTACGTTGACGCCACGATGGAGTGCTGACAAAAGCTCTCTGTTCATCTTTTTACCCGGAATAAAGTATGGCGAACCTATAAAAATGCTTTTTTTCGCACCTTTTATTTTTGTGTAAAAATAGCGGTAGCCGGCCTGTCCTTTTGAAGGAAGAAGCATTAGCTCTTTTGCCTCTTCTTCATTGAGAAAAGATGAGGTCTCATTATGAGTCATCTTTTCATTTGTTGAACCGTTCCAATCGTCGATAAACAGACGCTGTAATTGGATAACAACTTTACCTCTTAATTTTAAATGATAGTCGCGCCAATCTCCAAACCGTGTGACTCTGCCAATATATTCATTTCCTACGTTATATCCACCCAAATAGCCGATCTCTGAGTCGATGATCGTGATTTTTCGATGATTTCGGTGATTTATGCGGTATAAGAGGTACGGAAATTGCGGCTTGTTGCTGTATTCAAAATGAACACCAGCATCTTTTAGACTGTTAACCGTCTTTTTTTTCAGCCCGTAACTCCCCATGTAATCAAGAAGCAGTCTAACTTCTAAGCCTTGATGTGCTTTTGCGATCAACTTCCTACATAGCTCTTGTCCGAGTTCGTCATCTCGTAATATGTAAAACTGTATGTAGATCGATTTGTTCGCTTGATCTATGTCTTGAAACAGTGAATCGAAAAAATGAGAACCCGTTGTTAAAAGATGCATATTGCCTGTTATGTTTACAGGAGGTTCTTCTTTTGCGGTCGTTTGTTTATGTCCTAAATAAAAGTCGATCCAAGCCAAAAAACCAATGGCTATCATCACTAAAACGATCCACATGTTCTTCTCCTCCTTTTAAATCAATCTTTTATTTAGTATACCCCTACCATATGAAACCACTAAAAAATTTTTTTGCATGGATGTTGACTGAATGCTCATTCATTTATTTTTTATGATATAATGGAGTCAGAAAATTAATTTCATTTAGAATTATTAAAAGAGAAAGAATTAGGGAATAGCAGCATTGGAAGGGAGAGAAAGCGATGGACGGCTTAATGGTAGCAAACTGGCTTGCATTTCTTTTTGTAACCGCTTACGCACTGTTTTTATTTGCTTATGTTGTAAAAACAAGATTTGAATTCATCAAGCTCGGTAAGAAAGTAGAGTTTGATCATACGGTTCAAGAACGAATTAAAGCAGTCTTAGTGAATGTATTTGGTCAAAAGAAGCTGTTGAAAGACAAGAAGAGTGGAATTATCCATATCATGTTCTTTTATGGATTCATTCTCGTTCAGTTCGGAGCGATCGATTTTATATGGAAGGGACTTGCACCTGGATCGCATCTGCCTTTAGGCCCGCTTTATCCAGGCTTCACGTTTTTCCAAGAAATCGTAACGACGATGATCATGATCGCAGTCGTTTGGGCTTTTTATAGAAGATATGTTGAAAAGCTTGTTCGACTGAAGCGTGGATTTAAATCTGGACTGGTTCTTCTGTTTATCGGCGGCTTGATGCTTTCCGTATTAGTTGGGAACGGTGCAGAGATTATCTGGCATGATCTACCATACGAGTGGACGGCGCCTATCGCGTCCGTAATCGCAATGGCTCTTGGTTTCTTAGGGAAAACGGGTGCTGCAGTCGTATTCTTTATCTCATGGTGGATTCACTTATTATTCTTATTAACGTTCTTAGTGTATGTTCCGCAATCCAAGCATGCTCACTTGATCGCAGGTCCACTAAACGTTTGGCTTGGCCGCAAAGATAAAGTAGGAAAGCTTTCTTCGATCAATTTTGAAGACGAGACACAAGAAGTTTTCGGTGTGAATAAAATTGAAGACTTTAATCAAAAGCAGCTTGTTGATCTATATGCATGTGTAGAGTGTGGGCGTTGTACGAATGTGTGTCCGGCAACAGGTACTGGTAAGATGCTATCACCGATGGATATGATCGTTAAACTGCGTGATCATCTAACGGTAAAAGGAGCAGCGGTAACCTCACGCACACCTTGGATGCCAGCTTTTGCTTTCTCGAACACAACAGGCAACCAGATCGCTTTTGAAGCGAGAGGGAAGGGCGCTGAGGAAACAGCTGCAACAACAGACGGATCATCTGCACTTGCTTATGATGTTGAGATGATCGGTGAAGTCATGACAGAAGAAGAGATCTGGGCATGTACAACTTGCCGTAACTGTGAGGATCAGTGTCCGGTTATGAACGAACACGTTGATAAGATCATCGACATGCGCCGATACCTCGTTCTTACTGAAGGTAAGATGGATGCAGAAGCGCAGCGTGCGATCAAAAATATCGAGAAGCAAGGAAATCCTTGGGGAATCTCGAAAAAGGAACGCGAGAACTGGCGCGAGCTGAAAGAAGATATCGTGGTTCCGACTGTAAAAGAAAAAGAAAAAGCGGGTGAGGAATTCGAGTACCTGTTCTGGGTAAGTTCGATGGGTGCTTATGACAACCGTTCACAAAAAATCGCACTTTCTTTAGCGAAGATCATGAACGAAGCAGGAATCACGTTTGCGATCTTAGGAAACAAAGAAAAGAACTCTGGTGATACGCCTCGTCGTCTTGGAAACGAGTTTTTATTCCAAGAGATGGCGAACGCGAACATTGAGTTATTCCAAAAGCATAATGTTAAGAAGATCATCACGATCGATCCGCATGCGTATAACACGTTCAAAAACGAATATCCAGAGTTTGGTCTAGAAGCTGAAGTGTATCACCATACAGAGCTTTTAGCAGACTGGATTAAAGAAGGAAGAATCAAGCCGAAGTTTGAGGTGAATGAAACGATCACGTATCACGATTCTTGTTACCTCGGCCGCTATAACGAAGTATATGAACCACCACGTGATATCTTAAAGGCAATTCCAGGAGTGAAGGTCGTTGAGATGGATCGCAACCGTCAGAACGGAATGTGCTGTGGAGCGGGTGGCGGAATGATGTGGATGGAAGAAAAAGCAGGATCTCGTGTGAACGTTGCGCGTACAGAACAAGCTCTTGCTGTAAATCCAACAATGATTGGAAGCGGATGTCCGTATTGCTTAACGATGTTGAGTGACGGAACGAAGGCAAAAGAAGTAGAAGAGCAAGTTCAAACACTAGATGTTGTTGAAATCCTTGAAAAATCAATGTTTGGCTCACAGAAACAAGAAGTTCTTCAGTAGTTTTCGAGCATGTAAATAAGCTGCCTGGCATTTTAGCTGGCAGCTTCATGCTTGGAAGTTGGTCGACTGAGCGTTCGCTCGGATCGTCTTTAAACACAATTGTAAGCGTTAACATAACTTTCGCAGTTCTACCATACGAATCGGGAGGTTTTTCATATGACAAAATCAGTAATCGTCAGTGGTGTACGGACACCTGTAGGGAAATTTGGTGGCGGATTAAGTTCTCTTACAGCGTCAGATCTTGGCGGAATCGCGATTAAAGAAGCGCTTCAACGAGCAAATGTTGCTCCAGACGCGGTGGATGAAGTCATTTTAGGCTGTGTTCTTCAAGGTGGCCAAGGGCAGATTCCTTCACGCCAAGCGGCTGAAAAAGCAGGATTACCTTGGAAGACGAAAACAGAAACGATCAACAAAGTATGTGCGTCAGGTCTTCGTGCGATCACAATGGCAGATCAGATCATCCGTGCGGGTGACGAAGAAGTCATCGTAGCAGGTGGAATGGAATCGATGAGCAACGCACCTTACATTTTACCGAAAGCGCGCTGGGGTCTTCGTATGGGAGATAGCTCAGTAAAAGATCTCATGGTTCATGATGGACTAACGTGTACGTTTACAGGTGTTCACATGGGGATCTACGGAAATGACGTAGCCAAAGAGATGGAAATCTCACGCGCGCGCCAAGATGAGTGGGCGTACCGCAGTCATAGCCGTGCTATCGATTCGATTGAAAAAGGAATTTTTGCAGAAGAGATCGTTCCTGTAGAAGTACCTCAACGAAAAGGTGAGCCGATTGTTGTGTCCCAAGATGAATCACCTCGTAAAGATACGTCTGTTGAATCTCTCGCAAAATTAAGACCAGTATTTTCTCAAGATGGAACGATTACAGCAGGAAACGCACCAGGCGTAAACGATGGTGCAGCGGCAGTAGTCGTGATGAGTGAAGAGCGTGCTAAACAAGAGGGCAAAGAAGTGATGGCTACAATTCTTGGTCACACAGCACTTGCTGTTGAAGCAAAGGATTTTCCGAAAACGCCAGGTCTTGTCATCAATGAGTTGTTAAAGAAAACAGGAAAATCGCTCGAAGACATTGATCTTTTTGAAATTAACGAAGCATTCGCAGCAGTTGCGTTAGCGAGTTCTGAACTTGCGGGATTAGATCTTGAAAAAGTGAACGTGAACGGTGGAGCAGTCGCGTTAGGTCACCCGATTGGGGCGAGCGGCACGCGCATCGTACTAACATTGATCCACGAGTTAAAAAGACGCGGAGGCGGACTTGGTATCGCTTCGATCTGTTCAGGCGGCGGGCAAGGTGACGCGATCTTAGTAGAAGTGAAGAAATAAGGAGGAGCAATATTCATGAGCATTCAAAACATTATGGTGATCGGTGCAGGACAGATGGGTTCTGGAATCGCGCAAGTTTGTGCGCAAGCGGGCTATTCTGTTGTTCTGCATGATATGCAAGAAGAGTTCGTACAAAAAGGAATCGGAATCATCTCTAAAAACTTAAACCGCTCCGTGGAAAAAGGACGTCTGGATGAAAGCGAGAAAGAATCCATTCTATCCCGCATCACAGCTTCTGTTTCTCTAGAGAACGCGTCAAATGCAGATCTAGTGATCGAAGCGGTCGTAGAGAACATGGACGTGAAAACACAGCTCTTTAAGATGCTGGACCAATACGCGCCAGCTCATACGATCTTAGCATCAAACACATCTTCACTTCCAATCACAGAGATTGCGGCTGCAACGAACCGACCTGAAAAAGTAATCGGCATGCACTTCATGAATCCGGTTCCTGTTATGAAACTCGTAGAGATCATCCGTGGACTTCAAACAGCGGATGACGTGTACGAGACGATCGAATCTGTATCCAAGAAGTTGCAGAAAGTTCCTGTAGAAGTGAACGACTTCCCAGGATTCATCTCCAACCGCATCCTTATGCCGATGATCAACGAAGCGATCTTCTCGGTGTATGAAGGTGTGGCAACCCCTGAAGCGGTCGATGAGATTATGAAACTCGGGATGAACCATCCGATGGGGCCGTTAACGCTAGCAGACTTTATCGGGCTCGACACATGTCTCTACATCATGGAGACGCTGCATGAAGGCTTCGGTGATGACAAGTATCGTCCGTGCCCGCTTTTAAGAAAGTACGTAAAAGCCGGCTGGCTCGGCAAGAAGTCAGGCAGAGGCTTCTACAACTACGGGGTCTGACCCCACACAAAGACAAAAATTCCAATTTTGTCTTTGTGGAAGAGACAGCAACCAAAAATAAATCAAAGAAAAACAAACAGAAAAACAGACAGAGAAACAGCAAGCAAAGAAAGAACAATAGAGAGAAATCACGGAGAGAGACTACAAGAGTCGGCATTTCACTATAGGAATGGGGAGAGACCATGAACCTCGTATTTACTGAAGAACAAAAGATGATGCAAAAGATGGTACGGGATTTTGCGCAGAAAGAGATAGCACCGGCCATCGAGCATATGGAAGAGACAGAAGAGTTTCCGCGTCATCTGATCACGAAGATGGCAGAGCTCGGACTGATGGGAATACCGATTCCAGAAGAATACGGTGGAGCAGGAATGGATTTTACGTCCTACATCATCGCGATCAATGAGTTATCAAAAGTGAGCGCGACAATCGGCGTAATTTTATCCGTCCATACGAGTGTCGGAACGAATCCGATACTTTATTTTGGGAATGAAGAACAAAAGAGAAAATACATTCCTAAGTTAGCGAGTGGAGAGTTCCTTGGTGCGTTCGGACTAACAGAGCCGAGTTCAGGTTCTGATGCAGCAAGCTTAAAGACGAGAGCGGTTAAAAAGGGCGATCATTACATCTTGAACGGCTCTAAGATTTTTATCACAAACGCAGGAGAAGCAGATGTGTACATCGTTTTTGCTTCAACAGCACCTGATAAAGGAAGCTACGGAATCTCGGCCTTCATCGTAGATAAAGATACACCAGGTTTTTCAGTAGGAAAGAAAGAGAAAAAAATGGGGTTGAACGGATCGAACACGTGCGAGATCGTTTTTGAAGATGCACGTGTACCTGCTGAAAATCTTCTAGGTAAAGAAGGCGAAGGCTTTAAGATCGCGATGAGTAACCTCGATGTGGGCAGGATCGGAATCGCGGCTCAATCCCTTGGTATCGCAGAAGCTGCCTTAGAATATGCAACGAATTATGCAAAAGAAAGAAAACAGTTTGGTAAGCCGATCGGAGCTAATCAAGGGCTAGGCTTTAAGCTGGCGGACATGGCGACAGAGGTTGAAGCCGCAAAACTTTTAACCTATCGTGCAGCTGATCTGAAGACAAACAATCTATCATGCGGAAAAGAAGCTTCGATGGCAAAGTTGTTTGCTTCGGAAACCGCGATGAAGTCAGCGATTGAGGCTGTGCAAGTGTACGGAGGGTACGGCTATACAAAAGAGTACCCGGTAGAAAGACTGTTCCGAGACGCGAAGGTTTGTCAGATCTATGAGGGAACAAGTGAGATTCAACGTATGGTGTTAAGCAAACATTTACTAGGATAAGAGGGAGAGATAGAAATGCAATTTTTGTTATCTGAAGAACATGAAATGATCCGCAAGATGGTGCGTGATTTTGCTAAAAATGAAGTAGAACCTACAGCAGCAGAACGTGACGAAGAGGAGCGTTTTGACCGAGCTATTTTTGATCAGATGGGTGAGCTTGGCCTTTGCGGAATTCCTTGGCCAGAAGAGTACGGCGGAATCGGCGGAGACTACCTAGGTTATGTGATCGCAGTTGAAGAACTATCCCGTGTTTGTGCGTCAGTCGGTGTAACGCTATCTGCTCACACCTCTCTTGCCGGATGGCCGATCTTCAAGTTTGGTAATGAGGAGCAAAAGCAAAAGTTCCTTCGCCCGATGGCAGAAGGTAAAAAAATCGGAGCATATGGCTTAACTGAACCGGGATCAGGATCAGATGCAGGAAACATGAAAACAACAGCGAAAAAAGACGGCGATGACTATATCATCAACGGCTCAAAGATTTTCATCACGAACGCTGGAGACGCGGAAATCTATGTTGTGTTCGCGCGTACGGATATCGAAGCAGGATCAAGAGGAGTTTCGGCGTTCATCGTAGAAAAAGGAACACCAGGCTTTTCTTTCGGTAAAAAAGAAAAGAAACTCGGGATTCGTTCATCACCAACGTTAGAGATCATTTTTGAAGATTGCCGTGTGCCAGCTGAAAACCTTCTAGGTAAAGAAGGAGAAGGCTTTAAGATTGCGATGATGACGCTTGACGGCGGACGTAACGGAATCGCAGCTCAAGCAGTAGGAATCGCTCAAGGAGCACTCGATGCTTCAGTAAACTATGCAAAGGACCGCAAACAGTTTGGTAAGCCGATCGGGGTAAACCAAGGGATCGGGTTCAAACTTGCAGATATGGCAACAAAAGTGGAAGCGGCTCGTCTATTAACCTATCAAGCAGCTTGGAGAGAATCGGAAGGTCTTCCATACGGAAAAGAGTCCGCGATGTCAAAGCTATTTGCTGGAGATATCGCAATGGAAGTAACGACAGACGCAGTTCAAGTATTCGGTGGATACGGCTATACGAAAGAATATCCCGTGGAACGTTATATGCGTGACGCAAAAATTACGCAGATCTACGAAGGTACACAAGAGATTCAACGTCTTGTTATTTCTAAGATGCTTTTGAAAGATTAATTTGTGGGTTGTGAGAGGTTGATCTGCGCTCCAGGTTGCTCGCTTTCCGCGGGGCAGGCGGTGAGCCACTTGCCGCTTTGCGCCATTAAGTGTCTCACCTGACCGCCAGTCCCGCAGGAGTCTCGCACCTTGCACTCCAATCAACTTTTCAATGTAGAAAAACCCAAGGCACAAATCTTTTAGAGATTAACCTTTACAAATAACAGTTACTGAAATATTTAGGAGGAAACCATGCATCCATTAGCACAGCGCATCCAGCAAAAAGAGGAACGTGCTCTCGCGAAAGCGATCACGCTTGCCGAGAACAACGGTGAAGACAAACTCGAGCTTTTAAAGAGCATCTACCCGCAGCAAAAAGGCGCTCATTGGATCGGCATCACCGGTTCACCAGGTGCCGGGAAAAGCTCGCTCGTCAATCGTCTCATCTCTTTTTTGCGTAAAAAGAAGATGACTGTTGCAGTTGTTGCCGTTGATCCGACGAGTCCGTTCAGCGGAGGCTCTATCCTTGGGGACCGCGTTAGGATGGCTGACCATTTTACAGACCCTGGCGTGTTCATCAGAAGCATGGGGACGCGCGGCAGTCTTGGTGGTCTTTCCCGGTCAACAAAAGAAACGGTGCGGTTGATGGATGCTTATGGTTTTGATGTGATTTTAATAGAGACAGTAGGAGTCGGACAATCAGAACTCGACATTATGAAGCTAGCAGATTCGGTTGCAGTTGTATTGAACCCAGGCAGCGGAGATGTTGTGCAAGTGTTTAAAGCCGGAATCATGGAGATCGCTGATCTGTTCGTTGTGAACAAAGCGGATATGCCAGGCGTTCCGAAGCTTCTTGCTGAGATCGAAGCGATGCTTGACCTGGTGAAGCACGACAGCCCGTACCGCCCGCCAGTCGTTCAGACGATTTCTACTGAAAATAAAGGTTTACAAGAATTATGGGAATCTCTTCTAACGCACCGTGAATATTTAGAGAAGAGCGGAGAAGGTAAGGAAAGAAAGCTTTCTAACCTGAAGCGTGAGGTGATGGAAGTGGTTCAGCATGAAATCTATCAGCAAGTTTGGAAACAAGAACAGAAAAATGGGTTCTCCTGGCTGGCCGACTTAGAATCAGGTACCACAGACCCTTATACAGCTGCAGAAGAGATCTTATCAAAACGATTGCAGCCGGCTGACGGGAAACAGAAATGAGGGAGGCCAATTGGGTAAGAAAGAAGTGCCGTCGCTCGTAAAAGATGAAAAGCTGATTCAGAGACGACGGGAAGAGATGGTGAAAGCGGCGGTCTCTCTATTTAAAGAGAATGGGTTCCACCGCACGACAACCCGGGAGATCGCCAAAGCTTCTGGTTTCAGCATCGGCACACTCTACGAGTATATCCGGTCAAAAGAAGATATTCTCTATCTCGTCTGCGACAGCATCTATGACGGGGTAAAGCTGAGGCTGCAGCAGGATATCAATGGGGAAGACAGTGGCATTCAAGGTGTTGAACGTGCAATCTCTGCTTATTTTAAAGTGATGGACGACATGCAGGATGAGGTGCTCGTCATGTATCAAGAAGCAAAGTCGCTCTCTCATGAAGCTCTTCCGTATGTGCTCAAAAAAGAGCTGGAGATGACGGCGATCTTTGAAGAACTGCTTTTTAAAGTAGTAAAGCAAGGTGAACTGCATTTAAGCGAAAACGAGATTCCGGCAGCGGCTCACAATATTGTGATCCTCGGACAGATGTGGACGTTCAGACGCTGGGCGCTGCAGAAGATCTATACATTAGAAGAATATACACAGTTACAGCTTCAGCAATTGTTGTACGGCATAAAAGGAGCATAAGAAAGGATGAATGAAATGACTCAGACCGATATTTACCGGCCGAAGAATCCGGTTCGATTTGTAACCGCTTCCAGTCTTTTTGATGGTCACGATGCGTCGATTAACATCATGCGAAGAATCATTCAGTCGAACGGCTGTGAGGTCATCCACCTCGGACACAACCGTTCTGTAGATGAAGTGGTGAGTGCAGCCATTCAAGAGGACGTCCAAGGAATCGCGATCTCTTCTTATCAAGGCGGGCACGTTGAGTATTTTAAATACATGATCGATCTATTAAAAGAACGCGGTGCAGGACATATCAAAGTCTTTGGCGGAGGCGGGGGCGTTATTATCCCGCCTGAGATCAAGGAGCTGCATGCTTATGGGGTTACACGCATCTTTTCACCGGAAGATGGAAGGTTGCTAGGGCTTCAAGGCATGATCAATAAGATGGTAGAAGAGTGTGATTTTCCGACGGTTACCTCTTTAACAGATGAGATCGAAAAAGTAGTAGAAAAAGACGTTCGTTCTGTTTCGCGTTTGATCACATTAGCTGAAAACGTGAAGCAAGCACCAGAAGAAATCGCAGCAACGGCTGAACAGACGTTAAATGAATTGAAAAGTCTGCAAAAACAAGTGCCGGTTCTAGGAATCACGGGAACAGGTGGAGCGGGGAAAAGTTCATTAACTGATGAGCTCGTTCGACGCTTCTTAAACGAATGTGAAGACAAGACGATCGCGATCATCTCGATCGATCCGACAAAACAAAAGACTGGCGGAGCGCTTTTAGGTGACAGAATCCGTATGAATGCGATCTATCATCCGCGTGTGTACATGCGTTCACTTGCTACGCGTGGTTCACGTTCTGAGCTGTCTGATGCGATCAAGGATGCGATCGCAGTAACAAAAGCAGCTGGATTTGATCTGATCGTTGTTGAGACGAGCGGAATCGGCCAAGGGGACGCTGGAATCTCAGAGATCTCTGATGCTTCTCTATACGTGATGACGAGTGAGTTTGGTGCACCATCACAATTAGAGAAAATCGACATGATCGATTATGCAGATATTATCGCGATCAACAAGTTCGAGCGCAAAGGCTCTGAAGATGCGCTTCGTGATGTGAAGAAGCAATATCAGCGTTCTCGCAACTGGTTTGATAGAGACTTAGATGAAATGCCTGTTTACGGAACGATCGCGAGCCAGTTTAACGATGCGGGCACGAACGTCCTTTTTTATCACCTGATGAAAGTAATTGAAGAGAAGTCAGGTATGGATTGGGGCATCCAGCCTGCAGCGGAGGCGATGACCGCGAAAAAGAACGTCATCATTCCAGGTGAACGTGCTCAGTACTTGAATGAGATCGCACAAACTGTTCGTAAATACCATGAAACGGTAAACGAACAGGCGAAACTTGCTCGCAAGTCGTTCCAGATTCAAGGGACGCTTGAGACGGTAAAAGAATACGATGCAGCAGGTGAAGAAGTAGAGGCGAGTTTAAACAAAGCGCTTGAAAAAGTAGAAGAAAAACTTTTACCGACTACTTCAAAAATGCTGAAACAGTGGCCAGAGCTAAAAGAAATGTACAGCAAAAAAGAATTCGTAACGAAGATTCGTGATAAAGAAATCGTGACCGAGCTGACGACGAAAAGTCTTTCTGGTCTTGATATTCCAAAGGTTGCTCTTCCGAAGTTTGAAGACTGGGGGGACATCGTAAAGTGGATCATGAAAGAAAATGTGCCAGGTTCGTTCCCGTACACAGCGGGTGTGTTTCCTTTTAAACGTAAAGGTGAAGATCCGAAGCGTCAGTTCGCTGGAGAAGGAACGCCTGAACGTACGAACCGCCGATTCCACTATCTATCAAAAGATGACGATGCGAAGCGCTTGAGTACAGCGTTTGACTCGGTAACTCTTTACGGAGAAGACCCGAATCATCGACCGGACATCTACGGAAAAGTTGGGGAGAGCGGTGTGAGCATCTGTACGCTAAACGACATGAAGAAGCTGTATGACGGCTTTGATCTGATCGCTCCTTCTACATCTGTTTCGATGACGATCAACGGTCCAGCACCGATCATTCTCGCCATGTTCATGAACACGGCGATCGATCAGCAAGTGAAGATCTTTGCGGATACGAACGGCAGACAGCCGAATGAAACAGAGTATGACGAGATTAAGGCTAAGACGCTTGCCTCAGTTCGTGGAACGGTTCAAGCAGACATCTTAAAAGAAGATCAAGGTCAGAACACATGTATCTTCTCTACAGAATTCGCGCTTCGTATGATGGGAGATATTCAGCAGTACTTTATCGATCATCAAGTGCGCAACTATTATTCAGTTTCGATCTCTGGCTACCATATCGCAGAAGCTGGTGCGAACCCGATCACACAGCTCGCGTTTACACTCGCGAACGGGTTCACGTATGTGGAATATTACTTGAGCCGTGGAATGGATATTAACGCATTCGCGCCAAACTTATCGTTCTTCTTCTCAAACGGACTTGATCCAGAATATAGCGTAATCGGTCGTGTCGCTCGCCGAATCTGGGCAACGGTTATGCGAGATAAATACAAAGCGAACGAGCGCAGCCAGAAGCTGAAGTACCACATTCAAACATCTGGACGTTCACTTCACGCACAAGAGATTGATTTTAACGATATCCGAACGACGCTTCAAGCGTTGATGGCCCTTTATGATAACTGTAACTCGCTTCACACGAATTCGTATGACGAAGCGATCACAACACCCACAGAAGAATCCGTTCGCCGCGCGATGGCGATTCAGATGATCATTACAAAAGAGCTTGGTTTGGCTCGTAATGAGAACTCGCTTCAAGGCTCGTTCATCATCGAAGAGTTAACCGATCTCGTAGAAGAGATGGTACTTCAAGAGTTCGAGCGCATGAACACAAGAGGCGGCGTGCTTGGTGCGATGGAAACACAGTATCAGCGCGGAAAGATTCAAGAAGAATCGATGTATTATGAAATGAAAAAGCATGACGGGTCTCTACCGATCATCGGAGTGAACACATACCTCAATCCGAACACACCGTCAGAAGAAGAGTTCAATATGCAGCTCGCACGTGCGACAAAGGACGAAAAAGAACAGCAGATCCAGAATCTGAACACGTTCCAAGAGTCAAGCAAAGACAAAGCTGGTGAAGCTCTTAAACGTCTCAAAAATGTTGCCTTATCCGGCGGAAACATATTCGACGAGCTCATGCATACCGTAAAATTTGCAAGTCTCGGTCAGATCACAAGTGCACTTTATGAAGTAGGCGGGAAGTATAGAAGAAACATGTAGTGTGAGAAAGAAGAGAGCCGCCAGTTTTAGCGGTTCTCTTTTCTTTGGGAGAGTGTTAAGAGAGTTCATTTCCGCTCTTTGTTCTATTTATAACATTCAT
This sequence comes from Fictibacillus sp. 18YEL24, assembly GCF_015903855.1. Taxonomy (GTDB): domain Bacteria; phylum Bacillota; class Bacilli; order Bacillales; family Fictibacillaceae; genus Fictibacillus; species Fictibacillus phosphorivorans_C. The sequence goes on from NZ_JACZDT010000002.1 coordinate 217,961, forward strand.
GAAAGGTTAGAATAACTCCCATAGAAAGATCTCTTGAAATTTAGTTCGTTTAGAAGGTTTTTGTTTTTAGTTTTCTTATATTCCTCCTATGCAAGTTGATTGGAGCAGAAGGTTGCGAGACTCCTGCGGGACAGGTGGGCAGTTCGAAAAGTGGAAGTGGCTCGTTCGGCCCCGACAAGCAAAAGGTGAATGGGGCAGGAAGACGCACTTTGCCTTCTTGACCATTTAACTTTTGACCTCGAGGGGCTAGCCACTGCAACTAAACAGGTGAGACACTTAAGGGCGCGAAGCGGCAAGTGGCTCACCGCCTGCCCCGCGGAAAGCGAGCAACCTGGAGCGGAAATCAACCACTTTCAAGAGCATCGAAGCTCAACCTTACACCTTTTATAAAACCTTTTATGGAAAAAAGATAGATTACTACTGGCATATACGCATGGGATTTGTTTATAATGAAGAGTATGATTCTTCTAAAGAATGAGCACAATGTGTTGATATAAATGAGTGTGGAGAAGGAAAGGAAGTGCCGATGTGGCTATGTTGAACACGTACACGAAAGAACAAGTCGTTGAAATGTCAATGGTCGAAATCGCATTTGAAATTTTGCAAAATGCTAAGCAACCTGTTCAATTCTATGATTTAGTTAAACAGATCGCTGAAATCAAAGGTTTGTCTAAAACTGCTGTGGAAAACCGAATTGCGTATTTTTACACAGATATGAATATTGACGGCCGATTCGTTTCATTAGGCGATAATAAATGGGGATTAAAAACGTGGTACCCAGTTGAAAGCTCTGAAGAGGAACTTGGTGCAACGAACAAACCAACAAAACGTAAAAAAGCGTCTGAAGATGACTATGACTTTGAAGAGGACTTCGATGATGAAGACTTTGATGAGTTAGAAGTGGAAGATGAGTTCGTTGATGAAGACGATGATCTTTCTGACGACGATGACGATGATGACGATGAAGATGAAGAATTAGAGTTCGATGAAGAAGATGAAGACTTCGACGAAGAAGACGAAGATGAAGAAGCAGATGAGGAAGAAGATCTGTAAGACTCATCGTGAGTCGAGAAAACCAGTGCCCTTGGCGCTGGTTTTTGTTTTTTAGAGTGAAACTCGTGGACTACTAGCCAAAACTTTTGGATTCATGCTCAAATCATGTGGATTCACGCCAAAAACATGCGGATTGGCGAGGCCGAGCTGCCATTTCACAAGCTTGTCACATGAATAAATGGTTTATCACAGATCATCTTGACATGAGCTCTATACTCGGGTAATATTCTTTTTGGGCTATTCCTGTATCTTTTATTAAAAAGACTAATTTTATATGATATCAAAAGCAAAAGTGCCCCCTAACCATAGGGGAAGTGTCTTTTGCTTTTTATTTTTTTACGGATGAGACTGTGTAGACTTACACAGATACCTCTCCCGATAGTAGAAAAAGCGTTAAACGCACATACTTATTTTAGAAAATTTAGGGGGATTGAAAACATGGCAAAATATATTTTTGTTACAGGCGGTGTAGTTTCTTCTTTAGGAAAAGGAATCACTGCAGCATCATTAGGCCGTTTATTAAAAAACCGCGGAGTAAAAGTGACTACGCAAAAATTCGATCCTTACATCAACGTGGATCCAGGGACGATGAGCCCTTATCAGCATGGTGAAGTTTTCGTAACGGATGATGGTGCGGAAACGGACTTAGACTTAGGTCACTATGAGCGTTTTATCGACATTAACTTAAATAAATACAGCTCAGTAACGACTGGGAAAATTTATTCTACTGTTCTTAGAAAAGAGCGTCGCGGTGAATATCTTGGCGGAACAGTTCAAGTTATCCCGCATATCACGAACGAGATCAAAGAGCGTGTTTTCCGTGCTGGCCGTGAAACGAACGCAGATGTCGTGATTACAGAAATCGGCGGAACAGTTGGGGACATCGAGAGCTTGCCGTTCCTAGAAGCAATCCGTCAGATCAAAAGTGATGTAGGTTCTGAAAACGTAATGTATATCCACTGTACACTGATTCCTTATATTCGTGCAGCGGGTGAACTGAAGACGAAGCCGACACAACACAGTGTTAAAGAGCTACGCAGTCTTGGTATTCAGCCGAACATCATCGTAGTTCGTACGGAGATGCCAGTTCCTCAAGAAATGAAAGATAAGATCGGTCTATTCTGCGACATCGATCCTAAAGCGGTTATCGAAGCGAGAGATGCAGATACGCTTTACCAAGTGCCGATTGATCTTCAAGAGCAGAAGATGGACGAGCTTGTTTGTAAACACCTTAAGCTTGAAACGCACGAGCCGGATATGGCGGAGTGGAAAGAACTGATCAACCGTGTAACGAACTTAAAAGGAAAAGCGAAGATCGCATTAGTCGGAAAATATGTAGCGCTACAAGATGCTTATATTTCTGTTGTTGAAGCGCTTCGTCATGCTGGTTATCAATTTGATACAGATATCGAGATCGACTGGATCAACTCTGAGAACGTGACTGCTGAAAACGTGCACGAACTTCTTCAAGATGCTGATGGTATCTTAGTTCCTGGCGGATTCGGTGACAGAGGGGTAGAAGGTAAGATTCTAGCTACTCAGTATGCGCGTGAGAACAAAGTTCCTTTCTTAGGAATCTGTCTTGGTATGCAGCTTGCTTCCGTAGAGTTTGCTCGTAACGTCCTCGGACTTGATGGTGCACACTCTGCAGAACTTATGCCTGGCACACCGTTCCCGGTTATCGATCTGCTTCCTGAACAAAAGGACATCGAGGACCTCGGCGGAACACTTCGTCTTGGACTTTATCCGTGTAAGATTAAAGAAGATACAAAAGCGTTCGCTGCTTATAACGATGAAGTTGTTTACGAAAGACACCGTCACCGTTATGAGTTCAACAACGAATACCGTGAACAGATGGAAAAAGCAGGGTTCATCTTCTCAGGAACATCTCCGGATGGACGCCTTGTTGAGATCATCGAGTTAGAAGATCACCCGTGGTTTGTTGCGTCACAGTTCCACCCAGAATTCACATCACGACCAACACGCCCGCAAGCACTATTCCGCGACTTTATCGGTGCGGTAACACAATTGAAGAACTAATCATGGCCGGTAGCTTCACTTTCTGAGTGGGAGCTGCTGGTTTTTTTGAAATTATGTGATCTTTGTCTATTTTTATGTAATGAGCTCTGATTTTTATGTGATGGATGCCGATTTTTATGTGATTAACTATGCTTTTTATGTGATTAAGTTTTTATGGCGACTAGAAATACATAATTTTAAAAGCCTGGCAGACAGCCAGGCTTCATGTTATTCATCATATTCTTCTAAAATCTCTTCCGTTGTTAAAAATAAGGCGTAATACGCGAATAAAGCGGTCAATCCAGATGGAAAACCGAGTCGTGAGCCATCATCCAGCGGTACTAATCCGCGAACGGCCTTCGTATCGATCACGATATCGGCTAATTCCTCCACATTCACAACCATTTCAGCATCTTTTCGTCGTCCGCCGATCAAAATGACGTTGCAATCAACATTTTTACGTAATTTTGAACAAAGTGCTACAGCTTTTTCGTCATCTAAGAAGCGCGAAGCCACTACTACACTATCGACCGGCAGCAGCTCAGATAACAATTCATCTGAAAAATCAGCCCCGGCGCGGAATTTATTCTCTCCATATAGTGCTTCACTCACAACGGCTTCCATTTCGCCGAATCCCTTAAAATATACAGTTCCTTCTGATAAAACGGTCTGCGCCAGCAAACGTGAAGCTTCTTCAAGCGACTGTTCTTCTTTATCTGAGATGGATTTTAGCAACCCTGCAACTTGTGTTGAAAATATTTTTAACATGAAAAAGAACTCCTTACTTTTTTTCAAATCATCGTGTTTTTGTTTATGAATTTAGTATACTTAATTTAACAATACAAATCATCGGGAACAGCAGGAATTGGTATCCTCTGTCTCGAATGGTATAGGGACAAAATGGTTTTGTAAAGAAACTCTAGATGAGGTGAGCAATAATGAGCGGGAAAATTTTAATTGTAGACGATCAGTATGGCATCAGAATTCTTTTGAACGAAATCTTTCAAAAAGAAGGTTATAAGACGTATCAGGCAGCGAACGGTGTACAAGCTCTTTCGATTGTGGAGAAGGACCGCCCTGATCTTGTCATTTTAGATATGAAGATTCCTGGAATGGATGGCTTAGAGATCCTTCGTCGTGTAAAGAAACATGATGAGACGATTCAAGTGATCATCATGACCGCTTATGGTGAGTTGGACATGATTCATGAGGCTATGAAGCTGGGAGCTATCACTCATTTTGCAAAACCTTTTGATATTGATGAGATTCGCGCAGCTGTTAGGAAAGAACTTCCATTAAACACGCCATCATCATAAAAGATTAAGAAATGCTGGTGTGTCGCCAATGATAGCGGTTACACCCGAAAAACGTTGATGTGTTGCGGTTTTCAGGCGATATTGGTATGCTATACTAGAATGAAATATGAGCATAATGAAATGTTTAGCAAGACGCCATGAAAGGTAAACTAAAGTGGCTTCTTTTTGCTGTGTATGCGCATTTCAGCAAATATACTATACAAAAATGTAGTTGGTCTGCTCGTGCCAATATCTAAGGAGGACATTACTATGCCTTTAGTTTCAATGAAAGAAATGCTTGAAAAAGCAAAAGCGGAAAATTATGCAGTTGGTCAATTTAACTTGAACAACCTTGAGTTCACTCAAGCGATCCTTAAGGCTGCACAAGAAGAGAAATCTCCAGTAATTCTTGGTGTTTCTGAAGGTGCTGCTCGTTATATGGGCGGATTCAAGCTTGTAGTTGCTATGGTTAAAGCGCTTATCGAAGAGTACAAAGTAACTGTACCTGTAGCGATCCACCTTGACCACGGTTCTAGCTACCAAAAGTGTGCTGAAGCGATTCATGCAGGTTTCACATCTGTAATGATCGACGGATCTCACCACCCGTTAGAAGAGAATATCGCTCTTACTAAAAAAGTGGTTGAACTTGCTCACTTCCACGGTGTTTCTGTTGAAGCAGAACTTGGCCGTATCGGTGGACAAGAAGACGATCTAGTTGTTGAAGATGCAGATGCAGCTTACGCGATTCCTTCTGAGTGTGATCAACTTGTTCGTGAGACTGGTGTTGACTGCTTCGCGCCTGCACTAGGATCTGTTCACGGACCTTACAAAGGTGAGCCGAACTTAGGATTCGACCGCATGAAAGAAGTTATGGAACTAACTGGTGTACCTCTTGTACTTCACGGTGGTACTGGTATCCCAACAAAAGATATCCAAAAAGCAATTTCTTTAGGAACTGCTAAAATCAACGTAAACACAGAAAACCAAATTGCTTCTCACAAAGCTGTTAAAGAATACATCGGATCTAACCCAGACAAATATGATCCACGCAGCTATTTAACTGCTGCTCGTGATGCGATCCAAGCTACTGTAGCTGGAAAAATGCGTGAGTTTGGTTCTTCTAACAAAGCTTAATATAACCTTTCTCATGAAACCGCCTATACATCATAGGCGGTTTCATTTACACTATAAGAGTGCAAAAACGCGAACCACGTATAGATAATAAAAGAATGACACGAAGTTTTGTAAGCGTAATCCTTCGTGTATGAAGACGAACATGTTATAAAAGAATATAAAAGATAGACATACTCAAAAAAACAGGAGTGATTATTTTTGAAATTCTTTATTGATACTGCAAACATTGATGATATTAAAGAAGCCTATGACCTGGGCATTTTATCTGGAGTAACGACGAACCCTTCTTTAGTCGCTAAAGAAAAAGGCGTAGATTTTCATGGAAGATTAAAGGAAATCACGAGCCTTGTACCGGGTTCTGTTAGTGCTGAGGTGATCGGAACTTCTTATGAAGAAATGGTTTCAGAAGGTCGCGAACTAGCTAAGATCGCACCGAATATTACAGTAAAAGTTCCAATGACACTGGACGGATTAAAAGCGGTAAAAACGTTCTCTGATGAAAATATTAAAACAAACGTAACGCTTATTTTTAATGCAAACCAAGCATTGCTTGCAGCTCGTGCAGGTGCAACGTATGTATCACCTTTCTTAGGTCGTTTAGATGATATCGGCCAAGATGGTTTGGAGCTTATCTCACAAGTGGCACAAATTTTTGCGATTCATGAGATCCCAACAGAGATCATCGCAGCATCGATCCGCCACCCTGTTCACGTAACAGAAGCGGCATTACGAGGCGCACACATCGCAACAATTCCACCAAACGTAATCAAAGGACTAGTTAAGCACCCACTAACAGATCAAGGAATCGAGAAATTCCTAGCTGACTGGGACGCTGCAAACAGGAAGTAATTGCAAATAACACTTTTGGAAGTGGTTGATTTCCATTTCAGATGCTCGCTTTCCGTGGGGCAGGCCGTGAGCCACATTCGGCTTAAGTGTCTCACTTGCCCGCCTGTCCCACAGGAGTCTCGCATCTTACACTCCAATCAACAGTCATAGAAGGCGAGATTTGAAAGTACTATCTTTTAGAAAAAGAGTGTCCTTATTAAAAGTTCTTAGCTTCTTCATTGCAAGTTGATTGTAGCGGAAGGTTGCCGACTCCTATGGGACGAGCCATCAGGTGGAGACTCCTAAAGGCGCAACGCGGCAGGAGGCTCACCGTTCGCCCCATGGAAAGCGTGCAACCTGGAGCGGAAATCAACTACTCTCAAACGAGGTACCTGAAACACACAAATTTTTATACATGAAAAGAAAATATTGGTAAATAATAGTACTATCTAAAAAGGTAACACAATCACAACTTTTGTGACTCTTACTGAAAGGAGTTTACCATGGAAAAACTGATGATTGAAGGGGGCTATCCTCTAGAAGGAACGGTCCATATAAGCGGAGCAAAAAATAGTGCGGTGGCTTTGATCCCCGCAACGATATTAGCAGAATCTACCGTTACCATTGAAGGTTTGCCTAACATATCAGACGTTCGTATTCTACGTGATCTGTTAGAGGAAATCGGAGGGGAAGCTTACCTGGATGAGAATCAGACTCTAACGGTTAACCCTGAAAAAATGATTGCGATGCCACTGCCGAGCGGAAAAGTGAAAAAGCTGCGTGCTTCTTACTATTTGATGGGTGCGATGCTTGGCCGTTTCAAAAAAGCGGTCATCGGATTGCCAGGAGGCTGTAATCTAGGACCACGTCCGATCGATCAGCACATTAAAGGATTTGAAGCGTTAGGCGCAAAAGTGACGAACGAGCAAGGGGCGATCTATCTTCGCGCGGACGAGCTCGTTGGTGCACGAATCTACTTGGACGTTGTTAGTGTTGGTGCGACCATCAACATCATGCTCGCAGCAGTAAGAGCAAAAGGTCAAACGATCATTGAAAACGCTGCTAAAGAACCTGAGATCATTGATGTGGCTACCCTTTTAACAAGCATGGGTGCGAAGATCAAAGGAGCAGGAACGGATGTTATTCGTATTGATGGTGTCGATGAGATGCACGGCTGCCGTCACTCGATCATTCCTGACCGCATTGAGGCAGGAACGTACATGATTTTAGCAGCATCAATGGGTCAGCAAGTATTGCTAGATAATGTGATTCCTCTACACTTAGAATCTCTCATCGCTAAATTGAGAGAGATGGGTGTATATATTGAAACAAAAGATGATCAAGTGCTCGTTTATCGAGGAAAAGATCCACTGAAGAGCGTTGACATCAAAACGCTCGTCTATCCAGGGTTTCCGACGGATCTTCAGCAGCCGTTCACTTCACTTTTAACAAGCTCAGAAGGAACGAGCATCGTAACAGATACGATCTACAGCGCACGTTTTAAACATATCGACGAACTTCGTCGTATGGGAGCGAATGTGAAAGTAGAAGGACGTTCTGCTATAATAAATGGGCCAGCGAAACTTGAAGGCGCAAAAGTGAAAGCTTCTGACCTTCGTGCTGGAGCGGCGCTAGTTGTAGCGGGTCTGATGGCTGAAGGAGTTACAGAGATCTCTGGACTTGAGCACATCGATCGCGGCTATGAATCTTTAGTTGATAAGTTAAAAGGACTTGGCGCTAAAGTTTGGCGTGAGAGCTTAGGTGCAGAAGAGATGGAAGAGCTTAAGAATTCATAAGTTAAAACGAGAAATCACCATCACCTGGTGATTTTTCTTCAGGATAATTATGTAAGCGGTTAAAGTATGGGGAGGGAACAAACATGGAGAGAAGTTTATCGATGGAGCTTGTTCGTGTAACAGAAGCGGCAGCTCTTGCATCAGCACGTTGGATGGGAAGAGGAAAGAAAGACGAAGCGGATGATGCAGCCACAACTGCGATGCGTAACGTTTTTGATACGGTTCCGATGAAAGGGACAGTTGTGATCGGTGAAGGCGAGATGGATGAAGCTCCTATGCTTTATATCGGAGAAAAACTAGGGACAGGCTATGGTCCTCGCGTAGATGTTGCAGTCGATCCGTTAGAAGGAACGAACATCGTTGCATCCGGAACGTGGAACGCCTTGGCTGTTTTAGCGATCGCAGACCACGGAAACCTTCTTCACGCACCAGACATGTACATGGACAAGATCGCCGTTGGGCGTGAGAGTGTAGGGAAGATCGACATCAACGCACCTGTTATTGATAACCTACGAGCAGTAGCAGAAGCGAAGAATAAAAATATCGAAGACTTGGTAGCGGTAATCCTAGACCGACCACGTCACGAGCAGATCATCCAAGATATCCGCGAAGCGGGTGCGCGTATCAAGCTTATTTCAGATGGTGATGTAGCAGCAGCGATCAATACGGCGTTTGATGATACAGGCGTAGATATTTTATTCGGTTCAGGAGGAGCTCCTGAAGGTGTAATCGCAGCTGTTGCGTTAAAATGCCTTGGTGGAGAGCTTCAAGGAAAGCTTCTTCCACAAAACGACGAAGAATTAGAACGTTGCAAACGCATGGGTATCGACGACGTTAATCGTGTATTATACATGGACGACCTTGTAAAAGGGGACGACGCGATCTTTGCTGCGACAGGCGTTACAGACGGTGAGCTTTTAAAAGGAGTACGTTTTGACGGGTCGACGGGTACAACGCAATCTGTTGTTATGCGTGCGAAGTCAGGAACCGTACGATTTATCGATGGAAGACACAGCTTGAAGAAGAAACCAGATCTTGTGATCAAACCATAAATAACGAGTGAGGCCGGACAACTTCGTCCGGTCTTTCCGTTACAATTACATGAATTAATCTCGATTTCAGTTGCAAAAGCTCAGCATGTGTTGTAAATTCTCGTTAGAAGTCATTACTTCTGAGTTTCTGTTGCTTGATTAAAGAACGAATATGTGGTTAAAATAAGAAGTATGATTCATTAGGTTAATATTTTCTTCATACCCACTAATACCCTTAACTTTCAAAGGAACTCCTTCCATTAAAAAACCAAAACCAAACCAACATAAAAAATCCCATTTAAATCATAAACAAAAGATAGTTATTAATAGAAAAGCGTGGTGTCACTATGGGGATAGATTTAGCAACATTAGAGACAAAGAAATTAAAAGAGCTTTATGAGCTTGCCAAACAATATAATATTCAGTATTACGGTAAATTAACAAAGCGTGAATTGATGTTTTCGATTTTGAAAGCACAAGCAGAGCTTGATGGTTATTCCTTTATGGAAGGCGTATTAGAGATCATCCCGAACGAAGGATTCGGCTTCTTACGTCCGATCAACTATTCACCAAGTTCTCAAGATATCTACATCTCAGCTTCACAAATCCGTCGATTCGATCTAAGAAACGGAGATAAAGTATCAGGAAAAGTTCGTCCGCCAAAGGAAAACGAACGTTATTATGGACTTTTACAAGTGAATGCGGTTAATGGTGAGGACCCGGAAACGGCAAAGGAACGCGTGCATTTCCCTGCACTGACGGCTCTTTATCCGGAGAAGAAAATGGTTATGGAGACAACGAGCAACAACATTTCAACGCGTATCATCGACATGATGGCGCCAGTTGGTTTTGGTCAGCGTGGTCTGATCGTCGCTCCTCCAAAAGCGGGTAAGACAAGCTTACTGAAGGAAATCGCACACAGTGTGACAACGAACAACCCGCAAGTAGAACTGATCGTCTTGCTTATCGATGAGCGTCCTGAGGAAGTAACCGATATCGAGCGTTCTGTAAAAGGAGACGTTGTAAGCTCAACGTTTGATGAAGTACCAGAAAACCATATTAAAGTAGCAGAGCTCGTATTAGAGCGTGCCATGCGACTTGTAGAGCACAAAAAGGATGTTGTGATCCTGCTTGATAGCATCACTCGTCTGGCTCGTGCTTACAACCTTGTCATTCCGCCAAGCGGACGTACACTATCTGGCGGTATCGATCCTGCCGCGTTCCACCGTCCGAAGCGTTTCTTCGGTGCGGCTCGTAACATCGAAGAAGGCGGAAGCTTAACGATTTTAGCAACAGCACTCGTGGATACGGGATCTCGTATGGATGATGTTATCTACGAGGAGTTCAAAGGAACAGGAAACATGGAGCTTCACTTAGACCGCAAGCTGGCTGAGCGCCGTATTTTCCCTGCGATCGACATTCGCCGTTCAGGAACGAGAAAAGAAGAGATGCTTATCGCGAAAGATCATCTTGAGGCACTTTGGTCAATCCGTAAAACGATGGATGACTCGTTCGATTTCGTAGACAAGTTCATGAAACGCATGCGTAAAACAGAGAATAACGAAGAGTTTTTCGAGCTTTTTGAAAGTGAAAAAAAGGGAGCGCCAAAGCGAGCTAAACCCGTAACAAACTAACGAAAAAGTATGGTTGCAAATGGGTTTTGTCCCTGTTATACTATTTTTATGTGTTTATAACTCTGTCTCCGCATAGGAAACAGGGCAGAAGGAGTGGAATTAGAATGAAACAAGGAATTCATCCGAATTATAAAAAGGTTATCTTTGTTGACGCTCAAAGCGGATTTAGCTTCCTTTCAGGATCAACTTTGTCTTCAAGCGAGACAATGAAGTGGGAAGATGGTAACGAATATCCAGTAATCAAAGTGGATGTTAGTTCTGACACTCACCCGTTCTACACTGGACGTCAGAAGTTCTCTGATGTTGGTGGACGTGTTGACCGCTTTAAGAAGAAATACAACCTTAAGTAATTTGTTGCAAGTAAAAGGGCAGGAGTCTTTCTTGCCCTTTTTTCTTTTGTATTTTATAGAAAAACATTTTAAGAACTCGGTAACTGTTTTGATGGACCGGGTTTTTTATACGCCTTAAAAGGAGTCAAGTACTCCAGTAACGAACGTTTATGTATGGTAAAACATCATACATTTCGTACATACTAAGGGAAAGATTGTTGCGAAAGGGGGAGCAGGCCATGTATGTGATGAAACAAAATGGCTGGATCGAATTGATCTGCGGCAGCATGTTCTCTGGAAAATCAGAAGAACTTATTCGCCGCGTAAGAAGAGCGACGTATGCAAAGCAAAAAGTACAGGTGTTTAAGCCGCTGATCGATAACCGCTATAGCGAAGAATCGGTTGTGTCTCATAACGGAACAGCTGTTATGGCTGAACCGGTCGGACGTTCTGTGGAGATCTTAAAAAATGTATTGCCTGAAACCGAAGTCGTAGCGATCGACGAAGTGCAATTCTTTGATGAAGATATCATTCCGGTTGCTCAAGAGTTAGCAGATCAAGGACTGCGCGTGATCGTGGCAGGGCTAGATCAAGACTTTAAAGGCGAGCCGTTCGGACCCGTTCCAAAGATGATGGCTCTTGCTGAACATGTGACAAAGCTTCAAGCGATCTGCATGGTTTGTGGATCACCTGCTAGCCGTACACAGCGTTTAATCGATGGCAGACCTGCTTCTTACGATGATCCAGTGATTCTAGTGGGGGCGTCCGAGTCATATGAACCGCGCTGCCGCCATTGTCATGAAGTACCAGGAAAGAAAAGAAACCTCCTATCAAGCGCAGAGGGCTTAGAAGGTCGGTTGAAATAAAGGTTTGATACAATATTGTCCGGGAGCTAAGTGCTCTCGGGCTTTTTTTGATGTTGGTAGGACTGAGGTAGCATGCAGGTGAAGTCGAAAAATGTCGCGGCGTGTCGACTCGTGGATAAATGGCCAAAACTTGTGGATTGAACGTAGGAATTTATGGATTGAAGGCCAAAACTTTTGGATTCAAGCTCCAAATTTGTGGATTCATCGCTACCTTTGACAATCATCCACCTAGAAATGGCTATCAACTTAACATAATCACCTTCAAAACAGGAAATCCTAACGATATGGGAGGTGTTTATAGTGAAAAAGGCAATGTATGCGCCGCTTTTAGCACTATTGGTAACAACAGCATGTTCACCTATGCAGTCTTATAAAGAAGAAGGGGCTAAAATTGAGCCTGCCGCTCATGAAGATAAACGGGATATTCGGGATAACCTGTTTGGTCATGGGATTATCAATTACCACCTAACCAAAAACGAACCAAGAACCAACTATAGCTATGACACGAACATGAATCCAAATGATTATCGGACGATGAACACCACACGATTCGACCTGTCTGATGACCAGGATATGATTCGTCAGGCTGTTATTGATTCATCTGGGATCAATCCGCAGATGGTCACAATAAACGGAAATTATGCCCACATTCATGTGAACGTGCCGCATGATATGTCCAAAAAAGAACGAGCAGCGACGCATCGTAAAATTATGAACGCCGTAGAGCGAGCTGTTCCGCGATATAACTTCTCACTAAAAATCGATCATTAATATTGTGGGAAATAAAACGGGAAATGGGGTCAGACCCCATTTCCCAATTTATTTCCCAAGTCTTCGAGCTGCTTGCTGGATGGGGTCCCATGACCCGTTATACGGAGGCGCGTATGCCAGATCTAAATCTGCCAATTCCTCAACATCCATCTCATGATAAAGTGCTGTTGCAAGCACGTCGATACGTTTATCTACGCCCTCTTCACCGATGATTTGCGCACCTAGTAACTTTTCTGTTTCTTTGTGATATGTTAATTTTATTTCTAATTTCTTTGGATCAGGGTAATAACCAGCATGACTTTTTGATGTAATCTTGATCTCTGAAAAAGGAATGTTCAGTTTTTCAGCTTCTTTATTCGATAATCCTGTTTTTCCAAGTGTTAGATTCATGAATTGGATGATAGATGTACCTACGATTCCTCTAAAAGGTTTTTTCACACCAACCATGTTTAATCCGGCGATTCGGCCTTGTTTGTTTGCTGTCGTCCCCAATGGAATATGATCATTTAGTTTTTTAACTCGGTGATAATGGGTCGCACAATCACCTGCCGCGTATATACCACCCACACTCGTTTCCATCGACTCATTCACGACGATAACACCTTGTTCATTGAGTGCTACGTCCGTTTCTTTTAAAAAGTTTGTGTTCGGTGACACACCGACAGACACGATAACAAGGTCTGTTGGATAATCTTTTTTGGCTGTTTTTACGAATTGAACGTGATCGTCGCCTTTAAAACCAAGCACTTCTTCTTCTAAACAAAGTTCGATGCCATGTTTTTCTGCCTCTTCATGAATGAATGGAGAAAAATCATGATCAAAGATACTTCCAAGCTGATTGCTGCGCTGGATGATACGTACCTTTTTACCGAGTCTTAGTACGTTTTCGGCCATTTCAAGGCCAATGTACCCTCCACCGATGATGGTTACGTTCTGAACATCTTTTAACCCGGCCATGAGTTCCTCGGCATCAGGAATCGTCTTGAGGGGATAGATGCCCTTCAGATGCAATCCTGTCCACTGTTTCGGTATGATCGGACTAACACCGGTAGCCACTAAGAGCTTATCATATGGCAACTCGAACGATTGCCCTGTCTTCGTATGTACACCAGACACTGTTTTAGAACGGGTATCTATATTCTTTACCTCGTGAAACGTACGGGCATCCATGCCATATTTTTCACGGAACGTCTCAATACTGCGAGCGATAAGTTCATCAGTAGAAGGGATGAGCCCGCCTACAACATAAGGAAGTCCGCATTGTCCATAAGAATAGATACCGCCTTTTTCAAGAACCGTGATGTCGGCATCTTTTTCATTTCGAACAATCTGCATCGCGGCACTCATTCCAGCCGCATCTCCACCAATAATGCAATATTTCATCTGATCAGCTCCTTACGTCTCTCTAACCATATAGTATTCCCATTGTTCCGAAAAAAGTAACGTTACCTGTATGATGCCACAACTCTCTTCACTTTGACCAACAAGAAGTACAGAGTTAAAACGAACTATGATAGTAGAAAGAGGTGGTGGACTGTGCTAGAGATCAAATCGAACGGAACGGACTGGAACGCACCGGTTCAGCCGATTCATACACTAATAAAAAAACTTGAACAAAAGCCATTGGATCCTGTCTACGAAGGCATGGGCAATTTTATTATTAAATATAAAAATGAAAATCAGACGGACAACCCGCGTTATGTTGGCTGTACGCATTTTCTTGGACATTTTGCGACCATTCCTTATGTGTTTAACGTGATCACGAATGAAAAAGTGGTCATCGAGGAGCTGACGAAAGCGATTCGAATGAACCAAGAGCGTATTGATTATGAGCAGTTGCGCCGCAATATCTTTTCCTATTAATTTCCTTTTGTCCTGTGCTATGCTTTTCGTGAGGTGAGGGGAATGAAGGGGAATATAGCTTCGTTAAACATTAAGCTGCCAGAAGAAGTGGAGACACAAACTAAAACTTTTTTTACAGCCTACAACAAAACGCCGCAGCAGCAACCTGTTTTTTTACATATAACACACTTTGAAGGTGACGGAGTGGGGAATACGAGGCACCATGGTGGAACAGATAAAGCAGTCTGTGTGTACCCGTTTGAGCATTATGAAAAGTGGACGACTGAGCTGAATTTAGAAGTGCCTTTATCCGTACCATCTTTCGGAGAAAACCTAACAGTGAGAGGTCTTTTAGAGGATGATGTTTGTATAGGTGACTTGTTTTCAGTAGGCGAAGCGATCGTGCAGATCACACAGCCTCGTCAGCCCTGTCAGACATTAGCTTCTGTTCTTTGTCGGCCAGATATGATCAAAAAGGTTGTAGTTACGGGGCGTACCGGTTATTACCTTCGGGTTATAAAAGAAGGATTGGTTGCAGCAGGTGATGAGATGTTGCTGATTGAAAAACATCCTGCATACATATCTGTAACAGAATCGAATCAGATCAAGTATGGTTTTTTAAAAGATGCTGAAAAAGTTCAAAGATTGATCGAAGTGAAAGAATTGGCGGAATCGATGAGAGAGTCGCTGCAAAAACGGAAAATGTAAATATCGTCTTTAAGTTTCATGAAGGCTCTCTTTTGAAGGAAAGGGCGGCCTTTTTTATTGATTTCGTTCCTTTTTGCTTTTGACTGTAAGACCTGTAATAGTCTATAATTATAATGTTATGCATATAAAACAGAGGTGAAAAACCATGTTAGAACGTTTAGAGACGATCGAAGCAAGATATGACAAGTTAAATGAATTACTCAGTGACCCTGAGGTTATAAATGATACGAACAAGCTGCGCGATTATTCAAAAGAGCAATCTTCCCTTCAAGATACGGTAGCGGTTTACCGTGAGTATAAAGAAGCGAAAGAACAATTAGACGAAGCAAAATTAATGCTCGAAGATAAGCTTGATGCTGAAATGACAGCGATGGTAAAAGAAGAGATCTCAGGGCTTAACCAACAGATCGAAGAATTTACTGCTCAGTTAAAAATCCTATTGCTTCCAAAAGATCCGAACGACGACAAGAACGTTATCGTCGAGGTTCGTGGTGCAGCAGGTGGAGACGAGGCAGCCCTTTTCGCTGGCGACCTTTACCGTATGTACACGCGTTATGCAGAGATGCAAGGATGGAAGTCTGAAGTAATCGAAGCTTCTTACACAGAGCTTGGCGGATACAAAGAGATCATCTTTATGATCAATGGTGCTGGTGCTTATTCGAAGTTAAAATATGAAAACGGCGCACACCGTGTTCAGCGTGTCCCTTCAACAGAATCAGGCGGACGTATCCATACGTCTACAGCGACGGTGGCTGTACTTCCAGAGGCTGAGGAAGTTGAAGTTGAGATTCACGAAAAAGACGTTCGTGTTGATACGTTTACATCTTCTGGTCCAGGGGGTCAGTCTGTAAACACGACTCAATCAGCGGTTCGTTTAACACATGTTCCTACAGGTACGGTTGTATCGTGTCAGGATGAGAAATCACAGATCAAGAACAAAGAAAAAGCGATGAAGGTTCTTCGTGCGCGTGTTTATGATAAAATTCAGCGCGAAATACAAAAAGAGTACGATGAAACACGTAAGAGTGCGGTTGGTTCAGGTGACCGTTCAGAGCGTATTCGTACGTACAATTTCCCGCAAAACCGTGTTACCGATCACCGTATCGGTCTAACGATTCAAAAGCTTGATCAGATCCTTCTTGGTAAGATGGATGAGTTCGTTGAAGCATTGATTACAGAAGACCAAACAAGCAAGATGAAAGCTCAGGCGGACGCGTAAAATGAGTACAAAAGTTCATGAAGCCCTCGCGTGGGCTTCTTCTTTTTTAGCTGAAAACGGACGCGAAAGTTTTGCTGCAGAAATTTTGATGAGACATGTTTTAGGGGATGTGAATCGAACAGAGATGCTCATGCGCCTACATGATGTGATGAGTGAAGAGAATGAGTGGCAACTCAAAGCGGCAGTCGCTCGCCACGTTGAAGGAGAGCCTGTTCAGTATATTACCGGAAAAGAAGAATTTTACGGTCGAACGTTTTCGGTGAACGAAGAAGTTCTCATTCCAAGACCGGAAACAGAAGAGTTGGTCGAACACACACTAACGCTTATCTCAGAATATTTCAGTGACGATGAGACCGTTGCTGTTGCAGATATTGGAACGGGAAGCGGAGCTATCTCGATCTCGTTAGCTTTAGAAAATAATCGACTGAACGTATACACGGTTGATATTGCAGAAGAATCTATCGAAGTAGCGAAAGGAAATGCAGATCGACTTGGAGCAGAGGTTACATTCCTACACGGTGACCTTTTACAGCCTTTTATTAGTAGTGGGAAGAAACTTGATGTTGTCGTATCAAATCCACCTTACATTCCAGATCATGAGATCGCGGTCCTTGAAACGATCGTAAAAGACCGTGAACCGATGAGAGCACTAAGTGGCGGGGAAGACGGCTATGTGTTCTATCGTCGATTCATGGAAGAGCTGCCTCTCGTTCTAAAAGAAAAAGCGATCGTAGGCTTTGAAGTAGGAGCGGGGCAGGGTGAGACGGTAGCGGGCATGCTTCGTGTCACGTTCCCGGGTGCGGATGTGTATGTAAAAGAAGACATTAGCGGCAAGGACCGCATGGTTTTCGCCATCCTCGGGAAATAAAGTGGGAAATGGGGTCTGACCCCGGGTCAGACCCCAAACAATTTACACACAATTCAAAAGGCCGACTAGGTATAAGCATGTAACGCTTGCATCCAGTCGGCCATTTCTAACTTCTTTCATTCTACTATTATTTCCACTCTGTTCAACTACTCTTCTTTCACCATCAACTTAAGCGGTGCTGCAATCTTCTTTTCTACTTTCTTTCCTGCTAGTACGTCGGATGCGGCTTTTACTGCAAGTTCACCGATCAGATCAGGCTGCTGTGCAACAGTTGCTGCAAGCTTTCCTTCTTTTACAGCATTGATCGCATCTTCGTTTCCGTCAAAACCAACAACGAGCACGTCTCGACCAGAGCTGTTGATCGCTTGAAGTGCGCCTAGCGCCATCTCATCATTATGAGCGAAAACCGCTTTAATATCTGGATTTCCTTGAAGAACGTTCTCCATAACGTTTAATCCTTTTGTTCGATCAAAGTCAGCCGTTTGTTTGGCTACAACGTCTAACTTTTCATCGGCCACATTGTGGAATCCTTTTCCGCGCTCGCGTGTTGCCGAAGCTCCAGGTACACCTTCTAACTCAGCTACCTTCGCACCCTCACCGAGCTTTTCTGCGATAAAGTCACCAGCCATCTGGCCGCCTTTTACATTATCAGAGGCAACAAGCGTTGCTACATCTCCTTTATCTGTTGAACGGTCTAGTGTGACAACCGGAACATCAAGGTTGTTCGCAGATTGAACAGCGGTTGAGATCGCTGCTGAATCTGTTGGATTGATTAACAGAGTATCAATGCCTTGCTGCAAAAGATCTTCTACATCGTTTACTTGTTTCGCAGAGTCATTCTGTGCATCGACAACGATCACTTCGGCACCTTGCTTTTTCGCTTCATCAATCACGCCATTTTTCATCGATACGAAGAACGGATTATTAAGGGTTGAAACGGATAAACCGATTTTAATTTTTTCTCCATCACCTTTTTTAGCCGGCTTTGCCCATGAAGGGGGCTCTAATGAACAGGCACCTAACAAGAAAACAGATAAAGACATGATGAGTATTAAAGCTTTTTTCATTCAGAAACCCTCCTAAGCTGCTTTTTTACGGTCGATCAATACCGCAATCAGAATAACGATTCCTTTTACGACCATTTGGAAGAATGATGATACACCTAACAAGTTCAAACCGTTATTTAACGTTCCGATGATCAATGCACCGATCAATGTTCCGACGATTAGTCCGCGTCCGCCAGATAAGCTTGTTCCACCTAGAACAACTGCTGCGATTGCATCCAGTTCATACGAGGTGCCGGCAGTCGGTTGAGCAGAGTTCAGACGTGAAGTAAGAATCGCTCCAGCTAGTGCTGCTAATAGTCCTGCTAATGAATAGATCATGACTTTTACTTTAGTTACTTTAATTCCGGAGATAATCGCGGCTTTCTCGTTACCACCGATCGCATACGTTTTTCGTCCGAATGGTGTTTTATGAAGGATCACCCAGAACGCTGCAAAAGCAAGCATCATCGTGATCGCTGGAACCGGAATACCTAAGAAATAGCCTCGTCCAAAAAGTTGGAACATATAGCTTTCGCCAAGACCCGTGATTGGATTACCGTCTGTATACACTAACGTTAATCCACGGAAAATGGTCATGGTTGCGAGAGTAGCGATAAATGGAGCCATTTTTCCTTTCGTGATCAAAAGTCCGTTGATCGCACCCATTACAGCACCTAATAAACATCCGATCAATATCGCTAGCATCGGATCGACGCCTGATACGATCATTCCCGCCATCAGTGCACTTGATAACGCGAGAATGGCCCCAACGGATAAGTCGATTCCTCCCGTTAGAATAACGAATGTCATACCAAAGGCGATGAGTGCGTTAATTGCGACTTGGCGCAGTAAGTTTAATAAGTTTAGTGGTTCTAGAAAACTAGGATTAAGGATCGAGACAATCGTGACAAGAATCAACAGTCCTAATAGAGGTCCAAGTTTTTGCATCAGATTTTCTACATGATTTACTTTAGCCGGTGACGTTTTCATTTTTATTGTCCTCCCGTTGCATATGTCATAATTCTTTCTTGCGTCGCTTCGCTCTTCGTGAGTTCACCGCTGATCTGTCCTTCGTGAACGACAAGAATGCGGTCACTCATGCCAAGAACTTCTGGAAGTTCTGACGAGACCATGATAATCGCTACACCACGATCGGTAAGTTCGTTCATCAACTGATAGATCTCACGCTTCGCACCAACGTCAACGCCTCTTGTTGGCTCGTCCAAGATCAATACTTTTGGTCCGATTCCAACCCATTTCGCGATGACCACCTTTTGCTGATTGCCTCCGGAAAGATTCTTGGCATTCGTCTCGCTCGATTCGGTCTTAATCTGTAAACGTTTGATGAGCATATCAACAAAGTCAGTCTCTGTTTTATAATCGATCACGCCATTTTTAGAAAAACTTCGTAAGTTCGGCAGTGCCATGTTTTCCCGTATCGAAAAATCGAGCACCAAGCCTTCGTTCTTTCTATCTTCTGTAATAAAACCGATGCCACGTTTCACCGCTTCATATGGGTTCTTGATGGATACCTTCTGACCACCAACCCAGATCTCGCCAGAATCTAGCTGATCGAGACCGAATAACGCGCGCATGATCTCCGTACGACCTGCACCCATCAGGCCTGAAACGCCAACGATTTCACCGGATCTTACAGAGAAACTAATATTTTCAAAGATTCCATTTCTCGTTGCGTTTCTTACTTCTAAAACAGTCTCACCGACTTGTGGATTTCGCTCCGGAAAGCGATCTGTAAGCTCACGGCCGACCATCTTTCGTACTACTTCATCAAAGCTAGTCTCAGAGATCAATTTCGTATCAACCGTTTTCCCATCTCTCATCACCGTAATCCGGTCGCAAATCGCGAAAATCTCTTCCATACGGTGTGAGATGTAAACAATCGAAACGCCTTCTTTTCGTAGAGCGTTGATCACGTCAAACAATTTTTCAATCTCACGCTCTGTAAGGGCAGCGGTCGGCTCGTCCATGATGATGACTTTGGCATTTGTCATAAGCGCTTTTGCGATCTCGATCATCTGCTGTTGACCAACTGAACAGAGCCCTGCGTCTTTTTCAAGTGGAATGGTGACGGCTAGCTTTTCAAACTGCTTTTTTGCCAACGCTTTCATTTCTTTTGTTTTTAAAAGACCGAACGGTGACCGCAGCTCTTTGCCGATAAAAAGGTTATCAAGTACGGTCATGTCAGGCCATACGTTCAATTCTTGGTGGATGAACGCGACTCCGTGCTTCTCGGCTTCTTTCGGATTGTCAAAATATCGTTCTTGTCCATCGATCTGAATGGTTCCCGAATCTCTTTTATGAAGTCCGGTTAAAATGTTCATCAACGTTGATTTTCCAGCGCCGTTCTCACCCATTAGAGCATGCACTTCGCCTGGTTGAAGGTCGAAGTCAACACCTGATAAGACCTGATTGGCACCAAAAGCTTTATATATGTCGTTCATTTGAATGTGCAAAACGATCACCTCTTTTTAGAAGATTACACCTGCTTGCAGGATACAGTTGGCATACGGCGTCACTTCACCGGTTCGAATGACTACTTTCGCCTGCTTTGTTAATTGCTTGAACGCTTCATGAGAAACGAATTTTTGTTCTGTTTCAGAAAAAGTATCGTTCATAAACCTTAACGTCTCTTCGTTCTTCTCTTTGATCTCACTTGCGAGTATCACTTGTTCCACGACCATATCCTCTGATACAGCGGAAACAACATCTTTAAAGCTCGGTACCCCGAGCGTGAGTGCCAGATCGATTCGCGGAACATCGCTCGGAATCGGAAGACCAGCATCCGCGATCACGATAAGATCTGTGTGGCCGAGGTCACTTAAAACCTTTGAGATATGACTGTTCAAGATGCCGTGTCTTTTCATAAAGATGCCTCCACTTCTGATCGATTCGGCATGCCGCCTTGCGCACCGAACTTCGTAACAGATAGGGATGCGGCTCGATTGGCGAACTGCAAACTTTCAGTGATGCTTTTGCCTTCTGCTAAAGCAACAGCTAGTGCGGCGTTGAACGTATCTCCAGCTCCTGTCGTATCTGTTACTTCTACTGTGTAAGAGGGAACGGTGATCTCTTTTTCACCATTAAAATAACGAGCGCCTGCTTTTCCTTCTGTAATGAACACTTTGTTCGGATACTGTTTTAGTGCTGAATCTGTTGATAGACCATCGAAAAGAACAGCAGCTTCATGTTCGTTCGGAGTAATATAGCTTGCCGATTCGATCACTTTTTTAGAGAGTGGGCGAGCAGGAGCTGGATTCAATAACAACGGAACATCAAGCTCCTTGCAAAGCGCACCTACATATTCAATCGTTTCTTCCGGAATCTCTTGTTGAATGAGGACCATGTTTGCTTGTTTGATGAGTGCTTCTGATTTCTTCACATAATGGGGAGTCACATGATCGTTCGCCCCTTTAACAACGATGATGCTGTTATCACCTTCAGCTAGAATGATATGAGCTGTACCGCTCTCTGTATCTGTAACCGGTTCCACATTCGTTACATCAACACCGTTTTGTTTAAAGTTCTCTAGAATCGCTGCTCCATAATGGTCGTCACCTACACATCCGATCATGTACACCTCTGCACCAAGACGAGCAGCCGCGACTGCTTGGTTCGCTCCTTTTCCTCCGGGTACCGTTTTAAACGAACGTCCCAAAACAGTTTCTCCTGCTCCTGGACGTTGATCAGATGTAACGACGAGATCCATCGAAGAGCTTCCGATGACTACAATTTTAACCATTCGTATCAACCTTTCTTGTTGTGTTTCGATCTATAAATGTAACAGGCAGTTGAACCTGCTGTTGATGAATTTTTTCTTGATTAATGATTTTTACAAGCAGCTGTGCCGCTTCTTTTCCCATCTCATAAGCCGGCTGGCGAATAGTAGAGAGGGAAGGGAATAACAAACTGCTCTGTGGTATATCATCAAACCCGATGATCTGAAGTTCTTCCGGAATCGATTTTCCGAGACGAAGCGCTTCATGTAAGACGGCTGTTGCCACAATATCGTTGCTCGCTAACACACCATCTGTATCAGGATATGTTGCAAAAAGTTCTTTCGCCCATTTCTCTGCATCTTCAAAAGCAAAAGAAGTCGTCGACATCACATGAAAATCAATGTTCGATTGACTTAACACTTCTAACGCACCTTGAAAACGATCTTGTGCCGGTTGGATATGCGCAGGACCTTTCAAAATCGTGATCCGTTTGCTGCCCCTTTTCACAATCTCTTCTGCAGCTATTCTGCCACCTTCTTTTCCATCTGCATAGACCGATGGATAATCAGTCGATGTTCGGTCTAGAAAGACTACGGGAATGGAAAGGTCTCTATAGTTGTTTTTTGCTTTATTGTTCGTGGCTGAAATGATGCCGACTACATTGTTTTGAATAAACGTGTTCAAATAATCTAGCTCTTTCTCAGCATTCTCATCACTGTTTCCAAAAAGAATACGATAACCGCCTTTTTGCATCTCATCTTCTACACCTCTTGCTAACTGTGGAAAAAATGGGTTTGTGATGTCTGGCAGCAACAATCCGACCAGTTTAGATTTCTTTTTATAGAGGGAACGGGCGACTTCATTTGGACTGTACTTCAGCTCATCAACGGCAGCCATCACTTTTTTGCGCGTATCTTCATGGACGTATCCGTTCGCGTTTAAAACGCGAGAAACCGTCGCAACCGATACACCTGATTTTTTTGCCACATCACGAATCGTAACCAAATTTCCGCCTCCTCTAAAACATATATGTAACCGTTTACACATTTAAGTTAACAGAAATAGAAGCGGCTTGCAAGTTGGTAAATTTTTCTCCTGTTTGGTTGTCTTTGAAAAGACTTTCTTCAGGTCTTACTCTCCCACATCTTTGAAAAGTTGATTGAAGTGAAAGATGCGAGACTCCTGGGGGATCAGCGGGACAGGTGAGACACCTAAGAGTGCAGAGCGCTAGGTGGCTCACCGCACGCCCCCGGGAAAGCGAGCATCTGTAACGGAAATCAACCACTTTCAACGAATGTCGAATCAGACAGAACGAAATTTAGTAGATTACTAGTATGAAAAAATCCCACAGTGTCCAAACTGTGGTTAGATACGACGGGGGAGGAAAAAACAATGAAAAAACGCAATCATTTCTTTATTCTAGTACTTATCTCTTTAGCGGTGATGTTCTTATTTTTTGAAACACAAACCAAGGTGGCGAACGCAACAATGAACGCCTCTGTTAAAATACCTGAAGAATCGATCAGACTTCGCATTCTAGCAAACAGCAATACGGATGCCGACCAAAAGTTGAAGCGTGAGATCCGTGATGAAGTGAATGCCCAGATCACGACTTGGGTGGATGAGTTATCCTCAATTTCTGAAGCACGTGAGATCATTCGTAAACAGCTGCCAACGATTGAAAAGATCGTTCAAAGTAAGCTGGATGATGCCGGCCTTGAGAAGGCGTTTTCTGTAGAGTTAAACAAAGTAGCTTTCCCTACTAAAATGTACGGTGACTTCATCTATCCGGCAGGACAATATGAAGCGGTGCTGATCACACTTGGTGAAGGTGAAGGGAAGAACTGGTGGTGTGTACTCTTCCCGCCATTATGCTTTCTAGACTTTGAAAATGGCGATGCAGTAAAAGAAAACAAAAATGGTAAAGGTGATGTAGTAGATACAGCTTCTGATGCAGAAGCGGATCAAGCAGATGAAACTGAGGAAATTGAGACGAAATTCTTTGTGGTAGAACTGTTTGATAGCCTCTTCAGCTTTGTAGGGTCCTTATTCTCGTAAAATGTGCATATTTTCCTCCCTATTTTCATAGATTATAGAAAATGAAGAAGGTAAACAAATGGTGGTTAGCCTTCTTTTTTTAAAACGATTTTCGGATGATATGGTGAAAAACAGCCGAATGAAGGCTGAAATTATATAGGAATAGGGGAGTTATTGATGACGATAATTTTAAGGCAGGCTATGCAGCATGAAGCAAAAGATCTGTTACAGCTCGTCGGAAAAGCTGGACTTCAGTCAGAAGGGATCAAAGACAGCATCGAAAATTATTTAGTCGTGGTAAACGACCAAGGTGAGACGATCGGTACAGTAGGTTTAGAGAGAATCGGAAACGATGGCTTGCTCCGGTCTTTCGTACTCAAGCAGAAATATTCTTCAGAGACGCTTCTTCTTAAACTCATTGATAAAATTTTGGTATACTCAAAAGATAAAGGAGTCGAAACCCTTTATTTACTTACGAAAGCTGTGCATATGTTCGAACAACTTTCTTTTAAAACAATTCCGAAAGATAAAGTGCCTCCACATATCGAGAGCGCTGATCATATAAAAAATAATGCAACATCAGGAGCAGAACTTTTAGCTTATGCATTGGATTAATCAGAGATTGTCAACAAGTTGTCCACAATTTACGACAAATTGTGTATAACTCTGTGGATATAAAAGTTTTGTAATCGACCTTTCCATATAAGGTTGACCTGAGTAATAGAAAGGATTTATCACATGAACTCATTCCAAACGGAACGCTGGCCTGTGGATAAAACAGAAAAAACGTTAAAAGATCATCCACATATTATTCAAGCTTCCTTGTGGATAAATAAGAATGAAGTAATAGCCATTCCGACAGAAACGGTTTATGGATTAGCGGGAAATGCAAGAAGTGATGATGCGATCAAACGCATCTTTGAAGCAAAGGGAAGACCTAGTGATAATCCTCTAATCGTTCATATATCAGATCTCTCACAACTAGAAGGTCTTGTTTCTTCTGTTTCAGAGACCGCACAAAAATTAATGAACGCGTTTTGGCCAGGTCCATTGACGATTGTACTGCCTAAAGGTGAAAACGTTAGTGAAAGAGTGACTGCTGGGTTATCCACAGTTGCGGTAAGGATGCCAGACCATGAGATCGCTCTAGCTGTTATCGCTGCATCAAATGTTCCGCTTGCCGCGCCAAGCGCAAACCTTTCTGGAAAACCAAGTCCGACTTCTGCTCAGCATGTTTATGAAGATTTGAAGGGCAGGATTCCGGGCATTGTGGATGGCGGTTCAACAGGTGTAGGCGTTGAATCTACTGTAGTGGAATGTACAGGTGAACTTGTCACGATTTTACGACCTGGCGGAATCACGTTAGAAGAGCTTGAAAAAGTAGTTGGTGCAGGGCGAGTCATTGTTGATCCGGGGTTGGAGAACGAGAAGCATGCGCCTAAATCGCCAGGGATGAAATATACACACTATGCACCTGACGCACCGTTCGTTCTTGTGGATGGAAGTGTGGAATTTCTACAGAGACTTGTTGATCAAGAACGCGAAGCAGGAAAACGGATTGGAATTCTGACGACAGAAGAAAGAGCTAGCGTTTATAAAGCGGATTGTGTGATTCCAGCGGGAAATCGTTCTAACCCTGAAACCGTAGCTCAGCACCTATACGAAGCGTTACGCGCGTTTAACGAAGCCGGTGTCGATCAAATTTTCGGAGAGGTTTTCCCGAAAACTGGTGTTGGTGTTGCGATTATGAACAGACTTGAAAAATCGGCCGGTGGAAATATCATAAAAGAATAGAATGAAGCTCTGATTCAATGTTTTTGGTTGAGTCAGGGCTTTTTTGTTTTTAAAGAGGGCTGAAATTGGCTGTTTGATCTAGTATGCATTGAAAATTTTGTTAGTGGAAATCATAAAGTTAAATAATTTCACGGTAATCTATTATATTTTCACGGTAATTTAATATATATTCACGGATAGAGCCAATAATTTCACGGATAAAATTATTTAAACGATTTTCGACAAACAGAGGCTAGACCAAGCCTTCAAATACAAAAAACAAGCCTGCGTCTACTCAAGACACAGGCTTGTTTTTATCGATCGGAAGCAGGATGGAGAAGGTTGTTCCTTCATCAATCTTGCTGTTGATCAGTATTTTACCGTGGTGGTTCTCTACGATCTTGTAACAGATCATGAGCCCGAGGCCGGTACCTTTTTCCTTTGTGGTATAAAAAGGTTCACCTAAAGTTGGCAAGCGTTCTTCTGAAATTCCGCAGCCATGATCGATGAAAGAAGCGATCACATATCCGCCTTCTTTCTTTAAATGAATATGTACAGAGCCGCCTGTTGGCATCGCTTCGATCGCGTTTTTCAGCATGTTCACGAATACTTGCTTAATCTGATTGTCCACACACCATATTTCTGGCAGATCTGGTTCATTCTCGAAATAGATTTGGACATTGGTTAGGATCGCCTGTGTATCAAGAATTGAGATGACGTGTCGTAACAATTGGCGGAGATCCGTCTGTACAAAGTTCATGGCTTGCGGCTTGGCGAGCAACATAAATTCTCCGACGATGCTGTTGATTCGATCGATCTCTGAGAGCATGATCTCGTAATAGTCCTCATTCTCTGACGCCCTTGATTGCAAAAGCTGCAAAAATCCGCGGATCGAAGTGAGCGGGTTACGAATCTCGTGTGCTACACCAGCGGCAAGCTGACCGAGAACAGAGAGCTTGTCAGATTTTCTTAGCATTTCTTCGGTCTTTTTTCGTTCGGTCAGATCACGTGCTACGACAACGAACGAGTCAGGCTGATCTGAATCGTTTGCGATAGGGGTAGCGTTCGCTTCAAGGGTTACCCAGTGTCCATGTGCATGCTTGCATCGAACTTCGAACTTCACAGGCTTTTGAGTTTGGACCATCTCGTTCATCGCCATTCTGACTTTTGCCCGGTCATCTGAGTGGAAGAATCCTTGAATCTTTTTCCCATCATAAAGAGATGGATCAAAGCCGAGAAGAAGACGGTTTGAAGGGGAGACGTATTTAACGTTTCCTTCAAGGTCAACGACACCTACTAAATCAGTCGTGTTCTCTGCGATGATACGGTACTTTTCTTCGCTTTCTTTTAATGCTTTTTCTTTTAGTTTTTTATCTGTGATATCTCTTGAGATCGCGGATAGTGCGACGACTTCACCGTTCTCTCCATAGATTGGACTTAAGGAAAGGCTTACATTTAGCCGTTTGCCAGACTTCGTTAACCGGATCGTCTCCACACCTTTAACATATCCACCATGTTTGACGATCGTCATCAGCCTTTCGGATTCGGCTGCCTTATCCTCAGGAACAACGGGAAGGATATGTGAAGTCAGGTTCGTGAGCTCGTCTTGAGACCAGCCGTATATGAATTCAAAAGCTGGGTTCACTTTTACCGAGTAGTCGGTTAAGTGTACGACCGAAATCGCATCACTAGAATGATAGATGACAGCTTCCAATAGATCCTTTGTTTCGCGTAGTTCTTTTTCCGCCTCTCTTTTTGCGGTTACATCTTTCGCGATGCCGAAAACACCTAGCACTTTATTAAGAACGATGATCGGAGTCAGAGTGAACATGATTTGCCGCGTTCCACCGTTCTTTTGCTGAATACGGGTTTCATACATTTTGGAATGCCCTTTTAATGCATCCTTAAACTGATCGATCGCGGCTGCTCTCCGGTCAGGCATCATAAACGGATTAAACGTCATGTTTAAAAGTTCGGTCTCACTATAACCGCTCAACTCTGCACACGCTTTGTTGACAGTCGTAAATTTGCCTTCAAGGTCGAGCGAAAACAAGGCATCAATGTTGTGGTCCATCAATGACCGGAAACGCTGTTCACTTTCAGCGAGCTGAGTCTCAACAGATACTCTCTCTGTCAGATCGACACAGAATCCATAGACTTCAGAAACGGTTCCATCTTTATTGTAGATTGGACCGATCGCTGCTAAAAAGGGAATGCCGTTCAATTCAGATTCGTACGTAAGGCTCTCTCCGTTTAGTGCTCTTTCGTACATTTCTTTTTTAAAGGCTGCCATTTCTTTCGGGAAGATGTCTTCGATTCTCTTTTGCAGTACGTTTTCCCGCTTGAGGCCAAACAAGTCAAACAGTTCACCTTCGCTCTCGGTCATAATGAGCTCTCCATTATGCTTCATACATCGAAAAGTCATGCTTTTTTGGCGTGACAGGCCAGTTGGGAATGGCGACGATCGCCACATGTCTTTTTCATTTTCCGTAATGGCCGATGCGTTATGGACCATGCTTGTTCCTCTCCTTTACGTACAGATTCACTTCCTTTTATATACGATATAAATTACATTATCCCTTCCTCTAAAGCGGTAAAGAGTTCCATTTTTTCATCTTCTCAACAGCTTGTATGTTTTTTAGTCTTTTTAAAAGTAGACATGCATAGTCTGAAAGTATGATGGTTAAGGGAGTGGGAAGTATTTGGCAACCATGGGAGAATGGATGACACTTTTATTTATGTCAGTTGCGCTAGGTATGGACGCTTTTTCGATCGGGCTAGGGATGGGGATGTTATCGCTTCGTATAAGACAAATTATGAAAATAGGAATTACGATAGGAATCTTTCATATGCTCATGCCTCTTGCAGGAATGACGCTTGGCAAACAGATCTCAGTTCATTTTGGTGGTATAGCAGCTATCATAGGTGGAATTCTGCTTGTCATACTGGGTGTTACGATGATTCGGTCCTCTTTCTCAAATGATGATGAACCGTTCGTACAGCCGATCGGCATCGGGCTCTTCGTCTTTGCGCTCAGCGCTTCTTTAGATAGTTTTTCAGTGGGGTTATCACTAGGTATCTATGGAGCGAAAACCTGGCTCACGATTACGATGTTTGGTCTTATGAGCATGGTTTTAACGTGGGCTGGCTTGATCATGGGAAAAAAAGTACAGAAGTGGCTCGGCTCCTATGGTGAAGCGTTCGGCGGATGTATCCTGCTTGCTTTTGGGGTGAAGATCCTTTTGCCGTTCTAAATGCTATTTCATCATTACTGTTATTCTTTAGATATCTCCCATTGGCAGGTTGATAGGAGTGGAAGGTGTGAGACTACGGCTAGGACGAGTGAGACAGGTGAGACCCTTAAAGGCGCAAAGCGAAGCACCTGGAACGGAGAGAAACAACTTACAAAACTACTTCGAATACGAAAAACAGGCATTTTTTTATTCACTAATCCGATGATATACTTACTAATAAGAGCGTTAACCTATAGGAAAATAGGGAAAGATAGAATATGAGGTGAATTCACCATGAATGTTTTATTTATTTGTACAGGCAATACTTGTCGCAGTCCGATGGCTGAGGCCATTTTACGCAAAAAAGGAAAAGGTAAGTTCAACGTTAAATCAGCTGGTGTATTTGCTGGAAACGGTGCCGTGATGAGTTCGAACGCGACACAAGCTCTTTCGGAAAGAAGTATTAAAGAAAGTCATCAGTCACAAGGCGTGTCCGATTATTTGATTGAATGGGCAGATCTTATCTTAACGATGACCGAGAGCCATAAACATGCGCTCGTCGGACGATGGCCAGATGCAGTGAATAAGACGTATACATTAAAAGAGTATGTTCTTGACGAAGATGAGCAGAAGAAGATTGAAGAGATCTATGAGCTCTACACAGAGATCGAGATGCTGAAGCTTCAATACATGTCAAAGGATTCTGCGGATGAAGAAGTGAGACAAGCGTTTGAAAGAGAAGTAAGACCGCTCGTTGAAAGAAGGATGAAATTAGAAAGTGAAGTACCTTCTCTAGACATTACAGATCCTTTCGGTGGACCGCTTCATCTTTATCAAGAAACAAGAGATGAAATTGAAGTCCTTATTGAAAAATTAATGAAAAAAGACGATAGCAAGAAGTAGTAAGACAAAATGAGGTAAGGCTGTCCTAAATTGCCTAGGAGTGACATTGAATAGGGAGTGGGGACAGCATATAATGAAAAAAAGTATGAGAGAGCAGGTGCACACAACATGAAGGTAGCAATTGGATCAGATCACGCCGGAGTTGAATTAAGAAAAGAAATAATCAGCATGATTGAAGAGCTGGGTATGAAAGTGGAGGATGTCGGCTGTGAATGCGACACGTCTGTAGACTATCCAGACTATGCGATTCCTGTAGCAGAAAAAGTAGCCAACGGTGAAGCTGATCGCGGAATTCTAATCTGCGGAACGGGCATTGGAATGAGCATTGCAGCGAACAAAGTTAAAGGAATCCGCTGTGCGCTTGTTCATGATCTATTCAGCGCAAAAGCTACAAGACAGCATAATGACAGCAATGTACTTGCAATGGGTGAACGTGTCATCGGGCCGGGTCTCGCACTCGAAATCGCTAAAGTATGGCTGACGACAGAATATGAAGGCGGACGTCACGGTCGCCGTGTAGATAAAATCTCTCAATATGAAGGCCAATAGCCATAAAGCTATAAACCTATAAAATGAAGGGAAGACCATCTCATGAGCGATGAGCTCCAACAAATTCAAGACCAAGTCCTGAATGTTTTGCAAGATCTGCAAAAGCATGCACAATTAAGACCGTCACAATTATTAGTAGTAGGCGCAAGCACGAGCGAAGTAATTGGTGAACGAATTGGCACATCAGGCACGATGGATACTGCGGGTGCACTTTACCGAGGTATCGTAGCGTTTCAAGAAGAAACTGGCGTAGCACTTGCCGTGCAATGCTGTGAACACTTGAACCGTGCGCTTGTCATCGAGCGCGAAGAAGCTGAACGACGAGGCTATGAAGAAGTGCGGGTCGTTCCAGCACGATCAGCTGGAGGTGCTTTGGCAACACATGCCTACCACCATATGAATGAACCCGTGATCGTTGAATATATAAAAGCCGACGCAGGCATCGACATCGGTGACACCTTTATCGGTATGCACTTGAAGCATGTGGCCGTACCAGTTCGCAGTGAAGTGAAAAAGGTCGGCGCCGCACACGTGACGTTGGCGAAGACACGTCCGAAGTTAATCGGCGGCGAACGCGCGGTGTATCCGAGTAAAGAAGACATACGTTGTTTTTAATTCGTGGAAAGCCCTCTTGTTGAGGGCTTTTTTTTGTTGTGGTGTGATGTGTGGGGCGATGATGGTGGGTTGTCGTAACGTGTCGAGGATTGTAGACTCGTCGATAAACCGTCGAAACTTGTGGATTCAGAGGCAAAACTCGTGGATAAACCACCCAAACTTTTGGATTCCAAGCCAAAACTCGTGGATTCACCGCCACTTAGTGTGGGATTACGGTTAACAAGCCCCTGTTCAGCAGCTTCTAAGCCTCTCATAGCTCCCTATCTTTCTACTCAATGTTCAATCTCATAATGAATCCACTCTGAATTGATGTTTTTTCCGCCCATCTTCTTATAAAGTGCTTGAGCCGATGTATTATCGACCGCGGTTTGCCATGTCATGTACGCGTAGCCTTCATTTTTCGTGTATTCCAGAACATGCAGAAACAGCTTCTCTCCTGAACCAGCGCCACGAAAATCAGCATCTACAAAAAGATCATTCAATATGGCGATTTTCTGCAAACGAGTCGTGCTGAACGAAAAGTAGAGTGTTGCGAATCCTGCTAATCTGCCATCTTCTGTCTCAGCAACAAACTGAGTCCCTGCTTCATCTGAAGAAAGCAGATGCTTGATATGATCATCCAACTTTGATCCCTCAGGAGTTTTTCCTTTATAAAAATCAACAATGTAACGATGCATCAGACCCTTCAACTGTTCCAAATCATCTACTATAACAGGGCGAACTCTAAAACTAGCCATCGTTATTCATCTCCTCTAATCTGGTTTCCTTAACAAAGGAAGCATTCATTTTACATCTATATTAAGTGATTCTTTCTGGTCTGAATAGTATGATAAAAAAGGCGATGTAGAATCATGTGTTGTTATGGAAGGGCATACTAGAGCTGCTTCCTTTTTTATGTGAAAGGAGAAAGTGATCTTGAGGAATTATGCGATCGGAATAGATATTGGTACAACGAGTACGAAAGTTGTTCTTTTTGATGAAAAAGGGGCGGCTGTCGCTCATCACTCGAAAAATTACCCGTTGCTGTCGGAAGAGCCAGGGGCTGCCGAACAAAAGCCGGATGAAATTTATGAAGCAGTGAATGAATCGCTAAGAGAAACGGTGCGAAAAAGTGGAGATCTAGCAGATAGAATTGGTTTTATTTCTTTTAGCACAGCTATGCATTCTATGATTGCAGTGGACTCAGAAGGAACGCCACTAACGAACAGCATCACTTGGGCAGATATCCGGAGTGAACCGTACGTAGCAGCTTTTAAATCAGATTATAGTGAAACTGCGCTGGAACTTTATAAACGGACAGGTGTCCCTTTGCATCCCATGACACCACTTTTTAAATTGCAGTGGTTAAAAAACGAACATCCTGATATTTTTCAAAGAGCAGAAAAGTTTGTTGGCATTAAAGATTACATACTGTTTCGCTGGTTTGGTGAGTGGCAAACGGATCATGCATCCGCGGCAGCAACAGGTCTTTGGAACATGCACACTAAAAAGTGGGATGAAGAAGCGCTGCAACTTGCGGATGTCACACCAGAAAAACTCCCGAGCCTTCAGTCGACCACCTATTATTGGGGAGAGCTGTCGGAGGTTTTGGCAAAGAAATCAGGTCTTGCTTCTTCTGTAAAAGTCGTAATCGGTGCAACGGATGGTCCGTTGTCTAACCTTGGTGTCGGCGCGATCTCACCTGGAGATATTGCAGTAACGATTGGTACGAGCGGTGCGATTCGAACCACTTCAGCGACACCGATACTTGATACAGATGGCCGCACGTTCTGTTATCCGCTCACGGAAAATCATTGGGTGTCAGGTGGACCGGTTAACAACGGCGGAATCGCGTTTCAATGGATTCATGATACTTTGCAAAAAGAGGATAATAGTGCGGCTTATGAAAAGCTGTCTAGAGATGCTGAACAGATCCAGCCTGGTGCAGAGGGCTTAATCTTTCTGCCTTATCTAACTGGAGAACGAGCACCATTATGGGATGCGCAGGCAAAAGCATCGTTTATTGGCCTAACACTTCGCCACAATCACAACCATATGGTGCGCGCAGTGCTCGAAGGATCGATTCTTAACCTGTTTAGTGTTTACTCTCTCATCAAGAGCCAAGTGGGGAACAGAGAAGTGAAGATATTTGCAACTGGTGGCTTTACGAACTCGCTTCTTTGGAAACAGATCTTAGCAGATATTTTTCAGACGAAAGTGAGTATACCTGAACATACGGAGAGTTCATGCTTAGGAGCGGTCTTGCTCGGCCGATACGCGATCGGTGAAACAGATACGCTAGAAGAAGCGCCTGTTGAGACGAAACAGTACGAAGAAATTATGCCTAATCCCGATCACAAGCCAATCTACGAAGATCTGTTTCAACTTTATCAGTCTCTATCAGACACGATGCAGACACAATACAAAGCCCTTCATGATTTTCAAAATAAGCATAAAAAAGAGAGCGGGAAATAATTCCGCTCTTTGTTTCTTAGTTGATATATGTGGCGTTGATCAGCGGAAGGCCAGTCTTAGCATCCTTACCTGTTTTAACGTTGCCGAATACTGTGACCTCGGTACCTTTTTCATAACCGCTGCCCATCGTAAAGTTCATCACTCTAAACTTGGTTTCTCCAACTTGGAACTCAAAGCTTGAGCCCATTCCTTTTTCGTTATCCGTTAAAACTTTTCCAGTCGCCTTAACAATTTTTTCTTCGTACGCTTTTGGGTCTGCTTCAAGCGCTTTTGGATCTAATTGAACGGCTTTTTCTTCCATGTTCTTAATGATCTCAGCTTGTTGACCTGCAAGATCATCCGTTGTGCTTTGATCTTCGTTATCTCGTGTTTCTACTTTTTCCTTTGCTTCAGGCTTTGCCTTTTCTTCGCTGCAGCCAGCCAAAGCTAGTACAAGAATAAGGAGACTCGCTCCAAACCACTTTTTCATCATGTTGATAACACCCCTTATAAATAGCTCTCTCTCTATTATGTATCATCATACCATGTTCATCCCTATCAAATAAAATGAATTTTCACACTTGTGCATTTCCTCTTACAACTTAAAGCTTTAACGTGTAAGATAGAGGGGTATGTTACAATCATAATCATTTTTTCACATAAGGTAAGGGGGAAGCGAAATTGAACCATTTGAAAACAGCTGATCAAGAAGTTTACCAATCCATCATGGATGAATTGCACCGCCAGCGTACGAAAATTGAATTGATTGCTTCTGAAAACTTTGTAAGTCAAGCCGTAATGGAAGCACAAGGTTCTGTACTTACGAATAAATATGCAGAAGGCTACCCGTCCAAACGCTATTATGGCGGATGTGAACACGTGGATGTTGTTGAGAATCTAGCAAGAGACCGCGCGAAGGAAATCTTCGGTGCCGAACACGCTAACGTTCAACCTCACTCAGGTGCACAAGCAAATATGGCTGTATACTTTACGATCCTCGAGCAAGGCGACACTGTTCTTGGTATGAACCTTTCTCATGGCGGTCACTTAACACACGGAAGTGCCGTTAACTTTTCTGGCATTCAATATAACTTTGTGGAATACGGCGTAGATGCGGAGAAGAATGTTATCGATTATGAAGATGTTCGTCAAAAAGCACTAGAACACCGTCCGAAGCTTATCGTAGCTGGAGCGAGCGCGTATCCGCGTGCGATTGATTTTGCAAAGTTCCGCGAAATCGCTGATGAAGTTGAAGCTTACCTAATGGTGGATATGGCCCACATTGCAGGTCTTGTTGCAGCAGGCCTTCACCAAAATCCAGTTCCTTATGCAGATTTTGTAACAACGACTACACATAAAACACTTCGCGGCCCTCGTGGCGGTATGATTCTTTGTAAAGAAGAGTTCGCGAAAAAAATTGATAAATCAATCTTCCCAGGCATCCAAGGCGGGCCTTTGATGCACGTTATCGCAGCAAAAGCAGTATCGTTCGGTGAAGTATTAACAGATGAGTTCAAGAGCTACGCAGAGCAGATCGTGAAAAACGCGAAACGCTTGGCAGAGTCTTTGAAAAAAGAAGGCATTACTCTTGTTTCTGATGGTACGGACAATCACTTGATTCTGATCAATGTGAGTGAGCTTGCGCTAACAGGTAAAGTGGCTGAAAAAGCATTAGATGATATCGGAATCACTGTAAACAAGAACACGATTCCGTTTGATAAAGAAAGTCCATTCGTAACGAGCGGTATTCGCATCGGAACAGCTGCGGTCACTTCACGTGGTTTTGTTGAAGAAGATATGGACGAGATCGCTTCAATCATGGCGTCTGTGTTAAAAAACATAGAGGACGAATCGGTGTTGAAAGATGCTGAGACACGCGTTGAGAAGCTTGCAGGTAAATATAAATTGTACGAATAAAATAGCTATAAAAAAACCAGTTTCTTAAGCAGAAACTGGTTTTCTTTGTATAGAAGTTTTGTTTTTGTTTCGTTTAGTGGGTACAGGGATGATGAATTGATGCTTTGGCACTTGCTGTATGATTTTAACAAAGACGATAGTAGTTATTAAAACTACAAAGAACATAATAGGCATAAATCTTGTTTGCCAAACTACATCAGGTAGTATGATGGTAAACAGAATTAAGGTGAATGGGTGAATCAAATAAATACCCATAGATAATTTCCCTATAACCTGCAAAGTGTTCTTTAGCCAGTTCATTTTTACAAGATAAGCATATAAGCCAATCGTAGCAAAGCTTAGAATGGGAATATTAATTAGATTCGTCTCTCTTCTAGATGATACCGTTCCAATTATCTTGTACTCCATATATGCTCCAACATAAACAATTACTACACCTAAAGCAAGAAGAGCAGAGTGTTTTTTTACCCAAACGGAAATTGGCTTCCAATAATGAGCTAGAAATCCACCGAATACAAAATAAAAGATCCAGTGCATCACGAATACTTTATCAATTAAAACTTTTTCAATGATTCCTGAAGCAAACGGGACATCTATCAGATTTGTAAAATAAAGACTTATTACTGCAGAAGCAATTAATGCGATCCACCATCCAATACCACTTCTAATGAACTGTAGGATTGGAAACATAATGTAAAACTGAACAACGATCGCCATAAAATATAAGTGGTAAAATGACTCTCCCATTGTAAAGTTGTACACAAATACTTTTGGATCTGATGGAAGGGTGCCTCCAAGAAAATATACAGTTACAAATTGATAGAACAAGCTCCAAATGACAAAAGGCATAATAATTTTAGTTGTTCGGGAAGTTATAAAAGGTTTAAACGAGAATCCTTTTTTATTTACCCCATTAAAAAGTAAAAAACCACTAATAACAGCAAACGTTGGTGTTCCAAATCGGCCTAACTGATTAAAGAAATAAGTAAACCAATTCCATACACCATCAGCTTCATTAAAATAAGTAGCCGATACATGAACCAATAAAACACCAATACACGCGAAAGCTCTCAAAAAGTGAATTTCATTGAAGTACTCTTTGTTGTTAAGCTTAGTATCCACTTTTTACATCCTCTCCATAAACATATCTCTTCTTTAGACGTTAAACGATAAATGTTAGCAGTAAATTATTTCACGATAATAAACTTCGATACCTTTTAGTTATTAACAAGGGTTGAAGGACTTGTAATAAATGGGAGGAGTAAAAAGAGGTATATTTCTTATTTTTTCGAATAATACATTTACGTACTAACGTTATGAAAAGAGGGAGTGATGTGCGTGGAGAACGTCATTGTCGTTCAATCCTTAAACAAATCCTACGGAACGAAAAAAGCAGTAAACAATCTTTCTTTTTCTGTTAAAAAGGGTGAAATATTCGGCATCATCGGACCAAATGGAGCCGGTAAAACGACCACGATCGAGATCATGGAAGGTCTTCGGAAAAAGGATAGCGGCGAGGTCTCTATTTTAGGCATGAACCCCGAAAAAGATCGGAAGGTGTTGAACCACCGAATTGGTGTTCAGTTTCAGGCAACTTCTATCCAAAAGAAAATGAAAGTAAAAGAAGCATTGAAATTGTTTGCAGCGATCTACAACAAAGAAAATACGAGTGATGAGATGCTAAAACTGTTAGGGTTAGAGGAGAAGATGGATACATACTTTGATGACCTATCTGGTGGACAAAAGCAGAGATTAACTTTAGCACTTGCTACTTTACATGAGCCTGAGATCATCTTTTTAGACGAGCCAAGCATGGGGCTCGATCCGCATGCAAGGCGAGAGATGTGGAACATTATTCGTTCGCTGCGAGATAATGGTACTACGATTGTTGTAACTACGCATTACATGGAAGAAGCAGAAAAGCTATGTGACAGAGTCGCAATGATCTATAACGGAGAACTTCGTGCATTAGATGAACCGAGCCGATTGGTAGAAGATATCTCTGCTCACTTCATCAGCTTCCGAAGTCCAGATTTTCCTGTCGCTCAGCTTCATCAGATGTCCGGTGTTATCAAAGTGGAACATGATAAAGAGCTAGATGCGTTCAAACTTTACACCGAAAATCTTCAATCTTGTTCTTATCTTCTATTTAAGATTGCACAGGAAGAAAATTACCATATCTCCGATTACAAATTTGAACGAGGTACGCTCGATGACTTGTTTGTTCATTACCTACAAGGAGGGGCATCCGCATGACCGCTCTATGGCAACTAACATTACTTGAAACGAAGATGTTTTTTCGAGATAAGCTGCAGGTGTTCTGGACGTTTCTGTTCCCCGTACTTATGATTTGGTTGTTCGGTTCGATGTTTGAAAACCAAGCTCCTGAAGGGTTTTCCTTTGCGAGCCTTTACATTCCCTCATGGATTGGGGTAAACATCGTGACGACCGCTTTTTTTACACTAGGAACGGTCCTTACCGGATATCGGGAAACGGGAGTTCTTCGCCGATATCAATCGACACCGCTCGCTCCGTGGAAGATTCTCTTTGCTCACACGATTCAAGGTACGGTGATCTTTTGCTTCTCAGCGGTCGTTCTTGTGGTGTTCGGAACGCTCATGTTTGACCTTCATGCACCTGTTTATTTAGGAAGTACGCTAGTCGCGCTGTTGCTTAGCATCCTTGCCTTTTTTCCGTTTGCACTCTTTCTAACATCCCTAGCAAAAAACGTAGGAACAGCGGCAGCGATCAGCTCACTTTTTCTAAACCTTATGCTGTTTTTGTCAGGAGCTACCTTTCCGTTAGAGATGATGCCTGATGTGCTGCAATATATCGCTAAGATCTTACCTCTTTATTATGTGATCGAACTGCTGCGTGCAACATGGAACACATCACCTTTATGGGAGAACTGGACGCCTGTTCTCGTACTAAGTTGTATCGCGCTCGTTTCTATCGTGTTGTCGTCCGTATTTTTTAAATGGAGTGGAAAAGCGGAATAGTAGAATGCTATATCAATGAAAAAGTATTGGACGTAAATCAGCCGATACTTTTTTTTTCGACATAAAGTAAAAAAAATTTTAAGTAAGAGTGATCCAAATGAAAATTCTCTCCGTTAGCTTAATGCAATTAACTAAAAAGGAGAGATTTCAAATGAAAATGAAAAAAGCACTTTTAGCCGTACCGTTAAGTGTTTCTTTACTAATACCTACCTTCACAGTAGCAAATGCACATGGTCATGAGAATCATAGCAAAGGACCTATGTCTGCTGAAGTTTCAAACCCGGCAATTGATCTTCGCGCTTCATTGGATACTCTTCTTTCAGAGCATGCATTCCTAGCTGTAGTTGCGATGCAAAAAGGAATTGACGGAAAAGAAGACTTTGAAGCTGCGGCTGGACAGCTGAACCAAAATACAGAGGCACTGTCAAAAGCGGTCGGATCTGTTTACGGTGAAGAAGCTGGAGCGCAGTTCAAAGAAATCTGGAGCAGCCACATCGGCTATTTTGTAGACTATGTAACAGCAACTGCTGAAAATAATGAAGAAGGCAGAAAACAAGCACTCGCTGAATTGGATAAATACCGCACAACACAAGCTGACTTTCTTGATAAAGCAACGGAAGGTAGATTAAAAGCTGCTGATTTAGAAGAAGGGTTGAAAGTACACATCGACCAGCTGATCTGGGCGTTTGAAAGCTATAGAACTGGCGAATACGACAAAGCGTATGACAACATTTCTGAAGCGATGCACCACATGTTCATGACAGGTAAAGGTCTTTCATGGGCGATAACGGATCAATTCCCTGACAAGTTTGAAAACAAATCAGTAGATACACCTGCAGCTGATCTTCGTGCTGACTTAAACAGTGTGTTCTCTGCACATGCTGCGTTAGCGGCATTAACGATGCAAAAAGGAATTGATGGTGCTAAAGACTTTGAAGCAGCGGCAGCTGAGCTGAACGAAAATACAGATGACATCACAGCAGCTGTAGAATCTGTATATGGTGCAGAAGGTGCAGCGCAATTTAAAGAAATCTGGAGCAGCCATATCGGTTACTTCGTTGACTATGTAACAGCAACTGCAGAAAAGAATGAAGATGGCAAGAAGCAAGCCATCGCTGAACTCGATGAGTACCGTATGGAACAAGCTAAGTTCCTAGACACGGCAACAGAAGGACGCCTAAAAGCAGCTGACTTAGAAGAAGGCTTGAAAGTACACATTGATCAATTACTAAATGCTTTTAACAGCTATACAGGAAAAGATTATCCAGCTGCTTACAAGAACATCTCTGAAGCTTATGCTCACATGTTTGGAGTAGGACAATCTCTATCTGGTGCGATTGTTGATCAGTTCCCAGATAAGTTTGCTGGCCAAAAGCCATCCGATATGCCGAAAACAGGGATGGGTGGAATGAGGCAATCAACAAACGATGCTATCCTTTGGAGCTTGTTCGGATTGATCTTAGCTTCAGCAACAACAGCGATGATTCTTCGCAAAAAGGCGACGAATAATTCTTAAGAGTTAAGAGTGGAGGGCAGCAAATCTGTTCTCCATCTTTTCTATCTATTTGAGATGGAAAGGAAGATTTTTATGAAGAAGGTGTTTGGTGGTCTTATGCTCGCGGGACTATTAATAACCGGTTGTTCAGCTCAAGAAGACACGAAGAATAATAAAGCTTCTGAATCTAGTGAAACGATTAACGTTCAAGAACAAGAGCAAGAAGTAAAATCTTCATCAACCGAACTAACACCACCTGAAGGATTAAAATTAAAAGCAGATACAGAAGGAATTGTTCCAATAGCAATTGAAATACCAGCTTTAAATATCAGTACCGAAATTGAGAAGGTAGGCAGACTAGAAAACGGTCAGATGGGTGTTCCAAAAGGAATGGATACCGTAGGATGGTTTAGTGATGGGGCGAAACCGGGATCTCCAGGAAACGCAGTAATGGCAGGCCATGTAGACAGTAAATCAGGTCCAGCTGTGTTTTATAAGCTTGAAGAGCTTAAGAATGGTGATGAAGTTATCGTCAAGGATCAAGACGGTAAGGCGTTAACTTTTGAAGTAACGGGAAAAGAAAAATACAACAGAAAAACAGCCCCTGTTGAAAAAATATTTGACTATGCATACGGCAGCAAGCTGAACCTAATCACATGTACCGGAACCTTTAATGTAGAAGAGGGCACACATGAAGAGCGGTTGGTTGTGTATACAGAGTTAAAAGCGGATGAGTAACAAAAAAGCTTAAAAGCATCCATTCATGTGGGTGTTTTTTTGTTGTGCGTGTACTGAGTGGGCAGTATTTTTACCTAAGTGGACAGTAAAATGTGAAAAGTGGACAGTATTTATAGAGAACTGGACAGTAAAGT
Organism: Fictibacillus sp. 18YEL24; assembly: GCF_015903855.1. Lineage (GTDB taxonomy): Bacteria > Bacillota > Bacilli > Bacillales > Fictibacillaceae > Fictibacillus > Fictibacillus phosphorivorans_C. Next base: position 258,963 of record NZ_JACZDT010000002.1, read on the forward strand.
CAGTAAAGTGGACAGTATTATTGGATAACTGGACAGTAAATTACAATTAGGGCTCCATCATGCCAGGCATATAGAATGTTTTTTGGGGATTTCACCTCTAAATTCAGGGAATAATAGTAGAGGAGTTTATATGTAAAATTTGGAGTCAGAAAACTATCGTTTCTATGCTGATTTTCCTTGAAGTGAAGGTTGTTTTTCTGTACAATGCTAGAGATGCTTTTTGAACGAAAATAAATGTTACATAAGGAGAGGTGCTTAAAACATGAGTGAGGTATATGTCCTTGATCATCCGTTAATTCAGCATAAATTAACATACATCCGTGACGAACGTACGGGTACGAAAGAATTTCGTGAGCTTGTTGATGAAGTAGCGGGGCTTATGGCTTTTGAAATTACACGTGATCTTCCATTGCAAGAGGTAACGGTGAAAACGCCGGTTGCTGAAGCAACTATGAAAACGATCGCTGGGAAAAAACTAGGGCTAGTACCGATCCTTCGTGCAGGGCTTGGAATGGTAGACGGAATCCTTAAACTCATTCCAGCAGCAAAAGTTGGACATGTAGGGCTTTATCGTGATCCTGAAACATTAACACCGATCGAATACTATGTGAAGCTTCCTTCGGACGTAGAAGAGCGTGATTTTATCGTGATCGATCCGATGCTTGCTACAGGTGGATCTGCAGCGGCAGCTATTGAATCAATCAAAAAACGCGGCGCGAAAAACATTAAGCTTATGTGTTTGGTAGCAGCTCCAGAAGGTATTAAAGTAATTCAAGACGAGCACCCAGACGTTGATATTTTCTTAGCAGCACTTGATGAAAAATTAAACGATCACGGCTACATCGTTCCAGGTTTAGGCGATGCTGGAGACCGTTTATTCGGAACTAAATAAGCAGTAAATTAAAAACTGACTTGATCGCGGGTGAAAACCCTCTTTCGGGCAGTTTTTTTTGTTCGAAAAAAGGATTAAATCTTCGTTGTGAGCGAAACGCAGGTAATCCTGAGCGAAAATCAGACTCCATTGAGCGAAACGGACATCAAACTGAGCGAAAACACTGCTCAACTGAGCGAAACTCATGGTCTATTGCGCGAACGTGTAATAAATAAAAGAACACGTACCGTAAAACCGAAAAAAAGAAGGCTGACATACGTCAGCCCGCACATAAAGTTTATTTAATTCATTTCCTCGAACTTCATATCAATAAGCTTGTTGTCATCATGCATTACGCCAACTTTTACAAGATGCATCTTATCTTGTTGATACACTTTGAAGTCAAAGTAATCCGAAATCGTGCCGTCCGGACTGATGTTCCGTGTATCGTACTGATAATCACTTACTCTGCTGTTCGGATATTTTTTCCTCGTCTCAGCCAGAGCCATCTTGCCCCATTTTGCGTAGTCTTTTTGTGTCACAGATGAATTTAAATCTTCTGACGGCGTCTGGTCATTATACTGAACATTTAGTGGTTTTGTACGATCGTTCTCCACGTTATTTTTCATGTTTGTAGATTCTTCTGATGGCTTTTTGTCATTGTTCATACAGCCGCCAGCGGCCAAAATCCCAATCAACGCAAAGAAAATAAATATTTTTTGTTTCATGTCGAACAAGCTCCTTCCATATATTTAATGTAAGTATTTATCAAATAGGGTGATTTATTCAGGAATATGGAAACTGCAGGCAGAAGTAGTAAACAAAGTGAATAATAAACCATTGAAACAAGCCACAAAATTTCCACAATTTATTTAATAAACCGTCCCGTAAGTCGTTGACATAGAAATGGCACTATTGTATTCTTACAAAGGGAATATGGTAAGGTTTACATTCTTGTGTTTACAAGGGTTTTCAAGAAAATTATTACCAAATTTCCAGAAGGAAGGAGTCCATACGATATGAGCAACGGGAAACGCCCTTATAAAGCGATGGCTTTAATGTCTGGCATTCTTTCTCAGCTTGTTGGATGTATCTTAGTTGGACTTTTTGGAGGGAAATGGCTGGACGAGAAAGTCGGCAATGAATTTCCAATCTTCCTTATCATCGGGTTGTTTCTAGGTCTTGGAACAGGTGTTTACGGGATGATCCGCTTAATATCGAAGTTTTCAGGGGACGGGCAATGATGAATGAGTACAAATCGGTGTTTTTCAAATACATAAAGTACACATTATATCTTCTCTCTCTTTTTTTCGTCGGTTATGCTGTCACTCCTTACAAAGCTATCTTTTTAGGACTAGCTCTAGGAACTGCTTTTAGCCTCTATAATCTTTGGAGCATGTATTCAAAGATTGACCGCATGGGACAAGCAGTGATTCAGCAGAAAAGAGTGAAAACACTCGGTTCACTTTCAAGGCTCCTCTTTGCAGGGTTAGCGGTGCTCATCGCGATGAAATACCCGGAACATTTTCATTTATTAAGTGTGGTAGTGGGATTGATGTCAGTCTACATTATCATGTTAATAGATTCACTAACTCAAGTTACACGTACTCCAAAGGAAAAGAGGTGAACATAGGTGGAACATGGTGCAGTTACAGCTGATTTTCTAGGTTTGACTTTTAATCTGTCAAACGTACTAATGATCACAGTTTCATCCGTTATTGTTTTCCTTATTGCGGTACTCGCTACTCGAACCCTGTCAATGCGACCAGGAGGAATGCAAAACTTCCTTGAATGGGTAGTCGATTTCGTAAAAGGAATCATCAACAGCACAATGGATTGGCATACGGGCGGACGCTTTTTAGCTTTAGGACTTACATTAATCATGTATATTTTCGTTGCCAACATGCTGGGATTACCTTTTGCAGTAGTAGTCGACCATAATCTATGGTGGAAATCCCCTACTGCAGACCCAACTATTACTTTGACTCTAGCAGTTATGGTAGTGGCGCTATCACACTATTACGGTGTGAGAATGAAAGGTGTCAAGGAATATGGAGCTGAATTCTTCAAGCCGATGAAGTTCTTGTTCCCACTAAAGATTATTGAAGAGTTTGCGAACACATTAACGCTTGGTCTTCGTCTTTACGGTAACATTTTCGCAGGTGAGATGCTTTTAGGTCTATTGGTAGGTTTGACTAAGATGGGTATTTTTGCTGGCGTACTCGGAATCTTCCCACTAATCGTGTGGCAAGGCTTCTCAGTATTCGTTGGTGCAATCCAAGCATTTATCTTCACGATGCTAACAATGGTTTACTTGGCACATAAAGTAAGTCACGATCACTAATCTTTAGGAAATATCAAGCTTCTATAATAAGAAGCCCATTTTCATAAAAACTTTAAGGGAATTCAGAAGGGAGAAATTTTATCATGAATCTTATTGCAGCTGCAATCGCGGTAGGTCTAGCGGCACTTGGTGCTGGTATTGGTAACGGTTTGATCGTAGGACGTACAGTTGAGGGGATCGCTCGTCAACCAGAACTACGTGGTACTCTTCAAACAACAATGTTCATCGGGGTTGCATTAGTTGAGGCACTTCCAATCATCGGTGTGGTTATCGCGTTCATCGCGCTTGGTTCTTAATCCTTAAAACAACCACTGTTTATTACGATTTCTATAATGGCGAAGCAAGTTTCCGTTGAGGGACTACCCTTCGCCATTCCTTATGTATGATTGATTGAAGGGAGGAAATGGTGTGCAAAACTTAATTCTAGGTGCTGCTGCAGGTGGAGGCCTGAACACAGGTGATATTCTTTACCAATTAGCTGCATTTTTAATCCTACTAGTATTATTGCGTAAATTCGCATGGGGCCCGTTAATGGGAATCATGAAGGAGCGCCAATCACATATCAACAGCGAAATTGATGCGGCTGAAAAATCCCGTCAAGAAGCTAAGAGCTATCTTGAGACTCAAGTTGCTGAGTTGAAGAAAGCGAAAGAAGAAGCAAAGTCTATTATCGACAATGCTAAAAAGCAAGGCGAAGCACAAGGTGAAGCAATCATTAAAGCATCTCGTGATGAAGCTGAGCGTGTAAAAGAAGCTGCATTAGCTGAGATCGCTTCTGAGAAAGAAAAAGCAGTTGCTACACTTCGTCAAGAAGTTGCTGCTCTATCCGTTAAGATCGCTTCTAAAGTTATTGCAAAAGAACTTGATGAGAGCTCTCAGGAGAAGCTTATTAACGAATACCTTCAAGAGGTAGGCGAGTCTCGATGAGCAAAGATCAAGCAATCGTAGCAAAACGTTATGCATTAGCACTATTTGAAGTAGTTGGTGTTACGAAACTTGAAGATACAGTTTCAGAATTGCGTCTTGTGAAGAACGTACTGGAGCTTAACAAAGAGCTTCAAAAAGTTCTTTCACATCCAAAAGTATCAAAAGATCAAAAGAAAGCTTTGATCAAAGAGAGTGTTGGAGCTGAACTTTCTACTGCTGTAATGAACACGATCTATCTGATGGTAGACCGTAACCGTTACACATACATCACAGAGATGGCAGCGCAGTTCATTGAATTAGCAAATGAGGCACAAGGCATTGCCGACGCAAATGTATATTCTGTACGTCCTTTATCAGACTCAGAGATACAGAAGTTGGAGCAAACGTTTGCTGCCCGAGTCGGCAAAAGAGCGTTGCGCATTAATAATATTGTAGATTCTTCTCTTGTTGGAGGAATTAAAATCCGCATTGGCAACCGTATTTTTGACGGAAGCATCAGCGGAAAGTTGAATCGAATGGAACGTCAATTAGCTTCTAACGGAAGTTGAGAGGATAGGGGTGAAATTCATGAGCATTAAAGCTGAAGAAATCAGTGCTTTAATTAAAAAACAGATTGAAAACTATCAATCTGAGATCGAAGTTAATGATGTGGGTACAGTTATCCAGGTCGGTGACGGTATTGCCCGTGCCCATGGATTAGATAACGTTATGGCTGGTGAGCTAGTTGAATTTTCTAACGGTGTAATGGGTATGGCCCAAAACCTTGAAGAAAACAACGTAGGTATCATCATTCTTGGGCCTTACCAAGAAATTCGTGAAGGTGACGAAGTAAAACGTACAGGACGTATCATGGAAGTTCCTGTAGGTGAAGAGCTTCTTGGCCGTGTAGTTAACCCTCTTGGACAGCCTATCGATGGCAAAGGTCCAGTCGCTACTACAAAAACACGTCCTATCGAGCAAAAAGCTCCAGGCGTAATGGCTCGTAAATCAGTACATGAGCCGCTTCAAACAGGTATTAAAGCGATTGACGCACTTGTGCCAATCGGACGCGGACAACGTGAGCTTATCATCGGTGACCGTCAAACAGGTAAAACAGCTGTAGCGATCGATACGATCCTTAACCAAAAAGATCAAGATATGATCTGTATCTATGTAGCGATCGGTCAAAAAGAATCAACAGTTGCGGGCGTTGTAGAAACACTTCGTTCACACGGAGCGCTTGATTACACGATCGTTGTATCAGCATCAGCTTCTCAACCTGCACCAATGTTGTTCCTAGCTCCTTATGCTGGGGTATCTATGGCTGAAGAATTCATGTGGGCTGGCAAGCACGTATTGATCATCTATGATGATCTTTCTAAGCAAGCTGCTGCATACCGTGAGCTTTCCTTGCTACTTCGTCGTCCTCCAGGCCGCGAAGCTTACCCAGGGGACGTATTCTACCTTCACTCTCGCTTGTTAGAGCGTGCAGCGAAGTTGAATGACGAGCTAGGTGGCGGATCGATCACAGCGCTTCCGTTCATTGAAACGCAAGCATCTGACGTATCTGCTTATATTCCAACAAACGTTATCTCTATCACAGACGGACAGATCTTCTTACAATCTGACTTGTTCTTCTCCGGAGTTCGTCCGGCGATCAACGCAGGTATCTCCGTTTCTCGTGTAGGGGGAGCGGCTCAGATCAAAGCGATGAGTAAAGTATCTGGTACACTTCGTCTAGACCTTGCTTCATACCGTGAACTAGAAGCATTCGCTCAGTTCGGATCTGACCTTGATAAAGCGACTCAAGCAAAACTAAACCGTGGTGCACGTACAGTTGAAGTACTTAAGCAAGGACTTCACAAGCCACTAAAAGTTGAGCATCAAGTTGCAATTCTTTATGCATTGACTCGTGGTTACATCGATGATGTAGCTGTTGAAGATGTAAACCGCTTTGAAGAAGCGCTTTACGCTCACATGGAAGCAAACTCTAAAGACGTTCTTGATGCAATCAAAACGACTGGTAAACTTCCTGAAGGTGACAGCCTAGACGAAGCGATCAAAGCATTCAAAAAGACATTCGCGTAAGATATATAGACTTTAAAAGCAGAGGTGCAGTTGCAGTGATGAGCTGCGCCTTGCAACCAGCTTACTATGTTTAAAATGAGGTTAACCGATTTTTAAACTACCAATAAAGGTGGTGAAAATGAATGGCATTGAAAGATATAAAAGCTAGAATAGATTCTACTAAGAAGACGATGCAGATCACAAAAGCGATGGAGATGGTTTCAGCTGCAAAGCTAAACCGCGCTGAGCAAAATGCGAAATCTTTCGGCCCTTACGTGGATAAGATCCAAGAAGTGGTAGGAAGCATCGCATCTGGAAGCAACGCGAAACACTCTATGCTTTTAACAAGACCAGTGAAGAAGACGGGTTACTTCGTCGTTACAGCTGACCGTGGATTAGCAGGAGCTTATAACTCGAATATTTTGCGCCACGTTTACCGTACGATTCAAGAGCGTCACAAATCAGCAGATGAGTATGCATTGATCGTGATCGGTAAAGTCGGGGTGAACTTTTTCAAAAGCCGTAAGATGTCTATCTTGGACAGCATCACAGGCGTGGCAGACCAGCCATCCTTTGCTGAGATCAAGGCGATCGCTTCAAAGGCAGTCGGTCTTTATGCGGACGGAACATTTGATGAGCTTTACATGTATTACAACCATTTTGTAAGTGCCATTCAGAGCGATCTGACGGAGAAGAAGCTTCTTCCGTTAACAGATATCGCTGCAACAAAATCAAAATCTTCCTATGAGTATGAACCATCAGAGGACGAGATCCTTGAAGTGCTTCTTCCTCAATATGCGGAGAGCTTGATTTATGGTGCTTTACTTGATGCGAAAGCAGCCGAGCATGCTTCTCGTATGACTGCGATGAGAAATGCAACGGATAACGCTAATGAACTGATCGGCCAATTGAACCTCTCGTACAACCGTGAGCGTCAAGCAGCCATCACTCAGGAAATTACGGAAATCGTCGGCGGTGTAGCAGCTCTAGAATAGACTTTTTTAAGAAAGTGATTCTAGCAGCTAATGTGCAAAGTAAGATAGGAGGGAAACCGATGAATAAAGGCTATATTACTCAAATTCTTGGACCGGTCGTTGACGTTAAGTTCGAAGGCCAGCTTCCAGAATTGCTTAACGCTTTAACTGTTAGCGCTGAGGGTGTTGACTTAACACTAGAAGTAGCACTTCACCTTGGTGATAACATGGTTCGTACAATCGCAATGGATTCAACGGATGGTCTTGTTCGTGGAATGGAAATCGCTGACTCAGGTAAGCCGATTTCTGTACCAGTAGGTGAAGCAACTCTTGGACGTGTATTTAACGTAACAGGTGATCACATTGACCTTGGTGAGGCAGTACCGGCAGATGTTCGCCGCGACCCGATCCACCGTTCAGCACCTTCTTTTGAAGAATTAACAACTAAAACGGAGATCCTTGAAACAGGGATCAAAGTCGTTGACCTTATCGCTCCATACGTAAAAGGTGGAAAAATCGGTCTTTTCGGTGGTGCGGGTGTAGGTAAAACAGTACTTATCCAGGAGCTTATCAACAACATCGCACAAGAACACGGTGGTATCTCCGTATTCGCAGGTGTTGGTGAGCGTACTCGTGAAGGAAATGACCTTTTCCACGAGATGAGCGACTCTGGTGTTATCAAGAAAACGGCAATGGTATTCGGACAGATGAACGAGCCGCCTGGAGCACGTGCACGTATCGCTCTTTCTGGTTTGACAATGGCTGAATTCTTCCGTGATGAAGAAGGACAAGACGTTCTTTTCTTCGTAGATAACATCTTCCGTTTCACGCAAGCAGGATCTGAAGTATCTGCCCTTCTTGGCCGTATGCCATCAGCGGTAGGTTACCAGCCAACTCTTGCAACTGAGATGGGTCAATTACAAGAGCGTATCACATCTACGAAAAAAGGTTCTGTAACATCTATCCAAGCGATCTATGTACCTGCCGATGACTATACGGATCCGGCTCCAGCTACAGCGTTCGCCCACTTAGATGCAACAACTAACCTTGAGCGTAAACTTACAGCTATGGGTATCTATCCAGCGGTAGATCCACTAGCTTCAACTTCACGTGCACTTTCTCCTGAGATCGTTGGAGAAGAGCATTACGAAGTAGCTCGTAAAGTACAGGCGACTTTACAGCGTTATAAAGAGCTTCAAGATATCATCGCAATCCTTGGTATGGACGAGCTTTCTGAAGACGATAAGCTAGTTGTACACCGTGCGCGTCGTATCCAGTTCTTCTTATCTCAAAACTTCCACGTTGCAGAACAATTTACAGGACAAAAAGGTTCATACGTTCCTGTTAAAGAAACAGTTCGTGGATTCAAAGAAATCCTTGAAGGAAAATACGATGATCTTCCGGAATCAGCGTTCCATCTCGTAGGCTCTATTGAGGATGCTATTGAAAAAGCAAAAACTTTGGCCTAATGCCTGAAAGGGGTAAGATTGGATGAAAACCATTCAAGTCAGCGTAGTAACCCCTGATGGTCCTGTGTTTGAAGGAAATGCGAAAATGGTCAGCGCGAAAGCAAAAAGTGGGGAGCTTGGAATTCTTCCAGGCCATATCCCTCTTGTAGCTCCTTTAACGATCAGCGCCGTGCGTGTTCACGACGTTGATGGGAAAACACAATATGTGGCCGTTAGCGGTGGATTTATTGAAGTGCGACCTGAAAAAGTCACGATTTTAGCAGAAGCTGCTGAGATTGCTGGCGACATCGAAGTAGATCGTGCACGTGCAGCAAAAGAACGTGCCGAACAGCGTCTTGCAAGCAACAAACAAGACAACCTAGATGCAGCTCGTGCGGAGTTTGCGCTTAAACGCGCAATGAACCGTATCGACATAGCAACAAAGCGTTAATTTAAAAAGTTCTTCAGCTCTCATTTTAGAGAGTTGGAGGGCTTTTTTTGTGCTTGTAGGGGGTATGTGAGGAATAAAGGGAGTGCGAGCAATGTCGAGGATTGTAAACTCGTGGATAAAGTAGCAAAACTTCTGGATTGAAGGCTAAAATTCGTGGATAAACAGGCAAAACTTCTGGATAAACGGCTTAAACTTTTGGATTGCATGAAGTTAATACCCCGCACAGTATCTAAGTTGGTCAGTTTCGGGAACTGAAACTGTACCTTTACTCTTTTTCAGAACTCAAAAACCCCTCCGACTCGTTCAAATAAGTCAAAGGGGCTTTATTACAATACATCACGTTCAGTTTGAGAAGGTTGAACAATGGATGAATCGTTTTTATTTAGTTTCTTCCAAAAATCGGCCGAGCACATGAGACCCTACGTAACCATACTTGGTCGCCATTTTCACTAGTCATCGCGTTCGTTTCTGCTGCCTCTTCCATTTGAACCACTTCATCACCAAACGGGTTCTGAAATTCGCCAACAGGAGAGATCACAGGTTTCTTTCTCTTTTTAATCATGCTTATCACCTCCTCAAGCTAAGGAAGTGTCCTAAGAAATATAGCTCTTTATACGAGCTATATACTATTAAATGCTCGTCCGTCAGTTGTTGTATGTGTTATTATCACTTAATATGTAAAAAAGGCGGTTTACCGGGGTTTGCAATAAAATGTGAGAACTGGTGAATGATAAGAAAGTAAGGGGTGTGCAAGATGAGCTTTCATGGACAAAAAGTTTTGCCGGCAGCGAGAAAGATGAAGGATTTTGAGAAGCTGCTAAACAGCAAATACACATATATCGTATGTTTGGATACGCATATCAGCCAGTTAAAATTTATGATCGCTATGGCGAACGAGCGTAAAAAGAAGGTATTGGTCCATCTTGATCTGATTAACGGTCTGAAAGCAAATGAGTATGCAGTCGACTTTTTAGCACAAGAAATGAAACCAGCAGGAATCATTTCAACGCGCTCCAACTGTATCATTCGTGCTAAAAAGAAGAACATGATCGCGGTTCAGCGGTTATTTTTATTAGATTCATTAGCACTTGAAACGAGTTATAAAGTCATTGAACGTGCTCAGCCAGACTATTTAGAGGTTTTGCCAGGCATCATGCCGGAAATAATAAGAGAAGTGAGTGAGCAAGCGGGTATACCGGTAATTGCTGGTGGATTGATTCGTACAAAAGTTAATGTGATGGAAGCACTTGAAGCAGGTGCAGAGGCTGTGACGACTTCAAACCCTGAATTGTGGATCTAATGTTCTTGTGAAATAACGTTTGACAACGTTTTCATCCTTGTTATAATAGAGACAAGTTCATAAACGTGACGGAGAACATGGAGATCCACAAGGGTTACTTATAGCAAAACTATAGGTATCTTTTGCTGGGTCTTTTTTTGATGAAATCCGTTCACAGGCTTGCACTTATAATTGATAGCGATTGCATAAAGGAGGAAAATACATGTCTACATTTATGGCAGAACTGATAGGAACAATGATTCTAATCATATTTGGCGGGGGCGTTGTTGCAAACGTTTCCTTGAATAAATCAAAAGCCCAAGGTGGCGGATGGATCGTTGTCGCACTTGCTTGGGGATTAGCCGTAGCGATGGCGGTATATGCAGTTGGAAGCTTTAGTGGCGCACATCTTAACCCAGCCGTTACGCTTGGTCTCGCTTCAATCGGTGAATTTGCATGGGCTGATGTACCAGCTTATATCCTTGCACAGATGATCGGGGGTATTTTAGGAGGAATGGTCGTTTACTTCCACTTCCTTCCACACTGGAAAGCAACAGATGATCCAGCGGTAAAATTAGGAGTTTTCTCAACGGACCCTGCAATTCCACATACGTTTTCGAATCTTTTATCAGAATTCATTGGAACTGCGGTTTTACTAGTAGGATTATTGTCAATCGGGGCGAATAAATTTTCAGATGGGTTAAATCCACTGATCGTCGGATTCTTAATCGTAGCGATCGGATTATCACTTGGTGGACCAACAGGATATGCGATCAACCCTGCTCGTGACCTCGGTCCAAGAATCGCACATTTCATCTTACCGATTCCAGGCAAAGGCGGATCTAACTGGACATACTCATGGATTCCAGTTGTAGGGCCAGTGCTGGGCGGAGTTTTTGGAGCATTGTTCTACCAAGCTGTTTTCACAGGGAAAGTGACAACGTTATTCTGGATTTGGACTGCAGTATCAATAGCTATTTTCGCTATATCGTTCTTCTTAGGAAGTAAAGGCACACAAGCATTGCCTCACGGAGATCAAATAGAAAACTAAAACAAGAACAAACCATTTTGGGAGGGTTTACGTATGGAAAAGAAATATATCATTGCACTCGATCAAGGGACGACAAGTTCAAGAGCGATCCTTTTTAACAAAGCAGGAGAAGTCGTTGAGATCTCACAAAAGGAATTCAAGCAGCACTTCCCGAAGCCAGGCTGGGTAGAACATGATGCACAAGAAATCTGGGGAACAATCTTAGCAGTAGTGGCTGAGGTATTATCAAAAACAGACACTGATCCAGGCGAAATCGCTTCGATCGGAATTACGAATCAACGTGAAACAACTGTCGTTTGGGACAAGAACACTGGAAAACCTGTGCACAACGCGATCGTATGGCAGTCTCGTCAGACCGCTGAAATCTGTGATGAACTAAAATCTCAAGGCTTAAACGATAAATTCCGTGATAAAACTGGATTGTTAATCGATGCTTATTTCTCAGGAACAAAAGTGAAATGGATCCTTGATAACGTTGATGGTGCTCGTGAAAAAGCAGAAAACGGTGATCTATTATTCGGTACGATCGATACGTGGCTAGTATGGAAACTAACTGGTGGAAGAGCGCACGTTACGGACTATTCAAACGCTTCACGTACACTCATGTACAATATATACGATCTGAAATGGGATGACGAGCTTCTTGAGATCTTAGGCGTTCCGAAATCAATGCTTCCAGAAGTAAAATCATCATCTGAAGTTTATGGTGAAACGATCGATTATCACTTCTTCGGTAAAAATATTCCGATCGCAGGTATCGCGGGCGATCAACAGGCGGCACTTTTCGGACAAGCTTGTTTTGAAAAAGGAATGGCGAAGAACACTTATGGAACAGGTTGCTTCATGCTAATGAACACAGGAGAAAAAGCAGTTAAGTCGGAGCATGGCCTATTAACTACCATCGCTTGGGGTGTGGACGGAAAAGTCGAATACGCACTTGAAGGAAGTATCTTTGTTGCAGGATCAGCGATTCAATGGCTGCGCGACGGACTTCGTATGTTAAAAGATGCGGCAGACAGTGAAGATTATGCAGAGCGCGTTGCATCAACAGATGGCGTGTATGTTGTGCCAGCTTTCGTAGGGCTCGGAACTCCTTACTGGGATTCAGAAGCACGCGGTGCGATCTTCGGACTGACACGTGGTACAGAAAAAGAACACTTCGTTCGTGCGACACTTGAGTCACTGGCGTATCAAACAGCAGATGTGTTAACAGCGATGGAAGCAGACTCAGGTATTGAGTTGAAGAAACTTCGTGTAGATGGCGGAGCGGTTAAGAACAATTTCTTGATGCAGTTCCAAAGTGATATCTTAAACGTTCCGGTTGAGCGTCCAGAGATTAACGAAACGACTGCGCTTGGTGCTGCATATCTTGCAGGTCTTGCTGTAGGTTTCTGGGGCGATCGTCAAGAAATCGCAGATAAATGGAAAGTGGACAAAGACTTCGACGTAAACATGAAAGAAGAAGAGCGTAAAGAGCTTTATGATGGCTGGAAAAAAGCTGTTGAAGCAACGATCGCATACAAACCTAAAGCATAACCCTTTCAAAATCTTGAAAACTGCGTTATACTAAACCCAAGTTGATATTGAACCGGTTGGAGATTAGGAGAGACCACAAAACCTCGTACAAACGTTGCGGGGTTCTTGTGGTCTTTTTTTGCGTGCATGCGTGCCAATACACGGAAATGTTGAAAAATGTGTGTTGGGTTCGCTGATTCCGGGAAAACTACCCGTATCATATATGTCCAACGGTTCTGTACAGAAGGAGTGAAGAGAAAATGACAGCATCATTTTCAACATATAAAAGAGAAGAAATCATCACAGGTATGAAACAAGAGAAGCTTGACCTTCTCGTTATCGGAGGAGGCGTAACTGGAGCAGGGATTTTATTAGATGCCCAAACGCGTGGTATGAAGGTAGGTCTTGTAGAGATGCAGGACTTCGCTGCTGGAACATCCAGCCGTTCTACAAAACTTGTTCACGGCGGACTTCGTTATTTAAAACAGTTCGAAGTGAAACTCGTTGCAGAGGTTGGAAAGGAACGTGCGATCGTGTACGAAAATGCACCACACGTAACGACACCAGAATGGATGCTGCTTCCGTTTTATAAAGGCGGTACGTTCGGGAAGTTCTCCACATCCATCGGTCTAAAAGTGTACGATTTCTTAGCAGGCGTAAAACGTAAAGAACGCAGAAAAATGTTTTCAGCTGAAGAAACATTACGCCGTGAACCACTGTTGAAAAAGGATAACTTGCTTGGCGGTGGATATTACGTAGAATACAAAACAGATGACGCTCGTCTGACGCTTGAAATCATGAAAGAAGCGGTATCACGCGGAGCATCAGCTGTTAATTACGCGAAAGTTACAAGCTTTATCTATAACGGAAAAAGAGCGGTCGGTGTAAAAGTAGAAGACCAGCTTACTGGTGAAGTGCATGAGATCTACGCGAAAAAGATCGTGAACGCAACAGGTCCATGGGTAGATGAACTTCGAGAAGAAGATCGTTCAAAAACAGGAAAAGAGATTCACCATACAAAAGGAATTCACCTTGTTATTGATGGCTCTAAGTTCCCATTAAAACAAGCGGTTTACTATGACACAGAAGATGGCCGTATGGTGTTCGCGATTCCTCGTGCAGGTAAAACGTATGTAGGTACAACAGATACCGATTACAAGGGAGACCTTGCAAACCCAGGCATGACAGAAGAGGATCTTCAATATGTTCTAAATACAATCCACTTCATGTTCCCAGATGTGAAGATCACACGCGACGATGTTGAATCTTCATGGTCAGGACTGCGTCCATTGATTCACGAACCGAAGAAAGGACCTTCAGAAATTTCTCGTAAAGATGAAGTGTTCCATTCTCCATCAGGATTACTAACAATCGCTGGTGGTAAGCTGACAGGTTACCGTAAAATGGCTGAAAAAGTCGTGGATATCGTTCGTGATCAGCTAGGTGAGGAAGAAGGAGCAAAATTCCCTGGTTGCCGTACGCAACACATGGAATTATCAGGCGGTAAGATGGGCGGAAGCCAAAACTTCGCAGACTTCCTCCGTACAAAAGTACAAGAAGGCTTGGCATTAGGTTTGGATGAAGCAAAAGCTCGCGAGCTCGTTCAGCGTTACGGAACGAACATCGACATCGTATATGGTTATATGAATGAACGCGGTGAAGAAGCGAAGAGCTACAACTTGCCAGAAAGCTTGTATGCATCATTACTCTACGCATTAGATTATGAGATGACATCCACACCATCAGACTTCTTGATCCGCCGTACGTCTGCTCTATACTTTGACATTGATACGGTATATGAGTGGAAAGAAAGTGTAATCAACTGCATGGCCGACAAATTGGGCTGGGATGCAGAGCAAAAACGCGAGCATGCAGAAGATTTCGAAGAGCAATTACGATTGTCTGTTGAGGCGATCTAATAGAAGTTTATAGGTACGGCAGAGAGGCATCCCGCTTTTAGTTAGAGCGGGGTGTCTTTTTTGATGTGGAGGGGTATATAAGGGGGTAAACATGTCTGCTGGATGTCGAGGTTTGTCGACTCGTGGATAAATAGCCAAAACTTTTGGATTCATGCTTAAAACTCGTGGATTACATACTGATTCTTGTGGATTAAAGGCTTGAACTTCTTGATTGATTCTCAAAAATACCCAACAGGGTATGCACAAAGAACAGTTTCGTCCACCGAAACTGCACCTATTTTAGGCAAAACAAAAGGATGATCCCACAACTCGACGGGAACATCCTTAATTTTTGATAAATGTTGAACGTGATAAGTATTCTGAAGGGTATTTTTGAAGCAAATATTGCATAAAAAGACTAATTTCATACGGTATTTCATCATAATACTCTTCATCTGACTCTCTCAACGTCTTCAGTAGCGAAAAGAAATGCTCTTTGTCCACTTCTTCTGCTGATTTTTTAAAATAACCCCAAACATGTTCTAAAGTGTTGCATAAAGCACGACGCTCAAAAGGTTTTTCCTTCAACTCAGCGATCAACAACCTCACTTTTTCATAGTCAGATTCAGATTGAGCATCTCTCATGAGTCCTTGAACCTCTTTGTAAAGGTTATATCCCTTAGCCATCACGGTGTATTTTTCACTTGCCCACAATTGTTCGGTCTCTTTTTTCAAAGTAGATCACATCCTTTAATAACAGCATTCTATTAAAGATAGATGTAGAGAGCAAGTGCTATGATCGAAACGAGGATCACCACTGCATAGATGAGTGTAAGGCGCACGAGGTTCTGACGAGTTGAACTTCCATATTTTTCATCCTGTGTTTTAGAAATCATGATCGTACCGACTAATCCAGCGATCGAGATTACGACGATCAAGAAGTAAGCAATCCACCATATATCCATTACAATCTCCCCTTTATACCTATCATACTGCTAACAGTCTATCGGCACCTCCAAAAAATTTACAGGATTATGAACATTTCTATAGAAAAATAAGGGGTAGACCTTAATATAGTAGAAGTACCATATGTGAAGAAGCACATCGACACAAAATATGGAATTTGCTATAATTAAAGCGGTTACAGAATTTATAAAATTCTGAAGATTAGGAGGTAGTCAGAATGGATTTTTATCATCTGTATCAAAACAATTACCTCATTGTGGCTGTATTTTTATTTTTAGGGGTCCTTTTGCCGGTAGTCGCACTGACTGCAGGCCGTTTGTTACGCCCTTATAAACCATCAGCAGAAAAATACACCACCTACGAAAGCGGAATTGAGCCTTTTCATCAAAGTTGGGTTCAGTACAATATCCGTTATTATTTGTTTGCGCTCATGTTTGTTATTTTTGATGTTGAAACCGTATTTTTATACCCCTGGGCCGTGGCCTATGAAGAGCTAGGCGTGTTTGCTCTGATCGAGATGGGGATTTTTGTTGTTCTTTTAACGTTAGGTCTTGTATACGCTTGGAAAAAGAAGGTGCTTAAATGGACATAAAGTGGGAACTTACGGCTGAGGAACGCGCCGAACTAGACCGCAACGTATTCATGGTAACACTTGAACAAGTGAAAGCCTGGGCCAGAAGTAATTCACTATGGCCACTAACCTTTGGGCTCGCCTGCTGTGCGATTGAAATGATGGGTACTGGATCGTCCCATTACGACCTCGACCGTTTCGGAAGTATATTCCGTACATCACCTCGTCAATCTGACGTAATGATCGTTTCAGGAACTGTAACGAAAAAAATGGCGCCCGTTTTAAAACGACTATACGAACAGATGCCAGAGCCGAAGTGGGTTATCGCGATGGGATCATGCGCTACAGCCGGAGGTCCTTACATCAAATCGTATGCCGTCGTAAAAGGCGTCGATCAAATCGTACCCGTGGATGTATACATACCAGGATGTCCACCTAACCCTGCTGCACTCATTTATGGCATCAACAAGCTTCAAGAAAAAATCCGTTATGAAGCGAAGACAGGCAAGAAGGTGATGAGCGAATGACAGATAAGCAAAATGATTCCAATGAAGGATTATCGATAGAAGAACAAAAAAAGAAAGCTGCTGCAGAAGCAAAGGCGAAAGCCCTCGAGCTCGCAAAACAGCGACAGGCTGAAAAAACGAAAGCGGCAGAACAGTCAGAGCTGACTGCGACCGAGCCAGAGCTAACAAAAGAAGAACTGAAGAAGAAAGCCGCCGCAGAGGCGAAAGCAAAAGGGCTCGAACTCGCAAAACAGCGTCAGGCTGAAAAAGTGAAAGCAGCAGATGTGTCGGAACCGACGGCAGCTGAACCAGAGCTAACAAAAGAAGAGCTAAAAAAGAAAGCAGCTGCAGAAGCAAAGGCGAAAGCTCTTGAACTCGCAAGACAGCGCCAGGCCGAAAAAGCGAAAGCGGTAGAAGGAACCGATTCGACAGCTGGCGAACCAGAGCTAACAAAAGAAGAGCAGAAGAAAAAAGCCGCCGCAGAGGCTAAAGCAAAAGCTCTCGAGCTCGCAAAACAACGCCAGGCTGAAAAAGCAGAAACCGCGGAAGCTCCACAAAGTGATGAGTCAGCAGATGATCTGGCGAAACAAAAAGCGCTTGCAGCGGCGAAAGCAAAAGCCGCCGCAGCAGCAAAGGCGAAGGCAGCAGCAGCTGCTAAAGCAAAACTAGCCAGAGAGGGTGGAGGCGACACGACATCCACCGAACCTGCTTCAGATGACGAAAAAGCGAAAGCCGCCGCAAAAGCAAAGGCCATCGCTGCAGCAAAGGCAAAAGCCGCCGCCGCTGCTAAAGCGAAAGCTTCACGTGAAGCAGGATCAGATGCAACAACTGAGCCAGCAGGTGACGACGAAAAAGCGAAAGCGATCGCCGCTGCAAAGGCGAAAGCAGCTGCAGCCGCAAAAGCACGCGCTGCCGCAAACGCCAAAGGTGCAGCAACAGAACCTCTGGCTGAAGAAAAACCATCACCAAACCAACCTATCCTCGATACCTACATAAAAGTCATCAAAGAACATCTAGGAGAAGATGTACTCGAAGATTCCTATATTAACAGTCTGTCAAAAGACGTCCCTACCTTAGTTGCAAAACCTGATTCCTATTACAAAATCGCGGAGTTTTTAAAATATAACGACCAGCTTCGTTTTGATTATTTATCTGAAATGCACGGCACCGATTTTGAAACGCATTTTGAAGTCTATAACCACCTGTATTCGTACAATCATCGCCAGTCCGTTGCATTAAAAGTAAAGATAGACAGAACGAGTGCTACTACCCATTCCATTACCCCGTTATGGGAGGGAGCAAACTGGCCAGAGCGTGAAACGTATGATCTTTTAGGCATCCATTTTGAAGGTCATCCGAACTTAACGCGCATCATGCTGCCGGACGATTGGGTAGGACATCCGCTCAGAAAAGATTACGAACCACATGACGTGGAGGTGTAGAGACATTGATCAGAACAGAAGAGATGCTCCTCAACGTTGGGCCTCAGCATCCTAGCACACACGGCGTTTTTCGAATCGTACTAAAAATTGACGGAGAGACGATCATTGAAGCCACGCCAGTGATCGGCTATCTTCACCGAGGCACCGAGAAGCTAGCAGAAAATCTTCAGTACACGCAGATTATTCCATACACAGACCGCATGGATTATTTAGCGGCCATGACGAACAACTATGTAATCTGCCATGCGGTGGAAACGATGATGAGTCTAGAGATACCAGAACGAGCGGAATATTTGCGCGTGATCGTGATGGAACTCGGCCGCATCGCAAGCCATCTCGTCTGGTTCGGTACATATTTATTAGATATCGGGGCGATGAGTCCATTCCTATACGCTTTTCGCGAAAGAGAAGCCATCATCAATATGTTGAATGAAATATGTGGAGCTCGCCTGACGTTCAACTATATGCGTGTTGGCGGTGTGAAGTGGGACGCACCAGAAGGCTGGATCGAGAAAGTCCGTGACTTTGTTCCGTACATGAGAGAAGAGCTTGCTGGCTATCACGACCTTGTGACAGGCAACGAGATCTTCTTGAACCGTGTAAAAGGAATTGGATTTTACACGAAAGAAGAAGCGTTGAACTTTTCATTAAGCGGTGCAAATTTAAGATGCACAGGTACGAACTGGGATCTTAGAAAAGATGAACCTTATTCGATCTATGACCGTTTTAATTTTGATGTACCGGTCTTTCATACGGGCGATGCATGGGCGCGTTATCAGTGCCGCATGCAAGAGATCGAAGAATCACTCAAGATTGTAGAACAAGCGGTGGAACAGTTTCCAGAAGAAGGACCTGTTATGGCAAAAGTACCAAAAATCATTAAGCCGCCAAAAGGCGAAGCTTTCGTTCGCATTGAGTCACCTCGCGGAGAAATCGGCTGCTACATCGCATCAGAAGGAAAAAAAGAACCATACCGCTTGAAGTTTCGCAGACCATCTTTTTACAACCTTCAGATTCTGCCAAAACTTTTAGTCGGTGAAAACATCTCCAACTTGATTACTATCTTAGGCGGGATTGATATCGTTCTCGGGGAGGTTGATGGCTGATGGAGGATCTTTTATACGCACAACCTGGCTGGACGCATGTTGCCATCTTCTTTGCGCTCGGTGCGGCACTACTCGTAACGGTTCTCGGGTTCGTAACCTACGCGATTCTAGCGGAACGAAAAGTGCTCGGGTTCATGCAGATGCGGACAGGGCCAAACCGGGTTGGGGGAAGATTCGGTCTTCTACAAACCGTTGCGGACGTTTTTAAACTTTTGATAAAAGAAGACACTATACCGAAACTAGCTGATCGGCCATTGTTCATATTGGCACCGGTCATCGCATTTGCTCCAGCCTTCATGGTGCTCGCGACGATACCGTTCTCAGAAAACATGCAGTTCGCAGACCTCGGCGTCGGCCTTCTGTATTACGTTGCCGTTTCAGGCATCTCAACGATAGGCATCTTAATGGGTGGCTGGGCATCAAACAATAAGTACTCGTTACTCGGCGGCATGCGTGCTGCAGCACAGATGATTTCGTACGAAATTCCGCTCGTTATCTCCGTTATTGGAGTGATCCTGTTCGCCGGAAGCCTGAATTTAAACGATATCGTAAGAGGCCAAGAAAACATTGCCTACATCTTTTTAACACCCATCGGATTTTTCGTATTCTTGATCTCCTCAATCGCTGAGTTGAACCGTACACCGTTCGACTTGCCTGAGGCAGAGTCAGAGCTTGTGGCCGGTTATCACGTCGAATACTCAGGATTTCGCTGGGCGTTCTTCATGCTCACAGAATATGTGTATCTATTTGCGATGGCATCCTTAACAACCGTTCTTTTCTTAGGAGGCTGGAACCCGATTCCGTTCTTAGATTTTATCCCAGGGATGTTGTGGTTCGGCGTCAAATTCAGCATCGTCGTGTTTTTCATGATCTGGATCCGCGGAACACTTCCACGCCTCCGCGCCGATCAACTGATGGGCTTCGCATGGAAGGTCCTACTGCCGCTAGCACTGTTAAACATCTTCGTCAGTGCGGCGGTTAAGGAGTTGTTTTTATAAAAGAGCCTTACAGCACTACTGATGGTTTATGAGGGTGTTGATTTCCCCTCCAGGATGCTCGCTTTCCGGGGGGCGTGCGGTGAGCCTCTTAGTGCCTTGCACTATTAAGAGTCTCACCTGTCCCGCTGATCCCCCAGGAGTCTCGCACCTTGCGCTCCAATCAAGTATTCGAGGAAGTATGTTTGCAATACATCCAAAGATTTCATAGCCCGACCTTCGAAATTCAAAGCGATGGCTAAGGTCATTCTATAATTCTTTTTTCAAGAATCTTGTTGCTTTTTAATCTTTTACTAACTTCTTTGAACTGTTGGTTGTAGTGAAAGGTGTGAGACTCCTGCGGGACAGGTGGGCAGGTGAGACACTTAAATGTGAAACATTCGAATGTGGCTCACCGCCTGCCCCGCGGAAAGCGAACACCTGGAACGGAAACCAACACCCACAATAACCAGCGCAATGCTAAAACAATGCTCTATCAATTGAAAGACCAACGCATAAGGAGCGTGATCTCAGGATGAAAGGTCTTGTAAAAGGTTTAAGCTATACCGTCAAAAACCTAACAAAACAAAACGTCACCACAAGCTATCCAGACGTGCCGATCCAGATGCCTGACCGTTTCCGCGGCATCCAAAAGTTTTATCCCGAAAAATGCATCGTCTGTAACCAATGCGCGCAGATCTGCCCAACCGACTGCATCCAGTTAACGGGTAAGCCCCATCCCGATCCTGCGAAAAAAGGGAAGATCATCGACACGTACGACATCAATTTTGAAATCTGCATACTATGCGACCTGTGTACAGAAGTCTGTCCGACTGAAGCGATCGTCATGACGAATCAGTTCGAGCTTGCTGAATACAGCCGTGATGAACTTTTCAAAAACCTCGAGTGGCTCGATGAGAACGATGAGAATGTTAGAAAGGAGAACAAAGCATGACCGGTGAAATGATCGCGTTTTTCTTTCTCGCCTTAACAGCCATTGCCGGCGGCGTTCTTCTTATCAACCTATCAAATGTCGTTCATATGGTTGTTGCTCTTATTTTTACGTTCATTGCCATTGCAGGAATCTACATCACACTATCAGCAGAGTTCGTTGCCGTCGTCCAGGTGCTGATCTACTCAGGAGCTATCACGATCATCATGTTGTTTGGAATCATGCTCACGCGTCACCAGGAAAAAGAAAAACGTGCACCACGGTTAAAAGTCATCTTAACCGGGCTTGCGATCGGACTTTTCTTTCTGATCATGTACCGCAAGATCAAAGACCTTGATTTTGGTCAGCAGAACGCAGAGCTTCACATCGATAATACGAAAAAAATCGGAATTGAGCTGTATTCGCATTATGTGATTCCGTTCGAGTTAACTTCTGTCTTGCTGCTTGTTGCTTTAATTGGTTCTATCATTTTGGCAAAGCGGGATGACGATGAAAAGGAGGCAAAAAAATGAGCTCTGTCCCTTTAGCAGCTTACTTGATGCTTGCTTTGATCCTGTTCTGCATCGGTTTGTTTGGTGCTTTAACAAAACGTAATGCGGTCATCGTGCTCATTTCGATCGAATTGATGTTGAATGCTGTAAATATTAATCTCGTGGCATTTGCCAAATATTCTATAAATCCTGGTTTAACAGGTCAGATCTTTTCGCTATTTACGATCACGGTTGCTGCGGCAGAAGCGGCAGTCGGACTTGCGATTCTCATCGCGCTGTACCGCAACAGACAGACGGTTAACGTGGATGAGATGGATACGATGAAGCGATAAGGAAGGAGATGGACGATTATGTTGCAGAATAGTTGGCTTATACCGTTGTTCCCGCTTTTATCCTTCGTTTTATTGCTGATTTTTAGAAAATCAAAAAGTGAGGGCACTGCATGGATCGGTGTGCTTCTAACCGGGTTATCGCTCATTCTATCCATCGGGGTTTGGATCTCGGTGTGGCAAGGTGACGGAATTAAGGTTGAAGGCACTTGGTTCGAGATCGGTGAGCGTGCCATCACGATGGGATATGAAGTCAATCCGCTGAACGCTCTTATGCTTGTGATCGTTTCACTCGTCAGTTTTCTTGTACATCTTTACTCAAAAGGATACATGCATGGCGATGATCGGTTTCCTGTGTTTTTTGCGTATTTAGGATTATTTTCGTTTGCGATGCTCGGACTCGTTCTTTCTCCTAATCTATTACAGCTCTATATGTTTTGGGAGTTAGTGGGACTTGGTTCTTTCTTGCTGATCGGATTCTACTATTTTAAACCAGAAGCAAAAGCCGCAGCGAAAAAGGCTTTTGTGATGACCCGAATTGGGGACGTTGGTCTTTTTATCGGAATGATTTTGTTATTTTGGCAGGTTGGTAGTTTTGAATATGACGAAATTTTTGCTTCCGTTCGAAATGGTGATATATCATCGGGCATGCTCACTCTTACAGCACTATGTATCTTTGTAGGAGCGATCGGAAAATCAGGTCAGCTACCTCTTCATACATGGCTTCCGGATGCGATGGAAGGTCCAACACCCGTATCAGCGCTAATCCATGCGGCAACGATGGTCGCGGCTGGGGTGTACTTGGTCGCTGCGATGTATCCGCTCTTCCAAGCTTCAGAAACGGCACTAACGGTCGTTGCTGTAGTAGGGGGAGTCACAGCAATCTTTGCGGCTTCAATCGGACTTATGCAAAAAGACATCAAACGCGTCTTGGCATACTCTACGGTCAGTCAGCTAGGATACATGATGCTCGCACTTGGTGCATCCGGTTATGTGGCAGGGATCTTTCACCTAACAACGCATGCATTCTTTAAAGCATTATTGTTCTTAGCTGCAGGAAGCGTGATTCATGCTGTACATACACAAAACATTGATGAGATGGGCGGACTTTGGAAAAAGCTTCGGCTGACAGGGCCTCTCTTTTTAATCGGCGCTCTAGCCATCTCGGGAGTTCCGCTTCTATCCGGTTTCTTTTCAAAAGATGAAATTTTAGCCAGTACGTATGCAGATGGCCGTTACGGATTGTTCTGGCTGGCAGTCGTTGCAGCCTTTATGACGGCGTTCTATATGTTCCGTCTATTTTTCCTTGTGTTTACCGGGAAACCGCGTGGAGATCAGAGAGGTGTACATGAGTCACCAAGTGTTATGACGCTTCCGATGATTGTTTTAGGTGTTCTAGCAATCGTGGCAGGTTACCTGAACACAACGTGGTTCGGTACGTTTCTATCAGATTACTTAGCAGGTGGCCCGGTTGAACTAGCACATGGAGATCATCACGGTCCAGGCTGGATTCCGATTGTTGCAACAGCCGCGTCTCTTTTAGGAATTGGTTTAGCTTATCTGATTTACCAAAAAGGTACACTTTCCCGTGATTGGGTCACCCGGTCGTTACCAGGGCTCAGCAACGTGATCTACAACAAATGGTACGTTGATGAAGGATATGACGCGACTTTCGTTAAAGGAACGAAGGGGTTGAGCAAACTTGGCGTCCTGTTTGATAAATATATCGTGGACGGACTCGTGGCAGCAGTTGTGAGTGGCGTTCAAGGGTTAAGTAAGGTAGGCTCGCGTCTTCAAAACGGGCAGGTTCAAACATATGGGACGTTCGCCATTTTTGGCATCGTGATTCTATTGCTGATCGTCGCATTAACAGGGGGGTACTTCACATGAACACATGGCTTCTATCGATATTAATTCTTTCCCCATTGTTAGGCGTTTTGGTTCTCCTATTTACTCCATCTCAAGATGAGAAGTCGATCAAATGGATCGGGGTATTAGGTACATTATTTCCGCTAGGTACCGCACTCGTTACGTTGTCTGCTTTCAATAAATCGGGCGAAGGTCTTCAGCTTGCCGAAAAGTTTCAGTGGGTTTCGTATGAAGTCTTTCAGTCGAATGGTGATGTGAGCTATCCAATCTTCTATGAAGTCGGTGTTAACGGTTTATCGATGGTGCTCATTTTATTGACAACGGTAGTGAGTGTCCTTGCTGCCATTGCATCCTTTTCGATCAAAAAAGATTGGAAAAGTTACTTCATATTGTTCTTTTTGCTTGAGATGGGCATGATTGGCGTATTCGCCTCACAAAACCTATTTTTGTTCTTTATTTTCTTTGAGATCACGCTCATTCCGATGTTCTTCCTCATCGGACGCTGGGGTTACCTTGAAAAAGAAAAAGCAGCGTACAGTTTTCTGATCTATAACGGCGTGGGTTCAGCCATTCTTCTGATCGCGTTCGTCGCGATGTTCATGAAGACGGGAACGATGAATTTTGAGCAGTTAGCTTATACATTCTCGCTTCCGCAATCTGAACTGAGTGATATGAACATCACGAAGGATTTTAAGATGGGAATGCTGATCGCGCTTCTTCTCGCGTTTGCCGTGAAGCTGCCGGTCGCACCGCTTCACTCTTGGATGGTGAAGGTTCACGTTCAGGCACCACCACCGATCGTTATGCTCCACTCGGGGATTCTTTTGAAAATTGGGGCGTACGGCTTAATCGTTTTTGGGGCAGGGCTGTTTCCAGATCAGTTTGAGTCACTCGCTTTTATCATCGGATTGTTCGGTTTGATCAACCTGCTTTACGGAGCGTTCTTAGCACTCACACAGCGTGATATGAAACGCGTCTTAGCGTATTCATCTGTTTCGCATATGGGAATCGTTCTGATCGGGCTCGCCGCATTAAACGAAGCGGGTATGACGGGTGCCGTGTTCCAAGTCGTTTCACACGGATTGATCTCGGCGCTATTGTTCTTCTTAGTAGGTGTTCTTTACGAACGAGGAGGTTCATCACAGTTAAAAGATTTTGGTGGAGTCGCGAAAAGGATGCCGATCTTTGCAGGTGTTTTGCTCGCAGGTGGACTCGCATCATTAGGACTACCGGGAATGTCTGGTTTTATCAGCGAGTTCATGGCGTTTTTAGGGTTGTTTGAGACGATGCCCGTGTTAGCAGCTATAGGAACGTTAGGGCTGATTTTAACAGCGGTCTACGTGTTGCGTGCGGTCTTGGCGATCACGTTTGGTACTGAAAAAGAACTATCGAACGCACATGATCTTTCATCAACAGAACGAATTCCGGCGTTTATCTTGCTTGCAGCGATTTTGTTTATCGGCATCTATCCTGCATGGTTAAGTGATATGCTCCGTCCAACATTAGATAGCATTCTGCTAGGGTTAGGGGGCTAAATCATGGATCTAGATACTTTATTATCGTTTAGATGGAGCGTTATGCTTCCTGAATTTATCATCTTAGGGGTTGCGACCCTTTTATCTGTTATCGACCTTTTTATGAAAAAAGAATCGAGCAGGAAGCCACTAGCCTGGCTTGCTGGAGCAGGTATTATCGCTGCTCTTATCGCGATTTTTATGCAGCTCGATATAGAAGTAACATCGATTCTGTATGATACGTACAGACTTGATTCTTTCTCAAAAGCATTTAAGATTCTACTCTTGTTAGGAACGTTATTAGTGATTGTTCTCTCTTCCAATTATAAAAAAGAAGACTTAGAGAAAAACCGGGGAGAATTTTATTACCTGCTCCTCGCAGCTCTATTAGGAGCCATGATGATGGCATCCAGCGCTGACTTGATCACATTGTTTGTCGGTCTGGAACTTCTATCTCTTTCTTCCTATGTTATGGCTGGACTCGAGAGGCGTAATAAACGAAGCAATGAATCAGCGTTTAAGTATATCGTGTCAGGCGGAATCGCGACCGCTATCACCCTTTTTGGAATGAGTTACATTTTCGGACTGACCGGAGAGACGAACCTGTTCAAGATCGCAGAGAACATGGGGAACCTTGAACTGTTAGAGCACAGCTTTCTCATCGTCTTCGCTTTCATCATCACGTTTGCAGGACTAACGTTTAAGATCGCGGCCGCTCCGCTTCACATGTGGGCACCAGATGTATATGAAGGTGCGCCTGTTCCGGTTACAGCATTCTTGAGTGTCGTGTCGAAAACAGCAGGCTTTGTGATCTTGTTGCGAGTGATCATCATCTGTTTCATTGCGGCTCCAGGGATCGATAAGGAACCGATCCTTCTACAAGTTCAGCCGTATGTGATGGTATTAGCGGCTGCAACCATGATCATCGGTAACGTCACAGCGCTTCGACAACGAAATATAAAAAGGATGTTTGCGTATTCGTCTATCGCACAAGCGGGTTACATTTTAGTACCGTTCGTGTCAAATTCGTCATTAATATTCGAACTGATTTGGTTCTATCTGCTGGCGTACTTATTTATGAATATTGGCGCGTTTACCGTCATTCAATTGTTAACGAGTCAAGAAGGTTCAAATGATATCGGCGTTTTCCGCGGGTTATTCCGTCGATCACCGTGGCTCGCTGTTCCGATGACATTCTTTATTCTCTCTCTTGCCGGGATTCCCGTCACAGCAGGATTTATCGGTAAGTTTGGAATCTTCATGGGAGCGCTTGGACTTGAACAACCACAATATTGGCTGGCGGCTGTAATGATGGCAACCACGCTCGTGTCGTACGTGTATTACTTTAACATCATTGCGATCATGTTTTTCCGCGACAGTGATGGAACAAAGGTTTCAATCCCAGGTGGAATGGCTGCCGTACTCGCCTTTTGTGCAGCATCAGTTCTTATTCTAGGGGTTATGCCAGATCTCGCACTGGATTTCTTCTACGGAAACTTTGATGTGAACGAATTCTTCATGCAGATTGAAACGGAAGTTCATACACATGATCATTGATTGTTGAGCTTAGATGAAAGTCCATCAACCTTCTCCTTAGTTGGAGGTTGGTGGGCTTTTTTAGTTTTCTTAAAAAGAAGTACTCTTTTAGAAACTATAAGAGCTAGTGGTTAAGTAGGCTGTCCAACTCATATTACTCATAATTTTTTGCAGTATGAATGGCTGTTTATTAACAGGTTGTTTGCTTTTATATCTTTTTATTTACTACCTTGACTGTTGATTGAAGTGCAAGGTGCGAGACTCCTGCGGGACAGGTGGGCAGTCCTCAAAGTAGAGGTGGCTCGTTCAGTCCCGACAAGCAAAAGGTGAATGGGTTTGAAGGCGCACTTTGCCTTCTTAACCATTTAACTTTTGACCTCGAGGGGCTAGCCACTGCAACTAGACAGGTGAGACACTTAAGAGTGAAACGTACGAATGTGGCTCACCGCCTGCCCCGCGGAAAGCGAGTATCTGAAACGGAAATCAACTACATCCAAAAACAACAAAGCTTATGAAAACAGCTTTAAAGTAAATCTCCGCCCTACCCGAAAAAAGTCCTCAAAAAATAAGCCAAAACTACCGTAACTTCTTACGTTTTGTTTCGTCTAATCATAGTGAAACGACTATCTATTGAGATTGACATTTATTAGTCGTTACAACTTTTTGAACTTATTGAAAGAAAAGGCTTTCAAAACACCTTACTAGGGAAAAAGTATCTATCTAAAATGTTGGGAAAGACGTATGCTTAAGATGTCGAAATATGTAATGAGGAGGTCAGACTTTTAAATGATTCCAATCGGACAACAAGCTTTGTTACATATCATCGTACATCTATTGTTTCTCGTGATCTCTTGGTGGGCATTGCAGGCCGTTCATTTTGATAAATGGATCAAAAAAGGTAAGGTCATGCAAGCTAGAGTGTTATACATACTTCTAGTGATCAGCTTAGCAAGCATAGCGAGCGATTTTTTTCTAAAGTATATACAGTATTCCACGAATCTCAGTCAGCTATTTGGATAACTCCACGACATTTACAGAAGTAGTGGATTTGTCGGAATATGACTACAACTTCCACGGATATCCTCTGTTTCATTGGCAACAATGAGAAATAGAGAGGATGTGCTGGGGAATGAAAAAATGGACGATGACGATTACAGCGATTTTGCTATTGGTTATGATTACTTCTGGATATGCAAAAACAGATGAAAAAACAAATGAAGTTACACATATAATAGACGTTCTAAAGAAGAGCGGAGCAACGCCTGACAAATGGACTATGTATTTTCGTGGTCAAACAGGTTTTGCATCTAAAGGACTAGGGTATGTAAAACAAGCAGAAGAGCTTAAACGTAATTATCCTGAATTTACATGGGCGGTAACTGAAGATGAAGCCGGACATTATAAAATGACCGGACTATTCGAGCGTAATGATATCGGGGTTAGAGAGAAAATGACCGTCATTACATACCCCCAAAAAGATCAATCTGCATCGTATTTTATTTATGCGGTTGAAGGACTTGTAAATGCAAATCAAAATTGGAAAGAAATCCAGAACCTGATCGATAGCCGTGTAAAACAATCAATTGGAGGAAATCCCAAAATTTTCTCTTGTGTTACCGGTACATACGGTGATAAAATGGTGGTTGATTTGTATTCGCAAGCAAATGAATTGGTACGCGCCTTTTCTGGTGATCCTGTCGAGGAACTAAAAGAAGAGACGTTTGTGTCGCTTTCTGCATATACTGAGCAGTGGGAACAAGCGATTTATACCGGTCATCAACATAAAATGAATCTTCAGGTGGCTTTGCGATCTGAAGGATTGGGCAGCGGAACAACTGTCACAATTGGCACACCAATAATTACGTCTGAATATTAATATACAAATTGGACGCGGAGGGGAATATCGTTGGAAAAAATCATTGTCCGTGGTGGTAGGCGGTTAGAAGGCTCTGTTCGAGTTGAAGGAGCTAAGAATGCCGTACTTCCTGTCATCGCAGCATCCATTTTAGCAAGTAAGGGCAAAAGCACGATCAAAGACGTGCCTAGTCTAGCTGATGTGTTTACGATTAACGAAGTATTACGTTATTTAAATATTGATGTAGCATTTGAAAACGGTGAAATTTCTGTTGATGCTACAAACGAATTAAAAACTGAAGCACCATTTGAGTATGTCCGCAAAATGAGAGCATCATTCCTAGTAATGGGACCATTGCTTGCTCGAGTTGGATTGTCTCGTATCGCACTTCCTGGGGGATGCGCGATTGGATCACGTCCGATCGATCAGCATCTAAAAGGATTCGAAGCGATGGGTGCAACAGTAAAGATCGGAAATGGATTTATCGAAGCAAAAATTGATGGCCGCTTGCAAGGTGCAAAGATTTATTTAGACTTCCCAAGTGTAGGAGCAACTGAGAACATCATGATGGCTGCAACACTTGCTGAAGGAACGACTATCATCGAAAACGCTGCAAAAGAACCTGAAATCGTATGTCTAGCTAACTACTTGAACGCGATGGGTGCTACAGTTATTGGTGCAGGAACAGGTACGATCCGCATTGTCGGAGCTGAAGAACTTGTTGGTGCTGAGCATACAGTAGTTCCAGACCGTATCGAAGCGGGTACGTATATGGTAGCAGCAGCTATTACACAAGGTGACGTTTTAGTTGAAAATGCTATAGCAGAACACCTACGTCCTTTAATCGCAAAAATGGAAGAGATGGGTGTACAGATTCAAGAAGAAGGAAACGGACTTCGTGTTCGCGGACCTCGTGAATTAAAACCTGTTGATATCAAAACAATGCCTCACCCAGGATTCCCGACTGACCTTCAGTCGCAAATGATGGCGCTATTGCTTCGTGCAAACGGAACAAGCGTGATCACGGAAACTGTATTCGAAAACCGTTTCATGCACGTGGAAGAATTCCGCCGTATGAATGGTGATATTAAAATTGAAGGCCGTTCTTCAGTAATCAACGGACCTGTAAATCTGCAAGGTGCTGAGGTTGCTTCAACTGACCTTCGCGCAGGTGCTGCTTTGGTACTTGCTGGGCTTGTCGCTGATGGTTACACGCGTGTAACTGAACTTAAGCACATCGACCGCGGATACGTTGATTTCACTGGGAAATTGGCTGCATTAGGTGCTGACATCGAGCGTGTAAACGAAGATGTGAAAGCAACACCTGCCAAAGAGCAATCATTAAAAAGTAATTTAGCATAATATTAAATCTAGAAACCTCTTCTCATTTTGAGAAGGGGTTTTTCTGTTTTTTATGAGTTTTTACGGTACGTGTTTTTATATTTGTTACACGTTCACCGGTAAAGAGGTAATGAGCACCTGAAAAGTGTGTCGTTCCACCTGTACGCATCCTCTTACCACCTTAGATTCATAAATAACCACCTGAAAATGATGGATTTCCACCGACATCCAAGATTTTAGAGGCACCATCCGTTTAATTCAAAGCGTATTCGGGAAATCTAAACCGTATACTTATACTTTTTTATTTATAGAAGGGATGTCGAACTCATGCTCTGGACCATTATCGGAATATTAGTCGTACTTTGGTTATTAGGTGTTATTTTTAAAGTAGCTGGCGGTATCATTCATATTTTACTCGTAATTGCATTGATCGTATTTGTTTTAAATTTTATTAAAGGTCGGAAATCGAAATAGCTGTAAAAGCTGGCTTTCATAGTCAGCTTTTTTTTATGGCAAAAGTTCGTTTGTTCACTCGAATCAACACAAAAAAACAGTACCTAATACCCGTTTTTTATTTGAAATTTTTGCTTTTAGTACGATGTAATCAAAATTTTAAGAATAGTTTGAAAATAAAAAGAAAGGTGCTATTATAAATCCACTGGCTTTAAAATTCATGAAGCAAAGGGGATTGGGAAGGGATGAAAAAGCAATTATCTCTATGGGGTTTAGCACTTGGACTTGCAGTAAGTCCGTTAGCAGCAGGACAAGCATCAGCAGAGGCACCAGTTAATGTTTTATCAACTAAAAAGATGAACAGCTTAACGGGTACACCGTCGTTCGTCTCTGGAAAACTGTCCGAGGCGTCTTCAAAATCAGCAAAAGAAGTGGTGTTAAGCTATCTTCAAAAAGAATCAAAAACGTTTAAATTAGGAACTCAAAAAGCGGAGCAGTCGTTTACGGTAAAGTCTGTTACAAAGGATGAGTTAGGCAGACAATTGGTGCGAATTCAGCAAACCTATAAAGGGGTTCCAATTTGGGGCTCGACACAAGTTGCGCATGTGAACGAAAAAGGAGAGCTCGTTGTATTTTCAGGAACGGTTACTCCTGATCTTCAAAATAAACCAGGGTTAGGCTTCGCTAAAAAGATTACAGCTGCAAAAGCGGTAACAGTAGCGGTTAAAGACCTCGGTTTCACGCCTGAATATGAAGCAGATCCAACATCTGAACTTGTAGTTTATACAAATGGAGATAAAGCGAATTATGCGTACTTGGTAAATCTAAACTTCTTATCGCCTGAACCTGGTAACTATAATTATTTTGTAGATGCAGTATCAGGTAAGATTTTAAACTCTTATAACGATTTAGACGAAGCTCATGGCGATAAAAAAGCACCGCCAACGGGTGGTGGAACATTAGTAGGAACGAATGCGCTTGGTACAGGAACGGGTGTACTTGGCGATACGAAATCCCTGAACACATTATTATCGAACGGTACGTACTATCTGCAGGATAACACGCGAGGAAACGGCGTATTTACATACGATGCGAAGAACCGTCAGCAGCTTCCTGGCACATTATGGGCGGATGCAGATAACAAGCTGAACGCGACTTATGACAGAGCAGCAGTCGATGCCCACTATTATGCAGGTGCAACGTACGATTATTATAAAGAAGTCTTCAACCGTAACTCGTATGACAATAAAGGAGCAGCATTAAAATCAACGGTTCACTATGGCCGTAATTACAACAACGCGTTTTGGAACGGACAGCAGATGGTCTATGGTGACGGCGACGGTTCAACGTTCGTATCATTGTCTGGAGGATTAGATGTTGTCGCGCATGAGTTAACACATGCTGTAACGGATTTCTCATCTGATCTTATCTATCAAAACGAATCTGGTGCATTGAACGAAGCGATGTCCGATATTTTCGGTACGCTAGTCGAGCACCATGAAAATAACAATCCGGATTATGAGATCGGAGAGGATATCTACACACCAGGAACACCGAATGACGCGCTTCGTTCGATGAGTGATCCGACGAAATATCAAGATCCTGATCATTACTCGGTTCGCTACACAGGAACAGGGGACAACGGCGGCGTGCATATCAACAGTGGTATCATCAACAAAGCGGCATATTTGCTGGCGGTCGGTGGAACACATTATGGTGTAACGGTTCCTGCAATCGGCAACCAAAAAGTAGGAGCGATTTACTACCGAGCGAACACGGTATACTTAACAGCTTCTTCAAACTTCA
Source organism: Fictibacillus sp. 18YEL24 (assembly GCF_015903855.1). Taxonomy (GTDB): domain Bacteria; phylum Bacillota; class Bacilli; order Bacillales; family Fictibacillaceae; genus Fictibacillus; species Fictibacillus phosphorivorans_C. The sequence goes on from NZ_JACZDT010000002.1 coordinate 291,478, forward strand.
GCCAAGCAAGAGCGGCTCTTGTTCAATCAGCATCTGACCTTTATGGAGCAACATCTCCAGAGGTAGCAGCGGTTAAAAAATCGTATGATGCTGTTGGTGTGAACTAAATTTTAATGCGAAAACCCTGATCTCTTAGTGTGGAGGTCAGGGTTTTTATTGTTGTTTTACAACCCATTCACCGCCATTTTACCAAGTGGTCCGTTTTCATCCAAGATGTTTTGAAAATCGAAAACAGAGATAGGGAACATGGGAAAGCCATATACATAAGCGGTGATCTCATAAAGTTGAAAATAGATCACGAGCGACTTGTCGGCGATATAAAAATCTTGATCCGGCCGGATGCTTTTAAAAGGTTCGAGTGTATCGATCTGCCTTGATTTAAGCTGTTCTTTTATATGACGGTTGATCACATCTACATAATTGCTTCCGGGTTTAAACAGATCTTTCAACTGATACGTTTTCCCTGTCGATAGATCCCACGTTTCTGATTTGATATACGTCATCCCATGAGCGGCCATGGGTGTATAAGCAAAATTTAAGAAACCGATACTCAAAATGTTCTTTTCGTTCGTTTTTACAGCAAATTCTCCATACATGCCTGGACGTGCCTCGGGATTCTGATAATTCGCGAGCTGCTCGTTGATCTGAACGATTCTTTGGTTAACTTGCTGCTGAATACGAGGGTTGATCTTGCCTTCGATCTGCGGGTAGTAAATCTTTATGTTACCAGGTGCATACGTAAGCGTACGAACCAAAACAGGAGGCTGAAAACTGTCCATATGATTCACCCTTTCAAGCATTTCATCTCTCTATTTTATGCGGTGGTTGGCTTGTATCAGTCCCTGAAGCAAAACTTGTAAATGAAGTATGTAGCGAGCTCATTTCAATTGTAAAAATGCTAGTTTTGAGTTCTAAATGCCCCTCTTTTTGTATAAGTTGTATGGTAGATAACAATCTAGGAGGGCATTGGAACGTGAATGTAAATATAAAGCCGCTTATTTGGATTCTAGCTATTTTTGTCGCTATCATCGTACTTCTCCCGACGATACTCGTACTACCATTTTCGTCAGCACCTCCTGAATGGAAAGAAGAGAAGGATGCACGTCCATCTGAGAGAATGCTAGCTTTAGAAGTCCCGCATTCAGACATCGTCGTGCCTGTTTTCAGAAAATCGATGGATACGGTTCAGAACATCCCGTTAGAAGAGTATGTGGCTGGCGTAATAGCCTCTGAAATGCCAGCGGACTTCGAGTTAGAGGCGCTAAAAGCACAAGCATTAACTGCACGAACGTTTATTGTAAAAGCTCTACTAAACCGCGGTAAAGATGATAGTCTGCCAGAAGGTGCGGTCGTGTCAGACACGGTGATGCATCAAGTGTACAAAGGCAACGAAGAGCTAGAGACGCTTTGGGGAGATGACTTCAACCAAAAGATAGAGAAAATCATCAAGGCCGTCCGAGAGACAAAAGGACAGATCTTAACGTATGAAGGAGATCCGATTCAAGCGAGTTTCTTTTCCACAAGCAACGGGTTCACCGTCAACTCCGAAGATTATTGGAAGAACGAATATCCATATTTAAGAAGTGTAGAGAGTCCTTGGGATAAAAAAGAGTCTCCTAAATACACAGAGACTATCCAGCTGCCTGTCATCACGGTAGAACAGAAGCTCGGCGTCTCATTAACGAAGGACGGTCAGATCGGAAAAGTGGTAGCCACAACGAGCGGAAAACGAATCGGCAAGTGGGCCATCGGTAAAAAAGAGTTCACTGGAAAAGAAGTACGAGAGAAGTTGGAGCTACGCTCGACTGATTTCCAGATGAAGAAAAAAGGAAAACAAGTTACCGTAACAACACGAGGATATGGTCATGGAGTGGGACTGAGCCAGTATGGTGCGAACGGAATGGCTAAGGAAGGTAAGACATACAAAGAGATCGTGAATCATTATTATAAAGGCATTGAGATTACGGATTATAAACCAATTGCTGATAAGGGCCTTGCGTACCAGCCTCAGTGAATTGTGTGGAAATTGTAGGGGGTCTGACCCGGGTCAGACCCCCTCTTTATCGTTATAAGGAAACCGCTAGATGTCATCAGGCATTCGGCGGTTTTTTCAATTGTCGAAAGAAAACTTCAAAAAAGTTTTGCACTAAAGTATATATTTTCAGAATTCTGTTCAAACTTGTTGCTGAGGTGATGAAAAATGAAAGAAGAAGAAAAACAAAACAAAAAAACAGTACCGATGAAAGGTAAGAGTGCTATGAAAAAACGTTGGGTTTATCCTGCAGTATATTTAAGCTTTGCAGCAGTCATTCTAACTTCTGTTCTATGGTATCAAAACGATGCGAAGAATACGGAGAATAATAATACTCCAGATAGCGCATTAGAGGACAATGGAGCAGCAGTGCCTGTATCCCTTACAAAAGAAGTTTTCCAAATGCCCGTTTCTGACCCTGAAGCCATTGAAGTGGTAAAAGATTACTTTAGCCCAGAAGCTCCAGCTCAAGAACAAGAAGCAGCTCTTGTATTCTATAACAATATCTACTACCAAAACCGCGGTATCGATCTAGCGACTGCTGATAACAAAGCGTTCGATGTAACGGCAGCATTAAGCGGTAGCGTTGTAAAAGTTTCTAAAGATCCTGCACTAGGGTTCGTTGTTGAAGTAAAACACGACAAAGGTGTTGTCACACACTACTCATCTCTTGCTTCTGTATCTGTAAAGCAAGGTGACCAAGTGAAGCAAGGCGCAGTTTTAGGACAAGCTGGTGAGAACGCATATGATACAGATGCGAAGATCCACGCACACTTCGAAGTTCGTAAAGACGGAGAAGCAGTCGATCCGGTAATGGCTTGGGATCAATCTGTTGCACAACTTGCAACCGCTGTTGATGACTCTCGTAAAGAGATGAAAAAAGCGGAAGAGAAGAAAGCCGCTGAAGAGCAGAAGAAAGCTGAAGAGAAAAAGCCTGCTGAAGAAAAGAAGCCAGCACCAAAGGCTGAAGACAAAGGTTCTAAAGATACAAAGGACACAAAGGATTCTAAAGATACAAAAGATACGAAAGACACGAAGGATGGCAAAGATGGTAAAGATGCCAACCGTGAGCAAGAATCATCATCTCAATCAGCCGAAGATACGAATGCTCCTGCAGCAGACGACTCTGGCGCAAGCGAATAATTGCAAAAAGGAAACTGTCTCGGGTCAATCCGAGGCAGTTTTTTCATTTTTATCTAAGTTTCAACCGTTTATCGGTGAAACAATCCTCTTTCCAGGTGGTCACGATTGCATCACCGGTGTAACGAAGCGGTTCTTAGGTGGTCACGAGCGTTTTACCGGTGAAAAAAGCAAGTTTACCGGCGAACGCGTAATACATATAAAAACACGTACCGTGAAAATTTTCTTCTTCATCCACATTCACTTAAATAACTTAATTTTCCAACTGTTTATGCAGGTTTTTTCACAAATATGGACATTTCCCCTTGTCCCAGTTGAGATTTAGGCATATAACGAAAACTTGGTTAATAAGATGTTACAAAACCTACAATAATTCAATTGAGGGTGAGCGGTGAGAAATCGTACTATGGCTGCGGTGGAAAAAGGGGAATGGAAGCAATACTTATAAGCCGAAGATGACAACGAAACTTGTCACGTAGCTTGTTCATACAAGTCTCTATCGCATCTCTCACATCCATTTTAGGGAGGCGAGTGGTGTGCACGATTACATCAAAGAGCGAACCATCAAGATAGGACGGTATATCGTGGAGACAAGAAAAACAGTCCGCATGATCGCAAAAGAATTCGGGGTTTCCAAAAGCACGGTGCATAAAGACCTCACCGAGCGGCTGCCTGAAATTAATCCTGATCTTGCAAACAACGTAAAAGAGATCCTCGAATACCATAAGTCCATCCGCCACTTGAGAGGTGGAGAAGCGACTCGCGTAAAGTACAAAAAAGGCACAGAGGAAGTTGTTCAGTAAGTTTATGAGATGTAAGGATGTTAGATGAAATGATATTACATTATGTGCCACATCGTTCCAATGCCAAATAATTAATTTTTGACAATATTTCACCTTGTTCGACAGACTTGTGATATAATGATAAATTGGATAGAACTTCGATTTTTTACTAAAAATGTCATTATATCGTATGGATGTTAACAGGGAGGATATAACATGTTTTCAAGGGACGTTGGAATTGACCTTGGTACCGCTAATGTACTGATTTATGTAAAAGGAAAAGGGATCGTACTCGATGAGCCATCTGTTGTTGCGATCGACACGAATACCGGAAAAGCACTCGCAGTTGGAGAAGAAGCCCGCCGCATGGTAGGCCGTACACCTGGAAACATCGTGGCGATCCGTCCGTTAAAAGACGGCGTTATCGCTGACTTTGAAGTAACTGAGCAGATGCTGAAACATTTTATTAATAAGATTAACGTAAAAGGCATGTTTGCCAAGCCTAGAATCTTGATCTGTACACCAACGAACATTACGTCCGTTGAACAAAAAGCGATCAGAGAAGCTGCGCAAAAGTGCGGAGCAAAACATATTTTTCTTGAAGAAGAGCCAAAAGTGGCTGCAATTGGGGCGGGGATGGATATCTTCCAGCCGAGCGGCAATATGGTTGTGGACATCGGTGGTGGCACAACTGACATTGCGGTCTTGAGCATGGGAGATATCGTTACGTCCTCTTCTATTAAGATGGCTGGGGACAAGTTCGATACTGAAATCCTTCAATATATTAAAAAAGAGTACAAGCTGTTGATCGGTGAACGTACGGCTGAAAACATTAAGTTGAACGTCGCTACCGTTTACGAGCGTGATGAAGAACTCGAAATCCGTGGCCGTGACATGGTATCAGGACTTCCACGTACGATTACAGTAGGTTCAAAAGAAATCCAACGCGCATTGATGGAGCCAGTAATGGTTATCGTTCAAGCGGCAAAGAGCGTGTTAGAAAAAACGCCGCCTGAATTATCCGCTGACATCATCGACCGTGGAATCATGCTAACAGGTGGGGGAGCGCTTCTTCACGGAATCGACCAGCTGTTTGCAGATGAATTGAAAGTACCTGTATTGATCGCAGAAGAGCCGATGAGAGCAGTCGCTCAAGGAACAGGCTTAATGCTTGAACATATGGACAAAATCGCAAAAAGAAAAGTATTTTAATGAAGGAATGCCGCCCGAACCGGGTGGCATTTTATTTTTGTGTGTAAGATGTGAAGGGTAGATGAGCAGGAGAACCAGCTTATAGGCCCTAAGTTGAATTTTATAGGCCCTAAAATGAAATTTATAAGCCCTGAAAAACCTTTTATAGTCCTTCAAAAAAATTTATAATCCTTCGAATGGATTTATAGGCTTTTCGACAAACAAGCGGGTGGGGTCCGCTGCTCCATGTCACTTTACTTCTCCTCACCACCTCTAGGACAAAATCCTCATCATGAAAAAGGAATCTCACAATTTTTGCAGAAATCTATTAATAATTGTAAAAAACTGTCGATACAACGGAAGAGACATTTTGTGTCCAGATTACAAATACAGGAGGAATACTCCGTGTTAAGAGGCTTCTATAATGCTGCAGCTGGCATGCTGGCACAGCAGCGCAAACAAGAAATTTTAACGAACAACATGGCGAATGCGAATACGCCTGGATATAAAGCGGACAATGCGAGTCTGCGCACGTTCCCAACGATGCTGCTTCAGCATATGGGGGAGACAGAAATGAACGGAAAAAAACTGCCGAACAACTACCCGATCGGACCTGCTGCACTATCAACAGGTGTTTACGTGCAGGAAACAACTCCTAATTTCCTGCAAGGAGACATGCGTGAGACGGGAATCAAAACGGATATGGCACTTCTTCAAGGACAAGTTCCGGTAGACCCAGAAACAGGGAAGCCAGGAGGACTCTTTTTCAGGTTGAATGTGAACGGTGAGGAGCGCTTTACGAGAAACGGGCATTTTTCAGTTGATGCAGAAGGCAGTCTTGTTACGCCTGAAGGCTATTATGTGCTTGGAACAGACGGCAACCCGATAACGGTGAGAAGCGACAATTTCACAGTGAACAAAGACGGTACGGTGCTTGATAACGGTGCAGTTGCGGGGCAGATTGACGTTGCGTACATTACGAACCCTAACGATCTTGTAAAAGAAGGCACAGGGTTGTTCAGACTGGATGGAAACGGGAATGCGCCAAGTGCTCTTGGGAATCCAAACATCACGTACAACGTGCAGCAAGGTTTTGTAGAACGTTCGAACGTTAACACGGAACAGACGATGACAGAGATGCTGACGGCTTACCGTGCGTTTGAAGCCAATCAAAAAGTGCTTCAAGCCTACGACCGAACGATGGAAAAAGCATCGAATGAAATTGGCCGAATCGGCTAGGGGGATCTAAACATGAACCAGTCTATGATTTCAGCAGCAGTAACGATGGGTCAGTTGCAACATAAGCTCGATACCATCTCAAATAACATGGCGAACAGCACGACGAACGGCTATAAAAGACGCGAGGCGCAATTCTCTGATATTCTTTTTCAGCAGATCAATAGTGAAGCATTGAACCCGACAGAAGCGGGCCGTCTAACGCCGAACGGAATTCGACTTGGCAGCGGTGCGCGTGTTTCTTCAACTGCGCTCAGTTTAGAAGCGGGCACGCTCCAGCAGACAGGCAGGCTTCTTGATGTAGCGCTCACACAGCCTAGCTATTATTTTCAGGTTTCCGCGGTAGATAACAACGGAAATGAATCGTTGCAGTTCACACGAGACGGCGCGTTCTATCTGTCACCGTCTGCTAACAACCCTAATGAGATGGAACTCGTTACATCAGAAGGCAATAAAGTAATCGGTGTAGACGGACCGATTACGATTCCAGCTGACCATAGCAAAATTACCATTGGACAAAACGGCCAAGTTTCGGTAACGTTAAATAATGGAGCGATTGTTGAATCAGGTCAGCTTGCGATTGTGAACATGGTGCGGCCGCAGTTGATGGTATCTGTTGGACAGAACTTGCAAGCGCCACAGGACATTCCGTTAAATCAATTGATAGAGGAAGTAAATGCTGGAGCAGGTAACTTCGTTCAGCAAGGTGCACTCGAATCCTCGAATGTAAACATCTCCACGGAGATGACGGAAATGATTCAAACACAGCGTTCTTATCAATTTAATGCGCGTTCTCTTACAATTGCTGACCAAATGATGGGGTTAGTAAACGGGCTTCGCTAAATGAGGTAGGTTTGTATGACGAATAAGATGCAAGAGTTGAATAAAAACGAAAAACCGAAAACACAGCGTTACCAAGAGAAAGAAACGTCTTCTAAAGAAGAGAAGAAACAGTGGTACCAACGCCGAACGAAAAGAAGCTTTCCGATCTGGCTGCGTCTTCTGCTTCTTGTCTGTGGAATCATCGTCTGCTTTGCTGTTGGTACGATGGTTGGATATGGCGTAATCGGTGACGGTAAACCGATGAACGTGTTTGAAAAAGAAACATGGACACACATCATCGACCTTGTAGAAAAAGATGCGTAAAGATATAATAAAAAAACAATGACATTGCATGAAAGTCATTGTTTTCTTTTGGTGTAAAATTAGTACCAGGTAACAATACCAAGTATAATTAAAATAGACTATAAAAAATGAGTGAAAATAGAAAGGTGATGATTGTATATGCTAACAATCGAAGAGATTAAAGAAATCATTCCGCACCGTTACCCGTTCTTGCTGATCGACCGCATCTTAGAAGTAGAAGAAGGAGAGCGCGCTGTTGGAATCAAAAACGTTACAGCAAACGAAGAATTCTTCAACGGCCACTTCCCAGAGTACCCAGTTATGCCAGGCGTATTGATCGTAGAAGCACTCGCGCAAGTAGGTGCAGTCGCGATGCTGAAAAAAGAAGAAAACCGCGGACGCCTAGCGTTTTTCGCAGGCATCGATAACTGCCGCTTCAAAAAGCAAGTCGTACCTGGCGATCAGCTTCGTCTAGAAGTTGAGATGACACGTGTGCGTGGTTCGATCGGTAAAGGCAAAGGAATCGCGACTGTGGATGGGCAGGTAGCATGCGAAGTAGAGATCACCTTTGCACTAGGCAAATAGGGGTCTGACCCCACACAATTATCATAAAAGCTTGAAATGGAGCATTCCCTGAGGGTGTATGTCCTATTTCAAGCTTTCTTTTTATGCTATTTTTATTTTAAGCTTTCAAAATATGGCTGCGAAGGAGTATATAGTATGATGAAGAATTATGAATATATCTTGTTTGACTTAGACGGCACTCTTTCTGATCCTAAAATCGGTATAACAAAATCTGTTCAATTTGCCCTCAAGAGAATGGGGATCACAGAAGAGAACCTGGATCACTTAGAATCTTTTATCGGGCCGCCGCTTCAACAATCTTTCTTAGAATTTTATTCCTTTAACGAACCACAGATTCAAACTGCAATCACGTTCTATCGAGAAAGATTTAAAGACATAGGCATGTACGAGAATACACTTTACGAACGTATACCATCACTTCTTCAAGAACTGAGTGATAATGGCCATACATTAGTTATCGCAACTTCTAAACCTACTGTTTTTGCTGAAGAAATCTTAAAATACTTCAACATCCACCACCATTTTGACCTGATCGTTGGCAGCAATCTCGATGGAACACGTACAAGCAAAACAGAGATTATCCAGCACATACTTCACCATTACAGCGATCAACCAAAGGAATCATTCATCATGATAGGTGACAGAAAGCATGACATTATCGGGGCACATAACACAGGTATCGATTCAATAGGAGTTACATACGGTTATGGTTCATTGGAAGAACTTACGGCTATAAAACCTACAAAAATTATTAACTCTGTTTCAGAAATTAGGGAATTCTTGTTGAAAGACACAACTATTCAAAATCAGAGCTGAATAATAATTAAATATCTTGTTGTAGTGTACTTTAGGAAACGACACTTTACCTATATGTCCGCACAAGACGATCGCTGTTTAATAATTACGAGGTAATTCCTTTTATATCCGCAGATAAGCTCATTAATTCCGGGTATAAGCTCAATAATTCCGTGTATAAATTTATTTATCCGATTTTCGACATATTACAACTTTTATAAGTTACCGAGATTGTTACACCAGAGCGTATATACATCATCAACTATTACAAATACAAATCAAGCATCTTCCTAAGAGCCGCTTTATCATGCCCCGTATACTGAGCGGCTTTATTTCGAATCGGATCGCCGGCATAGAAACGCTCGTACAATTCGTGCCTCGAGCCTAGCGAACTGCCTATCAGATCCCACGCCAGTTTAAACAATTTTGTCTTTTCAACAGCATCAACGTTTTTACCCTTATAATACTTCTCCAACATATGGCCGATCGGTCCATCGAAATCAGCGATAACTGACGGAGTTTGCATGAATCCACCAGCTCCGATCAACTGCAATAATTCGATCGCGCGCGGATAATACGTGGTACCGAGATTTCTTGCTGTTTCAATAAACGAAAAGTGCGGCAGAAAGATGCCTTGACCATTACACTTACCCGCCGATTCACTCGCAATGACAAGCCCTTTGATCGTTTCACTCTGCATAAGAAGTTCACCTAATTTTTCTTGTACGTGCAAATACTGATTGGCTCCGATGCTTTCTGCGATTGCATGCCCGATCGCAGCAGTGAACTCCAATTTTATTTGAAGACGAACAATCGCTTGATGATAGGCAAGAGCGTTGGCGACAGGGTCATTTTTGAACTGCCAAACCGCGTCTGGATTTTCGTACAATAATACTCTTTCCCATGGGATCAATACATCATCAAATATCAGGACCGCGTCCATCTCATCAAAAGCGGAACTAAGAGGATAATCAGCACGCGACACATTCCCAGAATCAAACCCTGCGCGGCAGATCATATGCAATCCCTTGCTGTTCGCCGGAACAATCAGCGCACTAGCCAACGTCTTCTCCTTTTCACCCCATTTTGCAACAGGAAATACGATGAGATCGTTGGAATACGGAGCGGCTGTAGCGATCATCTTGCCACCACTAACATACACCCCTTCACTTGTTTTTCGTGTGATACGGAGAAGGCCAAGTTCTTCGGCAAGAATCTCGCCACTCACACTCCGGTTAATCTGCGGATCTCGCTGAACAACCGTTAGAAAACGGTTTTCATCTCGTGCTGTTTCATAATACGTTTTTATTTTTTCAGCAAAATGCTTATCGAAAGTGTCATATGCCAAACGATTTCCGTACCATCCTGTTAAACGAGATCGGGCATAATCGGACAACCGGCTCATCACGCCTGAAGTCGCTCTGCTCCAAGTTTCAAAAGCGATTCTTCTTTTTAGCAGATCATCCTGTGAATGAGGAACTAGAAAAGACGTGTGTATGCGCTGCTGTTGCTCTCTAACATGCTGCACTACGCTAATCTTATCCTGATGCTCAGCACTACCCATCATATTGAATAAAGAGCTGATGGTAGATAATGTCCCAGCAAAATGAGGATCTGTCGTCACATCTGTCACACTGCCGTTCAGCCAAACCGAACGGGCGTCTTTTAAGCTATGAATAAATGATTCACCATAGTTATTCATGCGGCATGTACACCTGCCCAGTCCCGAGTGGAGGAGAATAGATATGAAGAGTCACCGTGGCTGAGAGCGAAGGGTTGTACATGGCGTGGGTCGTATCTCCCTCCACAGAAAACAGTTCACCTTCTTGGTAATACTCATTTCTCTCATACTTCACACCATCTTTTTCCTTCGCATACAGAAGATTCAACACAGAACCGTCCACAACATAAATCCATCCTGAAGAGAACCCATGATCATGCACGAGCGTTTTTGAGAAGTGAGGTAAGAAGATTAATAGAACCTCGACAAGTTCATTTTTAAAAATTACATTCCTTCCATACTCCAAGTCCTGTGGAGTTGTTAATAGTTTCTCTACATCCTGAAAAGTAGGAGAGAGCTGTAGCAAGATATTTTCTGCATCTTCTCTATTTATGTGTGAAAACGTGCGAAATACACGCTCAATTTTTTGTATAAAATCCAACTTCCATTTCCCCTTTGCTGCCTTTGACGACATTGTTGATAAACGAAGTCGCCTTTATATAAGGTATGAGGCTTAAGGGACAAGCGTTACGGCACCGCATAATAAATGGACGAATCATGGAATATATCGAACGGTTAACCATAGAGTGATAGAGATGGGAAGGAGGAGGGGTATGAAGATCTCGAGCAAAGGAGAATATGCGCTTCGAGCGTTAATCGTGTTAGGTGCACAATACCCGCAGCTTGTTCAAACAAAGGATATTGCAAGAGAGACCCTTGTTCCTTCTAATTACTTGGAACAGATCCTGTTACTTTTAAAAAACTTAGGCTATGTGAAAAGTAAAAGAGGGGCAAGTGGAGGTTATACGCTAAAAAGATTGCCTTCACAGATTTGTATTGGAGAAGTTGTTCGTGATATAGAAGGACCGCTCGCTCCGATGAGCTGTGTGAGCGTTACAGCCTATGAATATTGTCCGCTAGAAGATAAAGCTTGTCTGTTACAGCCTTTATGGCGTCTCGTTCGAGATGTTGTTGCCGATCTGCTTGATCACACTACTTTAGAAAACTTGCTGACCGGAAATCTTCCATCGAAATCAAAATAAAAAACCTGGAGCTCCCTCCAGGTTTGAAGTCTATTTCGCCCTCGCCACGATCCCGTTATGCACCTTGATGTACCCATGGCGCATGATCTCCAGACCATTTTCATGCAGATAGAGTCCCATCTGCTCTAATGTCATCAGCTCGCGGTACGTATGGTTCATCACATCCGCCATGATCTCGTAATATAGCTTGGAACGCATTTGCGCACGAGGTGTTGTCATCACGATATAGCCGCTCGGTTTCAAGAATTTTCGATGCCACTCAACAACTTCAGCTTTCATAGAGTCAGGAAAATGCTCTAACAACCCAACGCTGAGCACAATGTCGAACTCTCTACCATATGGCAGATTGCGGATATCATCTACAACATATGAAATGTTGAAGTCGTTTTTATAATAAACTTTATCTCCGCCCGTTCGTGAATTTTTCCCCAAAAACGGATAAGACTCAGGAAATTCTGCGAACCGTGCATCTCTACAGAACGGATCGTAATCGACCATCACCACCTCGCCGTCAGGGTACATCGCAGATAGCTGCATCGCCTCATATCCTTCAGCGGCACCTAAAAATAGAATGCGAGGTTTATCCACGTCCAGTCCCTCGAACAAAGCTCTCTTTCCGCGCGGATCCCAGATGCCGTCCTGAATGCGGTGCACATAATTCCAGAGGTGGATCCGCACGTAATCACCAAGAGCTGTCTTTATTTCGCTAGGCTTAAAGCTTGTTAAACTTTTCAAAAATGCACCCTTTTTCTCTCCAATCTCAACGGGGACATCCTTAGAGAACCATTCGTGAAAGGACTGGTTGAACATCGTCCAGGACGTATGAACCGGAAGCATCTCACCATGCGTCTGTTCCCACTCTGTTTTTTCTTTTGAAAAAGAAGTCACTTCATACGGCTTGCCAATATCTTTCCACGTCACAGTGGACCAATCGTTCACCGTATTTACTTTTACAAACTTTTCATATTCTTTTCTGTCCCGATATTGACGTAAATCCATTCGGTATGACGGCCTCATTTCCGTTTGGCCGAACGTTTTCGGTTGCTGAACGGCTGTTTCAAGCATGATACGTCCTCCTTAAAAAAGGATTTTTTATAGATATTCAAAGAAAGTATGTAAAATCCTCTAAAACCTAACATTTCGCTTCAACATGATAAAATAGAATAAAGAAAACAGGGAGGGAAATGGATATGAAGATTATTTTTATCGGTGACAGCATTACAGCTTCAAATAAAAACACAGATCCAGATCGACTTGGGGACGGGTATGTTCGCATGATTAAAGAAGTTTTGCCAAAGGAAGTAACCGTGATTAATAAAGGTGTGAACGGACATCGCGTGACAGACCTCGCTTTCCGGTGGCAGCGAGATGTAATTGATCTTGAGCCTGACCTTTTATCTGTTTCCATCGGAATCAACGATGTGTGGAGACAGCTCGACAGCCCTCAATTGGAACAGGTGGATGCTTCTAAATTTGAGGAAGTGTATCGGGAGTTGTTAACGCAGCTTTCACCAAAAACAAAACTTGTCCTTATGGAACCTACGATCATAAAAGAAAACACAGGATCTCAAGGAAATCAGCTGTTGATTCCTTATGTGGAAGTGGTCCGAAAGTTAGCAACAGAATTTGATGCAGTGCTCGTACCTACGCATGAAATTTTCCTCAACCATCTAACCAAAAAGCCAGATGTGTCCTTAACAACAGACGGTGTACATATGAGACGAAAAGGAAACGAACTCATGGCAAAAACGTGGCTGGAAGCTGCAGAATCACTTGTTACCCTATAAAACTGAACAGGAGTTACATAGATGGCAAACATTACACTTACATTCTTTAATGAGATACATCGAGACGCGTTAAACGCATTTTATTTACCTCAGGAGCAAGAAAAATTCACGGCTATGCCTAGTGATGCCTTAAAAAAGTGTGAAAAAGATCGGGGTCGTCATCCTGTGGTTATTGAGGAAAACGGCAATACAGTAGGTTTTTTCGTCCTGCATATAGGTGAAAACATTGGAGATTTTACCGCAAACCCAAACGCGATGGTGATTCGTGCGCTATCCATCAATCATCCCCAGCAAGGAAAAGGGTACGCAAAAGAGGCGATGCTGCAGCTACCACTGTTTGTTTCCAAACACTTTCCGGAAGTAAACGAACTCATTTTAGCCGTAAACTTCAAAAATGATCCTGCAAAAAAACTTTACGAAAAAGTAGGCTTTGTAGATCGTGGCCAGATCAAACCTGGTCCAGTCGGGCCGCAATATGTGCTGCATTATGATCTATAATTATTAAGCTAATATAAAGCTGATTTTAGTATTGTAAAGTCTCCGTTATGACTTGGTAAATTGCGTCTTTTCGGGTTTTTTTCATGATATATTCTGAACAGGGACAAAGAAATCCCATACTCATGCAAAAATCATAATGAAAATCCGAAGGGAGCAATTGAACAATGAGCAAAACGTTTTTGGCTAAAATCGGAGCATCTCTTTTGGCAATTATGTTAATCACTGCATGTAACAACGCGGAAGACACGAACACGGATGAAGAAACAAACACAGAAGAAACAGAGACTCAAGATGAAGAAACAACGACCGATGAAGAAGGTTCTACAGAAGAAGAAACTTCAACAGATGAGGAATCAACAGAAGAGTCAGCTGAATAAGATAAAAGAAGTGCCGGGCCTCTACCTATTAGAGAGGACCCGGTTTTTGTTTGGGGCTGTATCTTTAAAGTTTAGGTGAGATGTTGATCTCCGTTCCAGGCTGCTCGCTTTCCACAGGGCAGGCGGTGAGCCGCATTCACTTTTAGGACTACCATTCTTTATGATACTTGCTCCTGCGTCTACAAGTTAATGCTATCGCAGTAAGCTTCCTCGTCTCATGCCTTGCAAGAAGTATCTCATGTGGTAGGCACGCATCCTTCCACTCCAATCAACTTTCAAGGTGATAAGGATATAAAAGCAACAAACAATCATGTAAGATAGACAGTTTTTTAAAAAATATCCGGCCGAACTCTGCACAATTTCCCGCCTAATACCGTATTATCTGAAAAATATGAAAATATACCCATTTAAGATCATCTTTATCAGCCGAACGGCTCATTTCCAATATTTAAAAACATGGCATAATAAAAGGAATGAAAGCGTTATCTTAAAAGTATTTGTGCAAACGCTTTCGCTAATTTGCACACCACTAAAAGGGGGAAATGAAGTGAGGAAGATGAAATCTCGCAACACGGTTTCTTGGTTATTGCTTTTTACGCTAATTTTGCAAACGTTTGCATCTGCATTACTCATACAACCATCTTCAACAAAAGCAGTAGAGCGCAGCGTAACGCTTGTTGGAGATCTGCAATCTGAACTTGGTGGTTCTAGTGACTGGAATCCGGCAGAAGTAGCTACAAAAATGGAACTTCAACCGAACGGAAAGTACAAGCTTACAGGAAAACTTCCTGCCGGAACCTATGAATACAAGGTTGCGATCAATGGTTCATGGGATGAGAACTATGGAGTGGAAGGAAAACAAGGTGGCGACAACTATAAGTTGACGATCGACACGGAAAAAGAAGTGACATTTGTTTACGACGATACGACCCATAAATTAACGATTCCAGAACCACTTCCTGCTGAGAAAACACCGCGAATCGTAGGCGATATTCAGCCGGATATCGGAGCAGGCGGCGAGTGGACGCCTGGTGAATCGACTGCCCTTTTACAAGATGAAGACGGTGACAACATCTACACATACACCGCACAAGTACCAAAAGGAAAACATGAATTTAAAGTAGTGCTCGGTAACAATTGGGATGCCCCAAATTACCCCGCAGATAACATGAAATTAAATGTACTGAAAGACGCAGAGATCACGTTTTTCTACAACCATGATACAAAAGAAGTGTATACGAACTATGACGCGGGTCTTCCTGATGGCAGCGTAAACGCGGGCAAGCTTCACCATGATACATGGAACGAAGCGTTTCGTGCGCCGTTTGGAGCGATTAAAGCTGGAGAAGACGTAACACTCCGCCTGCAAACGAAAAAGGGCGACCTGACTGGCGCGAAGCTATATCTTCGTAACTATAACTCTGGCAATACGACGGTAAAAGATATGGTGAACGCTGGTTGGACAACAGTGAACGGCGAAGACATCGAGCTGTGGGAAGCTACGGTTACACCTGAAGAAAAAGGGGTGTACGGCTATAAATTCACAGCGCGCGATGGAGATGCGGTAAAAGAATACGGAGAAGATACGGGTGAAGGTGGAAAAGGAGCAGCTGCCGATACGAACGCCGCTCTATTCCAGATGACCGTGTACGATCCGTCTTACAAAACACCTGACTGGATGAAAGAATCTGTTGTATATCAAATTTTCCCGGACCGTTTTTATAACGGAAACAAAAAGAACGACAAAGCAAAAACAACGGCACGTGGCACTGAACCGATCGAGCACCGAGATTGGAATGAGCTGCCGGACAACCCTCGTCAAGCAGAAACAGAAGGCTATGACGGAGACGAGATCTGGTCAAACGATTTCTTTGGCGGCGATATTGCTGGTATCCAGAAGAAATTAGACTATATCGAGTCACTTGGTGTTAATACACTTTACTTAAACCCGGTCGCACATGCAGCATCAAATCATAAATATGATGCGACGGACTATAAAGCGATGGATCCGATGTTTGGATCACCAGAAGAATTTAAGGCTTTTACAAAAGAACTGAAAAAACGCAAGATGCACTTAATCCTTGATGGTGTATTCAACCATGTTGGAGACGATTCGATCTATTTTGACCGTTACAGCAAATACAAAACGGTCGGAGCGTACGAATATTGGGCAAGCATCTACGACCTGATGAGTTCGAAAGGTCTAACAGAAACAGAAGCAAAAAAACAAACAGAAGCGAAGTTCAAGAAAGAAGGACAAGAGTTTAGTCCATACGGCTTTCATAACTGGTTTAACATCGAGAACGAAAAAGTGAACGGTGTTTATAAATACCAGGCGTGGTGGGGCTTTGACTCACTTCCTGAGATCAAATCGGTTCCAGGTGAAGCAGTAGACTATGATTCTGAGTTGAACAACAAGCCGTTCGCAGACTATATCATGTATGACAAAGATTCTGCTGCAAAATCGTGGCTAGATCGTGGTGCATCAGGCTGGCGATTGGACGTTGCGAACGAGGTAGATACAGAGTTTTGGAGAGAGTTCCGAAAAGAACTTAAGGAAGGTAAGAAAGAAGATCCATTAATCCTAGGTGAGATCTGGGATGATGCGTCTGAATACTTCCTTGGCGATCTGTATGATTCGGTAATGAACTATCGTTTCCGCGGAGCGATGATCGATTACTTGAAGAACGGTAACGCAGAAGGTGCCGAGAACCAGATGAACGCAGTGTTTGAAGATTACCCACAAGAAGCGTTTTATGCGCTAATGAACTTGATGGGCTCTCATGATACACCTCGTGCAGCGTTTATCCTTGGAAACGGAACAGATTCTTACGAGCGTGCTGAGCTGGATCCGAAGTACGATCATGAGCTAGGTGTGAAGCGACTGAAGCTTGCGGCGATCTTACAGATGGGTTATGCGGGCGCACCGACTCTTTATTATGGAGATGAAGCGGGCGTTACAGGCTCTAAAGATCCGGATGACCGCAGAACGTATCCATGGGGCTCTGAAGACAAAGATCTAATCAAGCATTATCAAAACATCGGAAAAGTGCGAAGTGATTACCACAACCTCTTCAGCTATGGTGAGCTTCACCATCTATACGCTGAAAAAGATGTGCTAGCTTATGCTCGTACAGATAAGAAAAATGCGGCCCTTGTGATTACTAACCGCGGCACTGAATCAAAGACCATTGAACTTGACGTGAAGAAGCTGATCGTAAACAACGTAAAGCTAACAGATCAGCTGAACAAAAAGTACAAAACAGCTGTGAAGGATGGAAAGCTAACAGTAACGGTTCCAGCGATGAGCGGTCGTATGCTCGTTTCGGTTAAGCACCAGAATCTGAAAGCGCCAAAAGCGGTGAAATATGTAAAAGCATCAGAAAGCAGTCACGCAGTTTCGCTTTCATGGAAAGGTGAGGCAAAACGTTACGCAATCTATCAAACCACAATCTCTGGTGCTTTTTATGAAAAGGTAGCAGAAACGAAAGGCAACTCAATCAAGATCGATAACTTGGACAACGGACGCAAGTATTATTTTGCAGTCGTTGCAATCGATAAAAACAACAATGAATCTCTAAAAACAGAATCAAAAGCCGCGATTCCTCATGTGGCGTTAAAGAACGGAAACTATAACATTTCAAATGTAACAGCGTTAAAGAATGGCGTGATCGACCTATCTAAGCCACAAACGGTTTCAGCAGATATCAAAATCACAGGTGAAACAGAGACGGATCTTGCAGAAGGATTACAGAGTGAACTGCAAGTAAAAGAACCAGGCAAGACGAACTGGACATCTCACAAAGGAATTTACACCGCTCAAAACGGAGAATTTAACACGTTTAGCGCAGATTTCTTACCTTTTAAAGAAGGAGCGTATCAATATCGTTACGCGTTCTCAACCGATCTAGGCAGAACGTGGGTCACAAGTGAAACAAAGACAGTTACCTTTACAAAAGGCGATGACACGACTGCTCCTGCAGCATCTGTAACATTAGAAGAACCAGCGCAAGAGTCAGGGCAAGTGAATCTGAAGTGGTCTGTAGAAGGAGCGAACGAGCCTTATCTGTTCACAATCGTTCGTGATGGTGAGGTCATTGACCAAGTTCTCGATACGAGTGCCACAATCTACAAAGATTTGAACGTAACGAACGGAAAAGTCTACAGTTACGAAGTTCACATCTACGACAAAGCCGGTAACAGCGTGAAGTCTAACGCCGTTCAAGTTACACCAGATCTTGTTATGGTAAAAGTAACAATGAAAGTAAACGCACCAGCTTATACACCACAAGGCGTGGATGTTACGATGCCAGGCAGCAAGAACGGCTGGAACACTGGCGCGTGGAAGATGACGCGTGGCGGCGCAGTTACGAACGATTATGAATATACGTTCGAAGCGCAAGAAGGTGAAGTGATCACGTACAAATATGCAAAGAACAGCTCTTGGGATCAAGAGGGTCTTGCTGACCATACACCGAGTAATCCGAACGATGATGATGTAAGTTATTACGGATACGGTGCAACAGGAACAGACCTGAGCTTTGTTGTTACGAACCAAGGCGGCAATGCGATGGTCGTTCAAGATAAGATCTTACGATGGATCGATATGCCGGTTGTCGTTACCTCTCATACGGATGGCCAGACTGTAACTTCTGATACGATCACACTAAAAGGAAATGCCATTAAAGAAGGTGTGATGACGATTAACGGTCAGCCGGTTACGATTAATGATGACATGACGTTCTCGCACACGGTGAACTTGAGTGCAGGAGAGAACAAGCTGAACATTCATATCGAACCGTCAGAAGAAAACAAAACTACTATTTTCAAAAATGACGGCGGCGCGATTGGGAAGAACACGAAAGATATTGTGATGACGATTAATAAGAATTAGTTTGGAAGGATGCTGCTTCTCTTGAGGAGCGGCATCTTTTTCCTTACATTACATTTTCTTTACTGTTTCTGTTTTGGAGATTTACTCGTGAAAAAATATGCTATATTCATATATGATTTTAGAGGGGGTAAGAATATGAAGTATTTTGCGAGTCTACTTGCTGCAGGTCTATTATTCTTAGGGATTGATAGCACGGACGTATCTGCAGAATCATTTAAAGTGAAGATTGGAAATAATAGTGTTGTTTTCCCAGATGAGAAGCCTGTTGTGCAAAACAATAGATTGTTAGTTCCGCTCAGACCAGTTTTCGAATCAATGAACGCTGAAGTGAAATGGAACTCAACAACAAACATGGTTACCTCACAATTATCAAAATACGGAACAACAGCTAAGCTTGCACTCAATGTTCAGTCACCATTTTTAGAAAAACAATATAATAGTAAATTCTATGTTCAGCAATCTGATATCAAACCAGCTATTATTAATAATCGTACATACATACCTCTCCGTCTAGTTGGTGAAGCATACGGCTATGATGTAACTTGGGATGGAAGTTCAAATACAGCAACTTATAAAGAAACAGGTTCACTACATCTAACTGATCCAACATATAAAACGCATCAATCCACTGGAACAATCAGTAAGCAAAATGTGTATGAACTTGAAACGTTCTTTTCTGTTAATAAAACCCGTTTGAATAACGGCAAGAAAGAGTTAGCTTTGAACCCTACATTGAGCAATGTAGCAAGAGAAAAATCTCGGGATATGCTCGTGAAAAACTATTTTGACCACACGTCTCCAACCTATGGCTCACCGTTTGATATGATGAAGCAGTTTGGGATCAAGTATACTTCAGCAGGAGAAAACATTGCTGCCGGTTACACGACAACAAGTGCTGTTATGACAGGCTGGATGAATAGCCCAGGTCACAAAGCGAACATTCTGAGTGATAACTTCACACAAATTGGTGTGGGTTATATAAAAGGTACAACAGGATACAAGACATATTGGACACAGATGTTTATTCGTCCGTAAGAAAGGGATGCCTCAAGATGCGGCATCCTTTTTTGAGTAGGAGAATGGGGAATGACCCATAGAATGGCAGTTTAGACCCATAGAGCTTAGATTTTGACTCATAGAAATATGCAGGACTCATTGAACATCTTTTTTGACTCATAGGATGACGAGTTTGACCCATAAAAGCCTAGTTTAGACTCATAGCAATGAGAGTTTGACCCATAGAGCAAAGTAACCGCCATATTCGGCAGCTCTTTATCTTTTATACCTATCAAATATTGCCTCTGTAACTGATTTCACATCTTTATTACTTCTCTTCGCCTCAGCATACCTCTCATAATCCTCAGCTGAAACCTCTAACAAGAAGGTTTTCGGAAAAATATAAGGTTTTCCTTTATCTTGTTCGTCTAGATTGTTCAACACTTCCAGCTCGTCTTCGTTCTCCTTGTTGCGTTCAGGATCATATACAAACATCTTT
Source organism: Fictibacillus sp. 18YEL24 (assembly GCF_015903855.1). Lineage (GTDB taxonomy): Bacteria > Bacillota > Bacilli > Bacillales > Fictibacillaceae > Fictibacillus > Fictibacillus phosphorivorans_C. The sequence goes on from NZ_JACZDT010000002.1 coordinate 312,178, forward strand.
CCATACTCTTCTTCTACACTTTTGTTTACATTGATAAAATACTTCATTCACAAAACACTCCTGTTCTTTTGATTATGTCAATGTTATTCCCTAGACACGCTGTCATCAGACATATAAAGACACAAAAAGGGAAGATAACCTATGAAAATTGTACAAGCACGACTCGTCATATTTCGAACTTTGTCCCGATAAGATGTAAAGAGAGCCTGACAAGTCCAGGCTTATCAAACGGAAAGGGAGTTGGAAGTAATGAAAACTGCGGGTTCTTGGTCTCATTCGTTAAAATTTCTTTTGTTCAGTGCAGTTGGTATTTTCATGTTCTTCATTCCGATCACAGTGAAAGGAAAGTCGTCGATCCCACTCGATCACCTTGTAACGTGGGTAAGAGATACGGCGGGTGAAGCAGTGCCACTCTATGCATTGCTCGTCATATTGCTCGGTGCTGTTTATCCGTTCTACACGAAAACGTGGAACAAAGACCGAGTCACAACTACGTTCTCTTTATTAAAAGTTGTAGGACTCGTTGCAGCTGTCCTGCTTTACTTTGAATGGGGGCCAAGCTGGTTAAGCGATCCGAATATGGGGCCGTTCTTATTTGAGAAACTCGTGATTCCTGTTGGATTGCTCGTTCCGCTCGGTGCCGTTTTTCTAGCGTTTATTGTAGGATATGGTCTGATGGAGTTCATTGGGGTGCTTGTGCAAAAAATCATGAGACCAATCTGGAAAACGCCGGGTAGATCAGCAGTCGATGCCGTCGCTTCTTTCGTTGGCAGCTATTCGATCGGTCTGCTCATCACGAACCGCGTGTTTAAAGAAGGAAAGTATACGGTGAAAGAAGCAGCAATCATTGCAACAGGGTTCTCTACCGTTTCTGCAACGTTCATGATCATTGTGGCAAAAACGTTAGGGCTGATGGAAATGTGGAACACCTACTTCTGGACGACGCTTGTGGTCACTTTCTTAGTAACGGCTATCACAGTGAGGATTCGTCCGTTGAGCAGGATGGATGATACGTATTCAGGTGGGAAAGGTCAGCCTGAAGAAGAGGTGAATGAGAAATACCTGCAAACGGCTTGGAGAAACGCGATGGATTCCTCTCAGAATGCTCCTGCATTCTTAACTAATATCTGGTCGAATTTAAAAGACGGTTTTCTGATGGCGATGAGTATATTGCCTTCCATTATGAGTGTCGGTTTAATCGCCCTTTTGTTGGCAGAATACACGCCTGTTTTTGACTGGTTGGGCTACGTTTTCTATCCGATCACATGGGCCCTGCAGCTTCCCGATGCCATGCTTGCTGCAAAAGCGGCTTCCATCGGTGTTGCAGATATGTTCCTGCCTGCACTCTTAGTAGCGGAAGCGGCACTTGTCACGAAATTCGTAATCGGCGTCGTATCCGTAGCTTCCATTCTATTTTTATCCGCAAGTATACCGTGTGTACTCTCAACAGAAATCCCAATCAGTGTTCCAAAACTACTAATTATCTGGTTTCAACGCACGGTTTTGGCATTGATTATAGCGACTCCGCTAGCTTATTTATTCCTATAAATACTTTTACTGGTTGTTATGAAAGCCCTTAACCGATAGAATAGTAGTATATAAAACTAAATAGTCATTACCACTAGGGGTGCCTTTGTTAAGGCTGAGATTAAAGTGAACTTTAAGACCCTTGGAACCTGATTTGGTTAGAACCAGCGTAGGGAAGTGGTGTGTGGATCAGATACTTCTCTATAAATACTAAAAACTGTGAAACCACCTCTTTGCTGCATAAAGGAGGTGGTTTTTTATTGTGGAAAAACAGCTTCATGTGATTACTACGGGAAGGCAAAGCGTTGAAGAGTTAGTAACTATAGCGGAAAGCATTCATCCGTATATGACGATGCTGCACGTACGGGAAAAAACAAAGTCTGCCAAGGAAGTCAGTCATCTTATCGAACGTCTTCAGAAAACAGGAGTGCCTTCCACTAAAATCATTGTAAATGATCGAGTGGATGTGGCACTTTGCACAGGCGTAAAAGGTGTTCAGCTGACACATCACAGTTTAGATGTGTCACAAGTGCGAAGAGCTCTGCCTGAAATGATGATCGGCTGCTCCGTCCATTCCGTTTCAGAAGCACAGGATGCTGAACAAAACGGCGCCGACATCATCATGTATGGTCATATTTTTAAAACGGACTCCAAACGTGATGTGAAGCCAAGAGGTTTAGCGCAGCTTCAACATGTGGTAGATCAAACTACAATTCCGGTCATCGCGATCGGAGGCATCACACCAGAAAATGTTCGAGATGTAATGAAAACAGGTGCAGCCGGAATCGCTGTGATGTCAGGCGTTTTAGAGGCACTATCACCACTACAAGCTGTGAAGCTGTACAAACAACAACTGGAGGTGTGTGATGCGCACAACGTATGATGCCATCATTATTGGAGGCGGCGTGATCGGCTGTTCCATCGCCTACGAGCTTTCTAAACAAAAGAAACGTGTGCTGCTTCTTGAAAAAGAGACCATAGGAAGCAAAGCGTCGAGTGCTGCAGCTGGCATGCTTGGTGCAGAGATGGAGTTTGAGACGAATCATCCCCTCTATCTACTAGCAAAAGAAAGTCGGGATTCCTTCAGTTCTTTATCACAGGAGCTTTTTACCGTTTGTGGAATAGACATCGAGTTAATTCAGGAGGGAATCTATGAACTTGCTTTTACAGAGGAAGAAGCGGTTGATTTAAAAAGAGAAGCGAGCAAGCGTCAAGATCAAGGGGAAGAAGTGTTCTGGGTCCCAGCACAAGACCTGCTTAGGAAAGAACCCTCGATATCCTCACTTGTAAAAGGAACTCTCTTTTATGCAAAAGATGCTCAAGTGTCACCTGTTAAACTTACCCAAGCTTTTTATCAATCAGCAAAAATTCTCGGAGCTGAAGTTAGAGAGCATACCAGTGTGGTTCAGCTTCTTCAAACTGGCAACAGGGTAACAGGTGTCGTAACAACAAAGGAAACGTTTCATGCTGATTCCGTCATAGTAGCTTGTGGGGTGTGGAGCTCTGATCTAGAACCTTCACTAAAAATGGTGCCGGTAAAAGGGGAATGTCTTTCTTTTAAAACACAGCGTCCACTGCTCACAGGTACGGTAAAATACAAAAACTGTTACCTCGTTCCAAAGCGGGAAAACCGAATTTTTGTTGGCGCGACAAGTACACCACACGTCTTTGATGAAGAAGTTACATTTTCAGGTCTCTTTGAATTGATGGAGAAGACAAAACAGATCGTTCCTGAACTAAGTGGTGCTAGTTTTGAAAAAGCATGGGGAGGCATTCGTCCCCAAACAGAATTAGGAATTCCTTATATCGGTCCTTCTCCACACAAAGAGGGGCTCATTCTTGCGACAGGACATTACCGAAACGGCATTCTGCTTTCCGCCATTACTGGAAAAAGAATTGCTGACTATATGGAAAGCGAGGTATATCATTCGTGAAACTTATGATAAATGGAGAAGAGGTCATGGTGCCTAATTCTTTGCAGTCGATTACAGATCTGCTGAAGCACCTTAACTTACATGACCAAGTTGTGATTGCAGAAGTGAACGAAGATATTATTGATAATCAAAAACAAAGAGAAACTCAAATAAAAGAAAACGATAAGATCGAACTTGTTCGATTCGTTGGCGGAGGTTGATGGTATGTTAAACATTGGACACTATTCCTTTTCATCACGATTACTTTTAGGTACAGGCAAATACCCGGACTTTAAAACACAAAAAGAAGCGGTAGAGGTATCTGGTTCTGAGATTTTGACGTTTGCAGTTCGACGGATGAACATCTTTGAAGCGAGTCAGCCCAACTTTTTAGAGATGCTTGATCTGAAAAAATACACATTGTTACCGAACACAGCAGGTGCGAAAACAGCGGCAGAAGCGGTTCGAATCGCAAAACTGGCGAAAGCATCGGGATTATGTGATATGGTAAAAGTAGAAGTCATCGGATGCGACAAAACGCTGCTGCCGGATCCAGTGGAAACGTTAAAAGCAACAGAAGAGCTTTTAAAAGAAGGATTCATCGTGCTTCCTTATACTTCAGATGATGTGGTCCTCGCTAGACGATTAGAAGAGCTGGGTTCACATGCGATCATGCCTGCCGCTTCTCCGATCGGTTCCGGGCAAGGAATCATCAACCCGCTTTATTTAAAATTCATCATCGAGCAAACGAAGGTCCCTGTTATTGTTGATGCAGGTATCGGCAGTGCGAGTGATGCGATGATCGCGATGGAACTCGGAGCAGACGGTGTGCTGTTAAATACTGCCGTTGCGGGTGCGAAGGATCCTGTGAAGATGGCCCTCGCGATGAAAATGGCTGTAGAAGCAGGGCAGCTAGGGTATGCAGCGGGAAGAATCCCGAGAAAAGAAACGGCAACAGCGAGCAGTCCTTTAGAAGGGTTGAGTGTGAAGTGAATGAACGTTATTCAAGGCAGGAATTATTTAGCCCGATCGGTATAGATGGGCAAGCAAAAATACGGACAAAAAGCGTGCTGATCGTTGGAGCAGGTGCGCTTGGTGCAGGAAGCGCTGAAGCACTTACACGTGCAGGGGTGAAACGGATCGTTCTCGTTGACCGCGATTATGTGGATTGGACGAACCTTCAGCGTCAGCAGCTCTATTCTGAAGAAGATGCGAAGAGACAGCTGCCAAAAGTAGTAGCTGCAAAAAATAGATTGAACCAGATTAATTCTGAAGTAGAAATTCAAGCACATGTGATGGACATGGGGATCGAGGAAGCAGAAGAATTAATCTCTGGCATCGATCTGATCATGGATGCGACGGATAACTTTGAGACGCGTTTGTTGATTAACGATCTAGCTCAGAAATATGAGATACCGTGGATTTATGGGGCGTGTGTTGGGAGCTATGGCATCTCATACACGATTTTACCTGGAGATGGACCGTGTTTGAACTGTTTGCTCGATAAGATTCCAGCGAACGGCCAAACATGCGATACGGCAGGAATTATCTCTCCAGCCGTTCAGATGGTCACCGCTTATCAAACAGCTGAGGCGTTAAAGATTTTAGTTGAAGACTATGCATCCATTCGAAAGAAGATCGTAACATTTGATACGTGGACGAATCAGCATGTTCAATTAGGGATGGGAAAAGCGAAGAAGGTAGATTGTCCATCTTGTGGGGCTAACCCTACGTATCCTTACTTTGAGAAAGGTGCTGCGTTAAAAACAGCTGTTCTTTGCGGGCGGGATACCGTTCAGATCCGTCCGGCTCATACGATCGAAATTGATTTGGGAGAGATGGAAAAGAGATTACTGCCTCATGGTGAAGTTCGCTGTAATCCATACCTACTAGAGCTTCAGAGTGGAAGTCACCGCCTCGTTCTTTTTAAAGACGGACGCGCACTTGTTCATGGCACGAAGAATACGACAGAGGCGAAATCTCTATATCATAGATTTATAGGGTGAAAACTCTGTATAATGAAGTATAGGAGGTGATTTGATTTATGGAGTTTTTTGATCTGATCTATCAAACGGACGCATTAGTTTTATCCATTAGTATCGCACTAACGTTCATTATTGCTAAGCAGCTTTCGGTCGTTAATCAATCTCTAGTTCATAGATCAAATCACCATGTGAAACAGGACAGGCTAAGTTCCGAGAAGAGGATGAACGATTCTCACCTCGTTCAAAACTATTGCTTTATTCGAGACGAGATCGCACGGACAATGTTTAGAAAAGAAACACCAGATGATAAAGAAGGGCACGTTTACTCCTTGTTTGCTTAAATTTTTTTAAAAACAAGGAGGAACAAAGATTGAAGAAATATGTATCCATTCTTTCATTACTTGCTATTTTTCTATTATCCGGCTGCAATAACTCACCGATTACAGCAGAAAGTCCGGGTGTGTGGAACCATTTTTTCATCTACCCGTTTTCAAAGCTCATCCAATATGTGGCGTATCTGTTTAACGATAGCTATGGCATCGCGATCATCATCTTAACTGTTGTAATACGATTTCTGATTATGCCGTTAACATTGAAACAAACGAAAAATCAGGAAAAGATGAAGAAGATTCAGCCGGAGATCCAACAGCTACGTGAAAAGCACACAGGAAAAGATCGAGAGTCTCAACTGCAATTACAAAATGAATTAATGGCTGTTTATAAAAAACATGAAGTCAATCCGTTATCCATGGGGTGTTTGCCCCTTTTGATCCAGATGCCGATTCTGTTTGCATTTTATTATGCAATCATTAAAACGAAAGAGATTGCTCTGCACAACTTTCTTTGGTTTAACCTTGGAACAGCAGATCCTCTGCATCTGCTACCAGTGTTAGCGGCGTTAACCACCTTCATCCAATATAAAATGAGTACAACTGAGCTTGCTGCTTCAAATCCGCAAATAAAAATGATGGGTTACGTGATGCCGATCATTATCCTGTTTTCGGCATGGAAGCTGGCCGCTGTTCTGCCTCTTTATTGGATGGTCGGGAATGTGTTCCTAACGATTCAAAATGTTGTTTTGCAAAAACGAAAGAAGAAAGCAGCGTCTGCTAGCGTGTAATAAGAAAAACGACCAGATCTTTAATCTCTGGTCGTTTTTTATGTTCGTTCGCTCATTCTAAGCCGCATGTTTTTTGCGCATTCTTTTGTTCCGTATCTCCTCAACAGCTCCAGATCCTAAGAGGACACCTGTGATGATAAGCAGAAATCCGAAAACATGCTGAAACAAGATCTGTTCACCTAAAAAGAGATATGCACCCACAAGAGCGAAAAATGGATTTAGGTTAATAAAGATTGAAGCTTCTGATGCTCCAATTTTACCGATCGCCTCATTATAGAGCATATGACCCACCGCCGTAGCAATACAAGCTGAAGCAAAATAGATCAGCCATAGCGAAACGGTCGAATTCTCAACCACACCTGCAAATCCTTGTGGCTCTTCGATCAATCCGATCACGATCAGGAACAGTGAACCGATCACCATCATATAGCCGGTCATGAGTCGAGGATCTAACGTGTGCGCCACGCGCTTGATGAGGATAAAGCTTACAGCTTGCGTGAGTACAGATAATAAAATGTATCCATCACCGAACGAGATCCCTGCTACCTGACTGTTTCCTTCTAAAACGATAAACGCAACGCCTGAGAACCCAAGCAGAAGTCCGATCGATTTTAAGAGAGTAAGAGGCGTTCCTAAAAACGAGATAGCGAGAATGGTCGTGAGAAGCGGCGACATTCCCATGATCAACCCGCCGTTCGTGGCTGTCGTTTCGGTTAAACCGATCGAAAGGAAATAGTGATGCGCGACAACGTTAAAAATGGATGCCAGAAAGACATACCAAAACTCCTTTTTCGTCAGCCACCGCACTTTTTTTATAATAGAGAGAAGCAGAAATACGGTTAATCCCGCCGTTAGAACACGTATTCCAGTGATTGTAACAGGCAAAAAGTTCGTAACCAGAATTTTCGTCGCTGTTACGTTTAACCCCCACACCACCATCACCAGGAATAAAATCACATACGTCCGATACGCTTTCATTATGTCATCTTCTTTCTTCTGCTTTTTACTTCATAAAGTAAAGTATTTCAATGATTTTAATTTCCATTGTACAGCATTCAAAGTGGATTTACAGGAAAAAAGCTTACAAATTTTAGATTGAGGCGAAATGACCATATCTACTTTAAAAGATAGTCTGCTATAGTGGGAGAAAATGATTTTTGAAGTTGCTGATTAGGAGGACTCTGGCAGGCGATGTTTTATGTTCACCGTTTGTCGAATGGCCTTTATTTTTGATTTTAGACTTAATTGGTAGCTGTTTAGACTTAATGCGTGGTTGATTAGACTTAATCTACTATGAAAATGACCTTATTGAAGCTCAAAACGACTTAATCTCAAAAAAGAGGTGGTTCACACCATGCAAAAAGTTAACCCGTATGTACTTTTAGTGGTCGCAAACTTAATCTGGGGCGGGAATTTTGTGATCGGACGTGCCATAGCGAGCAGTTTACCGCCTGTAACACTCTCTTTTTTGCGATGGTGTACGGCGTTTCTCATTTTCCTTCCGTTTGCTGTACCATTTTTACGAAAAGAATGGCAGATGCTAAAAAAACATTGGCAAGTCGTCCTCATCTTATCAATTACTGGAATCACGGGCTTTAATACGCTTCTGTACATCGCCTTGCACTTTACGACGTCCATTAATGCATCCATCGTTAACACATCAACGCCTATCCTGCTTTTCTTATTGTCGTTTGTTTTTCTGAAAGAGAAGCTCAACGCGAAACAGATTGCAGGAGCCATGCTTTCACTCATTGGACTGCTATTTATTATCTCAAAAGGCTCAATCACAGTTTTACTCCAGTTGTCGTTTAATAAAGGTGACTTAATCGTGATCGGAGCTGTGATCTGCTGGAGCATTTATTCGCTCCTTATTCGAAGATATGCGGGAATTCTTCCTACATACAGCACGTTCATCGTAACCGCGTTTCTCGGCATCCTCATCTTGCTGCCATTTTCCATACGTGAGATGCAAACAGAAGAAATAGTATGGTCATATGGTACTGTTGCAACCATCCTGTATACCGGAATCTTTGCATCAATCGTTGCGTTCATGTCCTGGAATACGGCGGTTGAGCGGGTGGGTCCGAGTAAAGCTGGAGTCTTTTTGAACCTGATCCCTGTGTTTGCTGCAATCTTTGCCGTTATTTTTATAGACGAAACACTGGCATGGTATCAAGGAGCGGGCGGTGTGCTCGTTATACTGGGTGTTTTTATCTCAACACGCGTTACAAAAAGAGAAAAGCATATACCAAAAGCAAGCAGAAGTGGTAATGTGATAAGTAAATAATTTACATAATTTACGAAACTTTTCTTTATTCTCAGTCGTATTACAGTGTGAAAAGAGAGAGTTATGATAGGAGGAATTGGGGAGCGCATGACAACACATACGTTAGAACTTAAAAACTTAACGAAAAAGATCAAAGGCAAGACCATTGTGGATGATCTCTCGTTTTCGGTAAGAGAAGGTGAGATTTTCGGTCTGCTTGGTCCGAACGGAGCGGGTAAGACTACAACGATTCGAATGATCGTTGGACTGATCTCTATCACGGACGGAGACGTTATAATCAACGGTGATAACCTGCGAGGGAACTTTGAAAAAGCGATGGAACGCGTTGGCGCGATCGTTGAAAATCCACAGCTGTACGATTATATGACAGGCTATAAAAACCTCATGCAATATGCGAGGATCATGCCCGATGTGACGAAGGAAAGAATTGACGAAGTGATTGAACTCGTGGATCTAAAGTACGCGATTCACGATAAAGTGAAAACATACTCGCTTGGTATGAGACAGCGACTGGGCGTAGCTCAGGCACTTTTACATAAGCCGAACGTGTTAATCCTGGACGAACCGACAAACGGACTCGATCCACAAGGAATCTATGACCTTCGTAACTATTTACGCCTACTTGCGAACAACGGTACCTCTGTAATCGTTTCTTCACACATGCTTGCTGAGATGCAGATGATGTGTGACCGTGTAGCGATTATTCAAAACGGAAAACTTGTACGTATCGACGAGATTCTGAACCAGGAAGACGAAGCAGATGTGAAGGTTCACTTCCAAATTGAAGGTGATGTTTCGCAGGCAAAACAAGTTCTTCTTAACTTAAATGAAGATCTGAGCGTAACAGAGTCAGGTCAAGAACTGATCGTCCAAACAGCAGACGTTCGATTTATAGCTGAAATGAACAAACAACTTGTTCTCGCAGGCGTTCTCGTTGTGGGCATCCAACGCAAAACGAAGACGCTAGAAGAACGATTCTTAGAGATGACAAAGAAAGGGGGAGATCTAAATGAAATGGCTATCCCTGTTAACGAATGAATGGATTAAAATCTTTAGCCGTACACGTACATGGATCTTCCTTGCTATCCCAATCGTTATCATTATCGGTATCGCTGTTTATGATAAGGTAACAACAGATGTAGAAGTGAACGAAAATTGGAAGCAAGAGCTGACACAGACGGTTAAGGATGATAAGAAAGCGTTAGAAGAAATGAAAAAAAATAACGGTGATGATTTTTCAACCGAGTTTCTAGAATCAAACATCAAGCAGAACGAATATGCAATTGCTAACGACATTTCACCATATGAAACAACAGCATGGCAGTTCATGAAAGACATGTCGTGGCTTTCAATTTTTATCGGATTGTTCGTAATCGTAGTGGCTAGTGATATCGTATCTAATGAATTTGCAAAAGGGACGATCAAGATGCTTCTGATCCGCCCTTACAGTAGATGGAAAATTCTTTTATCAAAATTCGTTGCAACACTCGGCTTCGCGTTCTTAATGTGGCTTGTTGTTATTCTAGTGACATGGCTCGTAGGTGGCCTTGCCTATGGATTTGGTGGCATGGATCAATCGTACTTGATCACAGCAGAAGATGGGCAAGTGAAGGAAAGGCTGATCGTGGAGTACGTGTTTGCTAACATCGGTGTAGAATTTATTGAATTAACAACACTCGTAGCTATGTCATTCATGATTTCAACCTTGTTCATGAGTAACTCTGTCGCAATCGGTGTGGCAATGTTTACGATGTTTGCCGGTAACATTATTGTTACTCTTCTTGCCAACAAAGATTGGGTAATCTACACGTTGTTTGCCAACATGGATCTTAGTGTATTAATCGATGGACAGAATCAAATGATTAAGGACTTAACGCTACCGTTCTCTATTAGCGTTCTCGCCGTATACACGGTGGTCATGCTCGCGATTACGTTTACAGTCTTCCAAAAGCGTGATGTGAAAGCTTAATAGAACGAGAAAGAGGCTGACTTTCGTATCAGCCTCTTTTCTTTATTTTTCGCTCTTTTCTAAAAGATTGCTTTGTACCCATGTCACCTTTGACAATTGATTGTAGTGGAAGGTGCGAGACTCCTACGGGACAGGCGGGCAGCTGAGACACTTAAGAGTGAAACGTACGAATGTGGCTCAGCGCCTGCCCCGTGGAAAGCGAGCAACCTAGAACGGAAATCAACACTTCCAAAAGCAACAAAGTTTAAGAAAACAGCCTTATTTTTTTTAACAATACAGGCTGCTTTTCCATAAAAACAAAGATAGTTTCTTCAAAGTCTAATCGATGGGTTTTAAACGCTTTGTAGCCTAGCTTTTCGTAAAAAGAGATATTCTTCACGCTCTTGCTGCCGGTGTATAATTCGTAACGGTATCCAGAGAACAATTGCTCAATCTCCTGTACTAACTTTCTTCCGATGCCTCTGTTCTGAAAATCGGGGTGGACCATGAGCTTACCTATATAGCACGTTCCTTCGTTTTCATGAGCTTTGACGGAGCCAATAATTTTACCGTTAAATAGATACTTCAATACGTGGTGGGTTCTTATGCTTTCTTCCACATCAGCGACCGTTTGCTTAAGAGGCTGAATATCAAAGTTTCCGTATAATTCAGCCTCACTCACATAAGCCATTTTTTGTAACGCAAGTATTTCAGCAGCATCAAAAACAGTAGCTTTTTTAATCATTTCCATAACATGACTCCTGACATGATTAATTTTAGATATAATATTCCGTATAGAGTTACTTTATCCTTTATGGAAAATAGAAGTGCAGAAAAGACAAACATCAGAAAGAGGTCGGAAATTGGAGACACAACCAAAACAAAAAGAAGATTTGAAAGGTTTAGGAGGATGGCTGCTATTAGTAGGAGCAGGACTCATTTTGGCTTTGCCGTTTAAACTAAATGCTGTACAAGTGGGATTTGATGCGATTCAAGGTTATAAATTCAACTCGTTATTATTAAAATACGTCGTATACGGAGAATTAATCTTTAATATTGGATTAATCGGATTGAATATCTATCTTCTGTATTTATTTTTCACGAAGAAGAAAGCTTTCGTAAAGACGTGGGTATTTTTGCTGCAGATTACATTAGCCTTTGCGATTTTAACAGATATTCTGCTTCTGTTTGTAGATGAAGTGAATACAGGAACGCCGTTTGTAAACTCAGCCTCTGCGTTATTGGCGTTTATCATCTGGTCAACGTATGCAAAGAAATCGTGGCGCGTTCACAATACATTTGTAAATTAAATGCTAAAAAAGGACAAGGGCATCTGCTCCTGTCCTTTTTTCTATATATCTCCTATCCAATAATACTATCTCTACGCTTTTTGTGATTGAAATTGTTCTTCTTCTGTAGATCCTTTTAGAGCCGTTGTTGAAGCTGTACCACCCGAAACGAGCTGTGTTACTTCATCAAAATAGCCTGTTCCTACTTCACGCTGGTGGCGAGTTGCCGTATAGCCATCGATCTCACTATCAAACTCTCTTTGCTGAAGCTCAGAATAGGCACCCATGCCTCTCGCTTTGTAGCCTTTTGCTAGTTCGAACATGCTATGGTTAAGTGCGTGGAAGCCTGCAAGTGTAACGAACTGGAACTTATAGCCCATCGCTGCAAGCTGCTGCTGGAACGTTTCAATCGTTGCATCATCCAGCTTCTTTTTCCAGTTAAAAGAAGGAGAACAGTTGTAAGCTAATAGTTTACCAGGGAACTGCTCGTGGATCGCATCTGCAAAACGCTGTGCTTGTTCTAAGTTCGGTTCACTCGTTTCGCACCAGATCAGATCCGCATAAGGAGCATATGCAAGTCCTCGTGCGATCGCTTGATCAAGGCCAGCATTCGTACGATAAAAACCTTCAGCAGTTCGCTCACCTGTAATAAACGCGCGATCGACCGGATCGATGTCACTAGTGATCAAGTCAGCAGCATCAGCATCCGTACGTGCGATCAGAATCGTTGGCGTTCCCATCACATCTGCCGCCAGACGAGCAGAGATCAAGTTGCGTACAGCCGTCATCGTAGGCAAAAGCACTTTTCCACCTAGATGTCCGCACTTTTTCTCAGAAGATAACTGATCTTCAAAGTGAACAGCTGATGCTCCAGATTCAATCATGCCTTTCATCAGTTCGAACACGTTCAGTTGTCCGCCAAAACCAGCTTCTGCATCTGCAACGATCGGAAGGAAATAATCGACTTCGTTTCCGCCTTCCATGTGCTGAATCTGATCAGCGCGTTGAAGAGCAGAGTTGATGCGTTTTACCACGTGTGGCACAGAGTTTGCTGGATACAAACTTTGGTCGGGATACATGTTTCCAGAAAGGTTGGCATCTGCTGCGACCTGCCAACCGCTTAAGTATACGGCTTTCAGACCTGCCTTTGCTTGCTGAACAGCCTGATTGCCCGTTAGTGCTCCTAAAGCGTTTACATATGTTTCGTTCTGAAGCAGATCCCAGAATTTTTCGGCACCTCGTTTTGCAAGTGTATGCTCGATATCGATGGATCCGCGTAAGCGAATAACCTCTTCTGCTGTATAAGGACGCTGAACACCTGACCAGCGCTCTTCGTTTTGCCACATATCCTGTAATTTCTCCACACGTGATTGATTCATTAATCTCTCTCCTTAAGGTTTATTGGTTTTTTGTGAGTTGATGATTCTTAGACATGATTAGATAAATCTTTTAATGCAATTGGGACGTGGGCATTTTGGGATAGTAAGAATTTTGGTTTTTACGGTACGTGTTTTTATATTTGTTACACGTTCGCTCAAACAGGACACTGTTTCGCGCCAAAAACCCCTCATTTCACTCAAAAGGTCACTTGTTTCGCGCACAAACACTATCGTTTCGCTCGGTAAAGCACTTGAACCGTCTCAACTACATTAATAAAGGGGCATATATTACATGAGAATGGGTTAATCATTCATTAATTAATATGAAAATCTATAAGTTGGAATAAAAAGATAAACCTACAACACCTCATAACCGCGATTGGTTAAGAAATCTTGAAACTCGTTATCGCGGATTAGCTCATCAAACAGTGCGACAGCTTCCATAAAACGACCAGAATTGAATGACTCCTCATTCATTCCTTGTCTCAACTTTTGAACTTCCTGCAACTTTAGTTCCTCTACCAGCTCGAACGTCACTTTGCGGCCGTCACGTAAAATACCTTTAGGGTGTCGGATCCATTGCCATACTTGGGCTCGTGAGATTTCTGCCGTAGCTGCATCTTCCATGAGATGGTTGATCGGTGCAGCTCCTTTACCTCTCAGCCAAGAAGCAATGTATTGGATGCCCACACTAATGTTGACGCGCAAACCTTCTTCTGTGATTTCGCCTTCTGGTACAGCCACTAAATCATCAGCCGTTACGACTACATCTTCACGTTTTCGATCGATCTGATTAGGCGTTGGCATGATGCGGTCAAATACTTCCATAGCAACAGGCACGAGTCCCGGATGGGCAACCCATGTCCCGTCATGACCGTCAGAAGCCTCGCGCTCTTTATCAGCACGCACTTTTTCAAAAGCAGCGGCATTCGCAGCTTCATCATTTTTTATCGGAATCTGTGCAGCCATCCCACCGATCGCAGGGGCGTTTCGTTTATGGCATGTTTTTATGGCCAAAAGAGAATAGGATCTCATGAACGGAACAGTCATCGTAACGAGCGAACGGTCAGGGAGAATCACGTGTGGCTGATTACGGAACTTCTTAATATAGCTGAAAATATAATCCCATCTGCCACAGTTTACGCCTGCGGAATGTTCACGAAGCTCATATAAAATTTCGTCCATCTCAAAAGCCGCGACAATAGTTTCGATTAGTACAGTTGCCTTAATGGTACCTCTTGGAATTCCGAGCTGTTCTTGGGCGTAAATAAACACATCGTTCCAAAGGCGAGCTTCTTTATGACTTTCCATTTTAGGAAGATAGAAATACGGTCCAGATCCATTTTCGATTAGTGTCTTTGCATTGTGGTAAAAATAAAGGCCAAAATCTACTAAGCTACCAGACATCGGTTCGTTGTCGACAACAATATGTTTTTCTTCAAGATGCCAGCCACGTGGACGTACGATGAGCGTGGCGGTCTTTTCGTTCAATGTATACGTTTTTCCGTTTCCATTATCAAAAGAAATGGAGCGGTTAACGGCATCCTTTAAGTTGATCTGACCATCAATCGTGTTCTCCCAAGTAGGAGAGTTGGAATCTTCGAGATCTGCCATAAAAAGCCTAGCTCCTGAGTTAAGCGCGTTGATCACCATCTTGCGGTCAACAGGACCTGTTATCTCTACTCGTCGGTCTTGAAGATCTTGGGGAAGTGGCGAGATAGTCCAATCACTGTTACGGATATGTTCGGTTTCCGGTAAAAAGGTAGGCATGATCCCAGCATCTATTTCACTTTGCCTCGCTTTACGTTGTTTCAGAAGTTCTTTGCGGGTGTTATTAAAGTGATGGTGCAATGATTTTAAGAAAAGAATGCTACCTGGTGTTAATATTTTTTCATACTCTGGGGTAATGTCGCCTAACACTTGTAGATTAGTAGTTTCAATCGTCACTTATTACACAGTCCTTTCTGAACATGTTATTAAACAGATGCACTTAAAATATTATTGTTATATAACAGAAGAGGTAAAAAAATTTACCTCTCGTGTTTTCCCATGCAGCGCTCGCACTCATAAAGATAAGATTCGTGTTGTTCTTCGATTACACACCCACATTCTGAACACGTCTTCTTAGGAATATTACGGTGAAGCTCCAAGTAATTTTTCATTTTAAATTCCTCCTGTTTTGTTTTTGATTTGATTATAATGCATTGTATTATAACAGTTTATTTTTTGCAACACCTGTTTTATAACATTTTCTTGTTTTTTATAAAATTGAGTCATCTGTCCAACTGTTTATCCTTGATATGACAGGGTTTGTATGAATGTGTAAAAAATTTAAAAACTGTTGTAATACAGATTTGTTTTGGTGTGATTATTTGAATTTTTAGACAATAAACCATACAATGAATGCATTCTATAAACGCACCTTAACTTCCCAAAACGAAAGGTGAGAATCATGAATCAAACGATACAGGATACACAACAGAAACTTCAGTACAATGCCCTTCATAACCCTTATCATTCAGATCGGATGAGCATTTTTTCGAAAAAAGGAATGGTTGCGACGAGTCAGCCGCTCGCCGCACAAGCTGGGCTTGATATGTTAAAAAAGGGTGGAAATGCGGTTGATGCAGCTATTGCTACCGCAGCTTGTCTAACGGTCGTTGAACCAACATCGAACGGAATCGGTGGTGATGCGTTCGCACTCGTCTGGATGAATGGTGAACTGCATGGCTTGAACTCGAGTGGTCCCGCACCAAAGAGCATTTCGATTGAAGAAGTAAAAAAAGCGGGATATGATATCATGCCAAAGTTCGGCTGGCTGCCTGTTACAGTGCCAGGTGCACCCGCTGCTTGGGCGGAACTATCCAACCGATTTGGCAAGCTACCGTTTAAAGAAGTGCTGCAACCTGCGATCTCTTACGCCGAAGAAGGTTACCCCTTGACGCCTATTCTCGGTAAGTACTGGCGCAAAGCGTATGAAACGTACAAGCGTGAATTAAAAGGCGAGGAGTTCGAGAGCTGGTTCCAAACCTTTGCTCCAGACGGACGCGCTCCTGAAGTTGGCGAGATTTGGCGCTCACCTCACCATGCAAGCACATTACGAGATATCGCAGAAACGAAATCAGAATCTTTTTATAGAGGAGCACTCGCACAAAAAATAAGCGAGGCGTCAGAGGCGCACGGTGGATTTCTCCGAAGTGAGGATCTCGCTACCTTTTATCCAGAGTGGGTGAAGCCAATCAACGTGAACTACCGAGGATACGACGTTTGGGAAATACCGCCGAACGGTCAAGGCATCGTTGCACTTATGGCACTTAACACGCTAAAAGGATATAATTTTACCGAAAAAGAATCAGCGGAAACGTATCATAAACAGATCGAAGCCATCAAATTAGCCTTTGTGGATGCGAAAAAATATGTAACAGACCCACTAAGGATGAATGTCACTGTTGAAGGATTATTGTCGGAGAGCTATGCTGCAAAACGTAGAGACCTGATCGGTCATGAAGCTCTTCAGCCAGAACCCGGAACACCGCCAAGTGGTGGAACGGTATATCTTGCAACGGCAGATGAAGAAGGCAATATGGTCTCCTTCATTCAGAGCAACTACATGGGGTTCGGTTCTGGTGTAGTCGTTCCTGAAACGGGGATCGGACTGCAGAATAGAGGACATGATTTCTCGCTGGATCCAGATCACGATAACGCACTCGCTCCAGGAAAAAAGACGTATCATACGATCATTCCTGGCTTTTTAACGAAGAATGGAAAAGCCGTAGGACCTCTCGGTGTGATGGGAGGCTACATGCAGCCTCAAGGTCACGTGCAAGTTGTGATGAACACGGTTGATTTTCATCTTAACCCGCAAGCGGCACTAGATGCGCCACGCTGGCAGTGGATGGAGAATAAGAAAGTTCTAGTTGAACGCTCACTGCCGCCGCATATTGTTGAAGATTTAGCAAGAAGGGGTCATGACGTTCAAGTGGCTGCAGATTCAGGGAACTTTGGTCGAGGGCAGATCATATGGAGAGACCCAGAGACTGGTGTATTAGCAGGTGGAACGGAAGGAAGAACAGATGGCTCGATCGCTGCATGGTAACATACTAAACTCAACTAAGAATAAAGGACTGATCATATGACGTATCTCAACTTGTTTCTTGCCTTCTTTCGGTCGGGCATGCTGGGGTATGGGGGAGGTCCTTCTTCCATCCCTTTTGTTCATAAGGAAGTGGTCGGAAAATACAAATGGATGAACGACGAAGAATTTGGAGATGTGTTGGCGCTAGGAAACACACTTCCTGGGCCGATCGCGACAAAAATGGCCGGATATATCGGATACCGAGTGGCAGGCATTACGGGTCTCTTCGTTTCGCTATTAGCAACGATTCTGCCGACCATTATCCTCATGATTCTGCTCTTAACCTCACTCCGAGAATTTAAGGATCAGCCATGGGTACAAGGCATGACAAAAGGAGTCATTCCCGTTGTCGCTGTGATGCTCGCTGTCTTAACGTGGCAGTTCTTTGATAGTTCCAAAAAAGGGTTAGGTTTAAAACTAAGCCTTTTTCATATTTTCGCTGGTGTTATCCTTCTTCAATTTCTAGGTGTCCACCCTGGAATCATCATTGGTGCATTATTGGCATACGCTCTTTTTGGACCATTGAAGGGAACGGATAAAAAGAAAGCAAGCGTGCGGGAAGGAGAGGAGACAGGATGACTTTTTGGCATATCTTTCTCGCCTTTTTCTTACCCGGAATTTTAGGATATGGCGGTGGACCGGCGTCCATTCCTTTAATTGAAAACGAAGTCGTCGACCGCTATGAATGGCTTTCTGTTAATGAATTTACCGAAGTACTGGCGCTAGGTAATGCGCTTCCTGGTCCGATCGCGACGAAGATGGCAGGCTACATCGGATACCAAGAGGGAGGCTGGTTCGGGGCGTTTATTGGCGTATTCGCAACCGTTGCGCCATCCCTTTTATTGATGGTCGCGTTTTTAGGTCTTGTTTATAAATTTAAAGATTCACCACGAGTAAAGAACATGAGCACGTATGTAAAACCGACGATCGCTGTGCTTCTTGGCATCATGGCGTATCAGTTCTTTGCCGAATCGTATATAAGCGTTGGTTGGATGCACACTCTATTTCTAGCTGCTGTCAGTTTTTTATTGATGGAAAAAGTGAAAGTGTCCCCGGTGTTTGTGATTATTGGATCACTCGGGTATGGAGCGGTGTTTTTGGCTTAGGTTAGGGGGAAGCGGAACTTCTGTGGGGTTTCGCTTCTTTTCGTTTGTTACAAAGTTGTCGATTATGATCGAAAATCGGATAAATGTTGGATTACCACGTATAAATGGCAAGTTACCTCGTATAAAATCCGGATTACCTCGTAAAAAAAGTAATTTACCTCGTAATTATTGAACCAAAAAGAGTCTTCCCAAATTCGTACAACCATATGGTAAGATAATAAAAAAAGATAAGCATGTTGAACAAGACAGTTGCATACTTTTTAAAGGGAAACGGAGGACTTAACATGAGACCGATATGGCTTGGAATTGCGGCAGCCTTTTTCTTTGGCGTCACGTTCATCTTGAATCGTTCCATGGATTTATCAGGCGGAAGCTGGCATTGGAGTGCAGCCCTTCGCTTTTTTTACATGGTTCCGTTATTGTGGATTATCGTTTGGATGCGTGGCAACGTGCGTCCAGTTTTTCAAGAACTTAAAGCAAGATTTGGCACGTGGTTTTTATGGAGTTCGGTTGGATTTGTGCTCTTTTATGCACCGATTACATACGCAGCAGGTTTTGGAGAAGCGTGGTTAGTGGCGGCGACTTGGCAGATTACAATCGTTGCAGGTTCTCTTCTCGTGCCCTTTTTTTACGATGGGGAGAGTGGGAAAGATAAAGGAGCAACACGCCAAAAGATTCCTTTTAAAGGGTTAGGCTTTTCGCTAATCATACTAGGAGGTGTCGCACTCGTTCAAGTGCAGGAAGCAAGTGGTGTGAACGGCTCCGTTTGGTTGAACGTTGTGCTGCCAGTTCTGATCGCGGCAATTGCTTATCCACTCGGCAATCGAAAAATGATGGTTGTTACGAACAAAAGGCTCGATGCTTTTCAGCGAGCATTCGGTATGACGATCGCATCACTTCCGTGGTGGGTTGTCCTCGCAGGAATCGGATGGGTGGAGAGCGGACCCCCAACGAACGATCAGTTATGGCAGACGTTCTTAGTGGCCATTTCATCAGGTGTTATCGCAACGGTTCTCTTTTTCCAGGCAACGGACCTTTGTGCGAACAACCCTGTGAAACTGGCTGGTGTAGAAGCGACGCAATCGGCTGAGATTATTTTTGTATTAGCCGGTGAGATGTGGCTGTTATCGATCGCAAGCCCAACGTTCCTTTCAATGATGGGCGTTCTCATCATCATGCTCGGCATGTTTTTACACAGTTATTATGGAAAAACAGAAGTGGCGCAAAAAAAATCTATGAAACTTGCAAAATGATGAATAAAAAAATGTGAGCTGGGAATAGTAGTACTACCCCCCCTTTTTAAATAGTAATTTGAAACAGCCGTTGCCCGTAGCAGCGGTTGTTTTTTTGTGCGATGTAAACGTCAAATCCGTTAAACTATATACAGAGATTGTCGGATGTCATCTTCTTCCCCTTGTTATTCTTATTTTGAAAGGAGGCGTTAGTAATGGATTCGCTTAAGAGTATGAACGACGCGTTGCAATATATGGAGGATCACCTTCAATATGAGATCGACTTTGCGGAAGTAGCGAAACGAGCGTATTGTTCAGAGTATCATTTTAAACGAATGTTTTCCTTTTTGGCAGGAGTTCCACTTTCAGAATACGTTCGGCGCAGACGGCTGACTCTGGCTGCTTTTGAGTTGCAGAACAGCGACATAAAAGTAATTGATGTGGCAGTGAAATATGGCTACTCTTCACCCGATTCTTTTACAAAAGCATTTCAACAGATGCACGGCATTACGCCATCAGAAGCACGTAAAAACGGTCAATCACTCAAAGCCTTTCCGCGCATGTCCTTTCAATTATCGGTAAAAGGAGGAAGTGAAATGAACTATCGTATCGTTGAAAAAGAGGCATTTTCTATCGTGGGTCTCAAAAAACGAGTTCCGCTTGTTTTTGAAGGGGTAAATCCGGAGATTGCCGCGATGTGGCAGAGCCTCACACCAGAGATGATTAGTGAGCTGAAGAGTTTATCAAATATAGAGCCTAGTGGCTTAATCAGCGCGTCAACGAACTTTTCGGAGAGGACAACTGAAAACAGTGAGCTTGATCATTATATTGGGGCAGCCACAACAAATGTTTGTCCTGAGAATCTGTCAGAACTAATGGTGGAAGCATCCACTTGGGCAGTCTTTGAAGCGGTCGGCCCTTTTCCAGAAACCCTGCAGAACGTGTGGGGACGTATCTATTCAGAATGGTTTCCATCATCGTCGTACGAACAAACAGAAGGACCAGAGATTCTTTGGAACGCGGATAAAGATACGACGTCACCTACATTTAGAAGTGAGATCTGGGTGCCTGTTAAGAAAAAATAAAGAAGTAGTGTAGGAAGCATCGGCTAAGTGGCTGGTGCTTTTTTCATGGGGAAAAGAGTTCTAGTATATTTGTTTTAATAATACCTTGCATTATTAGGTATTATATTTTATATTGAATTTGGAGGTGGTTAAAAATGGAAGTTAACAAAGAGGTTCTGAAAGGCCACATTGATACGTTGATTTTATCGTTAATGGTTAAAAGAGATATGTACGGTTATGAGCTGGCAAAGCTCGTTCGCGAAAAAAGCGAAGATCAGTTTGAGTTAAAAGAAGGAACGCTTTATTTATCACTAAAACGATTAGAAAAGAACGAATGGATTGAATCCTACTGGGGAGATGAGCACGGGCCAGGAGGAAGGCGGAAGTATTATAGACTGACAGAGCAAGGGAAGAATGGATTTGAGCAAAAGCGAAAAGAATGGCAGTTTGTAAAACGAATCATTGATCAATTCATTGAAGGAGGAGAATAGGTTGAAGCAGATCGATAAATACATTCAATCCATCTACAAAGATGTTGTAGGTTCTAGAAACGAAGTGGAAGAGTTAAAAAGAGAGATGCGATCTCACCTTATTGAAGCCGTTGAAGAATTAAAAGCAGAAGGGAAAATGGAAGAAGAAGCGATCCGTATTGCGATTAACAATTTTGGCGGAGAAAATCAAATGGTCAAAGGACTTTCTGAATTTTTTACGGTTCAGAAAAAGTTTACGAACTATATTCTAACGCTTGCGGTCATTTTTCTTGTACTAAGCGCGATCTTCTTCATCACGTCCTATTCAAAAGCAGATGATTATAAAGAGGAAGTTGATCAGCTTCAAGTAGTGGAAGAAGAAAAGGAAATCATCATGAACGATGTGTTTGATGTACTAGATGCATCAAATGAAGTAGGAGACAAGGAAAAATACGATCTGCTAGATGTCTTTAACAAGTATGATGATAAGTTAAATTTAGTTGCTGTGTTCGCTGCTAAGGACGTAGAGAGCTGGTTGCAAGACAAACAAAACCAAGCTGTGAAGGAAGGACCTGATTCTCATTTTCCGATCGACTATACAAATGCCAGTATAGTTGTTGGCAACAATAAAGTAATAGAGGATACTGACAAGATCGTGCCGAGTGACTATGATAAAGGAACGGTAATCATGGCGAATGATAACTGGGTCGTTCAGTACGAATACAGAACTTCTTATGAAAAAACCGTTGAAAAACATCTACAGTATACTAACTATGGACCAAGCATCTGGAGTTTTTATCAAATTCCGATTCTGTTTGCTGCACTATTTATTGTGCTAGGCGGGGTATGGTTGTTTTTGAATAGGCAGAATAAGAGATTGAGAGCAGTAATGGATTAACGTGTATAAAAGCAGCATCTGCGTAAATTAGCCGATGCTGCTTCACCTTAAATATTCTTCACTTTTTCCCTTCGATAACGCCACATAAACAATAGCGAAGTAAGAATAAGAATTGTGATAAAAGAAATAGGTACGAGATAAGGATTTAAATAGATTGTAGTAAGGTCTTGAATAAGATATGTAGTACCTGTGCCAAATAGCAAGAAGGCTAGCGGAACGTGCAGACCTACACTCGTCATATAATTGGGAGCGATGCTAGATACCCAAGCTCCGACAAATACCAACGCGATTCCTAACAAATAGACACAAATCAAAGTAAGGACGATGTATTGAAAAAAGGTTAAGTCATACCATGAAACAAAGGAATTAAATATGGAGTTAATCGAAAGTGGAAAGAACATACTCGTGTCATTGCCTCTATACATGAAAAAGAAAAAAGCGAGCTGAGCGGTTATAACGATCATTGCGGCAGATATTCCTGTAAGGAGCTTTTGAGAAAAAAGTTTGCGTCCTGTTTTTGATGTATACTGCAGAAGCTGTACGTGATTTCTCTTGTCCTGAATGTATAATGGCATAAGAATAATCATGATGTTTAAGAAGATGAGAATGGCTACAAATTTTATTAAAGCATTGTAGTTTTCAAACACCATATCCGTAAATATCGCTTTTGTTGATCCGTTTTCAACCAATTCATCCATGCGTGCATTTTGTTTTGGAGTTAGTTCATGCTCATTAAAACGTTCAGGATGCTCATATCTGTCAATGATCCCATCACGTGCCTGAATCTCCCAAAAAATATCTACAGAGTCTTCAAAAAAGATTTTGCTATGCAGCGCAGCTAGTTTTTCGTTTTCCAGATCCATGTTGCTAAATTCCTCATACGTATCAATGCCGGCAGCGACCATTTCTTTCTGTGACTTAAGATACTCTGTTGCTTCTGATATTCGTTGTTCCTTAATACCTTTAAAATCTTCAAATTCCTCATTATCCATAAATTCGCCATAATCTTTTAGCATTTTTTGTGTAGCGCGTAAACCATCTAACTGTGGTCTGCCGTTAGGAAAATACTTAAATTCAAACATGATAAACTGTTGATATACGATGAAGCTGACTAAAAGCAGCAGGCAGATGATTTTTATCGAAAACAGCTTTCTTATCTCATTAAATAAGATTCTCATAAGTTCGCGTCCTATCTATATATTTTCTTTAGCAAAACGTTTGATGAAAAACCATGCTGTGAGCAGTAAAGCGATTAACCATCCTGTGACGGTAATGACTTCGTAAAATTTGAACGTCGTAAAAACTCCGCTTTCCATCCACCATTTCTTCACATTCATCACTAGAATAAAAGGAGAGAAGTGCGTGTAAAGAAGCATTGTACTGTCCTTGGGCATGATGCTTGGCATATAAAGACCTGCCAAAAAGATAACACCAAAAAGTGTGAAAACGATGTAGCTGTTCCGTATCAGCATGGAGAGGCAAAACGTAATCAAAACAAATAGGATTTGGCAGATTACAACTAAACCACATGACATGAATAGATATTGGATAAACGTGACGTTCCACCAGCTAATAAAAGGTATATTGTTTAGTTCTATTAAGAATCCAGAACTGATCGGTACGTTCCAAAGACTAGAATAGTCAAACACCATAAAATAAACGAATAGTGTTATAGCGAGAAGAACGACAGTTACAAGTATTGATGTGAAAATGGACACAAGAAGCTTATCCCACATTAATCTTCTGCCGCGTTGTGTTGCATAAGCGACTAAGGATGTTTTATGTTCAAACTCATAATTGACGATAAAAGCAGTGAACAGAACGATTAAGATCATAGCTTGAAACAGCATAAACCCAAATAACGTTTTAAAAAGAAAAGAATGTGTACCAAACATTTTCCCATGAAAGAAAAGATGAAGATGTTCTTTGTTTTGGATAAGCTCTTCTACACGTGGCTTCAATAAAGTGTATTGCTCACGAACTTTTTCAGCAGCTGCACCTTTCAATCCGAAAAGCCTAATGCCTTCTTCTGCATTTTCCATTACATTTAGTTCATTATATTTTGTCTCAATTTCTTGTAAGGAGTTCACATACGTTTCTTTTATCGCGAGTTTGTTGATGTCTTGCAGTTCTTCTTTTGAATAAATGTTTGATTCAATCAAACTATAGTAGGGCTCTGGTTTATAAAAGTCCGCTGCGGTTTGATAGGTGTCTCCAGTTTTGCTCTGTGAGAGCTTATTCCAAGTATTTAAATCTTGTTCATACGAGGTTTGCAGCTTTTTACGTCCCTCTTCATCCATTAATGATCCGGTTTCTTGTACGATTGGCTGAAGTGACTTCATATCATGACGCAGATTTAATTGCTGATAGATGAGAAAGCAGTTGAACAAAAGAAACAGTACGAACAATCCTAGAATAATAGGGGACGAGATAATTTTTTTAAATTCAAGCCGTTTGATCATCGGAACGTACTCCATCTTGATAGATATACAAAAAGACATCTTCTAAGTTAGGGTGTACCGATTTCCACTCTGGTTTCGCTGTGTCTTCTGTTAAAAACCGCATGTACATGCTTCCGTTTTCTTGTTTTTCAGACAAGCTAAGGTAAGTCGTACGAAATTGTTCTGTTTGTTCATAACTCACTTCAGTCTCGTAAACAAGTCCATCAATTTTGCGGCAGATGTTAGAAACAGTATCTTTAAATAACACTTCTTGGTCTTTGATCATGATGATCTCGTTTGCGATCGATTCTACATCTGAAACGATATGCGTGGATAAGAT
Source organism: Fictibacillus sp. 18YEL24 (assembly GCF_015903855.1). Classification (GTDB taxonomy): domain Bacteria; phylum Bacillota; class Bacilli; order Bacillales; family Fictibacillaceae; genus Fictibacillus; species Fictibacillus phosphorivorans_C. The sequence continues at coordinate 337,312 of NZ_JACZDT010000002.1, forward strand.
TACAATGCGATCGCGAGCCAGGTTCGTAAGCAGGTTACGAAAACGAACTCTTTCTTTAGGATCTAAGCCAGCTGTGGGTTCATCTAGAATAAGAATTTTCGGGTCGTTCAGCATGGCTTGAGCGATCCCAACACGTTGAATCATCCCACCTGAAAACTTCTTCATCTTTTTATTTGCCACATGATCCAGTGCTACAGTTTTAAGCAGTTCTTCAACACGAGTAATTGCCGTTTTTCGGTGTATTCCTTTTAACGCCGCCAAGTAAAGCAAATAGGAGGTAGGCGAATAATTTTTGTAATAACCAAACTCCTGCGGAAGATAACCGATCATCTCCCGGTACTTTTCATCCATCTTAATAATATCTTCTCCGTCATAACGAATGCTTCCGCTCGTTGGAAACAAGAGGGTCGTGAGCATTTTAATCAGTGTTGTTTTACCTGCTCCGTTCGGCGCCAACAATCCATACACACCGTTATGAAACTCTAGGTTAATATTTCTTAGTGCATGAAACTGACCGAAATTTTTTGTAACATCTTCAACGATTAACATTTATAAAACTCCTTCTGCACCTCTAAATGCAATTAGTTTTTTTAGCGTTTTTACATAGAGCACGATGCTGATGATGAGTACGACTCCGTATACATATGTAGGTACATGACTTAAAAACATGCTGTACATGTTCTGATTTAAGGTGGCCGGCAGAACATTCACTAACAGCCAGCTTGCCATCATGAGATAAGTGGCGAACGGCCCTTTTGCATGGTGTAAGGCGTACAGGTAAAGGACCGAAAATAGGCTTAACGAGCTGCATGATAACAGCAGTGCATCCAGGATTTGAATCGATTGAAACAAGAACGATAGAACGATAATCAATGCGATATTCATGAGCATCGTTAGCAGACTGAAAATTAACATACGAAAAGCGGCTAGCTGAAACACATGGTACTTACAGGTCATCTCTACTGAGAAAGTGTCTTTCATTAAAGCACGTACTAAAAATAGAGAGGATAGAGCAAAGAAAAAAATAGGAGACAACGTAAAGATGAAAGAATATAAATCTTGCATGTCTAAAGATGATTTCAGTGAAAATATGCCGTATAGCATTACAGCTAGCGCTAAACAGGTCGTAAACAGAATTTCAGTAGCATCTCGAAATAAATAGCGAAAGCCGAGCTGCTGATACATTTCAAGAAGATAAGATAGAAACGATTTGGGTTTGGTTAGACCGGCAGATACGATAGATAAAATCTGGTTTTTTCTTTCAAGATCCGTTGGATATTCGATGTGGAATTTTTGCTTCTCCATTTATTCAGCCTCCATTCGTTGCTTCACTTTTTTTATCGCAGCATAATACTTTGTTTTAATAGATGACTCAGGCATATCAAGAGAGCTGGCAATTTCGATGAACGTTTGCTCGCCGAACAATTTAAGCCGCAGAATCTGCTGGTCGATAATAGAGAACGTGTTTATAAGTCCTGCCGCCTTTTCAATGTCTTCTCTCCATTCCAACTCGAGCGTGAAATCTGAAGGCATAGCTACATCAATACCTTCCATCGAGTCTGTGGAACGATCATATGTATAGTTTTTAGATCTGAAATAATCTACGAGTTTGTAGGTCGCGATTCGGTACAGCCATGTTTTGAAGGATGCTTTTTTCTCGTCAAACTGTTGGATCGATTGAAGCATGCTAATAAAAATGTCTTGTGTTAGATCGAGTGATAGTTCTTTGTTCAGTGTTTGTTTATAAACATAGGCATAAATAGATTGATAGTAATGAGAGATGAGCTCGTTCGCCGCATGTTGATCGCCTTTTTTTTGAACAGAGCTGATCCATCTTTTCTGCTTCATCATGATTTTGTCTTCACTTCCAGACTAAAAAGGTTGTCTTGCTCATATATTCGTAGTGGATAGATAAATAGTTTTACTTTTTATAAAAATATTTCCATTTTATTATAGAATCATATAAGAAGTTAAAGGAGAATTATATAGTAATAGCAAATAATAGAAAAACTATAGAGGAGTAGCTCTGTTAATATAGCAATTTTTAATAGAAAGCTAGGTGAAGATATGTTTTATTTTGATCTAGATTACTTGGTGTACTTTGCAGTGGTCGTATTATTGTTATTTGTCGGAGTGGCGATTGCAGCTGTGAAGTCAAAAACAGCTTACGATGAGAAGGGGGAAGAGAAGATGTTTAGACATTTGTATATATATTTGGTGTTGTTTACGACGCTTTCGCTAACGATAGGAGGAAGTATTAGCGTATTTATGAGCGTGGCCGATATTGTGAGCCCGAATACATATCAAGCTAGTTTTGCAGAATACAAACTGGGTTTAGCGGAAGTAGAATATGATGAAAACGGAAAGCCGTTGCCTAATAAGAAAACGGAAGAAGAAATGCGGAAAGACTACGAGATGATGATTGAAAACGAAAAGTTGCAGGAGAGAAGGAATGAGATAAATAATATTGTAAAAAGTTCTGGGTTTATACTTATTCCATTTCCGGTCTTTCTGTATTTTAAGCGTCAGTTGCGTAAAAAACAAGCTTAATAGCAGACAAAAACGAGCGAAGAGTTCCGCTCGTTTTTTTTTGTGCTGATTTTGTTATTGCTCTACAATCTCCTTAAGTTTGCTCTGCCATTTGTCGTCGTCCAAAATGATCTGAAACGAGATGCGGCGGTTTTTTTGCAGAGCCTGAGCAGAGTTACCTTCTGCAATTGGCTTATATTCGCTATATCCTGTTGCGGCAAGGTATTGCGCGTACTCTTTTTTAGCAAGCTTTGGATTTGCTTTTCCAAGATAATCAACGACCGCGACCGCACGCTGAGTGGAGAGCGACCAGTTGTCGTACGGAACGGAATCAGTATGGCCTTCAATCAGAATGATGTACAGGTACTGACTCATGTCTTTTTCCTCGATAATTGCCGCGAGTGCGTCAGCGAGCGGGTCGAGCACTTGCTTACCTTTAGCTGAAATATCTGCGCTTCCCGTATCAAAAAGAATATTTCCTTCTACAGAGATCGTGTTGTTCGGTCCACGGATGATTTTATCTTTTCCAACGTTTTCTTCAAGTTGTTTTTGAATGAGGTCAGAAATATGCTTCTTCACCTCTGCCACCTGACCAAGTTCGCGTTTAATCTGAGCCTGATCATACGCGTTATAGATGCTCTGCACATAAGCGAGGATCGCGATAAAAATCATGACGAGCACCATCATACTCATCATATCGGTAAAACTTGGCCAGAAGATTTCTTGCGTTTCTTGGCTGTCGTCGTTGTAGTAAGATTTTCGCGCCTTCATACCGATCACCGTCTCCTAAAATTTTGCGGCGAGACTTCTGGCATGCGTTCATCTTCAACGTATTCTGGTGCACGAGGACTGCGTGCTTCATAGATCACTTGGTTGGATGATTGGTTCATGGCAGCTTGGTAGATCCGCTGCATGAGGTGATACATGTCAGAGAGTGTGCGATTGTTGTCGGTGATGCTTCGCGTTAAGCCGTGGTGCAGGTTTTCGAGCGTTCGAGCGAGCTCGCGCATATCATCATCGCGGCTGTTTTGATTTTGTGAGTTGTTTAAGGCAGAAGCGAGCTGTCTGCTCTGACTATCCATGATGTTTCTAACTTGGTCGGTAAAATCACGCTTGATATGCTCCACCGCAGCGTAGAATCCTTTTTCGAGCTGACCGACGCTTGATGCAAAGTCAGCTGCCGCACGGCCGTATTCGCCTTGTTTTTCGGCATATCGGTAATGCCATTCGTCTTGCTTTTGCGCGAGGCGGTTCTCGAGTGCATCATGCTGATTTTGGTAGTGCTGCAGCTGTTCCTGCATGCCGCGAAGCATCGATTGGGCATGCTCTTCAGATCGGCGCTGTGCTTCTTGCAGCATTTTATCAGAGCGTTGGATGAGTTGTTCAAACTTTTGCTGACCTTGTGTGTGGCGGTCGTTGCTCGTTTTTAGCTGCTGCTCGAAAGAAGAGATGTTCTTAGCGAGCGCGTTAATACTCGTGTCGACCGTTTTTTGAATGGTTCCTAGTTCTTTTGTCGTCTCGTTGAACCGCTGTCCGAACTGATCGAGCTGTGTAGCAGAAGCGGCGAACCGTTCAGCGTGTTCGCGCTGTGCTTCAAATATTCCATTCACGTCTTCCATCGCTTTTTGAAGACCTGCTGTAAAATTAACCATCTGCGATGCGAATTCACCGAGTGTTTTATCAAATGACGACTCGACGCGTGAGGCAAGGCGATCAAGAAGGCGTTCAACCGAATCTTGTGGTTTGTCGTTGATCAGGTCGCTGTTAATGTTGTGATCAAGGTATACTTCACAATCGGCTAAAAGTTTGTTCTGCATATAAGAAAGTGATGTTCCTTGGGAGAAGAAGCCTGACTGAATGGAATTGAGCAGAAGTGCGGCTCCAATTCCAGCAATACTCGTATAAAAGGCAACACTCATCCCTTCAAATGGTGCAGTGAGGGAGGATATGATTGAGTTTAGCGTAAGATTTGAATCAGCAGGCTGCGTGCCGAGCGTCATGAGCGTATCTTGCATCGATAAAAGAGAGAGCGTAAGTCCGACGAACGTTCCAAGCACACCGAGAATAATCGTGAAGGACGGAAGCTGGTTGAGCAGCTTTTGGATATTGCCGACCGGTACCCTCAAGACGCCAAGAAGCGGAATGCGTTCATTGTATAGATGTTTTTCAATCAGTGCCTGCGTGTTGAGCTGCGGAACTCCTGCTAGATGAAACTGTTTGTAATCCGCTGTAACGCGTTGTAGCCATTGCGAATACGGCTGCTGATCTTTATTCGTTTCAAGCTGTTGAAGCTCTTTGTTCCATTTCCGAAAGTGATAAGCGGTTTGTGTATGCCCCACAATCCCCATAAACACGAGAAACCCAATGACCCCGACGACGATTAAAGTAAGTTGATCCATCATGCCACCCCTTAGATGTCTTGTCTGACTGTCCTATATTGATAGATATGTCCTACTGTCGGGAAATATTTTAGGAAATGGGGTCTGACCCCAAACAAATACAAAATCCCCTGAACTGTCCATTTAAGATGGACAGTTCAGGGGGGACTTTTTTGGGTCATTTATAGGTACATTAGCATAGAATAATGGTGTTGTTAGGCAATACCAACAGTTGTTTGAGAGTCTAAAATCTAAATGAAATGGGGATTACATCAATGCCAATCATTAAACCGTATTTCAATGTGAACGCGAGCAGATTCGCTTCAACCATCGCAAGTGGTACTGGAACGGGTGCGACATTTGAAATTGCAGCAACTGCTTTTACAGACGACACAGGTGCACCTGCTACAGCTTTCCCTACGACATATTCGTACTATAACCTATACATTAATGGCATGATTCAGACAGATGATACATCAACCGTAACGACAGCTGAGATCACCATTCCAAACGGGGATACACTTGCCGGTCAGACACCTGTAATCATAGAGTTTGTAACTACTTAATTAACGACATTCAAGATAGAGCAGCAGCGGGGCAAGGTACTAGAGCTAGCCGTGATAGGGGGAGTTTACGTTGTTCCAAAAACCAAATCATATGTGTGGTAAAAGAAAAACCTTGTTTGACCGCTGCTGTTCACAACATCAATCAAAAAGAACTCTTTTCCGAAACGAGTCTTGCCGTTCATCATCGACGTACTGTACCTGTTGCGACTGTCCATCGTGTGAAGCTGACGACTATTATTATTTCTCGTGTCCGGCACACATCCCTTTTCCGCCATTTCCACCTGTACCACCATCACCGAGGTTACTACGTGTAGACACCTTTCAATACACGACTGTTTCAGATGGCGTCAAAAGAATATATACGAACGACGATCGATATATAGAGTATGGAAGCACAGATATTTTGAATCCGACAACTGTTTCGTATGTGAATCTATTTGTTAACGGCATGCTGCAGCCGTCTTCTTTTTATGAAGTGGAAGAAGGGAGACTGACGCTTCTACCATCAGCGGGTCCTGTTCCTGATCGAGGTGTTCCGCTCATCCTTCAGTTCATAAAAATCATAAACAGCGGCTAAAAAACTAAACAATTTCAACTTGGACAACCGTATCAGCAATCGTACTAATAATGGCAGTTGAAACTTTTAAAGAGAGTGTATCTCCAGCTTCATAAGTTAACGAAACGTCATCATTAATCGCGGAATTTTGTAAACCGTTCATAGAAGCATTCAGTCCCGTATCTGCGCCATTCTTACGGATCGTCCAGGTTACTGAAGTACCTAGGCCAGGGCTGACGAGTGAGCGAATATTTAACGTTTTTACGATACATCTTTGGCTGATTCGTATGATGACCTCAGTACCCGTGAGAGACGCTGTCCCCGGACGATAAAAGCTAGTGCCGAGTCCAATAACACCAGGTTGAGCCCAAAAGAAGATAGAAGGCTGTCCGAAGGTTGAGAAGCCGAGGTTGTTCGCTGTTGAATTGATCAATTGAGTACTTCCGATTGTTAACGTACCAGCACTTTGCGAGATATCTGCCGTTCCTCCCTCAAGTATACATCCGACCAATTTGAGTGAAGCTCCCGTTAAGTTTACTTCCGCAGCGATGTAGGAGCCTGCACCACCACCATTTATACTTTGAATCACGGCATTTTGGCAGTTGAACGTTTGTGGATTAGAATCAACAAGTATCCCTCTTTTGTTGCCAAGCCCTGCAGATCGTACCGTTACACTCGAGTTAAACAGATTACTTGTTCCAATCGTCGGATTTCCTGTTCCGAATGAATGAACGCCATAAACATTCGAAGTGCCGCCAGTACCCGCCGCAACGTTATCGACTTGAACCGTTACACCTTTTACGCTAGAAGATTGTGCAGTCGTACCTGGAAAAGCGATTCCCGTTAGATCGACATGAGCTGAAGAAGTTAGTTGAAGAGTAATGTCCTCTACAGTCGTATTGTTACCCATCGTTAGTAGCGTCGTGTTAGAGGTTACGTCTTTTGAAAGGATGACGGTTGAAGCACTTATTCCTTTAATCGAGTTCCCTTCTGGCAATGTAACGACCTCATCGTATGTACCTGGATATACCAGAATCGTGATTCCTTGAGCATTTGAAGCTACAATGGCAGAGATAGCTCCGTTGATTGTTTGAAAAGGATTCCCGCCGATCGAGGCCGTACTGTCGTTTCCTGATTTTGTTACGGTCGCCGTGTTTGCCCGAGCTAGAAGAACCTCAATAATCCCCATACGGAATCCCCCTTTAATGCCATTCCTTATAAAGTATGTGGGGGAAGATTTTTTCATGAAAAAAGAGTAAAAAGCCCCGGAGCCAAAGCCACGGGGTCAATAGAAATTTATTCTGTTTGGTGTTCGTTAACAAGATCGCTGTAAAACGCAGCATACGAAGCACTCATGTAGGGAGCGAGCCAAAAGAAGCCGATGCCGAGAGATAAAACGCAGAGAATGCCCCAGCCTAGAAAGCTTAGCTGTAAAACGAAAAATTTCCACTTATAGCCGTCCATCAGCTTACGGCTTTTCTTGATCGCAGCGTTAATGCCAATTCCGGGATGATCTTTTAGAACAAAGTACGTTTGCGAATAACTGAACGCTTTAATGATACCAGGAATCAAGAGAAGTAGAGACCACAGAATCAAGTACACCATCATTACTAAGTAGGCGCCGAGTATTTTTACATACGTGCTGATCTCAGAAAACGCTTGAAATAGACTCGAAACATTAATTTTTTCACCCGTACGAATCACAGATAAAAACGTCCACAGGTATCCAATATATAATGGCAGTAAAACGAGTGTGATGATGAACGTGCTGAACGTCGGTCCGTTAAGTTCGTCCGCGGGTTGATTCAACCAAGCGCTCCAACCACCACTCAAATTCACTTCAATAATTAGTGGGATAAGATAAAAGATGCTCGAGAACAACAACGTAAACAATGCGGCAGTGCCCCATTGTCTCTTAAGCTGAAGTCGAGCTTGCTGTTTAATTTCTTTATTTTTCATGATGTATCACCTTTCTGAAGTTGTCCTATCCTTATACTACGGTTTAAAAGGCGGAAAGATGCGTTTTCATGAAAATTAATAGTAGACTAGAGGAAAGCGGATGTTAGAGGAGGTCTAAACGTGAAACATGATTTAACTACTGCTGTGCTTCTTTTTGATGGAGTATGTAATCTTTGTAATGGAAGCGTGCAATTTATATTGAAACATGAAAAAAGTGAGAAGTTAAAGTTCTCGGCGATCCAGTCAGTAGCCGGGCAAAAATTGTTATCACAGTACAGCATAGATCCCGAACAAACAAACTCCGTTATTTTAATTAGTGACGAAGTGGTATATACAGAATCAGATGCTGTAGCAAAAGTTGCAGAGTTTCTGAAATTCCCATACAACACAGGGAAATACATGAAAATTGTACCTCGGCAGATTCGAAATGTTTTCTATAAAAAGGTCGCGAGTAATCGGTATAAATGGTTCGGGCAAAAAGAGAGTTGTATGATTCCAACACCTGACCTTCGAAATAGGTTTCTGCAATAGTTTTTACCAGCAAACTTCATAAGTGTGCGGTCTAACTAATAGGATAGAACAAATGCCTAAAAAGGGGAACTGCACGATGGGACAAAAAGTTCTGTTCTTTGGTGATGCTGGAATCGACGATACGATTGCACTAGCTTATGCTTTTTTTAGCGATGAAATAGATATTGTTGGTGTTGTGGCCGACTATGGCAACGTATCAAGAGAACAAACAGTATCGAATGTGAAATTTATAGCTAAAACATTTAACTTTCCGGAAAATGTTAGAGTTATTGGTGGAGCAGAAGTTCCGATGACAGGGGAAAAACCAACGTTTTATCCAGACGTGCACGGCGTTTATGGATTAGGGCCCATTGATCCTGGTATATCTGAAGGATTCATTGAAAACTTTTTTGAAATTGTAAATTTGATCGAACAGTATCAAGATGAACTAATTATCGTGAATGCGGGCAGGCTTACCTCTCTGGCTACGATGTTCATTTTGTTTCAATCGCTGATGAAAAAAGTAAAAGCGTACTATATAATGGGCGGAGCGTTCTGGGTGCCTGGAAATGTAACGCCAGTGTCTGAAGCGAATTTTTATGGAGATCCGATCGCGGTTAGAATCGTGTTAACGTACGCCAAAAACGTGACAATCATTCCGTTGAATGTTACCGACCGGGCCGTTGTCACTCCTGAAATGGTGAATTATATTGATTACAAAGGTAAGATGCCCATTCTAAAACCGATGCTCGATTTTTATTACAATTTTTACAAAAGCAGAAACCCTGATATCCTAGGAAGTCCTGTTCATGATGCGATTACGCTGATGGCTTGCATAAGAGAAGATATGTTCACTTATAAGTCGCTTCCGGTACATATTGTGATTCAAAATGGCAATACGGCAAGAGGGCAGAGCATTGCCGATGTTCGGCCTTATGCGCAGTTTGCGGATGATGAAAAAAGGCACCGAATCGCGTTTGATTTTGATTATAGCTATTTCTTCCGAGATTTTATGAGTATCATGACAGGTGAGACGTTTTCGTAGCGTTAGTTTAGAATCGCGGAAGGAAGTTAGGGGTGTCAGGTTCCGTTCTGATAAAAGGGAGAAAGGAAGAATCAGTGTCATAATAAAAAACCGGTGATTCTACGAAACGTACGAACACCGGCGTAACTTTAAATGATAGTTTTATGTGATTAAGCGCAATTTTTAATTTGATCTAGTTTGTTTAGCTTTTCGTCTAGTATTTGGCTCAACTGAACAAGAAGCGGATCTGCAAGACTATTAACCTTTTTACTTACCTCATACATGGTCGTGCGAATGGCGTCTATCTCTGTAGTTAAGACAAGAGCATTGCTTCGGCTCATGGTCCATTCCCCCTCTAATATAATAACCACTTCTGCACCATTAATATCGGTAAATCTTGTAAATATTATATACCATATTTTGTGTCAAGTCTATTATTTTTTTACACATATAGGGGGACAGACCCCCTACAATTACACTTTTGCGTGTTTTGTACTACTCAGGTAGACAAGTTTTGCTCTAATTCTGTAAAACTTTGTAGCTTTCTGTCGATATACTTTTTGCTGCCTAGTAAAAAGTAACTGCAGGAGGAAGAAATGATTAAAAAAAGTCTACAGAGGCAAATTCTTGTGCCCTTTATATTGCTCATTATTATGACAGGGGTCGTGGTGAGCGGAGTTAGTTATCTGTTCAGTAAGAAAACTACCGTTGAAAATTCATCAGAGAATACATCTGAGCGTATGCATGATCTAGATGAGACGCTCAACGGTTTTTTGAAAGATAACGCAAATTTTGTATCGGCATATGCAGATTCCGCTACGATTAAGCTTCATGCAAAAGGAGATAGCCCTGACTATATCATCTCTAAGTTTGAAGACTATCATCTAGCAAATGAAGCGATCATGAACAGCTATTTTATTTCAAATGATAAGGAAGTAGTCATGTATCCGATTCCTGCATCACCGGTTGAGGACATGACATTAACGCCGTGGTATCAACAGGCAACGAAGGATCCTACTAAAGTGTTCTGGACAGATCCTTTCATTGATGAAGCGACAGATCGTCCGGTTGTAAAAGCTGTGAAGGCCGTTGAGTACAGCGGGAAAATCGTGGGAGTAACAGCGATTGATATCGCAGTAAATGATATCTTAACGCTAATGCAAAACGTGAAAATCGGGGACACCGGTTATGCTCTTCTCATCGATAACTCGGGGAATTATATGGTTCATCCAGATGCAAAAAAGCTGGGGAAAAGCGCAACAAAAGAATCTTTTTATAAAGCTATTACTAAAAAAGATGGAACGTTAACCACAAAGATCAATGGCGAAGAGAGAGTGGTCAGCTATACCAAGAACGACACAACCGGTTGGAAACTAGCAGGAACTGTAGCACTAAGCGAGTTTGAACAAAAGGCTACTGTTATTCTATTCCCGATTGGGATTGCTCTACTGGTCACTCTTTTAGTGGCGGCCATTATATCGGTTTTCGTTTCAAGAAGAATTACAGTACCGGTGAACCAACTGAAGAATGCGATGCATGAGATCAGAAATGGAAATCTCCAGGCGAGCGTTTCTATACAAAGAAAAGATGAGATCGGTGAACTGGCTGCAAGCTTTGATGATATGTCTAACCAGATGCGAACGTTAATTAGAGAGATGGCTCAGATTACCGATCATGTAACGGACGCGTCTCAAACGGTCGTTGCGAGTGCAGAAGAAAATTCAGCTTCCGCACAAGAAGTTTCAACTACGATGCAGCAGATCGCAGCAGGCTCTTCTCATCAAGCAGAGTTGATGGATCAGAATGCAAAAGCGGCGAATGTGCTGGCTGAGCGTATCGGTACCGTTCATGCACATGGCGAAAGAATCGAAAAAGCAACAAAACAAATGAATCAAGAATCATTGAACGGCGTAAAAAAGGTGAGCGTGCTAAAAGAAAAGTCTCTGATGACAACAGAAATGACAAAAGAGATGATTTCTTCTATTAAAAAACTTGATGAAACATCTGGCAGCGTTCAACAGATCGTTCTAACGATCAGCGATATAGCAAACCAAACGAATTTACTAGCATTAAACGCAGCAATCGAGGCAGCTAGAGCTGGAGAGTCTGGAAGAGGGTTTGCAGTCGTAGCGGATGAAGTAAGAAAACTTGCAGAGCAGACTGAGCTTTCCTTAAAAGATATCAGCTCATTGATCACGGATATGCAGCAAGTAACGGAAAACACCGTCGGACAAGTTCAAGAAGCTGCAGCTCTCATTCTTTCACAAAGCGTAGCGGTGGAAGAGACAGAGCAAAGCTTTACCGCGATCTCTACTGCAGTTAAAGGGAATGCAGAGGCATTAAAAGACGTGATTCAGTCTGTTGACGAAATGACGATGCAAAAGGATGTACTCCTTGAGAATGCGTCTCATATCTTGGCGATCACGCAAGAAACAGCTGCTGGAACAGAAGAGGTATCTGCTTCAGCAGAACAGCAATCAGCTTCGATGGAGCAGTTGAACCATCTAGCGGATCAGCTCGAACAGTACGCTGAACAGATGCGCAACCACGTCCAGCGGTTCACATTCTAGGGGTCTGACCCCATACAATTACATTGTGCCGTATTTGTCTTTTCCAAAAAGACAAATACGGCTTTTTCTTTGCTATAACTGACTTTTGAAAAAGGAAAGAGTGTATTTTTACATCTAGAATAAAAGGCTTAAAGTTCTACAACAGGGGTAATTTTGCTCTCCACATAATCTCTGTACTGAGATTTCGAATGGTTAAACTGTTCAAGAAGGGTTGAGGTGTGTACAAAAGGGCACACCGATGGGGTTACATAATAGCGGTAACTGCTCCATTGATATTCAAGAGGGTACATGACCAAGTCAGCAGAAACAGGGTTCAAATGAATGTAGCGGCTAGTATCTAGTAAATGTGATCGATCTTCGATCAATTCTGCTCCATAGCGACCTTGAAACACATGTCCAGTGAGTTCATATTTCTTGTTGAAATACATTGCGTACGTTTCATTTAATTCTTTCATGAAATCTCCAGGTGGGGACTTGCTGCATAAAATTTGTAAGTGAGTGTGGTTTGTCATGAGGCAATACGAGAAGAGCTCGACATCGTGCTTTTTAACACAGTGACTTAAGATCTTTAAATAGCGGTGGAAATCCAAATGGGAATAAAAAAGAGGTTCCCTGCGATTTCCGCGAGTAGTCACGTGATAAACAGCATCTGGATACCAAATGCGAGGGGATCTAGGAATGTTTTTCACCTCCTTTCAATCGTAACTTTATTATAAGGGTTGAAAGTGAATCTGGGAAATGGGGACTGACCCCAAAATATTTATTTCCCTTGTTGTTTTCAAGCAAAACTCCTATACCAATTTTGAAATGCAAACGGTTCGAAACTTGTCTTTTTAGAAAGGTATCCATTTTTAGCGAATAGGACCTCTTGAAAATGTCGAACTTCGTCTCTTCATCAGACTTTCTATCATATTTCCTCGGAAATTATTAATAAGAAAGAGAATAGAGTATTCGTTTCTACATACAATAACCCCGTATTTTATAAATCGGAGGTATGTATGATGAATCAAGATCCAAATCAACAAAGCATGAATCCTCAATCCGGGAACAACAATCCTGAATTTAACCATCTAAACATGCAGACTGGACAAGTGCCTGCTCAGATGAACCATGGTGGACATGAGATGTTTGATGTTCATGAGATGCTAAGTGGTATTGTTGGAACATTGAACTTATATACACTCTGTAAAGGACATGTTCAGGATCCTGAGCTCAAAACAATGCTCAATCGTCATTATCAGCACATTACAAAAGAATATAACGCGTGTGTACAAGCTTTTCAGACAGGAAAAGATCCAGCAATGCGTACAGAATCATACAAGATGGCTCAAGATAATGATTTTGTATATGGTTTGAAACCTGCACAACCCGTTAAACCTATTCAAAGCGTTACAGAATTAAACGATCAATCTGTATCTACTCTAATTCTAGGAACATTAAAATCGAATGCTTCCCTAAGAGGAATGGCAACACTCGAAGTTACAAATCCTGTGCTTAGACGAGTATTGGCAGATGGGATTCCAAACTGGATCGAGATGGCATATGAATTGTCGATCTGGCAGAATAAGAATCATTATTACCAAATTCCTCAACTGAACCAACAAGATATGACGAGCATGCTTGGTGCCTACGCTCCATCGACTCAAGCACAGCCACCACTTCAATAATAATGATTTAACGAGTACCTAAAAGGTGCTCGTTTTTACTTTTACACATACTAAAACAGGGATATCATGAGAAGAAATAGAAAATTTCATAAAGTCTAAAGGACTCGACAACAAGAAATGAATTTGCCATAGTTATGAGTGGACTTATATTATGTACTGAAACTCCAGGGGGTTAAGGAAATGAAAAAGGGAACAGACTGGCGGTACCGTGTATCGAATAGAGAAGCCATCATGGGTACAGTGCTCGCCATTTTGAACTTTATCTGGTGGTATGCGTTCGCTTACGGCCTTGGCGGACGTCCTATTAAAGAATACACATACATACTTGGCTTTCCAGCTTGGTTTTTTTATAGCTGTATCGTAGGATTTGTTGTTTTTACTATTTTAGTTTGGATTATGGTGAAGTTTTTCTTTAAAGAGGTTCCGTTTGAACTTGATGAAACGAGCGAGCATGAGGAGGGAGATGTCCGATGAATTGGGATGTGATTCTTCCTTTAGCCATTTTTTTGATTTCAGTGTTCATGGTAGGTATTTATACATCTCGGCACATTAAAAGTGGACCGTCATTTTTACAAGATTACTTTTTAGCAGGCAGAGAACTTGGAGGTTTTGTGCTTGCGATGACAATGGTTGCAACATACGGAAGTGCCTCGAGCTTTATTGGTGGACCTGGTGCAGCCTATCAATTAGGTCTAGGTTGGGTGCTGCTCGCCATGGCACAGCTTGTGACAGGGTATTTCACACTAGCTGTACTTGGTAAAAAGTTTGCCATCGTTGCACGAAAGATTAACGCGGTAACTTTGATTGATTTTCTAAAAGCGCGTTATGAGAGCAAGTGGGTTGTTATTCTATCAGCACTAAGCATTGTCGTTTTCCTATTTTCTGCAATGGCTGCTCAATGGGTAGGCGGGGGACGGTTGATCGAATCGTTTACTGGTGTATCGTATACAACAGCATTATTCATCTTTTCAGCTTCTGTCCTTGTGTATGTTATTGCAGGCGGATTCCGAGCCGTTGTGATTACTGATGCTATACAAGGAGTCGTAATGGTAATCGGAACCGTCATCATATTGGCCGGTACGATTATCGCAGGTGGGGGCATTGAGAACATCATGAGCGAGTTAAGAGCGGAGAACCCGAACCTTATCACGCCTTATGGTTCTGATCAATCGCTGACACCTCTTTACGTATCATCATTTTGGATTTTGGTCGGTGTTGGAGTCGTAGGCTTACCGCAAATATCGGTGAGAGCGATGAGCTATAGAAATGCAAAAGCGATGCATCGAGCGATGATTATCGGAACGTTCGTTGTAGGGTTCATCATGCTAGGTATGCATCTCGCTGGTGTGTTCGGAAGAGTGGTGCTGCCGGGGATCGAAGTACCGGATAAAGTAATGCCGCTTTTAGCACTCGAAGTATTGCCAGGGTGGTTAGCGGGTATTGTTTTGGCAGCCCCTTTAGCTGCCGTGATGTCAACGGTTGACTCCGTGCTCTTACTCGTTAGTTCTGCAATTATTAAAGATGTGTACATCAATTACATCAAACCAGATGCCGAAGAGCAATTTGTGAAAAAGTTGAGCTTTGGAATAACAGCGGTTGTCGGACTGAGTGTATTCGCTATGGCGATCAACCCGCCTGATTTATTAATCTGGCTGAATCTGTTCGCGTTCGGAGGATTAGAAGCAGCATTCATATGGCCGATCGTTTTGGGGCTATATTGGAAAAGAGGAAACGCAAATGGAGCGATCGCCTCATTGATCGTAGGGGTAGGATCCTATATGTTCCTTCACCTTTACTATCCAAATCTATGGGGCATGCACACGGTAGTGCTGCCGATCTTACTATCCTTGATTGCCTACATTGTGGGGAGTTTCACAAAGGGGGTCAGACCCCATACAAATACATTCTAGAAGCCAATGTCCACACTCGGTGGACATTGGCTTCTTTCATTTTACTCTCTCTTTACACACTAACTCTTTACCACAATAAAATACTAAAAAAACAATTTATAGTAATATCTTACTAAATACCCATTTACAGAGAATGTGGCTGGTGTTAATTTTATATCAGAATATAATTAGATAAGTGTGGAGCTGTGAAGGTTATTCTGTATGTGGGCGCTTGGAATAACTGAAGCTAGTAGCGCAACCGACCGCTTTCTTTATTCGTTCTTTAAATAAAGGAAGGGGTATTTATTATGGAAATTTCACGTAAAGAAAAATTCAGCGCGAAGAAAAAGGCAGCTAAGAAATGGCCGAAGATTGTTTTAGCGACTACGATTGCACTTGGTGTTGGAGGAACGACAACATTTGCAGCAAAACCAAATCTTGCAGACTATCTCTACAACCATGTCATGTCTCTAGTTTTTAAAGGCGATATAAATAATGAATTGCAAGACCAAGAAAAAACACTTGTAAAAGATTTAAGCAATAACATCTCTAACATCTTTAGCGGAGCTAAAAAAGAGCTTGAAGATGAGAAAAAGCAAATTGTTAGAGAGAAAAAAGAAGAAATCCAAACGCATTACAGAAATGAAATGGCTGAAGTAACAAAGAGAAAAGAAGAAGCTTTAGCAAAGAAAAAAGAAGAGATGAACACAGACGCTTCGAAATCAACGACAGAGATAAAAAAAGATATCTCAGAAAAAATCGAGAGAGAATTAGAAAAAAATACAAAATAACGGTTAAAGAGCGGAATCTTCATTCTCCGCTCTTTTCCTTTTTCTGATATCCTAGAATATAGAAAATCTATGAACGGAGACAACACTATGAAAAAACTATTTCTAGCGCTCGGAATCCTCTTTGCTGTATACGCAACGGCCATGCTCGTTCAAACGACCAACATGGATATGGGACTTGCGGTTTTTTTCTTGTTAGGTGCTCTTTTTCTCGTCCTTTTTTTCCGCTACAACACAGCTATGAAACTATTTAACACGTACAAAAAAACGACGCTGACCCTCTTGATTACAACCATCCTTTTTGCAGCAACGCTAGAAACTCTTATTTTAACATCCGCGAACACTGATCCAGAGAAGGTTCCTTCCGAGATAGATTCGATCCTCGTACTTGGTGGAGGAACGAAGAATAATCGACCAGGTGCCGTACTGAAAGGTCGACTAGATCAAGCTCTTGCCTATGCAAAGGAACATCCAAACGTTACGTTCATCGTAAGCGGTGGTCTTGGCTTTGGTAAAACAACGAGTGAAGGGTCTATCATGAAAAATTATCTCGTAGAAAATGGCATCGAAGCGGATCGCATTCAGATTGAGGAAAAAGCAACGAGTACATACGAAAATCTTTTATATACAAAAAAGATGATACAACCAGACGATCAGCTGCTCATTGTAACGAGTGATTTTCATCTTTTTCGAACAAAGATGATCGCCAAGCGTGTTGGCATTGAGGCGGAGGGGCTTGGTTCGCCGTTGAGAATTTCTTCTGTTCCACAAGCACATGTTAGAGAATATATGGCAATCATAAAAAGTTACTTTACTGATAAATAGAGGAGGGCGGCTTCTATGAAGAAAAATAAGTATCATTGCTGTGCGACGTGTATCAATTTTAAGCCTGAAAAAACGATTCAAGGGATGCGCTATTATTGTGTGCGTCTTGGATATGATACGAAACCAGACTATCAGTTCAATTGTTGGGAGCCGAAACCGCATGTGGTAGAGCTCATGAATAAGGAAGAATAAATTTTGGAACAATTTAACACAAATACCTTGCATTACAAGTTAGTGGCGCATATACTAATGATATATCTTGTTATGCAAGGGATTCTTTTTTTACCCATAACCCTTGTAATACAAGATAGTGAAATGAGGTGTAGCCACATGTCGAACACTCAGATGTTAAAAGGAATTCTCGACGGCTGTCTATTAGCAATCATCAACGAAGGTGAAGTGTATGGCTATGAGCTAGCAGAAAAGCTAGAATCATACGGCTTTCAACAGACGAGCGAAGGAACGATCTATCCACTATTAATACGCATGCAAAAAGAAGAGCTAGTTACCACCACGTTAAAAAAATCAACGGCGGGGCCAAGACGCAAATATTATTCGCTTACGCGTAAAGGCGAGGAAGAACTTCAAGCATTTATTGAAAGATGGAACCAACTAAGCCATTCGGTCGATCACATTTTACAAAAGAGAGGAAGCGGAAAATGAGTGCGCTAAAACATACGTTAACAGCTGAGAGCCAGGATTTCTTAGATAACCTTAGACTCTATTTATTTTCGAGTGGAAAAAAGGATGAAGAGGTGAAAGAGATCGTAGAAGAATTGGAGGATCATTTGATAGAAGCAGAAAAGCGAGGAAAATCAGTCTCTCACATCATCGGCCATTCGCCAAAAGCTTATATGGAGCAGCTTTCAAACGAAATGTCATTCGATTTTAAATGGATCTCTTATCTCCCGATCATTGTTCTCGGTGTTTTCGCCTATATTTTGCTAGGCGATTCGATGAGAGGGGGCGTGCAATTCACGTTGCTTCAAGTGGTTGGTTATCCAGCGGTTTGTATCATACTCGTGCTTTTTTATTTAAAGATGTTCAAATTTTTAGCAAGCACAAAGCTTTCAAAAACTAAGACGATTATCACCACTTTTATCTTAGGAAGTTTGCCGATTTTGTTCTTTTTAGCTCTTCTGTTTGCAAACGATGCGTATAAAACTCCGGTTGTCATAAAGCTTGGAGCAACAGGAAACATCATTGCGGCACTCGTTGCGATCGCCATCTTTTTAGGAATCTCTTTATGGAGCAAAACCTGGTTCACAATCGTAATACCAACCATGCTTTTCCTACCAGAATTTTTAATCAGTCTAACCTCATTTGAAAAAGAAACGAAAGCCATTTTAACAATAAGTGTGCTGTTTGTAACGCTCATTATCTACAACGTATATACATTTAAAAAAGCAAAAAAAGAGAGCCGAATTTAGATGATCGGCTCTTTTCTCTGAGTAAAATGTGTTTACTAAACAACGTACTTGCACTGAAAAAGCTTACAATGTTACATTGTGTAAGGCTTTACACAGCAAATAAGTGGAAATACTGTTGATAGATGAAGTGATTTTTAACAAAAGTGAAATCACTCATAGAGAAAGGAAATTTGATATGAATCTCCAACTTCCGATTGAAATAAAAGAAAAACTGCAGCAAGATGCAGCGAAACGATTAGAAAATTTACCAACTGAATATAAAGAATTAATTGGGGAGCAGGGATATACAGCGCCTGACGCAGCATTGATTGAGGATGCGGTGATCGCACTTGCTCTCGGAAAAAATGTACTGCTGAAAGGACCGACGGGGTCAGGAAAGACAAAGCTTGCAGAGCTTCTTTCAAACGTGTTCGGACAACCACTGCACCAAGTTAACGCCTCTGTCGATCTTGATGCAGAAGCGCTTCTTGGTCATAAGACACTAAGTTATAGCGAGGGAAAACAGGAGATTGAGTTTATTCCTGGGCCAGTTACAAGAGCTGCAGCAAACGGGCATTTTCTCTATATAGATGAGATCAACATTGCAAAACCTGAAACGCTACCGATTCTAAACGGAATGCTCGATTACCGTCGTACAATCGCCAACCCATTCACAGGTGAAGTGGTAAAAGCGCAGCCTGGTTTCAATGTCATCGCAGCAATCAATGAAGGATACATCGGAACGGTGCCTTTAAACGAGGCGTTAAAAAACCGTTTTGTCGTGATCGAAGTGCCTTACATTCAAGGTGATACGTTAAAAGAAATGCTAAAAAACCAATCTCAGCAAAAAGACGAGGATGTATTATCCAAGTTTGTACAGCTCTCGTCTGATTTGATCGGGCAGGCGAAAGCGGGTCATCTGTCTGAGGATGCAGCATCTATCCGTGCGTTACTAGATGCGGCAGACCTCTCTGTTTACCTGCCGGCGAAGCGTGCCATTCAGCGCGCCATCGCAGACAAGCTTGAAGATGCGCGCGAACGCGTCCTCGTTGCTAACGTTGCCGCAACCCTGTTCGCGTAAGCTGGGAAATGGGGTCAGACCCCATACAATTTATTTCCCACGACGATTTTGGAGGTTTTCCCTAGATGAAATTCCTAGTATTTGCGGATACGAAGATCGATTCTTTTGTTCACATGCAACTGATCGATCTTTCCCGCTCACTCTCAAAAGTGGATAAAATGGACGTTTCGTTCTCGTATCACTCATACCTCGAACGAAACAGCGGCGTCACACACGTTAGTCAGTTCTGGAACCCATACCCGCGCGAAATTCAGCTGGAAGGCTGGAAATCTGACGTGTATTTACGCAGTTATGGTACTCAGTTTCACACGGTCGACCAAGTGATCTGGGATACCTTGAAGCAGTTGAAATCTCATCCGCACCGTGAATTTCTCAAACAAGTCCTTCTCTTTGCAGAAGACTATCGGTTAGAACAGATCTGCGTGAGCGACCGACCGGGGATGAAGCATGCTTTTAAGCTGCGAAAAGAAACGTTTCAGGTTCACTACAACCGTGAGTACCGAAAGCATATTCAACAAAAGCGTACACTTGATGCGCTTTTTTGCCATATCATCCTTTTAGCGAACAAACGATTTGTAGCCGTGCCACAAGAAACGCAAGATGTCTATCAAGAACTGCGATCACTTTTAACAAAACTTACAACGGCAAAATCGACGGAAGATATCGCGGCAATCATCATCGAGATGGCTGCTATCACACAAAAATATACAAACTTAAATGATATGAAAACCGCATACCGCAGTTTTAGCGATCCATCTCCAAACAACAATTCAAACGGCGAAACCGATCAAAACTTCGACGACCTCACTCGCAACAACGAAACGAAAACGAAGAAAACGATCACGAAAGATGAAGATTCAGACAAGGATAAAGACGATAAAGAAAAAGAGTCTCATTCTTCTTGGCATGATGAAACATCTGATCCGCAGGATTCATTTTTACAGATGGATCTTGATCAAGGGACAAACACAGACCTGTTAGGAGAAGGTGCGAGGGAAGCAGAGAGTGGTGACGCGGTGTTCGGATCGGTTCAAACGAGCGCTAAAAGTACAGACAACAACGACTTCGACACCCAAAACGACCATGAGGCTGAAACCGACAACAACCAAAATGGTTCCGACTCTGCAAACCACTTTCCATACGGAGAGGTGAACAAAAATGTAACCGAGCATTTTGTGCCAGCGAAACCGGCAACTCTCGACGAAATTGCTCAGTATGACGAATACAATCAAGAAATCGCGCCATTCGTTTCGCAGCTGCAACAGAACTTTTTAAAAACGATGGAGCACAAGCGTACAGCACCAAGAGAAGATCTTCACTTTGGAAGACTCGGAAAGAAGCTTACAAGACTCGTAACCGATAAGAATCCAAGACTTTTCCGTAAAAAACAAGAATCTCAACAAGAACTCGACACGACGTTCACGCTCCTCGTCGATTGTTCGGCGTCCATGTTCAACAAGATGGAAGAGACGCAAAAAGGAATCGTGCTTTTTCATGAAACGTTAAAAGCTCTTCGGATACCACATTCTGTAGTTGGCTTTTGGGAAGATGCAGCAGATGCTTCAAGTAACGATCAGCCGAACTATTTTCATGAAGTAATCTCCTACCGCAATTCATTGCATCAATCAGGAGCACCGATCATACAGCTCGAGCCACAAGAAGATAACCGTGACGGGTATTCCATCCGACGTATGGGTGAAGAACTGGCCAAACGACCAGAGCAGCAAAAGATTCTGCTCGTTTTCTCAGACGGTGAACCCGCGGCTTTTGATTATGAATCACATGGAGTACTCGATACACACGAAGCGGTCACCCGTACACGAAAGCTCGGAATCGAAACGATCGGTATGTTCATCGCGAACGGAGAGATCACAGAGGAAGAAGAGAAGTTGATGCAGAACATCTATGGACCGCAAAACGTAGTCGTGCCAAGCGCTTCAGAACTTGTCGACTATCTCATGCCTGTTCTTCGAAAGTTGCTTTTCAAATCGCTATAAAACGCCAAAACGCCTCGGGCAGCTAACCCCGAGGCGTTTTTTTATGTATGTATCAATATTCCAGTAGCTTCAGCCAAGCAAAGATCACTCCAACAAACCCTGTATAGCTAAAGATCCTAACAGACCATTCTGGTAAGGTCGTCCTAAGCAGGCTTGAAAATATGCCGACCACAACGATCGCGGCAAGTAAGATGTAAATGGAAATGATATCGAACGGAATACGAAAAGACAGCCATTGTTCCATCGCCAAACCTCCTAATAAGGATAATATCGGTCAAAATGCCTATACATTAAGAACAAATCACGAAAAAGCCGAATTTTATGTGTTCGAAAATCAGAATATGAAAGGAAACATCGGGCACCGCATACAGGGCAAACGCATATAGTATGATTAATTCAGGTGTTAGGAGTGAATGATGTGAATCAACGTGTAGTAGACGTCATTTTAGCAGAAGCGGAAGAAGAATATTTAGCAAATAATAAAGATGGTACCACGTTTGCTGCAGAACTCGCCTTACTCGCCTCGACGCTTGTGACCGCGGGGGATTTTTTAGCAACGTTCAGTGCAGCGATTGCTCTTAGACAAGTGTACATCGATCAAGCAAACGATCTAAAAGACCAGCAAGAACAAGAAGCTCAGATGAAAGACATCCAAGATCAGATCACCGCATTGAAAAATGAGATTAAAATGCTAAGGGGAAGAAAGTAAACGGTCTTCCCCTTTATGGTTTTTAAAACGATCAATCATACTCTTTCTTTTTCCACTCATCATCCGGCATCTCGAATTCATCGCTAGAAAATCGTTCTTCTTTAAACGGATCACCATACATATGAAAGCCGTTCTGCTCCCAAAAGCCTGGCTGATCCTCTTCTAAGAACTCGAACTTACGAATCCACTTTGCACTTTTCCAAAAATAAAGATGAGGAACAATGAGACGAAGCGGAAATCCATGCTTTTCCGTTAAGGGCTTGCCATCAAACGAGTGCGCAAGAATCACATCGTCTCGCAACAGATCTTGTAGCGGAACATTCGTCGTATAATCGTAATCTGCGTGGACCATCACATACTTTGCTTTAGGGTCTACATCAAAATGCTTTAAAAAGTCCGTAAATTTAACCCCTTCAAACGCATTGTCGAACCGTGACCATCTCGTCACACAGTGAATATCACGGACAACTGTCGTTTGAGGCATCTTCATGATGTCTTCAAAACTAAATTCGACACGTTTTCCTACGAGTCCTTCTACAGATAACGACCATTTTTTCATATCATAAAGAGGAACTTCTCCTTCATGAAGGATGGGGAACTTTTTTGTTTCAACCTGCCCAGGAGGCAAGCGATCTTCTAGCTTTCCATCTCTTTGTGGGACACGCATCTTTTTAATGCGGTCTGCTTTGTTAAGGTCCATACATAACATCCTTTCTTTGCAGTTAAAAAGGTTTTGCTGATTCTTTAGATGTTTTAGAATGCGGTTGACTTCCACTCCAGGTTGCTCGCTTTCCGCGGGGTGTGCGGTGAGCCTCTTAGTGCTAAGCGCTGTTAAGAGTCTCACCTGTCTAGCTACAGTGGCTAACCCCTCGAGGTCAAAAGTCAAACGGTCATGAAGGCAAACAAACGCCTTCCTAGTCCGTTCGCCTTTTGCTTGTCGGGGCTGGACGAGCCACTTTCACTTTTGGGACTGTCCCACTGATCCCGCAGGACAAGGAAGGCTTTGGCAGCGACACATCGCACGAAGAAAATTTGAAGTTCAATTTTCGAGGAGTCTCGCACCTTGCGCTCCAATCAACTATCTATGAAGTAATTGATAGAGCAGCACCCAAACAAAAAAACGCCCTCTTTTATAAAAAAAGAGGACGAATGGTTCTGTTCACATCCTCTTATCTTTCAGTCTGTAAAACTGTTAGATGTAGCACCGTGCCTAACAAAATAGGTGGTTGCCGGGCTTCATAGGGCTAATTCCCTCCGCCTGCTCGAAATAAGAGACCGATTAATCGGCTTAAAAACGATATTAAAAGTTACAACTATTATACAGTCAGGACATGAAAAATCAACTCAAAAGGAGATCAGCCACAAAAGACATCTCACGAGAAATGCCAAGATACAGAACGACCACTCCAAAAAGCGCCGTGCTGATCAAGAAAAAGTATACAATTTTTTCTTCCGCTTCTTTTTCGCTCTGCCGTTTTTCCGATTCAGTCGACTCACTCTTGCCAGAACCTTGAGACGTTTTTTTCTTTTGCTTACCCTTACCAAATCCAAACATAGCTGACCCCTCCGCTTCCTTACAGATGTTTCTGTTAACAGTTTTTCATGAAAGAGCGGATTTTAAACAAAAACTATTCTTTTCATGTTCGTCATTGATCTATGAAAAAAGTAAAAAACCTCTCGAAGTCATAATATAGACTTCAAGAGGTTATGAATCAACTTACTACAGTATTATTGCTGAACAGCCGCCGCTGCATTCACACGTCCGTTTTGGAACTGGCTGCCTGTTCCGGATACAGGATCAGCTGTGTTTTCAAGCGCTGCACGGATTTGAGAAGCACTCTTACCTTGAGCAGCAAGAAGTCCTGCTACACCTGCAACAACTGGTGATGCCATAGACGTTCCTGAGAAACTCGCATACTGATTATTTGGCGTTGTTGAATAGATATTAACGCCTGGCGCTGCGATATCAACCCACGTACCGTAGTTTGAGAACGAAGCTTTACGGTCGTTTTGATCCGTAGCTGCAACCGCGATCGCGTTCGTATAATAAGCAGGGTAGCTAGGTGAAGAAACACCCTCATTTCCTGCAGCAGCGATGACTACAGAACCTTTGCCCCACGCATAATCAACAGCAGATTGAAGCGTTTGTGTACCGCCAGCTCCACCAAGACTTAGATTGATAACTTGTGCGCCTTGATCAGCTGCGTAACGAATGCCTTGAGCTACATCATCTAATGATCCACTTCCGTTCGCATCAAGAACACGAACCGCTAGAATAGAAGCTTTTGGAGCAAGACCCGCAATTCCTACACCGTTATTTGTGTTCGCAGCCGCGATACCCGCAACGTGTGTACCATGCTCGTTCTCATCCAATGGATCGTTATCGTCATCGACATAGTCGGCACCTTTAATGACTTTTCCTGCAAGGTCTGGGTGGTTGTAGTCAACGCCCGTGTCGATGACAGCAATTTTTACAGAGGAAGAGCTCTGCGTTGTATCCCAAGCTTGCTCAGCTCCTACTTTTTGTGGTGCGTATTGCTGACTTTGATAAGCAGGATCGTTTGGTACATAGCTTGCATGGAACGTTAAATTAGGTTCCGCATACTCAACAGAGTCAAGATTTTCATAGTTCTTGATCGCATCTGCCACACTGCCGTCTACTTTCACGACTGTAAAATCTTTCGTCACTTCAACTACTTTACCGCCAAGCTGTGAAACTTTGTTTTCCGTATTGGCTGCTGCTGAAACAGAATCTTTAAAATGAACAATAATTTCTTGTGAAGCAGCCTTTGTTGCAGCCGGTGTAAAGGAAGCTTTAGACACCTCAGAATTTGCAGCAGATGCTGGCAATGCTAATGACACCAGTAGTGGTAATGTTGCGGCAGTTGCCACGAAACGCTTTAACATAAAAATCACTCCTCTGTTGTAATTACCAAGCAAGCTTGGCTCCGATGGTAAGGAATTCAACAATTTTCAACAAAACCCTTTAATGCTATTCGAAAATAATGATTATTTACCAAAAGACTACAATCGTAGAGAAGATATTACTACAAGCGCTCCTAGGTTCTCATGACCTATTCATTATCTTAAAATACAAAGTGGGTAGGGAATAAGACTCAAATTCGACAGAAAGCGCATTCAGTTTCAACCCTCAAAACAGAAACATAGGACTCTTTTAAAGAATGGTGTATGGTAAAAGGGAAGAAAAAAAGAAAATTTTTTTATTTGAGGAGGAGGAATAAAGGTGGCACGTTTACCAGAAGTAGATGTTGAAGGAACACCCTTTAAGAAAACCCTTGCGAACGCTCCAGGAATTCTAGATGCTTTTCAGCAGATGGATAAAGCGCTGAACGACATACTAGAGCCTGAAATTATGGAACTGCTCCGCCTACGAGCGGCCTCAAACAATGGGTGTGACTACTGACAAAGCATGGATTACGGGACTCTGGATGAGTCCTCTCGAAAAACGGCGATGAATGAAGGAAACGCAGAACTATCAGAACGCGAGAGTCTAGCTCTCGAACTCGCTGATCACATCATGGCTTTTCACGGACAACTGCCAGATGAATTATACAACCGACTCACGAAACATTTTTCAAAAGAAGAAATCATTGCGCTATTCTTCCAAATCGGAAGCAAAAACGGAGCCAACTGGTTCATTATCGCGATGGGAATACTAAACGAGTAAAAATAAAACGTCCAGATCACACATGCGATCTGGACGTTGTTTTATGTATTATCTATGCTGATCGATCAGGATCAGGTTTCCATCTGGATCTTCAAGAGTCAAACTGGCAGGACCTTCACTTGTTACATCCGCTTCGGTCGATAAAGAAATTCCTCTTTCTTTTAGCTGTTTCTGCAGTTCGCGAATATCAGTGAAATTTTCAAGATTTTCTGCATTTTGGTTCCATCCAGGATTGAAAGTCAGGATATTTTTCTCAAACATACCTTGAAACAGACCGATAACCGTATCCTCATTCTTCATGATCAACCAGTTATGCTCGATGTTGCCACCTAACGTTTCAAAACCTAAGTTTTCATAAAATGCTTTTGAACGGTGGATGTCTTTCACACTTAAACTTACAGAAAACGCGCCAAGTTTCATAAGATCCTCCTTAAAATATCTGATAATTTTACTATAGATATCTTTTAGGTCGATTACAAACTAAAGTAGCACACCCTCTAGCCTTATTTGAACGAAACTTTTTAAAGGAAAAAAACGTATAGAGAAGGTAGAAGAGGAGGTTGAAGATGAATATGTATGAAGGTCGACCAAAACTTACAATACAAAGATCATGGGTTGAAAACTTTTTAGATATCGCATCAATCGCCTTACTTGTCATGGGAACCGTGAGCTTGATCTCAGAGTGGGCCGCAATACCAGACACCGTACCTACTCATTTTAACGCAGCCGGAGATCCAGATGGATGGGGAAGTAAGAGCAACCTGTGGATTTTAATCGTGATGGGAGCGGTGACGTGGTTACTTCTTACCGTGTTAGAAAAATATCCGCACATCTATAATTATTTTAATCTAACAGAAGAAAACGTCGAGAGACAATACAAAAACGCGCGTATGATGATCAATGTGATGAAAAATGAAATCTTGATCTTCTTCGTCTATATGACTTGGGCATGCTCGAAAGTTGCAAAAGGAGATAACGAAGGATTGAGTATGTGGGTACTTCCCGTTTTTATCGTAGGAATCACCGGCTCGATCGCATTTTTCATCGTAAGATCAATTAAATGGAAGTAAAGAAGAGGACGACCTTCATTTAGAGAAGTAGAGTCCTCTTTTTTATGAAGTGTGTCTTTCCCTAGAGGACATAATAGCTATTTGTCCGCTGGATAAGGATAGTTATTATTCATAGTTCGGTAATGTGAATTAATTTCACGGATAAGCTTCATAATTTCACGGTAAATCATTTTAATTTCACGGATAAAATTTTTTATCGAATATTCGACTCATACCGACAACTGAGACTAAATTGAGCAGCTCATACTTTTGATGAGCTGCTCTAATTTTTGTTTACTGATCTTGATGGTTGCGTGCACGTGCTTCATCAGGACCTTCCATCTTCGTTGCGCCAGAATATTTTAAGTCTTGGTCACGGTCAGATTCAACGCGTCCAGACTCACGTAATTTCTTCTCCTGTCTGTCTTTTCCCATAGTAAAACCCTCCAATCACAGTAGATTTTCATTAGTATGAGAACTAACAGATACTTTTATGTAAAACCTGAAATTATCCCCAAAAAGCCTACCCAAACGTTTAGCTTTTAGAGAAAAGGGAATCCCCTTACTACGAAAAAAATTAATCGAGGAGGACTTAAAATGGTACAAAGTGTAAACACTACAAACGGATATGAAAACGGTATGTATCCTGAAGATGCTTACGGTACAGCGCAACGAGAGAGAGTGGCAGATCCGCAAAAAAGCAAGCTACTAACAGGAATCGTAATTGGCGGTATCGTTGGTGGGGCACTTGCCTTGATTGATTATAATACGCGTTCGAAAGTGAAGAACACAGCGGTAGGATTGAAGGATAGTTCCAGCAAAATGATCACAGAGGTCAAACAAAATCCAGGTGAAGTGAAAGATCAGATGATCAGCCAGTTCAAAACGGCTAGCACCACCTTAAAAGATGCGATCAATGACGCGCAAGCGCTATACGAGCGTCTCAATAAAGACGTGTTCGGCAACATCAACACACTAAAAGAGATCTCAAGCGATGTGCTGTCGACAGCAAAAGAAACAAAAGGCGAGCTGGGCAATATCGGTTCAAAATTAAAAGAAGCAGGATCTGAAATTGCTGAGAATCCAATTGGAAATGATAAGCTGCACGACTATTCTACTGGATCGGCACAAGAAACGACTTACACAAGGGAAAATGATTCAAACGTCGTTTCAGTCGGAGTGACTTCGCAAAACAATCGAAAAAACTTATAAAGTAAACGAAAAAACAGCTCTCTGTGTTGATACAGAGAGCTGTTATGTTTATCAGTTTAAATTTAAGTTTCTATATAATAAGTTCTAGCTATTTATGATTTGTCTAATATCGTTCAAACGTACAACTTGTTTCGCATCTTCAAAATGCTCTGAATAGTTTTCTGTTACGGAAAAGTCCACAACAGCGGTGTTGGTCAACAATGAAGTAATTTCTCCTTTTAAGCCGTCGAATGTTTCAATAATATCACCGATTTTAAATTCCATGCCTTTTCCTCCAACGTAATTAATGTTTGTACTATTTTACCATAATTGTGACTCATTTTCCTTTTATTTTTAAAAACTTCTATTTGTTAAGTATTATAGCGAAAGCATATGAGCATTTCCATTAAAGCGCTTTTATGTAACGCTTCCAATTTTCACTAAATATCACCAAAATATTGACTAGATAAAGGTTATTCAACAGTTATCCACAACTATAGAATATTAAGCTTCCAGTAAAGCGAAGCTATCCACTGATTTATCCACATTATCCACATTGTCCACAGAAAGAAAAAAACCGTCCTCTGAACAACTGCATCAGAAGACGGATTTTTGCGGTCGCTTTTTGTAGAGTCTTTTCTAAGAAGTTGGTTCTTATAATTCGATCTCGCTCACTTCACGATCAACAATACGCGCACCTTTTTTGCTCGTATAGTTTCCGCCAGAAGAAGTAAAGATGTTTTGTGCGATTACCGTGTCCATCGCTGCATTTACAGCTGCAGGATCAACCGGTTCGATCGGAGCATCCAGACGGATGGTTACCGTTTTGTTCTCTTGGTTAAGAAACTGCAATTCAAGCACTTTGGCCATTGAAATCCCTCCTTTCTTCTATATTTTCCTCGCCCCTACTCTTAAGAGTGGATCGCGAAGGAATCGTTTCGCTTAATCATCACAAGCGGATACACTTGAAGTCCTGATAATGCGTTCGCTACCGCATAAAGCTGGTCAGGTGTCGAAGTGGTCTTAACATTAGCGAAGTTCTTATACTTCACCACCGGCTTGTTGTCTTCATCCAAACCACCATCAAGCTCCAAACGCATTGCTGAATCAATCAAAGCTGCTGTCGCCATGTGCCTCACCTCCTTTCACATCATAAGTTCCAGAGAGAAGTGAAAAGGAGCCATGGTGCTAAAAACTTTTTGAAGTGGCTAGAGTATTGTCCAGAACCGACTTTGCGTGGATCAAAATCATCAAAAGGAAAGATGGTGTGTTTTCTAACTAAAGATGTTGCCCTCAAGTTTTTAACAACATTGATAAGTTGGTTGGAGTGCAAGGTGTGAGACTCTCGGCTAGGACGAGTGGTCAGGTGGAGACTCCTAACGGCGCGAAGCGGCAGTCCGAAAAGTGGAAGTGACTCGTCCAGACCCGACAAGCAAAAGGTGAATGGCTAGGAAGGCGCACTTTGCCTTTTTGACCATTCAACTTTTGACCTCGAGGGGCTAGTCACTGCAACTAGACAGGAGGCTCACCGCCTGCCCCGCGGAAAGCGAGCAACCTGAAACGGAAATCAACCACTTTCAAAAGCTGCGAAGAATCTCCACAACACTTATCCACAATTTTTAGAGTTTTACTCGAAATCAACACCGAAATTCCTCAAAATCCAGCATTTCACACAAAAAATCTATCAATTTTCGTAATTCTGCACACACATTGTGGATAACTATTCAAAAGTTATCAGGCAACTTTTGTCGTTCTGCATCGTTTACCATACAACTTTTCAACAGTTGCACTTTGTTTTACAAAACTCCTCCAATTTATAGTGAAGATACCGCGGAATTCCCCGAATGTGCGCACATTCCAAAAGGAACGATTCCCTTGAAAAACTCACCGTTTGAAGAAGTTGCTGTAATGTTTGAACCACTCATCAAATCCCAGATCAAACGCTACCACCTCACCAACCATTTCAATCAATACTATCAAGCTGGTTTACTCGGACTCTGGAAAGCCTATGAAACATACAACCCGGAAAAAGGGCAGTTCTCCTCGTTCGCCTTCATCCATGTTCGCGGCCGCATTTTACAAGAGTTGCGAAATGAGATGAAGAGGCAGGAGGCAGAGGTCACGCATGATCCGCATAATTCGATAAGTTTTCAACAGCTATCCCATCAAGACCACATTCCTTTTTTGGAAGACGAAACATTGAACCTCTATCTGATGCATCTCACAGAAAATCAGCAACGGTGGGTCGTGCATCGCGTCTTTCTCATGAACACGGAAGCTGAGATTGCAGAAACGTTTGGGGTCACTCTCTATGCAGTGAAATCTTGGAGAAAAGCAGCAATAAAGAAGCTTCGTACAGTTTTAGTTGCCAAATAAAATCGAACTTTCTTACTATGTGATTTGATGGATATAATTTTGGAATTAGGGTATAGTAGAAAACTGTGGGCGAAAAAATTCCTTTTTTACCCATAATAGCCAATAGAGAAATAAGCTGCTATTTTTTTAGAATAACAGTGTAATAAGTTGGTAGGACAAAGCTTATATATTTATTAAGAGGGGGACAATTAAACGATGGAAACACAAGTTAATCAGAGTACTGGAAACAAGAAACGACCGTTGATCATTGGGCTAGCTATTATCGCAGTGCTTGCAATCGGGGCAACTGCTTATGCGATGTTCGTAGATCTATCTCCGCGTGAATTGTATTTGAAATCCGAGATGAACACATTTAAAGCACTAAACGAATCTTTTGAAGACAGCTTTGGAGATGCACTAGCACTTTCTGAAAAGCAAATGGAAGAAGCGTATAAGTCTGAAGCGAGCGTTGGGGTAGATGTTGACCCGGCGATGTTTGGAGCAGGTGGAATGGAAGCTGCTTTGATCGGTTCCGTATTAGAAAACAGCGAATTTAAGGTAACAACACAGCAAGATCCTAAGAAAGAAGAAGGATCTGTTAAAATGGCTTTGAGAATGAACGATGCAGACTTAATGGATGCTGAGTTTTATCAAAACAATAAACAAACAGCTGTAAATGTACCTGCAGCTTACGATAAGAACGTTTACTTCGAAAACAGCCAGTTCGGTGACGTGATGCGTAAGTTCGATCCAGCGTACCAAGGTATGGAAAAGCTTGAAAACTTCTTTAAAGCAGTTGATGGCGACCTAAGTGAAGACGCTCGTGATGAAGCGTTCGAAGAGTTTGCAAAAGTTTACGCAGACAGCGTGAAAGATGAAAACGTAAAACTAAAAGACGATGTTGATTTTAAAGGTGAGAAGCTTCGCGAGCTAACGGTTTCTCTTTCTGAAAAAGAAACAAAAGCAATGCTTGTAAACTTTGTTGAAAAGATCGAAAAAGACGATGAAATCCTAGACGCGATCGCTGAACAGTCAGCATTGCAAGGTGGACTTCAAACAGGCATGGTAGCACCAACTACCAGCATGAGCAAGGCAGATGCGAAGAAAGAAATTAAGTCAATTCTTGCTGATGCGAAAAAAGGAATTAAAGATGACGTGCAGATTCCTGGTGGAATGAAGCAAGTTTTAATCATCGATGGCGATGATAAAGTAGTAAGCCGTAACGTAACAATGAAGATTGGTGCGAACGGTGAAGAAGCGGTTGCGATGAACTACAAGTCTGAAAGCTGGAAGAAGGGCGAAGTAACAAATTCTTCTTGGGTTCTTAATATGGGTCCTGAAGGTGAAGCTGAAACAGTACTTGTTGATGTAAAGATGGAAAGCGAACCAAAAGGTAAAGACGGCATGAAGCGTGATATTAAAGCGAAGTTCGAAGCGACTGAAAACGGTACAACACAAGGTATTGGTTTCCAAATTAAAGGTGAAGGCACAGATAAGAAGTCAAAATGGACGGCTAATCTTGTTCCTGCAGGCGATGCGCCAATGGAGCTTCCAGACATGACGCTTGAAATCGAGCACACGGGTGACCAAAACCTTGATAAAGACTTTGCAAAACACGATTACAAAGTAACTCTAACTGGTAACGACGCTACAATGGGCGATATCAACGTTGGATTAAACATCAAAACAAAAACGACGTTCGGCGATAAACTGAAATTCCCTGAGCTTTCAGAAGGAAAAGCAGTAAACGTTGCTGAGATGAGTGACGCTGAAATGATGACGATGATGTCAGAAATTCAACGCAACATCGAGCAATTTATCGGTGAAAACGCTCAAATGTTCCAATAGAATGATAATAAGAAGGACAGAGATAACTTAAGACAAAGTTGATCTTTGTCCTTTTTTTCTAACTTAATAGGGTATATATAGCTTGTAGGCTGCGTCTGAATTGTCGAGGATTGTAAACTCGTGGATAAACGGCCGAAACTTTTGGATAAAGTGCCAAAACTTCTGGATAAACAGGCAAAACTCGTGGATAAATAGCCAAAACTTCTGGATTCAACCAGTCCAATGCCCCTACAGGTATAGGTTCTAAGCGGTTTTCAGCTCCGAACCTTCACCCAATTTTTAAACGAAAGGAACGACACTATGAGGCAAACGCTACTCATTGCCCATCTAACGGTAAAATGCTGGCTAAAGCAGCCTTTTCCTCTGATTGCTATGATGCTGTTTCCGATACTGTTACTTGGAATCACGTATCTTGGGCTAAAACCACTTCTTGAAGAAAAGCAGTGGGTAGAGCCTTTTGCCGTAGCGATCGTAGATGAAGATAACACGTTTGAAACCAAATTGCTCATGAAGCAGTATGAAAACTCAGAAGAACTAAAAAACGTATTAACCTTTGAAAAAACAGATGCAGAAACCGCAAGTGAAAAGCTGGCTAGCAACGAAATCGCGGGTATGGTGATCGTACCGGATGGATTTACTAAAGGAATTCGAGGCGGTAAAAATATCCCCGTAACCGTCATCGGTAACCCTGAACGTCCTTTTCAAGCAAAACTCCTTCAGCAAGTGATGGTGTCAAACGCCAACTTAATCTCTTCCGCTCAAAGCGGCGCAAACGCAGCTTTTCATTATTTGCGAAAAATGGACTTAAGTTCTGAAGAATTCCGGGCATACCGCGACACAGTTATCACGGACTTTACGCTGCAAGCATTGAACCGAAACAAGATCTACGAAACGGAAACGCTAAGTGCGTTCGGCGGAGTCACAACAATAGACTATTACAGCTTATCTGGTGTGTTGATCCTGTTACTCGTTGGAGGATTGTTTGGTATGAGTTTAACCGCAAGAAGTGAACAAACCGCACTGCG
This sequence comes from Fictibacillus sp. 18YEL24, assembly GCF_015903855.1. Lineage (GTDB taxonomy): Bacteria > Bacillota > Bacilli > Bacillales > Fictibacillaceae > Fictibacillus > Fictibacillus phosphorivorans_C. The sequence continues at coordinate 370,925 of NZ_JACZDT010000002.1, forward strand.
CGAAAGACTAAGTCTACAAGGGGTAAGGTCTTTCGTATTCTTTTTTAGCAATGTACTATCCGTTTTCCTTCTGCTTGTCATCCAAAGCGTTGTTTTGACTGCTCTATTTTATGCTTTAACAAAAACGTGGAGCATCACAGCGATATTTATACTTTTAGCATACTGCCTAAGCATCTCATCTCTTTTCGCACTTTGTCAGGAACTTTTTGTTCGTAACGCAGCAAAATGGGGAGCGGGAATCATCCTTGCGATGGGACTCGTTGCCACAAGTGGAAGTGTTATGCCACTTTCGTATCTTCCGGAAATGTGGCGCAGCGTAAGTATGCTTAACATCGTGCATCACGCACACAGCGGACTGATTGAAACACTATTTGTGGGGAACGAAACATGGATGTCTGTTCTTCTCTTGCTAAGCTTTTCGATCACCATTTGGGCAGTGAGTTTGCTACTTATCACAATAAAGAAGAGGTTGCCATGGTCTGGACAATTGCCATTACACGTATAAAATTATTGCTTCAAAGTCCGTGGAGCTGGCTGGGACTCATCGTTCCGGTTCTCGTGCTGATTTTTTTAGACATGTCCGTGGAAAAAACAAGTGATGCGACAAAGATTCCTGTTGTGATCGTGGACGAAGACGAAACGGAATACTCAAAAACGGTCATAGAACGAGTGAGTAAAAATCCAGCGGTAGCGGCAAGTGTTCGTAATGAAGAGGATGCGCGCAATCAGATCGAGACGCAAAAAGCGGCCATCGGTTTCTTTATACCTGAAGGGTTTATGGAAAGCATACAAAAAAATGATGAAGATGAGCTAGTTACAATGTGGCTCTCGTCAGGTTCGATTTCTCATGGGTTGGTGCGCGAGATTTTTGCAAGTGAAGTGAAGCGGTTATCGAGTAATTCGTATGGCGCAAATACGGTGTTAAAAACGTACGGAAAAAGTGAGAAACTGGATGCTGACGAGCAAGCTAAGGTCTGGAAAGATGCGTGGACCTTTAGCGATAAGCATTGGGAACCGAAGCCACTTATGACCGTTGACTATAAAGTTGGGGTAACGAGAGAATCATCGGTAGTAGATTCTGGTGATGCCACTTCGATCTATGTTCCAGGAATGCTCGTACTTCTCATGTTGTTTAGTTTTTTATATAACAGCTGGCCGATTAAAGATCGTGATTCCGGTATGCGCTCAAGAGTACCTTACGCAGCAGGCCGATTTTCAACTTACTGGTTTGGAAACGCATTAGGCGTGTTACTTTTGCAGCTAATAATGCTCATATTATTGTTTAGTTATGGCTGGTGGCAAGATGAGTTAACATTGAACGGTGCAACGATTTTTGGTTTGATCGGCTACGTCTTATTTCTAAACGCGCTATCTCTTCTGTTTGCTTATTTCGTGCATAGCAACCGCACATGGCAAGCAATCACACTCTTCGTCGTATTGTGCACATCGCTTTTAAGCGGAACTTTCTTCCCGAGCGATGAGCTATCAAGCTTTTTACAGCGTGCTGCAGAATGGACGCCGCAATATTGGATCGTATCATCTCTAAACCAAGAAACGCTTATGATTCCATTTTATATTTGTGGGTCTCAGCATCGTTTTATACGTACTTTCAACCATAAAGGCAGGTGACAACGCTTGATTGCAGCAGAAAATTTGAAAAAGAAGTTTGGTAGAAAAGAAGTACTAAAAGAAATGAGCTTCTTTATTGAAAAAGGAGAAACCGTAGGCGTTGTTGGCCCGAACGGTGCAGGTAAATCAACGCTTCTAAGAATATTAGCGACCCTCATGAAAGGATCTGGCGGATCGGTTCAGATCGATGGGCTCGATGTAAGGAAAGAACAAAAGAAGATTCGGCAGAAAATCGGTTACGTACCGCAAGAAATCGCAGTTTATCATGAACTTACAACGCGCGAGAACTTAAGATTTTTTTCCAAGTTAGCTGGTGGTTCGTCAGAAGAAAGGTGGATGCAGCGCTGCGAGGAATGGCGACTGGCTGAGCACCTCGATAAAAAAGTGAAGCATCTATCTGGTGGTAACCAGAGAAAGTTAAACATCTTGATCGCTATGCTTCATGACCCGGATCTTTTGATTTTAGATGAACCGACTGTCGGAATTGACATATCTGCAAAGCAAGAGATCGTAAATGATTTGCGGCAGCTGGGGAGAGAAGGAAAGACGATCCTCTATTCCAGTCATGACGCCCAAGAGCTCGAAACATTATGTACTTCTTTTTTAATTCTAAAAGAAGGTGAGCTGTTATTTTACGGCTCAAAACAAAAAGTGCGACAGTTCGGTTCGGTCGCGCAATCTGAAAACTTTGCGGAAACGCTTGGAGAGATTGTTGGATGAAGTCTGCTATATGGCAGGCTTCTTTTTTTATCCTAAATATTCCAATCAAATAAGAAGAGTGTTAATATGTTTATGTGAAGTATTTCACATAAGGGGTGATTTTTTTGACAGGAAATCTTTCAAGAAAAATTGATTCAGCGCTTTTCTCAGCTTTTTTACTACCTGGTTTGCTGAGTTTTTATTTTATTTATGATTATGAGTCCTATGAAGATTTGTTTATCTTGTTGATAATACTATTCTTTACTTTGGTGGGAAACTTTTTTTATGCAATACCTATTTCAATTCTAATCGATTGGATCACAAAAAGTTGTGGTAGATTTCAACTTTTAATATCAGGTTTCTTACATATTTTCTTTGGCTTTATTACCTTCTTTATTATTGAAGGGTTGAACTTTTTTGCTATTGCATGTGCCGTTCTTTTTTTCTTATCGGAAGAATGGCAAAAAAGAAAAGGAAATCCATTTAATTGGAAAACAGGGATAGTAAATGGTGTTATTCTAGTTGGTATTGTGGTCCTTGCTGTTTATTCGTCTTTTTTATTGGACAAGTGGATGGAAAAAGAAACCCATGAATATTATCTTTTTCCAGCTAATTATGAGGGTAAAGTAACGGTAATATATAACATAAAGGAAGAGCCAAAAGCAAAAAAAATGGGAGACTATAACGTGATTCAAGTAAACGATCAAGGTTATGCCCTTACTTCGTTACCTCAAGCAGAGGGGACGATTAAAAATAAATATTATTTTGTAGATAAAAATGGTGAAAGAGTAAAAATTGATGAGAAGTGTGTTCACATAGGTAGTTCAGGTTCTATTTCAAATGATGAACAGGAGTTCCAATTTTCAAATCTTACTGTTAAAAAGAACGGATGTACAGATGATTTTTATATAAATGGAAATATGTATGGAGAGGATTATAGTCTTGAAATAGAAGAAATCCTTCAGCGAGAAGGCCTTGGAGATTTTGGCTATTAAAGGTCAAAAGTGTCCAGTAAAATAATTATTTTAGCGGAATACTAAATTCGACATGATTTTACAAGCGGACCAAATTCCTATTTTCCGTAACGGAAGCGTAAAACACAAGTCCTATTATTTATTGTAGGATAATAATAGATTACTTGGAAAATCAAAGGAGTTTGGGATAAATAATGAAAAAATGGATAGTTACATCAGTTTTAGGTGCTAGTTTATTATTGTCGCCACTACAGGCGTTTGCAAATATAGGAGATCAAACACTTCGTCCAACAATGACACACTCAGATGTGAAAACACTTCAAACAATATTGCGAGATAAAGGTTATTTTACATATAGCGGTTCAACAACGACATACTTTGGGTCATATACAAAGAGTGCGGTAATGAGCTTTCAGCGTGCAAAAGGTTTAACGGCAGACGGAATTGCTGGCCGCAGTACGTTTAACAAACTAGGAGTCTATAATGTTAATAACACGTATCTAGTAGACTATGCCAAACGTTTTCAAGGGACCCCGTACAAGTGGGGTGGAACAACTACCGCTGGGTTTGACTGTTCAGGGTACATTAACTATGTTTTCAAAAACTCACATAATATCGTTTTGCCGCGTACGGTAAAAGAAATGTGGAACCAAACTGGATATCGCGTATCCACTCAAGCTGTAGGAGATCTTGTGTTCTTCTCAACGACTGATTCTGGAGCTTCACACATGGGTATCTATGTTGGTAATGGAAAGTTCATTCACGCTGGATCTTCAACAGGAGTGACGATTTCAGATATGAGCAACAGCTATTGGAAGCCACGTTACTTAGGGACAAAGCGTTTATAGTTTTTAACCAACGAGGAAGAGGAATGACTCCGCATATGTAGCGGTCATTCCTCTTTTTTGTAAATTAACTATTAATAGACTAGTTCTTTCTTTGCACTTCTAGTGTTGATTACATTTATTCTATTCTTTTCAGTAATGGACTGATCTGAATGGTAACTTAACTCTGAAAAAAAACAAAATTGAGTTGCAGGATAAGGTTGAGATAATTTGGTTAGATTAAGTTCTGTCGCTCTGTACACTTCATCTATACACTCTCTGGCTACTTGTTCTAGACCTTGCTCGTATAAATCTTCAATTTTTTCAAAGTCAGTCATTATAGAGATGGTCGTTCCCATGCGATAATATGTAAACTTAACTCCAACTTGTTTGTTCATGTGAAAAGCCTCCGTGTTAAAAGTAAATTAGAATAGTATTTTAATTGAATGGGTATTAAGTCTTTGTATATAACGAATTTAATTACTTTGCTCATGAATATTGAGCCATAAGGTTTTTACGGAAAATAATAGTCTCTTATTCTTTATCGGCTAAAGCCTTATAATTATTAAGGAAATTTTTATTATAAAATGATTTTATAAGGTAAACATGATAAAAACCAAAGAAATAAAAGAATAGAAGTACAAACCAGAGTTTGCACTTCTATTCTAATTCTTATCCTAGAACAAGATTCTTGCCCAAGGATCGCAGCAGCAATGATGTTGCTTTTTCTTAGCTTTTTTAAACTTCTTGCACTTTAACACTTCGTAGCTAGAAGATGAAGACGAAGATGAAGAAGAGGACGAAGAAGATGAAGAGGATGATGAAGAAGATTCTTCACAAACCCATTCTACTTTCTTGTAACACTTCTCAACTTTTTCATGCTTCTCGTGCTTTTCATGTTTGCAGTGGTCGTAGTTTCCACACTTGTTACACATTAATTGTTTCACCTCACAAATTGATACCGACTTCCAATTGGTTTCGGTTTCTGTATATCATATGTTGAGGCAGACAAGTTGCTTAGACGAACGTTGAGATTTTAAGAAATTGGGGTCTGACCCCATACAAATACAAATCCCTTCAATTTGTTCATCTCAGAGATACTCTGAAGCAAAAACACAAGATAAAACAAAAAAACCACGCTGCAACCGCAGCGTGGATTTTTTTACTTCGTAGGTTCTTGTATGAGCATTCCTTCCTTTGCAAAAGCAAAGTGGATGGCGTGCTTCAGGTTTCTGAAATATGTACTTTCTCCGAGAGAATATTGGTGTTTTGTAATTTCCATACTTAATTCAGGTGAGATTCCAACCAATAACGTTTCCATACCGAACAATCGGGCGGAAGAAACAAGTTTGTTCAACATTCCCACCATTTCAGTATCGATAGACTTAATACCCGTTAGATCTAAAATTACAAATTTAGCTCGATGTTGAGGAAGTGAAGTAAGTGTATGCTCTAACATATCGTTTGAACGGAGCTCATTGTATTTACCAATCAAAGGAATAACCACGATATGATCGGTAACCGGAATAATGGGAGAGGAAATCTCTCGAATTAGATCGGTTAACTCCCTAGTTCGATCTTCCACCATCGCTTCTAGCTTCATAATCTCATGCTGTTCTTCCCGTTGAACGAGATCGCGGATATTATCTTTTGGAGTTATTTGTGATTCTGTGATTTTTAATGCTAACGTGTTAGGTTCAGACTCGTTATCAAGCACCTCGAACCACATGTTGGTTTGAAAGAGTCCGGTGAAAACACCAGCCCAGTGGCCAGGTAAGAAGCGTCCCATGCGTTCGCTGTTCTGCGCTTTTTTGATTTTTGTTTCCCAGCTGTTTGTAATCGTAATGATTGCTTCTTTTTTCTCTACATCAAGCTCTATGTATGTTTTACCCCAACCAGCTGATGCATAAATGTTAGGCAATGATTCAGCGGAAATCTCAATATCTTTGATCGTTCTTATGTAAAAATCACTAACGATTAACCCTGTCCGATACCCAGCTGTTTCAAAAACGAGATCTGCTGTTCCTTCTCCTGTAATCTCTTCAATGGATTCAAGAAACACCTTAAATGCTGAATCAATCCAAAACAACATTACATCTTCGCCTTCAAATTGAAAAATACCTTTTGCTGTGTCCCAATGAAAAGAAGAACCATTCACATCTACACTTTTTTGAGAATCCATTAGTTCGTTTGGCGACTGCTTCATTTATTATCCTCCATAGGCAAAAATAGTAGACACCCTTTTCCCGTACCCTATTTTAATTAACATTAAACATTTGTGTGGGGTCTGACCCCACACAAATACAAAACCCTCAATATGTGCAGCCCACGAAGACACATCAGACAACGTAAAAACCACCTGATGCAATCAGGTGGTTAGTTTTGTTTGTTTTTCCATTTGTTAAATTCGAGAAACTCTTTGAATTGCTCTTTGCTAACACCAGAACCCATGGCTTCTTTTACAAGATTGGCCCATTCTTGGTCAAGTTCTTCGCTATTCACTTCCTCTTTAATCAGGTGGTCAACAGATATGTCAAGGACCTCTGCGATTTTTTCGAGAAGTTGAATGGAAGGGTTTTGCTGAATATTTCGCTCTAATGCGCTTATGTAAGATTTAGCTACTCCAGCCTTTTCAGCTAAGGCAGTCATGGAGAAGCCTTTTTCCGTGCGGTACTTTTTTAAATTTTCCCCAATTACCATTTAGATTCCCCATTTTAGAAGTCATAATAAACTAATTATATCTTCAATATTTAGGGAAGTAAATAAGTACTAGTTCTTACTTAAATGCTAGCTTTTCTGGTGAAAAGTATCCATCAATTGTCATGAATTGGGGGTTTTTTAAAAAGTCCATAATTTCTTCCTTTGTAATGCCGTTTTCCTTAGCTTCCTTCATTAAAAGAATCCACTCACGATCTAACGTCGGCTTTTTCTCCATTAGATTTCCCTCCAGATAAGCGTGATGTTCAGGTAGCCCGGCGATCCTAGCGGTTGCCTTAGACCCGTGGCTTTGCGCCCATATCTTTCGAAAATGTTTGCCCTTGTCTGAAGGATGAGACAAATGACCTAGCTCAAATTGATTATATACAAGCTGTTTGAAAAATGTTGTCAGAAAATGACAGTAATATAAATGTAATATTTACTTTTTCTTAACGTTCTTTAAAACGAGAAAAAAGGATTGTATTAAGGTTTATAGAACTTGTTAAGGTGGTGATTTTTTAATTCGTATATCTAAATAGTTGAGAGGATGATCGTACTTGAACAGCAATTTGCCATTAAGTTTGTCGAATCAACTCAGTCTACCTGTCATAAATGCTCCAATGTTCTTAGTATCAAGTCCTGATATGGTCTTGGAAAGCTGTAAGAACGGAATTATTGGAACGTTCCCATTACTGAATGCACGCACCTCCGATCTATTAGAAAATTGGATGAAACATATCTCAGATGAGCTAAGTAAAGCTAGGGAAGAAGATCCTTCAGCAAAGATAGCTCCATGGGGTGTTAACTTAATTGTTCACCGTACGAATAAACGTTTTGAAGAAGATTTAGAGCTAATAAAAAAATATGAACCGCCAGTGGTAATTACTTCTCTAGGCAATCCAAGCGATGTGGCTAAAATCGTTCACGGATACGGTGGTCTCGTATTCTCTGATGTTATCTCGCTTGATCACGCACGTAAAGCTGCTAAGACTGGCATCGATGGATTAATCCTCGTATGCAGTGGGGCAGGTGGCCATGGTGGGACGTTAAATCCATTTGCTTTCTTAAAAGCAGTAAAAGAATTCTGGGATGGAATGACGATTCTAGCTGGGGCGATTTCAACAGGTGAAGAAATACTGGCTGCCAAGATTCTTGGAGCAGATCTCGTATACATGGGTACGCGCTTTATTGCGACTCAAGAATCTTCGGCGAGTGAAGATTACCGGCAGATGTTAATAGATTCTACTCTAGAGGATCTTGTTTATACTGACGCGATTAGTGGAATAAAAGGAAACTACCTGCTTCCTTCTCTACAAAAAGCGGGATTTGATGTAGAAAACTTGAAGCAAAAAGATTCTATTGATCTTTCGTTCTCAGAGTCCAAAGCAAAAGCCTGGAAAGATATCTGGTCAGCTGGGCAAGGTGTTGGAAGTGTGAAGAAAGTTGCTACCATCCAGGAAGTAGTAGATGACCTTAAAGCTGAATATAAAAAAGCAATGAATACAAAGGAAGCTATGAGCATTATTCCTTAAAATGAATTAGTCCTTTAGAACTAAATCCCCCAAATTCGCTGGTGATAAACGCGGATTTGGGGGATTTTGGATTTTTAATTGGTTTCATTTTTATATGGATCAAGAGTTGGTTCGAATTGAAGACTAACTGTGTAATAGCTATCTTCGTTCTTAATAATCAACATTTGCCGGGATTTTTCCGAATAGAAAAATTTCACATTAGGTCCTTCTTTATACGGTTCGCCTAGTTGGGCTACTATTTTTTCTATATAAGCGATATCTCCCGTATTATAACTTAGGTATCCTATTTTGTTGTCCTTTTTCAACTCCGATAATTCTACAAATAACCCAGGATTTTGATATTCTTTTAACGAAGTTTCTAGATTCCAAGTTGCTATTATTGGTGCGTGTAGCTCTTTTTCACTAATCTTATCATACGGACCTAATATGCGAAGAGCTTGATCTAATGTAGTTCCAATGGTAATCCCTTTAATAAAGAAATACCCATCTTTTTTCGTGACTTCAACACTGTTAAAAGGAGTTTTCTTTTTACCATATTGTTCTTCCAGATTATCAAGCGAATCTGTAGGTTTAGGACTTTCTTCTATAACACTGTCCGTTGTATCTTGTTCGGGTTTCTCTTTTTCGGTAATTGAAGATGAGTCTTTCTCTTCACTTTCTTTTTCATTTTCTTCAACGACAGGCTGCTCCTCATCTACAACGGGTTCTTCAGCTTTTTTGCCGGTAAATTTAATGTCACTAATGATAAAAGAGGTCAGCGTTTTCGTTTCTGTATAAACCTCGATTTGTAGGGCATCTTTTAAAGCTGATTCCGAAATCGGTTTTTCAAGAGTGATTTCTTTCGTAAATGTAAATGGTTCTTCTGGTTTTAAATAACCTTGTTTTGGCGTTTCATCGATTTCAATCGTTTTTGAGCCAATAGCAGCTTGAAGTTCTTCGTTCAAAATCTTAATTTTGGTCTGGAATTTTTCACTATTAAATTCTGTGGTGTTTTTAACCGAACCGTTAATCTTTAGAATGTTTGTGTTTTCATCATAACTGATCATACTTGAAGCTTGTGAAAATTCTTGCGCGTAGCGAATTTCAGGTTTTTTTATTTCAATTTCAGTCGCTGTTTCAGGTGTCAGATAGTTATCAATAAGTGTATAAGAAGTAAAAATAACCCCCGCAAAAAGCGCTGCTGTTAGAAGTCTTGGAACAAATGTGTTCTTTACTTTTGGTTTTTCCACTTTTTTTGTTGATGAGTTACGAATAGCGAGCAATATATTTTGTTCATCAGTGTTTGTAAAAACAGGAGTACTCGAGATTTGTTTGTCCATAGTACGGCTTAGGTTTTTTAGTTGATTCTCCACTATCGCTCACCTCCTAGTTCAATATAAGAATCTTGCAGCACTTTTCTTGCTCGACTTAAACGAGTCTTAACCGTAGATTCATTCATGGATAGCAGTTCGCCGATCTCACGTACAGAGAATTCTTTGTAATAGTGTAGCAGTATAACTTCTCTATACTTTAGTGGTAATGAAAGCACAGCTCGATACAAAAGTTGGTCTTCGCTACTCGCAATCACACCCTCTTCCGCAGAGTGAGCACTTTCTTTTTGGTTTGTAGTGAATTTATCTGTAAAAGAGAGCTTTCTATAGCTCCAGCTTTTTAAAAAGTCCTTTGATTTATTGATAGCAATCGTGTAGATCCAGCTCCTAACAGCGGATTCTCCACGAAATGTATCAAGTTTCGTGTACAAAGAGATATAGACGTCTTGTGTAATGTCTTCAGCTTGCTGCCAATTCTTGACGAATGTATAAACGAGCCGTTTGATCTCTTCCCCGTAGCATCGCATCAAGTAAACGATGGCATCATCCTTAGACATGCCATCAATACTTATGGAATCGCTTAATTCCTCACTTTTCACGTAGCGTTAATCCTCCTTAAGGTGCATTTCCGATAGTAAGACGAAGTAATGGTAACACAGGTTTCATAAATTTAGAATACGAGTATAATATTACCACTTGGGGTCTGACCCCTTACAATTACAAAAGTAATAAATTTGTTCACCAGGAAAGGACACAGCGAAATCGCTGTGTCCTTTATCGATATTGCGCTTTATGAAACTAAATCACTCATATTCTCCTCCAAAAGAGGAGAACCGAGGAAGAGAGCGAAAATATAAGTAATATCTTTATGTAAAGAAACCGTGTAAACTGTAAGGAATTCATTATGAACGACAAAAATATCTACAGCTAATAAATATGGAGGTGTTACCATGAATTTATTCTCATCGATTACCGAAGAAAGTTTTGACTATTTAATACGAGATTATGGATTTTCTGAGCCGGTCGATACAGATGGGAGGTGGAAGACAACCTTCTTATACGCTAACGAGCAACTAGAAATTGAAATAGAATTGAATTACCAAGATATGGATACATTTATTTATTTGAGAAGTTTAGATCATAATTCAGAAGAACAATCGACGCGTATGCAACTAGAAGAGGTTCTTAATATTGAACCCGTTAAAAGTAATGGAGATCAAACAACGATTGAACAATTTGAAAAAGGGATCGTAAATAAAGCTGCATTATTAAAGAAGAACCTTAATCAAATCATAAACAAAAAAGAAAAGATTTTTTCGTGAAATAAAACTCTCAAATTCACTAAAAATGTCGCAACGGATATTCGTTGTGATTTTTTGTTTATAACTTTAAAAAGTTTCTAAGACGAAAATTAATGAGAAGAGCGAGGGTTTAAGGTGCCAGGTATTACGTTTAACATCAAAGGAGAAAAGAAAACTATCTTATTTGACCAGACAATCCATAGTTATTTGCGTAAAAGAGAGGGAGATAATGGTGAATTTGAGATACTTAATGATTTAGATCCTTATGGATATTGCGAGTTTACAAGTTCTCAAATACAATCATTGATTTTACTTTGTGACAAATTAATAGAAAAATATAATGATGAATTTAATTGGGAACATGGTAGGGTACGGAAATTTTGTAAGAAGTTTAAAGAATTATGTGTGGAAGCGATTGAGAAAAAGATGAACATAGAAGGTTCAGGTGATTAGCTTACACAATATACAAAAAAGATAACTCCAATTTTCGAGTTATCTTTCTTAAATTTATTTATGCTAATGTAAGTGTCATTCCTAAAGTAATCAGTATATATCCAACAAACATTAAGACAGCCAAAAAAGCTCCTTTTCCGCTGGTACCCCCGCGCTTGCGAAGTTCATGCATCTTCTCCTCTTCGCTGATGGAAAGTTGATTTACTTCCTGTACTTGTTTTTCAGCGTGCTTTCTATAGAACATATTACCTGTAATCCCTAGAGCTCCAGCAAGCCCATAACCTAATCCTCTACTGATAGCTGCCCCATCAATGCTCATAAATAAAACAATAATGTCAATTGCTATAAAACCAAGAAGGATGTAAACAACAGGCTTGAGCATTTTTCGGTATCCCAACCAAAAAAGGGGTAAAAAGAAAGCTGCCCAGTTCCAGCTGTTGTCTTTTTGCCATTTTCTAAAATAAAATTCTCTCTTTTTTTCTCCCACGAATTCAGCGAGTTTAACTTGATCAGCACTATCAATCATTTTGTCGGCAGAAAAACTTGTACTAGGTTGAGTAAATTGATCCATCCAACCTTCTCCTTCCATTTAATTAAAGTACTTTGCGCTTGCCTATTTTAAACAGGTAACACAAAATCTAACCATTATATTCCATTTTATAAGAAAGAATAAACCTAAAAATACACGTAATAGGCCATTTCGTTGAATGTCTTTCTGGAATAAACAAAACGTCAAAAAGTGTAATTGTGTGGGGTCAGACCCCTCACAATTATGTAAATTTTTTCGAAAGTGCACAAAAGGGTTTAAATTTTCTAAAAAATATTGTAAAATAATTTGAAAATTAGGTTTCGTTTTAGCGGAATTGGGGAAGGAGAGTATATTTGGAGATGAAACATAATACATCAGGGTTTGGATTTGCGTTTATCTTCTTAGCAGGACTTTTTGTGTTGGGACTTTATCAAACAGTGATGGTATGGGGGAACATTAATTTGTTCTTTGAACGAATTATGGGACTAACTTCTACTTCATTTATTTCTTCCATACTTCTATTCTGGTCAATCACGAGTGCATTTTGGGTCCTTAGCTTAAAAGTCTTAGATCTTGCACATAAGACAGAGCTATATAATGCGAAGAATGCTATCTTCGGAACGGTATTTTTGTTCTTCGCCATTCCATTTGGTATCTGCGCACAAGTGTATCATGCGCTTAATATCAATTCTGGCGTGACAACAATCACTACTGCACTATTCATCATGACAATTGTATCGTTCATTATTGGATTTGTTTTCAAATTTAGAAAGACAGTCCGTTAATCAACGAGTTTTAAGTAGCCATCGAATTCTCTTACGAATGAGATGGCTATTTTAGTGCGCTAAACCGAACTCTTTGCTTCCCAAACCAAACATAAAAACCAATAAATTCGATTGGATGTTTTCCTATAAAAAAGAAAGTAAGTATACCAATCTTTATGACAGGTGACAAAATGCACAAATACCGAATTACAAAATACAACCCTTTATTCCGGGATGCTGAAGGCCGTTTTACCCGCGAAGATTGGACGAGCATAAGTGATATTGGAAAAGTGTTTGATAATCAAGAACTTACAATAGAAATGTACAAGAAAGCAGAGGATTCTTACATAAAAGCTGTACATCTAATAATGGATTTACTAAATCTTCCCCATCTACATGCGAGAAATATTATTAAAAGTTTCCCGGATGATCAGTTTTTAGCACTAATAAATGACAATATCGAGTTGTACCCAAAAGACATGCTTCATTATTATTTCTCTACTGTAAACAATACCGGAAAAATAACCTATGAGGATGTAAGTAAACATTGTAGATTACAACTAAGAGAGGACTTGGGCTCGGCGCTTTTTTATCCACGAAAATGTAAGCTTTTTATCGGGTATGATTATTTGATGAGCGTTCATTCGCATATACAATTGGATCCAATCTTTCAATCGATACAGAATTTAGGGCTATTTGTTGAAGAGTTCTAAATAAGGGGGAAATCTAACAATGAAATTTATAAAAAAATTGATGTTAAACCGTCCTGCTGAAAAGCGACTGGTCTATTTTTATAGCATGGTGGCGACCGATGAACAGGTTTGGCTATTAGAAAACAAGCATGGTGATCTGTTAGTTTCTGAAGGTGATGAAGATTATGAGTTTTTGTTACCTGTATGGCCGAGTCGAAGTTTTGCTGAAATGGAAGCCGCGAATCTCAAGAAATCATATAAAGCGTTCAACATGCCGCTTTCTCAGTTTATAGATCACTTACTTGTTGATCTTGAAGAAGACGGTGGTGCAGTTGCTATCTTCCCGAATGAGAAAGACACGATGATACAAACGCGTAAAGAAATAAAAGAAATGATCGATCAAATGAACGACTGATACCAATCGACTAAAAAGATTAAGGGAGACTATTTATGAAAATTGATTATCAATTAACAGGTGCTGGATGGGCAGAGTGTGTTTTCATATTAAATGATAAAAAGTACACGTTCTGGCCAGGTTACTTAACAGACGCCCTTGGCGAAATACTGGAGGCTTTATTGAACATTAACCCTGTTTATACAGAAGAATGTTATATAGAGGATGGTGCTAGTGCGAGATGGGATGCTGAGCCTCAAGAAACAGAATGGAACTTTAAATACCTAGGTGAAAATCAAATGGAGATTGAACTCTATCATTATGAAGATGAAAGATGGAATCCCGAGATAGATTTGAAATTTCAGTGTTCGTATGATGAGTTCCTTAAAGCCTGGGTTGATATAAGTGAACGCCTTCTTTTAGAATATGGAATCGTCGGGTATAAAGAGATGTGGTTAGATTCTGAATTTCCGTTAAGCAACTTCTTGAAATTAAAATATTATCTAGAACATCATACTGAGTTTCCAGTGGATACAAAAACGATTGACGAGATTACGATGAAAAAGAGCAAGATCGAGATGGAATTGGCTTATATAAGAGGAGAAAAGAAGTAATAAATACTGCCCCGGATGATAATGGAGGATGGAGGTGTGTAGTTTGGGGCAAAAACTCTCTATATTCCAAAAAATATTAAAGACTTGGATTTCCATTCCGCGAACCATCCGAACGGGACTTCTGACTTTGCTGGTCATGGGAATCATGATCTTATTTTTAGGCACAGGAATTTCTAATCTATTTGATGTAGTTGGAGGTTCGTCTGAGTTACCCACTACTACGCTCTTCATAATTGGAGTTGCTGCAGCCATCATTTTTTTGGTGATTCGAAAAAAGCGCTAAAAACTCCAATCACCCATTAATAAAAACCACTAGAAAGGCTTTAATCAATAATTTCCTACCATTGTAAAGAAATTGTAAATTTTTTATTTCAATGTGGTTGTAAAATTCAGATAATTTTGTATAATGATAGTAATCGAATATGGACGGGAAGAGACCATGAGAAGAAACCCAATTTGTAATCCTTTCTTTTGAAAGGGTTTACATTGGTGTTTCTTCTCTTTTTTCTTTGCCGAAAAATCGATCATAAACTTATAGGGGGTTGAATGATGAAAAGGTCTTTTTCAATTTTTACTTCTGTATTTTTAATGATGAGTATACTCTTACTCACGGCATGTGCGGGTGATCAAGATTCTGGTGGTGGGGATGGAAAAGGTGAAATTACATTCTACTCTCCTGAGACTCCTGATATGACGAAGGAACTTGGACAGAAATTTGAAGAGCTTCATGATGGTTCTGTTAACGTTCAGTACGCAGGTACGAACGTACTCGTTAACCGCATGATGGCGGAGAAAGATAATCCTCAAGGTGATGTTTGGTATGGAGGGGGAGGAATCCTTCCGTTTGAAGCGGCTGTAGATAAAGGGATTATCGGAAAATACATTCCTGACTTTGCAAAAGATTGGGATACGGTGGAAGACGGAATTAAAGTAAAGCATGAAGATGGGAAGTATGTTGGTGTTGAAGTATTTGTACTCGGTTTTGCTTATAACACGGACCTTGTAAAACCGGAAGAAGCGCCAAAGACTTGGGATGACCTGCTTGATCCAAAATGGAAAGGAAAGATTCAGTTCTCCAATCCGGCAGCTTCAGGTACGGCAACGCTTATGGTTTTAAATCAGATGATGCAGCGCGGTGAGGCAGAAGGCTGGGACTACTTTAAGAAGCTAGTAGACCAAGCGAACTCCATGCCAGATTCAGGCTCTGCTCCAACAAAAGCAGTATCTATGGGTGAAGCACACATTGGTGTAGGATTCGACTTCATGGCATACGAGCAAAAAGCCAAAGGAGAGAGTGTGGACTTTGTAGTACCGGATAAGACGCCGATTCTGGTTAACCCGGTGTCTATCGTGGAAGGCGGTCCGAATCCTGAAGGCGGAAAGAAGTTAATTGATTTCTTATTATCAAAAGAGGGTCAACAAATTCTAGCAAACTGGTACCATATCCCGATCAATCCAGATGTGGAATCCAAAACACCTCTTACACTTGAAAAAGTAAAATCTCATGCCGTAGATCTAGATATCGATTGGGTGAATGAGAACTATGACCGTGTAAGAAACGAGTGGAAAGAGAAATTTCAGTAATACACATTAGGGGTGGTCGAGAATGGGTTCAGTCAAAGTTTCGGAGCTAACAAAAGAGTTTTCAGGTGTTCATGCTCTAAAGAACGTTAATCTAGATATCCGAGAAGGCGAGTTCTTCGCTCTTCTTGGACCATCAGGTTGCGGCAAAACGACAACGATGCGTTGCATTGCAGGGTTTGAACAACCAACATCAGGACTTATTCAAATCGGAGAGACAAAAGTAAACCATATTCCTCCGAACAAAAGAAACTGTGGGATGGTCTTTCAGAGCTATGCTTTATTTCCACATATGAACGTATTTGAAAACGTTGCATACAGCTTAAATATTAAACAGCTCAACTCAAGCAATATGGCGGCTAAGCTTCCGATCTATTTACGGCTGCTTAACAGAAAATTGGGGAAGTATCCGAAGCCGATCGAACAAAAGGTAATGGAAATCCTCGAATACGTGGAACTCGATAAACATGCAACGCGCCTTACAAGTGAACTGTCTGGCGGTCAGCAGCAGCGTGTGGCACTTGCTAGAGCTCTTGTTATGGAACCGGCTGTTCTTTTAATGGATGAACCATTGTCGAACCTAGATCAAAAGCTGCGCCACTCAATGCGTAACACGATCCGCCGCATTCAACAAGACCTTGGAATCACAACCATTTTTGTTACACATGACCAAGAAGAAGCGATGAGTATGGCAGACAGAGTTGCGGTTATGGATAGTGGGGAAGTGAAGCAGATCGGAACGCCGATCGAGCTCTATAGCAGACCTTCTACACCGTTTATCGCAAATTTTGTCGGTACATCTAACGTCTTAAAGGGTACGGTTGTCGGTCAAGAGAATGGCTATTCGGTCGTAAAAGGTCATGGCTTTCTGATTAAATCTACAAACCATGTCGAACAAAAAGAAGTGAACGTTATCGTACGTCCCGAAAATATTAAAGCTTTCAAACCAGGAACGATCAGTTCTGATGAGTTAACCAACATTATTGAAGGAACCGTTCTTGTTTCCACTTATCTTGGTTCCATCGTTCGGTACGACATTAAAGTAGAAGAATACCAACTTGTAGTGGATACAACGTTTGTTCCAGGCGAGGCGATCCTAACAGAAGGAGAGAAGGTCCAGTTAACCATCGATCCTGAGAGGGTGTTGTTAATATGAAGAACCGTCTCAGCTCTTTTAACGGACTCACCCTTGTAAAAGTATTGATCTATCTTTTCTTTGGTGTTTTCTTGTTGCTTCCTCTTGTTTCGGTATTCTTAGTCAGTTTCACAGGTCAACCTATCAATCTGCTAGGTTCAATCACCAACTCAAACATCTTACAATCGACCATCGAAAAGTTTAGTTCAGCGTCATTCGATAACTATGAAAAGATTTTTACGAACAAAACATACTTTTCAGCGGTTCAAAATAGCTTAGAACTCGCCATTCTCGTCTCATTGATCGTCATCGTGATGTGTATACCCATCGCTTATGGTATCGCGCGTACGACGATGCCGTTCAAAAGGACGATCGCAGCTCTATGTACGATCCCTCTGATCGTTCCAACGTTTATCTCAGCCTATGCGATCATCATCATGTTCGGCCGCGCCGGCTGGGTGACGTACATCTACAATTCTCTTGGCGGGGAAGGGATGTTGCTCGATCCGTACTCAATGGCTGGAATTGTACTCGTCCAAGTTTTCTTCTTTTTTCCGTATGCGCTTTGGCCGATGGTAGCAGCGTTTAAAGTGAGTGACATCTCGCTTGAGGAAGCATCGCTGAACTTAGGTGCAAGAAATTGGTTCACGTTCATTTTTGTTACATTTCCGCTTGCGATTCCAGGTGTGATCTCAAGTGCACTCTTAATCTTCACCGTTTCGTTCTCTGATTTTGGGACGCCGATCATTCTCGCTCCTAAAGATCTGAACTTGCTCGTTGTTGAGGCATACCGTGAGATCGCAGGGTTCTTCAACTGGGGTGGGGCGGCGATTCTTACTGTCATCATGGTACTCGTCGCAGCTTTCTTCTTCTGGCTGCAGCACCTTTTTACAAAAGGAAAGAACTATGGATCTGTTTCCGGAAAACCGAAGCAACAGAAGCTGAATGATGCAAAAGGATTAACGCGCACGTTGTCTGTTTATTCTTTAGCGATTGTCATCATTCCGGTGCTAGCGATGTTATCCATCGTGCTGCAATCTCTTGCGACAACATGGGGAAAGAATCCACTTCCGAACGGATACACGCTATCACACTATCAAACCATTTTCACAAGCTCGATGGGCAACATCCAGAATTCGATCGTCCTTGCGCTTGGTGCTTTAATCCTGAGTGTGATTATCGCGACATTCGTATCGTATTTTGTTGTCAGACAGAACTCTTCTAAACTTGATTTCATGACGTCGATCCCACTCGTAGTTCCAGGTATCGCGTTTGGTATCGCACTCATCCAAACGTTTAACACAGCACCTCTTCACCTGACAGGAACGGCACTTCTGTTGATTGTCGCCTATACGATCAGAAGGCTTCCGTACATGGTTAGGTCGACGATGGGTACGATGCGTGCGATCAAGCAAGACATTGAAGAAGCAGCGGTAAACTTAGGTGCAACACCGTTAACAGCAGCGATTACGATCATTGGGCCATTGATGCTTCCAGGAATCGCGGCCGGGTCCATTCTTGTTTTTATCACCGTTATTAAAGAAACGAGTATATCTATATTATTAGCCCCTGCAGACTGGGCACCAATGAGTCTAGCTATATTCCAGAACATTCTGCGCGGTGAATACTATACAGCAGCGGCGATGTCTGTTGTTCTTGTCATAATCGTATTAATTCTGCAAGCGATAGCAAACCGCATTTCAAAAAATCAACTATAAGATGGATGGTGGAGGAAGAACATTGACTAAAGGGTTTATTTTTGATTTGGATGGAACGGTTTATTTAGATGAAGTGATGATTGAGGGAGCGGCAGAGGCAATCGCCGCCCTCAAACAGCGGGGAGATAAGGTCGTATATTTAACGAACAAATCTATATCAACCCGCATGGATTATTTACAAAAACTTCGAAAGCTAGGTATTGAAGTGGAGTTGGATGAAGTGATCAACTCGAACTTCATTACCGCAAAATATTTAAAAGAAGCATTAGAGACTGGAGAAGCAGCACTTGTGATCGGTGAGCAGCCGCTCTTAGAAGAACTAGAAGACGAAGGCATCCCCATCACGTATGACGCAAAGCAAGCGAAGTTTGTTGTCCTCGGCTGGGATCGTCAGTTTAGCTATGAAAAAATCAATCTAGCTTTCCAAGCTTGGCTTAACAAAGCAACGATTATTGCGACGAATCCAGACCGAACCTGTCCCGTACTTGGTGGGGAGATTCCAGACTGTGGTGCCATGATCGGAGCTCTAGAAGGTGTGACCGGTCAGAGGATTGAGTCAATCACAGGAAAACCTTCCAAATGGATGGCAGAATACGTAGTCTCTCAAGTTCTGAAACTAGATCCTTCTCAGTGCTATATGGTCGGTGACCGGTTAGAGACCGATATCCGAATGGGAATTGAGAATGGATTGCAGTCTGTACTAGTGATGACAGGTGTGACGAATCAAGAAATGTTAACAAAATCTTTATACAAGCCGTCCTATGTACTTGGTAGTATTAAAGAAGTAGTAAACTTATAGATCGAATTTCCACATACGAGGATCGCCTGATGACACAGCGAGTGCTCCAGCTTCAAGTGCTAGGAGAATATCCTCTTTCTCTTGAATCAAACCGCCAACAATAAGAGTAAGCTTAAGCTGGCGCGACAGCTGGTCGATTACTTTCGGCATCAATCCAGGCAACACTTCTACAGCATCCGGCTTGCACGATTTGACCATCTCAATGCCTTTTTGTATGGCAGCGCGATCAATTAAGAAAATCCGTTGAATGGTGATGAGTCCTTCTTCTTTCGCATACTTGATCATGTTGATTTTCGTTGTGATGATGCCGGTTGGTTTTAACACGTCCGCAATGTATTTAACGGCACTTCTGGAATTGGACAAGCCCTCCATAAAGTCGAGATGAATGAAAATATACATACCTGCTTCACGAAGCTGATTAATATAATTTTCAACAGTTGAGATGTCCCCTGTTAAAAGAAAAGCGATGTTCGCTGAACTTTTAATCGCTTTATCAATATCTTTCTGATCTTTAATCGATGCGATAATCTGTGATTCTACCATATTAACAAGTTCCATATCCTTCCCACCCCGTATTAATTTTTTGAATATTTATACTATTTCTCTATGAAGAGTTTACCATATGTTAGAAGAAATGCACGGTACTCATGACTTATTTAAAGTCTTTTAAGGAGGTGAACTAGGTCTTTTTGCTCAGTTTTTCACAAACTATTATTTCAGGAGGGTGTTTAGTAACGTGAAAACTCATTCTATGCGTCAACTGGTCCTAACGTCTGCCTTAGCATTGAGTCTAGTGATTCCACAAGGAACAAGCATGGTAACAGCGAATAATGATGTGATCGTAAGCGAGAACTTTGATGGTATTCAAAACGGAACATTGCCAAATGACTGGAAAGTGGTTGAAGGAACAGGAGAGGTGCAAGATGGAAAGCTTGTGCTGCAATCAGCTGCAACGAATAGACCTGCAAGAGTCGTCGTCCCTTTATCGGATGATAACAACGGAAACTATGTGTTTGAAGCAGACATGACGTTTGTATCAGCGGTTGAAGACACGCGCTGGGCTTCTATCATGTATCGTGTACAGAATGAGAATTATCCGTATTATCAGTTTGCGGTCAGAAGAGGAACATCAGCACTTAACGGCATGGAATTTGCTGAACGCACAGAAAAGAACGCCTGGAACGTAACAGAAACAAATTTTTATAAAGAGAACTTCCAGTACAACAAAAGCTATCGTTTAAAAGTAATAGCAAGCAAGAATCGTGTACAGCAGTTTGTGAACGGTGAGCTTGTTGTGGACACAGCAGGAGCATCTAAATGGCAGAATGGTGATATCGGGTTTCAAGCCGTAGGATCGACTGTACAATACGATAACGTTAAGTTGACATCTTTTACGGGAGAGCTTCCTCCGGTTGAAAACTCAGGTGCATTGCTTCCAACCGAAGCGCCAACGGATATTATCAACCCTCCTACACTCATTTCTGGAACAAAAGTAACCAGCCTTCAGCATGCAACAGCTTCTGCTATGTTAAAAGTGGACCGAGGAACGGATGGCAACCTTTATGCAAACGGAAAACGATTGATTGACCAGCTGAATCAACTGAAGAACAAGAAGATCCCAGTCCTACATATCGAACAAGCTGGAATAGAAGAGAGCATTATTGAAGCATTGAATGAGACCCAAACGACTGACGTTCAAGTGATTTCTACTGACGCAGAGATTGTTAAAGCCATTAAAAGTCTGAACCCCAAAATTCGCGGGGGACTTGTTTATGAGCGTGGTCCATTGAATGAAAGAGGACTACAACAGATCGTAGAAAAAGTCCATGACAGTGGAAGTAAGATGGTCTTGTTTCCACAAAAAAAATTATCACCAGATGTTGTCTATTACTTGCACAACCGGATGGTATCAGTTTGGGGTGTGAGTGACGACAAGTTAGCAGATCAGCATGAACTGATTCATCTTGGGGTAGATGGTCTTGTGACGAACCAACCAGGGCTCGCTGAAAAAGCTTTTACACAATATCCGGAAAACACGATTATTCAGCGCCCGATCGTTTCGGCTCACCGTGGTGTTCCATCATCAGCACCAGAAAACACAATGGTAGGTTACCAGATGGCGTTTGATCTTGGTGCCGACCAGATCGAGACGGATGTGCAACGAACAAAGGACGGTCAACTTGTTATCATGCATGACAATACCGTAGACAGAACAACGAACGGAACCGGTGCTGTGGATCAACTGACGCTGGCGAAAATCAGAGAACTTGATGCAGGGATCAAGTATGATCCTAAATATGCAGGAGAAAAAGTACCAACGTTCAAAGAATTTCTTCAAGCGTTTAAAGGGAAAGATATCGTTCTGCTCGTTGAGTTGAAAGATCATGACATCGAACAACAAGTAATCGATGAGATTCAAGCTGAAGGAATGATGGATCAAGTGGTGATGCAAAGCTTTTATCTCGACAGCATGCAGGTGATGAACGAGATCGCACCTCAGCTGCCGATCGGCTATTTGTTCTCTGCAGCTGTTCCATCTTCATACGAAGCGAAAGTGAAAAACGCCAAAAAGATGGTAGACTACGGAACATTGAACGATGTTACATTAAACGCTAGCTATGGAACCGTCTACGAAGAATTCATCACATATATGCGCCAGCGCGGAGTGATGAGCATGCATTGGACGTTCCGATCCGAAGAGCCTTTCGTGGACAAGTTAAAGCAAGGATTGATCGGGCCGATTACGGACTACTCACAATGGCTGTCAGAATCACCAGTGTATTTAGAGTCACCTGTGAAAAAATTGAATATAAAAGCAGGAAAGACTCACACTGTTCGGGCCAAAGCGAAACTCAGTTATCGATTAGATAATCGAGAAAGAATTGACACTGTGCTTTATGTAAAAGACAATACGGGTGCGGTGCGAGTAGAAGGAAATACCATTCAAGCCGTTGCACCAGGAAACGCGCAAGTCTTTGTAAAGCATACGTTTGAAATGTTAGGTGAAGAGTGGAGTTTAGTGTCTGAACCGATTGAGGTAACGGTGAAGTAGGAATTATAAAAAATGCGTTATTTGAGAAGATTATATATTCATTCTTTTGGTCAAAGGGCTACTACAAAGCACCAATCTCTGTTAAAGAGATTGGTGCTTTTTTAATTTACCTACATACTGCCCACCCTATTTAAATTGTTGATTAGTATAAGGAACAAATTATTAAATCAGAGGTGTTCAATAAAAAGAACAAATAAATGTAAAATAATGCAAAAAAGTAAGAAAGACGTAGAAAACAAAAGTAATATAGTATTTTTGTACTTTAAAACGAACAAATTCGGACGAATTTGAGGGTTTTTAAAGTAGTAAATATGTTCTATTATAAACACATAAACGTTCTCTAAATAGAACAAACCCTTTCTTTCTTAAAGCACTAAACAGAAATGGATGGTGAAAGAATGTTACCAACAAGGGCAAGTAAAATAAAACTTCAAAGAATCAGAAGGAGAAAACAAATTCGGACTTTTGTTATAACACTTTGTCTAGGTGCACTTTCGATCTATCACATTTCTTATATAACGTCAGAAACATATGCGTTTTTTTCGGATCGAGAAGAGACTACAGCTACCCTTTCTGCAGCGAGAATGTTTCCGAAATATGCAGCTGAATTAGTAGAAAGAACAAAAAGTATAGCCGTTGATTCTAACAAAATGGTAGAGCACATTGATAGTTTGCTAACGGGAAAAGAAACTTCTGAAGAACTATCGATAGCTATCCAGGAAGCTCGAAATATTCAAAGTCAAATGCCTGATTTAATAGCTGAAACGAAATCCTTTATAAAAATACTAGAAGACGCTCTTAGTCTCGAAGAAGAAGATGTTCGTAATGGAGTTGAGGGTGCAGAGGAAGTCAGAGATTACATAAAAGCAGCTCTCCAAGACGCAACAAATGAACTTGGTAAAGTGGAGAACGCAATAACAGCAGCAGATGGATCAATCAGTAATGCTGAAACTACTTTAATCGCTCTAATAGAGGCAGAAGAAAAAGCGAGACTCGAGGCTGAGGAAAAAGCAAGGTTAGAAGCTGAAGAGAAAGCGAGATTAGAGGCAGAAGAAAAAGCAAGATTAGAAGCAGAAGAAAATGCCAAGAAAGAAACGAAAGAGGAAACAAAGACAGATACAAAAGAAACAAATGAAACACAAGAAACAAATGAAGGTGCGGGCGAACAAAAGCAACAGACAGAAGCAAGTGAGGCAGTAAGTGAACCTGCTAAGGAGGAAGAAAAATAATGAAAGCTCTCAAATGGGTTAATCATCTCATCACATTTTTACTTTCGTTACTACTAATTGCTTTGGTTTTCAGCGTAATTATATCGAAGGCATCTGGAGGCGAACCACAAATAATGGGGTATCAGCTTAAATCAGTTTTATCCGGATCAATGGAACCAGGTATAAAAACAGGATCCGTTATAGCAATTAAGCCAGGCGGTGACATGACCCGTTTTCAAAAAGGCGATGTTATTACTTTTAAGGTTTCAAATGATAAATTGATTACCCACCGTGTAATGGGAGTAAAGGGTGCAGGTGACAATACTCAATATATTACAAAAGGCGATAACAATAATACAGAAGATTTAGACCCAGTACTCGCTGCGAATGTAGTAGCTGAGTATAAGGGATTTACTATTCCTTATACCGGATATCTCTTGAACGCAGCACAATCTAAAGCAGGTTCAGCTTTACTTCTCATTTTGCCTGGAGTTCTCTTACTTTTTTATTCCGCGGTTACGATATGGAAAGCGATTAAGGAAGTTGAAGTGAAGAAAGACGCTCCTTCAACTTCAAATTAAGTGGGTTGAAACATCATTTAGGTGAAGAGCCTAAACGAGTTCAATATATAAATTATACATACCCGAAAAAAGGGTGAAAGGGAGGAAGTGAAAATGAGTTTGAAAGCGAAATTAGGTCTTGGGGTAGCATCAGCAGCACTTGGTTTGTCTTTAGTGGGTGGAGGAACTTATGCGTATTTTAGTGATAAAGCAGAAACTACGGGTACATTTGCAGCAGGGACATTGGATCTGAATGCAAACCCAACAGAAATTATTAACGTACAAAATATTAAACCTGGAGATAAAATGTTACGTACTTTCAAGTTAGGGAATGCAGGAAGTCTCGATATTGCTTCTATTAAACTAGCTTCAAGTTATACAGTAACTGATGCTAAGGGCGATAATGCAGGTGAAGATCTTGGAGCACATATTCGTGTAAAATTCTTAACAAATGTAGATAAGGTAGATGATGTAATCTATCAAACTACTTTGGCAAATCTTCAAACTTTATCTCCGGACGTAATTGAAGGAAATATCTTCAGTGCTTGGTTAGGGGAAAGAGGCGGAGTTCTTAAGGCAGGGACAGAAGATACACTGCTTGTTAAATACGAATTTGTAGAAAATGATGCTGATCAAAACAAGTTCCAAGGGGACTCTTTATCTCTAAAATGGACATTTGAAGGAAAACAAGGTTCTGGGTCAGCTAAATAAGTCAAAATAAGAAAAAGGTGGGAACAAATTTCCCACCTTTTTAATTAAAATGCTAGTCCGAGGAAAGCCAATAAATACAAAATATTATCTCCTGCTAATTACTCAAAAAGTTGAGAGGTAAATGCTAAGATGCTAAAATCCATTAAATTTAAGTTAATTCTTATTTATAGTTTGATTGGACTTATTATTGTTGTTTTTCTTCCAATTGGCAGAACCGGAGCAGATTCTAGTACTCCAGAAATAAAGATTGATATTCTTCCAGAAGCAGTACTTTTTGATATTGAAAATTTCAAACCCGGTGATTGGGCGCCGCGTGATCTTACTATTCAAAACAATGGTAATCAAGATTTTTCATATAATATGAAGGCTCAAATGAAGTCTGGTTCTGAGAAGCTTTACAATCAACTTCTTTTAAAAGTGGAAGATCGCACAAATCTGCTATTTGAAGGAAAACTGAAAGATTTTAAAGGGTTAAATCCTCGCCCACTAGCCAGTCTTACAGAGGAAAAATTAAAAGTGACGGTAGAATTTCCGTATGAATCTGGCAACGAATTTCAAGGGTTACAGACGATCGCCGAATTTATTATTTATGCAGAAGGCCAAACTACTCCACCGGACCCACCAGATGATGGAGACCCACCAGATCCACCAGATGACGGAGACCCGCCAAATCCGCCAACCGATACTAATAACCCGCCGGGATCGAACGAACCACCAAGCACAAACAAACCGCCAAATGGTTCGACACCTACGAAACCAGTGGAACAACCAAGTAAAGCTACTGGATTATTGCCGCAAACTGGCGAAGAGAATCCAATGTTTACCATTTTATCAGGGTTTTTCATCTTCCTCGCTGGAATAGGGCTGTTGTTGGTAAAGATGTCGGTTCTTCCAAATCCTTTTAGAAGAGGGTAAGTGATGAAGTGGCTCGCGTATCTCATGATTGCTCTTGGGTTATGTACCATGATTTATCCAAAAGCCAAAAGTATGTATTACACGTATCAAGAACAACAACTGTTGGAGAGTTGGGAAGAGGATGATGATTATTCTGTCATTCAACAGAGCTATCAACAGCTGGATGATACTTTCTTAGATAATAAAAGTCGACAGAAGAACACTGTGGAATCTCCAGAAATGAAGAATGGAATCGTAGGAAAACTAGAAATCAACAGTATTCAATTAACGATACCCATTATGGAAGGTGCCTCCCAAGCTAATTTAAAAGTAGCAGCCGGGCAATTAACAGGCACCTCACCAATTGGGGAAGCGGGAAATACCGCAATAGCGGCCCATCGAAGTTACACATATGGTAAGCAGTTTAACCGACTTACAGAAGTTGAAGTGGGAGACCCGATCATAATAGAAACGAACAGCAAAAAGCTCATTTATAAAATGATAGACAAAACGATAGTGAAGCCAGACGATCTGTCCGTGTTAAAGCAGAATGGAACAGAAAGCATACTCACACTAATTACATGCCATCCTATGAAAAATCCGACACACCGCTATATCGTTAGAGCTGTATTGGAAAAAGAGGAGGTCTTCTAGCAAAGGAAGTTGGAAGTCATGAGTGGAAAGATTGGCAAACAAATTAAGAGGTTACGCTTAACCCAAGGTCTTAGTCTGACAAAGCTTGCGAACCGTGCTGGAATATCTAAAGGCTATTTAAGTAGCATTGAAAGTCATAAAGCCAACCCATCTGCGCATATGATACAGAAAATAGCTAAAGTGTTGGAGGTACCGGTGGAACAACTTCTTAATACACAGATGGAGATTCTTGATCCAGAATGGGTAGATCTTTTTAAACAGGCGAAGAAATTAGGAATAGATAAAGAAGACATTCGTACCTTTTTAACCTATGAAACGTGGAAGTCCTTAAAAGAAGAGGTGTAAAACGTGATTCGCTTAGAGAATGGCTTGTACATCTGCCATCTAAATGGTTACACACTAAAAGTTGTTTACTTAGGAAGTAATGTTTGTGCGATTTACTTGGATGATCAATTTCAAGGTAAAGCACAGTTTGATTATGTGAAAAAAAAGTTGAATCAAATGGAAAAGCGATGGGATACGTCTAAGGTTATTCATTATCAATATCGAGAGTTAACTCCTATGCATAACTATAGAGTTTAAGGATTTCAATCGTCCAACTCATATAAAAGAGTCGAGCCCTTCCATAATGGCGTGACTCTTATTTTTTATGTGTAAATACAAAAATGCCCAGATGATTGAACAAAATCATCTGGGCGTCAATAATCTTATTAGCCATTTACTACTTTACCACCATTAATGTGAATCATCTGACCTGAAACATAAGAAGAATCTTCACTCGCCAGATACACATAAGCAGGTGCAAGTTCTTCTGGCTGGCCAGGACGACCCATCGGTGTGTCTTTACCGAACTGTTCTACTTTATCTGCAGTAAAAGTAGAAGGGATGAGCGGTGTCCAGATCGGACCTGGCGCAATACCGTTCACACGAATGCCCTTCTTCACAAGGTTATTCGATAACGAACGAGTGAACGATACGATTGCACCTTTTGTCGACGCATAATCGATCAACTCTGGATGACCTTGATACGCCGTAATGGATGCAGTATTAATGATTGAACTTCCTTGCTTAAGATGAGGAAGCGCAGCTTTCGTTAGATGGAACATGCTAAATATATTGGTGCGGAATGTTTTCTCTAGTTGTTCCGCTGTAATATCTTCAAAATTTTGCTGTGGATGCTGCTCAGCGGCGTTATTCACGAGAACGTCCAATCCGCCGAACCAACCAACTACATCGCGAACGGTTTGCTCGCAGAACGATTCGTCACCGATATCTCCGCGAATTAACAAACATTTTACGCCTTCTTGCTCGATCTGTGTCTTCGTTTCCTCTGCATCACCAGATTCTTCGAGATAGACCACTGCAACGTTCGCACCTTCTTTCGCAAAAGCAATAGCGGCTGCTTTACCGATTCCGCTGTCTCCGCCCGTGATCAGTGTGGATTTTCCTTTTAGCTTTCCGCTGCCTTTATACGTCGGACTCTCCGATTGCGGCTTAGGTGTCATTTCAGATTCTACACCGGGCTGGTGATTTTGATGCTGTGCGGGTTGACCTGTTGGATGCTCTTGATTAGACATATACAATAATCACTCCTTAATATTCTTCATAACTCCTTTCTTCCCATCTCACAATGGAATAAACATCGTGGCATGCTTTCTAATATTTTTTTCTTATGTATGCCTCTTTTTCGGTTTTCTAATCCATCTATAGGATGAGTCAATTAAAGAGAGGAAGAGAAAAATGAGAGCAGGGAATATTTATCAATTCAAAAGTATGAGCAAATTTCAAAGTGTAGGGGAGTTCAACCAACATAAGGACCTTTTTCTTCATCAAAACCCTGATCTATTCACGAGATCCGAATACATAGCGTTCGAAGTATTGAGTCAGTACAGTGTTGTCGTGCCAGGAGTGGCTAATGCTAAAATTGCTACACTGGTCGCAGCGTGCTCTAAAAAGCAAGGCGGAATTTCAAGAGCAACCTTTATGAGAATGCTTAGAAAAGCCAAATCAACAGGCTTCCTTAAAGTTCACAATACATACAGAACAAGCGGGTGACTAGCTCATAATATTTTTGTTTTTCACCCAATTGACGCACCTACTGAAACGAAATTGATACATCGCGACACACCACAGAACCCTTCACAGAGTAAGGCTGAATGCACTAAAACCATTCCCGAATTTATAAATCTCTTATCAAATCTAGAAAGCAAAGATCAAAACATACGTCAGGAAAAGAACGTTAACATCAGCACACTATCCACATTTAATAAGCCTCAACTTCAAGACTTCGACCACACCTTCGTGCCGAGTAATGTTCCATTAGACTTTATTCAAACTGTGAAACCGTATTATGATCGTGCAGACGAGATCTACACTTTCTGGCACAAAGCGATCATCGCTTACAAGAAATTCAACTTCACAACACCCCTCGAGAAGCTGACATCAACAATCATCGAAGCTTTCAAAATAACGATCTTTCTTTACAAAAAACGAAAAATCAAAACGAGCTTTACACAATACTTTTATGGAACACTCAGCGGGATGTTCAGCGCGGAAAAGAGGATGGAACATGCTGCCTATAACCCGAGACCACAATACAACTGGTTAAATCAAGGGTAGACTCATTGCCTCAAAAAAAATAACAGATACAAAAAGTAGTTTGTGTTTCATCACAAGCTTACCTTTCTTCCTTTCTTCATCTGCTTTTTTATCTTTTTAGGTAAAGGCACATACGTAATATTGGTTTTCATAAAGAGATATTTGTGAAAAAACTTTACTGACAAATAGGCATTGAATAGTGTGAGGTACGAATACATCGTTAAAGGGATAAAAATTGATAGAACGGGATTTCTTCTAGCAAAGTATCCGAAAATCATATAGCCAATACTAAAAAGGATGATAATAATGAAGTCCCGTTTAGGATGCAATTTTTCTTCTCCAAAGTCATTGTGAACTGATGAGAACTTTTTAACTTGATAGCGAATCTGTTGCGCAATAAATAAGATAAGCACGATTAAAGACACAACGAAGGAAAGAGGAGATGTAAAGTTACAAACAAGATAAAATAATTTTTGAACGATGACAAAATGACAAAAGGAACTTACGGCACCTAAACTGGCTATGAAGAGTATGGGTTCGAATAATAGGTATTCCGTCTTTTTAAATAGAATCGTAATTCCCCAAACATTGATCGCAGCCATAAGTGGAACGGTAATCCAAAGAGTAGGTGGGTGATAAGGCACAAGTAGAAATAATACGGTTAGGAAATCCAACAGAATAAAGGTGAATCCGAAAACAATAAATTTACTATTATCCATAAAGTTTAGATGATTTTTAAATCTACTAGGTAAGTTTCTACATTTAATAGAACTGTCTATTTTCAATATTATTCCTTCTTTCTGCGTCAGTGTTATCTTTCTACAATGAACTACAATTATGTCATTTACTCTATTCTGATTCTATATTTTACCATTTTAGTTAAACTGTAACACATGAATAAAAATTTTTTTAATTGAGCATTAGCTAGGGAACAAAATGTTCCTCCTCACAAAACAAATGTAGCCGCAACAAAGGTCGCTGCGCCCAGATAGTCTATTCGATAGTCTTTTATATAGAAAAAGAACCAGTATAACATCCACTGGTTCTCCAAGTTATTTCCACTTCTTCATTTTATCCGTACTTCTTCAGCTTCTGTGCGATCAATAGTTTCAAATTCGCCTTCATGTTTAACAATGAAAAAGCTGTTAGCTTGCATTTTTCTTCCATAGGTTAGTTCATACCCATCATCAATGTTACACAATTTTAAATGGTGAACGGTAGAAAGGCTGCAAATCAAGTGGACCGTTCACAATGTTTTCAAAGGTTCTTAAGCTATTTTCAAATAAGCGTTTTTCATCAAATTTCATTGAACAGCATAACAAAAAACCAGACCCTGTAAAGGTCTGGTTCAAGTTACCTGTTATTCAAATATTCTCTTAAAAGGGTTTGTACTCTTTCCTTTTCCATATCCTCCACAATTCCATAATACGTTCCGCCAATCATCTTTCCAGAACTTTTGATTTCAGTAGACTCTATGTTATGTCTTGCTTCTTTATAGTTCTTCTGAATATCTTTCATCTCTTGGAACGTCATGTTCGTCTTTACATTATCACCTAGGATATCAAGGATATCATCAAACTTAGTAATAGAAGAAACACGTGCACCTTTATCGATGATAGAAGTAATGACTTGGCGTTGGCGATCATTACGGCCAAGGTCTCCTTTAGGATCGTCGTATCTCATACGTGCGTATGCAAGAGCTTCATTCCCGTTCAATTCTTGAGTTCCTAAAGGAAAAGAATATTGTTCTACCTTAAATGCACGGTTGTTTGTAACTTCAACGCCACCAACTGCATCTACAATCTGCTTAAACGATTCCATGTTTACTTTTACATAATAATCGATAGATGTATCTAAGAAGTTCTCTACTGTATCCATGGCCATCTGAGTTCCACCAAACGCATAGGCGTGGTTGATCTTGTCGTCTTTCCCTTTACCGATAATCTCTGTTCGTGTATCACGAGGGATGCTAAACATGAGCATCTTATTTTCTTTCGGATTGACCGTTATAGAGATAATTGTATCTGATCGACCGCTGTCTCCTCTTCGTTCATCTACGCCTAGAAGTAAAATAGAAATCGACTTTAATTCTTCTTTATTACCTGTTACAACAGGTTTAAGGTTATCCGTTTCTACTTTCTCATGCATTTGATTTACTGCATCTTTTGCTGAACCATAGAGGTAGTAGGCATATCCACCTATGCTAACTCCAGCAACAACAAATAATATGGCTAGTATTTTAAAAAACTTCTTCATGTATTTAATCTCTCTTTCCATTTGAAATTGATAAAAAAAGTATACCATGTCAAGGATCTAAATTAACTAATTAAGTACATGTTGTAAAAATTATGTAGCCGTATGATTGGGAAGTTTGAAACTGTTATTCTACTCTTTAAAAAACCAAATTCTAGCAGGTGGACCTATTACAAAGATTAAAAGAACTTAAAAATTGACGCTATTAATACTGCTATAAATAACATCTAAACCATCCCAATTAATCATAATTATTTTACCTATTTTATAAATATAGCCATAAAGCGATCACTCCAATATTAAGGAATCATCAAGTATTACGGATGTCCGGGTGAAGAAGGTGGATCCGGAAAAACGTATATGGTTCGAGAAGGGTTGTTCCATGACGTAGACTGCGCTCTAACTTGGCATCCCGGTTCATTTTCCGGAATATTCTCTCTATCGACTCTTGCCAACTATCAAGTATATTTTAAGTTCAAAGGCAAAGCCTCTCATGCAGCGAACTCTCCCCACTTAGGAAGAAGCGCATTGGATGCTGTTGAGCTCATGAATGTAGGCGTGAACTACTTACGAGAACACATCATCCCCGAAGCTAGAGTGCATTACTCCATCACGAATACAGGTGGCTTTTCACCGAATGTGGTCCAGGCAGAAGCAGAGGTTTTGTATTTAATCCGCGCACCTAAAAGCCTGAGGTCAAAAGCATTTATGAGCGAGTTGTAAACATCGCAAAAGGTGCCGCACTCATGACAGATACACAGATGGAAATTCGGTTTGACAAAGCGTGCTCCAATTATATACCTAATCATGAACTCGGAACGGTCATGCATCAGAACTTAGAGAAGTTTGGATTACCGGTGTATGAGGAAGCTGAGCGGGAGTTTGCGGTTGAAATCTATGAGCAGATCACAAAAGAAGATAAGGAAAACACAATAAATGAGATTGAGAAGAGTTCAGGTGTGTCGGTTACTGAAGAGGGTCCTTTTTTAACAAAAGTGATTCCCTATCAGAAAACAAAAGAAGTACTGTTCGGCTCTTCCGATGTTGGAGATGTAAGCTGGGTGGTTCCCACTGCTCAATTCTGGGGAGGAAGTTTTGTGTTCGGAACTCCGTTGCATTCGTGGCAGCTGGTCGCGCAGGGAGCAACAGGAATTGCACACAAAGGGATGCTTCAAGCTGCGAAAACACTGGCGGGAACAGCGGTTGAGATTTTATTGGATGCAGACATTTTAGAACGTGCCAAAGGTGAATTTGTTGAGAAACGGAGAGGGTTGGATAATGAATGTCCTATTCCTAAAGGGGTTACACTTTCTCCATTAAAGTGAGGAATATATTGTTTAGCTCTGCCTAAGGATTTTTGGGTGGGGCTTTTGTTTTGGGGAGGAAGTTAGGGGTGAGGTGTTTTTGCTTAGAATATGGTGGGTGGTGATGACTCATAGAAGTGGTGTAACGACCCATAAGACACTTAGTTTGACCCATAGAAAAGAGGTAGACTCATAGGATTTGTTGTTTGACTCATAGAAACGCTACGAAGAAACACCTCAATTCTGAATTATGAATTGAGGTGTTTAAATTAAAGGACAAACCACTAAAGCTCCGAAATATAAGTGATTACACCTACGATAATTAAGAAGTATAAAATAGTAGAAATAATAACTAAAACCCAACCCGAAACTTTATGCTGAGTCTTAATAAGGAAAATTCCCAAAGTCATTAAGCTAAAGAAGAATCCTAGTAACGCCCAAAGCCAGGGGTTCTTGTTGTATTTCCGTGCATTTCTAGCTAAATAAATCGTAATAAAGATGGAGATGATAAATCCTAATAATATTCCCATGTTAATGTTTCTCCTTTTAATTGTCTAAGTTATTTGAAAGAATACCATCAGGGTTTGATCCTATGTATCCTCCACCTTGTGTTGTATTTGTGGCTTCACCGATAATTTTCACAGTGTGTCGACTACTCCGCCAGCCGCTTTTCCCAATCTTTAAGAATCCTACATAACAAAAAACTACTTAAAAAGGCTGTAGGTTTATAACCCGTGGCTTTGCGTCCTCACTTTTCAACAATTTTCCCTTTATATGGATATTAAGTATGCTTTCATCCTACCATATTTGGTAAAATATACAATATAAAACATAGAAACGGGTCTTTATAAGTAATGACCTGATAGCATTGCAAGTATTTAGTCATGAATTAATAATTAATCATTTGTTAAACAAGGAGAATTTTCGTTTGCCGAGACAATCTAGAATGAGGTTAATGTGAGGGTGAATGGAATGTTCGGTATCGTATTAACTAAAGGATTAACTTTATTATGAATTTATAATTCTACTATTTACAAACTCATTAATTATTATTCTGCAAACAATAGTAAAATCTGAAATCTAACAGGGAGCTGAAGTTATGCCATGCCCAATTTCAATATACAAAAATAAAGATTTGTTATATCAAGCAGCTAATATACAGGAAGCTGCAGGATTTTTAGCAGAACATCTCAATACAACCAAGTATAAATGCTACGATCCAATTGAGCGTGGTTATGTATAAAATATTCCTTACCATGTTTCTAATAGTGAATACCGCTTTGTAGCGCCTAAAGAAATGGCTGTTAATCGCAGAGAGGAACTTGAGGAAAGAGGACATAAAAATGCTCGTCGGGTATGGTTAGTGCCGGCAAATGCTGATGAATACGACTTGGAGTGTGCATTTTATCAACATGATGTATTACACTGGAAACGCTCTTTTAATTATGAAGAAGGAGACATTTTATTTATTTACGTTTCTGGTCATATTCAGCAAGTGCGTTATAAAGTAGAAGTAATTAAGGGGATAGTTAGTCCTAACGAAATTAACTTTGATGATCATTTCTGGATAGATAAAACGAAGTACCACCAATCAAAGGATTGGAATTATACGCGTATTCGTTTACTAAATAAATCAAATGACGAAGGATTGTCTTTTAATCAGTTACGTGAACACGGCTTAAAAGGAAATATGCAAGGGTCAATGAAGATTACTGGAGATCTTAGGAATTATATTATGTCATTTTTTAAAGGTGATTTAACAAATGAACTATATCCTGACGAAGTACCATTAACGTTAGAAGAAGGAAAGCGTAGAGAAGTTAGTGTAAATGTTTATGAAAGAAATCCATTAGCACGAAAAAAGTGTATCGACTACCATGGGGTTAATTGTAGTATTTGTGATCTTAATTTTAAAGAAATGTATGGAGAAGTCGGAAACGATTTTATTCATGTGCATCACATTGTGCCGCTTCATCAAATCAAACAAGACTATGTAGTAGATCCTCAACATGATTTGATTCCTGTATGCCCAAACTGTCATGCTATGCTTCATCGAAAAGAAGAAGTAAACTATTTATCTATCAATCAGCTAAGAGAAAGAGTAGAAAACCTTAAATTTACATCGACTAGATAAAATATACTTAGGATAATGATTACGAGCACTAGAGATAAAGAGCAAGAAGTGGAAAAGATTATACTTAAAATCGAAGAATACTGAGGGATATCAACAAGGTTTGGAAAAATAAAGAAATAGTCTGAAAACAGGAGGGCAAGAAGGTTCTTCTGTTTTTTTTTTTTTTGAAAAAAGTGGTGAAAAATCCATTAATCATTTAGGCATAATTTAGGTGATTTTACGAAACCTTAGCTATAATTGAACGTATGAAACTTATAAATAGTAAAGATTAATGTTCGAAAAAGATAGAGGGTTTTTTATGACATTTACACGAAAGAAAAAAATAGCAAAACTTATCTTATGGGGAGTCTTATTATCGCTGCCATTATGGCTGCTTACCATATTAATAGTGGTCACCATATGGATTATCTTCTAATGGAGAAAAGACGAAGGCGAATCATATTACGTTAAGAGCAACTGAAAATAAGGTTGCTCTTTTTTGTGGTGTTCTTTGAATTAGGTACAGCTATAGGGAAGGAAAGTACATATCTTTATATCAGTGAACAAAGTTTTGCATTCTCTAACAGCTATTAATAAGCAGCTATAATGCTCAGTAAAAAGATGCTCGTCATACAAGACGAACACCTTTTTAATATATTTGCTTTTAAGATTAATTGATTAGGACACTCTTTTTTACTGGAGAATCCTCATCAATTGGAAAATGGCAGGCGCTGTAATGGTTGTTATGGCTACGAGAAGTGAGTATTGGTTCTTCAACCTTGCACCTATCTTGGACTTTCCAGCAACGCGTTTGAAAGCGACAACCATTAGGTGGATCTGCTGGTGACGGAATATCGCCTTCTAGAATGATCTCTTCCTTGTCATGCTTCAACCATGGCTCTGGGTCGGGAACTGCAGATAATAGTGCTTTCGTATAAGGATGAGTAGGTGATTCGAAAATATCTTCACGGTTGCCGGTTTCAATAATTTTACCTAGATACATCACTGAAATTTTATTACACAAATGGCGTACAACTGAAAGGTCATGAGATATAAACAAATATGCGAGTCCGAGTTTATTCTGTAAGTCTTGAAGTAAATTTAATATTTGAGCTTGAACAGATACATCTAGTGCTGAAACAGCTTCATCACATACTAGAAGCTTTGGCCGAAGAGCGAGAGCACGTGCGATACAAATGCGTTGCCGTTGACCACCGGAAAACTGGTGAGGATAATTGTGAGCACTGTTAGGATTCAATCCAACGAGTCTCATCATTTTTGCAACTTCTTTGTCCCAGTCTTTTTTGTCCACGATTCCAGGATGGATCAACCAAGGCTCTGTAATAAGATCTTTAACACGCATTCTTGGGTTTAAAGAAGCATCAGGATCCTGAAAGATCAATTGGATGTCTTTTCTTAATTCTTGCATTTCTTTATTAGTTATCTTGGTGAGATCTGTACCTTCAAAAAGGATGCTACCACTTTTGGATTTTTCAAGACCAAGGATCGTACGGGCAACCGTAGATTTCCCACATCCAGATTCTCCAACAAGCCCCATCGTATCGCCAGGATAAATGTTAAAACTCACACTAGAAACAGCTTGCACTTCGGAAGTCGTACGTCGAAAAATGCCAGTCTTGACCGGGAAAGAGGTAACGAGGTCGCGCACTTCCAAAATAGGCTCGCTATTAGATTGATTCATCATTTAACACATCCTCTGCAAAATGACATGCACTTTTACGTCCCGGCAATATCTCCAATAAAACAGGCTCTTTTTGTCGGCAAAGTTCTGTTGCCATAAAACAACGTGGATGAAATGCGCAACCAGTTGGTGGATCAGCTAAATTAGGTGGTAAACCTTCAATTGACTTTAGACGCTCACCATTTTGCGTGGATGAAGGAATAGAAGCCATAAGCCCAACAGTATACGGATGTGCAGGATTTCTGAAAATCGTTTCAACTTCTCCAGTCTCTACGATATGACCAGCGTACATGACAGCGACCCGATCAGCATTTTCAGCAACAACCCCTAAATCATGTGAGATCAAAATTAATCCCATATGATTACGATTCTGTAGATCTTTTAATAGGCGCATGATTTGTGCCTGAACCGTCACATCGAGTGCAGTAGTTGGTTCGTCCGCGATCAATAATTTTGGATCCATCGCTAGAGCAAGGGCAATCATAACGCGTTGCTGCATCCCTCCTGAGAATTGATAAGGATACTGTTTATAGCGATTTTCTGCATCTGGGATTCGAACTAACTTCATTAACTCAATCACACGTTTTTCTGTTTCTTTTTTTGAAAGATTTTTTCTTTTTCGAAGAGCTTCACCAATTTGATACCCTACTGTTAAAACAGGGTTCAATGCACTCAAAGGGTCTTGAAAGATGATCGAAAGGCTCTCGCCATACAATTTACGGCGTTCAGCTTCTGACAGCTTCACGAGATCTTTACCCTCAAATAAAATCTCTCCTCCTGAGATGACGCCACCAGGTTTGGGGAGCAATCCCATAATAGCTAAAGCTGTAGCACTTTTTCCGCTTCCGGATTCACCTAATATCGCTACTGTTTCTGCGCGATAGACTTCTAAAGAAATATCATTCACTGCTTTTGCCACTTTTTTTCGTGAATGGAATTCTAAAGAGAGGTTTCGCAGCTCAACAAGTGGTTCACCGCTAAGTAGTTTATTTTTATCCTGGGATGCTTCAGTTGTTTTCATAAGAAACCTCCTTACTTACGTGTTATTCGATCGATACTTTATGAAAATTTGGAGCACCCGTCGGACTAGCTTCTAACCCCTTAACGTTCTTACGTACAGCATAGATTTGCTTTAACTGTAACGGAAAAATACCAACTGCATCGTCCCAAATGATCTTGTTTGCTTGATCGTAATAGTCTTCACGTTCAGAAGCATCTGTGGACTGTTTAGCTTTAAGAAGCAACTCATCTAACTTTTTATTTTTGTAGCCGTTACGATTAGCTTCTGAAATATATAATCGACCTAATGTGTAATCTGCGTCTCCACTAATTACGACGTTTGTTTGTAAATCCATATCCCAATCGAGTGCGGTTAGCTTTTCGATCCACTCCGCTCTTTCTAATTGATCTGGTTTAACTTTTACGCCAATTTTATCCCAGTAAGAAGTCATCGCCTTTTGAAGCTCGAGGATTTGTGGACCAGAACCTTTACTCCACATCATGCTAGTTTCAAAACCATTCGGATAACCTGCTTCTTTTAATAACTCTTTTGCTTTTTCTGGATTATACTCGTATGGCGTTTGTTCAGAAAAACCAAAAACAGATGAAGGGATAGGGGCTTGCATGACTTCGGCTGTGTCACCGTATAAGTCTTTCACGATCGCTTCAGTATCAAGAGCATGCCACATAGCTTTACGTACACGAACATCATCAAATGGTTTTTCACCACTGTTGAACCAGTTGAAGTAGTAATAGTAACTAGCAGTATCGACGATGTTAATCTTATCGTTCTGTTTTAATTGACCGATTAAATCGGATGGAATCGTCCAAGTTGCATCAATCTCACCCGTCTCAACAGCAGTCATTCTTGCTGCGTTTTCAGGAATATTCATGATTTTTAACTTAGTAAGTTTAGGGGCTCCATCCCAGTAATCTTTGTACCCGGTCAAATTCAAGTCTTGTTCAGGTTGGAAAGAATCTACTTTAAACGGTCCACTGCCAATCGGTTTTCGGAAGAAATCTTCTCCAGTTGCTTGGTCTGCTGGTGTAATGAACAATAATGTTAAGTTATAAAGCATATTTCCAAGAGGGGTTTTTGTTTTTATCGTTATCGTTTTATCATCAGTAGCCTGGATGGAATCCAGTTGAGCCCATAACACAGTTAGTGGTGATTCTTTACGTTCTACTAGTTGATCGAGTGAAGCTTTAACATCTTTTGCGGTGAGTTTCGTTCCGTCATGGAACATAACATCAGTGCGCAGCTTAAATACCCAAGTATTTTCATCGGGTTGTTCCCACTCAGTAGCTAAGCTGGGGGTAAAATCATCCCCATCTTTCTTCACAAGCGTGTCGTAAATTTGTGTAGCCGCTAAGATGGTAGGTGGTTCTCCATGAGTGGAACCATAAGGGTCTAGAGAGATAATGCCTAGATCATTCGCTACGGTTAACTCCTGTTTTTTCTCACTCTTTCCATCGGATGAACCTTCATCTGAATCACCACTGATTCCCGCGCATCCTGAAGCAACCAAGATCAACATACATAAAGAGATGAGCGATAGGTACCACTTTTTCATAAAAACCCCTCCAATATATTAATTATTTAAATATGGGTCAGATTCATCTCTCAATGTATCTCCCAAAAATCCAACACAAACAACTAATATTGCTAAGGCGATACCAGGCATGACTGAAATCCACCAAGCCGTACTAATATAATCACGACCAAGAGAAATCAGTAATCCCCATGAGGCATTGTCTGGAGGTGTACCTAAACCTAAAAAGCTAAGTGAAGCTTCAGAGATTATGACTAATCCTATCTGTACGGTTACGACGACTAACAGTGGTGATAAACAAACAGGTAGGATGTACTTTGTTAGAATTCGTAGATGTGACGCACCCACGACTCTGGCAGAGTCAACAAAATCTTTATTTTTAGCGGTAAGAGTTGCACTGCGTACCACTCTAGCAAAAGTTACCCAACGTGTAATAGAGAGTGTAATAATGACATTTGTAACACTCGGTCCTAAAACGCCTGCGATTAATATAGCTAATAGAATCGTTGGAAAAGATAGCTGAATATCTGCTATACGCATAATAACCGCATCTACCCAGCCACCAAAATAGCCAGATAGTAATCCAAGGACTACACCAATACCTCCTCCTATTAAAACGGTTGCCACCGCTACAGAAAGAGAGATTCTTGCACCATGTATGATCTGAGCCAAAACATCTTGACCAAGTTGATCTGTTCCTAGCCAGGATATTTCATCACCAATCTTTGAACCAGGTGGTAGTACCCGATTGGCTGTATCGGTATTGACCGGGTTGAAATCTATGATCATCGGCCCAAAAATGGCAGTGAGTACAAATAATAAAACGGGAAGGCTAAGTAAGACGATCTTCCAGTTGATCTGCTTTTTAAAAGAGGGTATAAACTCACTCTCATTACTTATGACAGTTTTTACATTCACATCATTCATGATGATTCCTCCACAGTAACCCTTGGATCAATGTAGCCATACAGAATGTCTACTACAAGATTGAGGATGATATAAATAACGGCAATCAAAGCAACGGCAGCCTGAACGACTGCATAATCACGATACAAAATGGAATTGATTAATAGACGACCGATTCCTGGCCAAGAAAATACAACCTCGATAATGATAGCGCTACCAATAAATTCACCCAATAATAATCCTAATACGGTAACCACGGGAATGAGAGCATTGCGAAGTACGTGAATGTACAGGATGAAATTTTGCTTGAGTCCCTTTGAGCGGGCTGTTTGAACATATCCTTGTCTTAATTCTTCTAAGATCCCGCTTCGTACAAGTCTAACGATCATCCCGATGAATGGTAGGCATAATGTGAAAGCAGGCATTATAAGATGCCAGATTGAACCTGCTCCAGCACTTGGTAAGATCCCAAGAATCCTTGAAAAAATCAAAATTAACACAATACCTACCCAGAACGTAGGAAGAGACTGTCCAAATAAGGAGATAAAAGAAATCAACTTATCAGCGAACCCATTCGGTTTGCGTGCGGCTTGAATACCAAGGGGGAAACTAATGAGAATGGCGAATAAAATAGCTGTAAACGCTAATGTTACGGTGAACGGCAGCCTTTCCATAACGTGTGAAATTGCGGAACCACCTAGTCTAAAAGATTCACCAAAGTCAAAACGAACAGCATTCAGGATGAATTCTCCATACTGTACAATGAGCGGTTTGCTCAGTCCAAGAGATTCTTTTAACGATTGTATCTGTTCGGGAGTGGCGTTACTCCCTAGCATTACGGCGGCAGGGTCACCTGGTATAATTCGAACCACTGCAAAGATAATTGTAATAGCCCCCCAAATTACAAAGAGCGAATAAATGAATCTTCGGATCAAATATGTGGCCAAAGAGTTCAGCTCCTTTCTATAACTCTACTTATTCACCCAAAGAAATGAATACGTTACCATTTTATTAATGACTAAATATTATTAATCTTCTGAATTCTATTGTCAGATTTACACAACCTCCTAACGTAATATTGAATTTATGATATTCGTGTTCGTTTGTGTTTATATGTGTTCATAATAAAGAGTTATTTTATTATTTGTCAACACAAACAAACAAAATAATGCGAGATTAATCATTCTATACGATGTTTTGAACTCTATATTCAGAAGGACTTATTCCCATAACTCCTCTAAATACACGACTAAGATAGAATCCATTCTCATAGCCGCATCGTTCAGCGATTTGTTCTAAAGTTAAATTAGTGTCGATGAGGAGGCGAGCCACTTTTAAAATGCGTAACCTTTTTACAAACTCGGATGGTTTCATGTGAAATTCTCGTTTGAATCGGCGGGAAAATTGTACAGGACTCAAACCCACTAAATCAGAGAGCTCACGTAAATTAAATTTTGAATAGGCGTTATTCAACAACCATTCATAAGCTTCATTCATTAAAGGATCTCCAGAATAAGTGTGATATAGATACTCGTTTGGGTGCAGCTCTTTATCCCATTCATTACAGAGCATCTGCCAAATATCATTGAGCATATGTTGCTGCTGTGTATACTCCTTCGGATCATTCGTTAATTGATAGTTGTGTAAGTAATTAATATCTGAGTCTAATCGTAATCGGTCTGAAAGTGTAGTTTTAAAGCGAGGTAATTTAAACTGGTTTAACTTTAAATCTTCGTCTATTTCAAAGCTAATAAAATGTAGTGCAATGGGTGTTCCAATTTTTCTACGGAACGTGATGCCTGGTGGACAAACTAGTATATCACCGGGTTCAACTGTTCCAACCTCCTCTTGAATTTGATAATCAAAGCTCCCGCTATCGATCATAAACATAATCCAAGAATCATAGATATCCTCATTCATTACGAAATTTTCTTTGCGTTCAAAATAGGTATACGACAGCAGTTTTAACGAACATACC
The DNA here is from genome assembly GCF_015903855.1 of Fictibacillus sp. 18YEL24. Taxonomy (GTDB): domain Bacteria; phylum Bacillota; class Bacilli; order Bacillales; family Fictibacillaceae; genus Fictibacillus; species Fictibacillus phosphorivorans_C. The sequence continues at coordinate 413,055 of NZ_JACZDT010000002.1, forward strand.
CACAAATATCTTTTATCCAATCTCAGCCCCCCTCTTTTGAGTAAGTGAAATAAAATATATGTGCAATGTTACATTAGTGCATGTTATAAGTCTAGTAGCAAATTTATAATGAAATAAATTAAAGTAACTGTTTAATTAAGGAAATTAAGAACGACTTGTTTTGGAATAAGGTAACCAATAAGCGGACAAAGGAGCTCTTATATGAAACTAGAAACCGTTCAATCAGATATTACTGTTGTAGGGGGAGGGTTAGCTGGAGTTTCAGCAGCTATTTCAGCAGCAAGACTCGGAAAAAAGGTAGCACTCGTTCAGAACAGACCTGTACTTGGGGGAAACTCTAGTAGTGAAATTCGCGTTTGGGTTTTAGGTGCAACTGGTCTAGGGGTTAACCGTTATGCTCGTGAAACAGGAATTATTGGTGAGATGTTAACGGAAAATCAATTCTTAAATCCTGATGGGAACCCATACTACTGGGATCTCGTCGTGCTTGAAGCAGTAAAGAGAGAACCGAATATTCACCTTTTCCTAAACACAAATGTGTATGAGGTTGAGGCAGATGGAGATGAAAATGACAGGAAGATTCGTTCTGTAACGGGGTTCATGATGGGATCAGAACGCAAGCTCCGTTTTGAAAGTCCGATGTTTTTGGATTGCTCAGGTGACGGGTTTGTTGGTTTTCTTGCAGGTGCTAAATATCGTATCGGTCGTGAAGCCTATGATGAGTTTCAAGAAGAATGGGCGCCAGAGAAATCCGATAATATCACGCTCGGGAGTACGATGTTTTTCTATACAAAAGATGCAGGCCATCCGGTGAAATTTGTTGCGCCAAGTTTTGCTCAAGATATTACAAAGACAGCAATTCCGATGAAGCGAGTATTCAAAGCGGGCGACAATGGTTGTTATTATTGGTGGATCGAGTGGGGCGGAGAAGCCCACCTAGACACACTTTATGATAATGAACATATTCGTGATGAACTGTGGTCTGTTATTTATGGAATCTGGGATTATATCAAAAACTCAGGAGAGTTCGATGCAGAAAACATGACCCTAGAATGGGTGGGGAGTGTTCCAGGGAAGCGGGAATATCGCCGTTTTATTGGGGATTATATTTTAACTCAGAACGACCTTTTAAATCAGAAACAATTCGATGATAATATCGGATTTGGAGGCTGGTCCATCGATCTACATCCACCAGAAGGTATGTATGCAAGCGAGTATATCTCAAAATTATTCTGCACAGATGGGAATTTCCAAATTCCGTTTAGAAGTTTGTATTCAAAAAATGTCAGTAACCTGATGTTTGCTGGTCGAAACATTAGCGCTACTCATGTTGCTTTTGGTGCCACTCGAGTTATGGCCACGTGTTCTGTTATGGGTGAAGCAGCAGGTGCAGGTGCTGCTTTAGCGGTTGATAAAGGGGTTACCCCTAGAGATATTTATGAAAATCATATAACCGAATTACAACAAAAACTACTTTGGAACGATGCGGCCATGATCGGTGTAACCTATGAGGGTGACTTGACTGTAGGTGCTACGGTTGAAGCGTCTAGTCAACTAACCTCCTTGTCATTGCCAGTATCAAAACAAACCATGCAACTAACAAATGATATTGCGTTTGTTGTGCCAGCCAACCCTAAGATTACGAAGGTTGATCTTTTAGTTGATGCTAAAGAGGATACGGAAATTAAAGTCGAGCTGTGGGACACAGGACGCCTAGAAAATTATATCCCAGGTGAGCAACATGCAAGTGATACCGTTCGAGTTCCAAAAGGGGAAAAGAATTGGGTGACTGCTGAACTTTCTTGGACACCAGATTCGCCTCAAAATGCCTTTATCATTATACGTGAAAATGATGCTGTTTCTATACATCAGTCATCAGAACCTCAAACAGGAACACTAGGTTTTGTCCGAGAAAAATCAGCAAATATCTCAAGGTTGCTGCAAGCCATTGATAATAATCAGTTGATTGTACAATGGAGCCAAAAACCTATTGGTCGCGATCATTTCTGTATCCGTTTACACGATGAAACGAATGCGTTTATGCCAGAGCAAGTAGTTAATGGATATCTACGTCCTTATGGTGGTCCTAATATGTGGTCTTCATCCGAATTGCAAGATGGGAAGGAAGAATGGTTAGAAGTCAAGTTACCTGAAACAAGAACGATTTCTGAAATACAGCTAATCTTCAATAATGATGTGAATGAGGATTTAAATAATCTCCATGACAAACGGACACCTTTTGAAGCATTTCCTGAACTAGTGAAAGACTACAGAATTGAAGCGTTAGAGAATAACGAGTGGAAAGAAATCGTTGTAGAGAAAGACAATCATACACGAAGAAAGCAATATCAGTTGAGTGAGCCGATTCATACCGATGCTGTGCGATTAGTGATTCAATCGACGAATGGCTCCCGTTTTGCAGAAGTTGTTGCAATACGTTTAAAATAATTACTTCTTAAATGGCTTAGATAGAATTTTATCTAAGCTTTTTCCGAGTTTCTACTATTATATAGTGACTCGTAGTTAGTTTGTTATTTTGTGCGATTAGGTGCCTTATTCTAAAATTTACATTCACTATAATTAAACAGATGTTTAAAATTACAAATAAAGGTTATTCATTATTACAACTAGAAAGGAGAATGTCAATGTTCTTCAAGCACAATAAAAAGATCAAGCGGAGAAATGTTAATATTGCTTGTTGGTGTACCTTTATCGTATGGGCAGTGTTGTTGTTAATTAATTCGTTTTTTGAATTTTTACTAGATAGAGAGCTTATTACGCATTCATTTACTATTTTAGTTGTTGGTCTAGTCGTGTTTTTTGTAGTTGAAGCATTCTTAAATATATATGATAGAAAGTCGGAACGATCTCGAAACTTATGAGAAAGGGGTTAGATCCATGCTGAACATATTTATTCTCTTAGCGTTTATACTTGCAATGGGTTATAACACCTATGTCAAAACGACTTTTTCTCTTGTTATAGTGTTGGTTATTGCAGCTATAGGGATCATCTACAGAATTTATAGCGCGAAGAATAAGAATATAAATAGCTAAAGAAAATCTCTAATAACAGGGATTTTTTTAATGGAAAATAACGTGGCTGATAAATCGCAAGGAAATTTTACCCAGAACCATTTCTTTTACATAAAGTCCTTAGCCTCATTGAAAATCCTACTAGTGCTCTGTAATCTTATACTTATATAAGGAAAATTTAAGGTAAGTAGAAGAGGAGGCCCTACCATGTTTCGGACTTTACTTAAGTGTTTACTTGTATTTCTATTCATTATTCCCCTTTATCCAATTGGACAAGCTCATGCACAAGTGGAGCTGATTTCCGATACTCCCCTAAGTGAAAGGCTTCACGACATTACACTTCATAGTCCGGCATTAGGAAAACAGACGTCACTTCGTATTATTTTGCCAAAAGGCTATAAAGAATCAGAGGAAACATACCCCGTGCTTTACTTGTTGCATGGTTGTTGTGGTGACTACAAAGCATGGACAGCTCGGACAGATATTGAAAAGGTAACAGAGGATTTGCCGTTAATTGTAGTTATGCCTGATGCAGGGAGAGGTGCGAGTTATTCAGATTGGTATAACGGAGGCGCATATGGACCACCACAGTGGGAGAAGTATCATATAGAAGAACTCATTCCGTGGGTGGAGCAGCATTATCGTGCAAAAGGAACGAGAGAAGGGCGAGCAGTAGCTGGATTATCCATGGGTGGCTTTGGTGCGATGTCTTATGCGGCAAGACATCCTGATCTTTTTGTAGCTGCAGCTTCTTTTTCAGGTGTACTTGATACGAACTTAGACCCCGAGTTTTTAGAGAAGACGATCTTTCAGAATCAGGAAAAAGTGCCACCTGGAACGGTTTGGGGTGACAGAGAAACAAACGAGATTATTTGGAGAAGCCATAATCCTTGGGACTTAGCAGAAAACTTGGAAGGTGTGGATCTTGCCATACACACGGGAACAGGTGAAGCGGGTGGACCGTTGGATGGTGGTTTAGAATCTCCGGTTGAAGAGACTTGCTTTGTGATGTCAACGAGTCTTCATAATCGGTTAGAAGAACTAAACATATCGCATGTTTGGGATAGTTACGGACCAGGTTCTCATACGTGGGGATATTGGCAGCGCGATCTGCACCAAACGTTGCCACGATTCATGGACATCTTTAATGATCCTCCTGAAGCACCAATTCCATTTCACTATAAGTCGGCCGAATCATCCTTTTCTGTCTACGGCTGGGATGTTGAATTTGATCGAGAGGAAATGGAGTTTGCTAGATTGTCTGACGTGACGAAAAAGGGGTTCAAACTGCAGGGTTCAGGAAAAGCGGATGTTCAGACAGCACCTTGGTTCAAGCCGAACGAAAAATATCAATTGAAGATTAAAGGTGATCGAGGTGCTAAAGTTGTGAAGACACGTGCGGATGAAGAGGGAAGATTGCGTGTTGAGTTGGATTTTAGTTCGAAGCATGTAGGGGATACAGTGTCGGTTCGTATAAAATAACAAACAAACAGCGCTGCAGTTGCAGTGCTGTTTGTTTGTAATGTTTTAATCAACCATTTCTCCACCTAATAATTTAAGTCTATCCTCTTCCATTCCAACCACATAGCTCATAGTATAAACGGAAGTTTGTTCAGTGTCATTTACATATTCTTGTGCTTCTAGCGTAATATCAACTTGGTATGTGCCATCACCATTGTCTGTTACATAAGAATCAGTAATTAAAGTATCTAGAGTCTGAGCATAGCCTTCTGTAAAATCTCCTAATGAAGGAGAAGAAGCTTTCCAGTTACCGCCGATCAGATCGTATGCCATCTCATATTCTCCAGCATTCACATAATTATAATATGCTTGAACAGTGTATACCGCATCATCAGGTGTTACTTCGTAGGAAGAATCATATTCTTCATCGTAATCTTCATAATATTCATCTTCCTCATATTCCTCATAAGGCTCTTCGCTGTATTCTTCATTCATACCGGTGTCCGTGTCCGCATCTGTTCCATCATCCTCATAGTATGAATCTTCACCGCTATAATCTTCAGATAGGTCTCCATCATACTCTGGTATTTCGTAATCAAAATCATGATCTTCTTCATATGGCTGGAGATTCATCGGATTTTTTGACCATTCTGCTAATGTCGGCAATACGGCATACAAAGGAATGCTAAATCCAATATTGTTTTCTTTTATGTATTTGACAGAGTTAATGCCAAGCACTGAACCATCTACGCCACTTACAATCGGTCCTCCACTATTACCCGGTGAAATTGGAGCTGTAATTTGATACATATTCTCATAGTAGTAGCTATCTAGTTGGAAGGAGCGATCTAATCCACTGATGATTCCTACAGTTACCGTATTTTGCAAACCGAGTGGACTGCCTAATGCTACTACATCGTCACCTGTTTCCGCTTTTTCTTTTTTCACCTTTAACGGAGTAGTATTTGCTAACTCTTGAACACGAATTAGAGCGATATCCGTATGTTCACTCCGTCCGATCACTTTACCAGTATACGTTTGTTGATCGCTCATGCGTATGGTTACACTAACCTCATATCCTACTACATGGGCATTCGTAACAATATCTCCTTTGTTGTTATAGAGAAACCCTGAGCCTTGGCCGTTGGATGTCTCAATTTGCACAACCTTATCTTGAGTAGCTTTTATTATAGACTTTAAACTTGGCTTTTCTTTTGCAGCCACTTCTTTTGTTATCGTTGTGGTCTTCACTTCAGTTACAGCAGACTTTGCTTGATTTTGTGGAATCGTTGTAAATAGAAAGTAAGCTAGAGATAACCCGCAAATGAGGACAATAGTGACCAACGTCGAATGGAAGAGAATTTTTTTCATCGTATCTATTTCACCTTTCAAAATGTATGTCTATAAAAAATAAAAAACCTACACACTAGCCGTAGGTTGAATGAGTATGTACCTTTAGCTGCCCGGCTGCCATAGTGTGAAGCACCTTAGACCCGTGGCTTTGCGTCCTTACTTTTCAATAAGTTTGCCTTTATATGGTTATCGTACTTTTATCCTATCATATATGGAAAAAAATACAATATCACATTAATTTTTTTGTGACTATAGAACCATTTGGTGAATATCTTAAATCTTGCAACTGAAATTTAATTGTTTATATTTGCACACTATTGAACTCATTTATGTTCATTTATGTTGAGAATTCCTTACATATTCTATATGATTATGGAAAAGCGCTTACATAAGAGGTGAATAAAATGTCCGGTTATTCAATTGGTATTGATTTCGGCACGGAGTCTGGACGAGTAATTGTGGTTGAGGTAAGTACTGGAACAATAAAAGCCATAAGTACCGTTCCCTACAAACACGGGGTAATGGTCGATGTTCTTCCAACAGACCAAAGTGTTCAGATTCCTCACGATTTTGCTCTGCAACATCCTCAAGATTATCTCGATGTGTTATACCATGGCATTCCTGCTGCTATGAAAGAAGCTAACATCCATCCTCAAGAAGTGAAAGGGATAGGAATTGATTTTACTTCCTCTACTTTTATCTGTGTAAACGAGAATCTCGATCCAATATGTTCGGTAAAAGAATTCGAAAATAATCCCCATGCGTGGGTAAAACTTTGGAAGCATCATGGGCCAAAAGAAGAAGCGCAAGCGTTGTTGGACAAAGCGCTCTCTGAAAAAAGTGAATGGCTGAGAAGGTACGGTTTTACAGTCTCAACAGAGTGGTTTATTCCAAAATGCCTTGAGACGATTAATCATGGACCTGAAGTATATGAAGCTACTGATTATATGTTAGAAGCGGGAGATTGGATCGTAGCAAAGCTGACTGGTGAAGTGGTGAGAAGCAACTGTTCTCTTGGTTTCAAAGCTTTTTGGAGTGAGGAAGAAGGCTTTCCGCAAAAGTTTTTCGAAGAATTGAATCCTACTTTAGGGCAGATGGTACATACAAAGTTAAAAGGAAAAATAGGAAAAGTCGGCCAACGAGCGGGTGTCCTTACAGAAGCGATGGCGAACTCATTAGGATTACCCCAAGGGTTACCTGTTGGAGTCTCAATCATTGATGCTCATTCTGCTCTCCTTGGTGTTGGTGCATCACGTTCTAATCAACTCACGATGGTAATGGGAACATCTACGTGTCATATGACGTTAAATGAAGAGTTTATTCAAGTGCCTGGCATCTCAGGGGTAGTGAAAGATGGCATCCTACCTGGTTTTTACGCCTATGAAGCGGGTCAATCGGCAGTTGGTGATCTCTTTGGATGGTATGTGAAACAAGCTCCATCTTCTTATGTGGAGGAAGCCAAGAAACAAAATCTATCTTTATTTACTTATCTGGAATCCTTAGCGATTCAAAAGGAACCAGGGGAAACTGGCTTAATTGCATTAGACTGGCATAATGGAAATCGGTCCGTATTGTCCGATTCCAACTTAACCGGAACATTGATTGGTCTTACGTTGCACACAAAACCAGAGGATATTTATCGGGCATATCTTGAAGCTACAGCGTATGGATCAAAGATAATTATTGATAACTTCGAGTCTTGGGGAATTGCGATTGACCGTGTTTATGCATGCGGTGGGCTGCCACAAAAGAACGAACTGCTCATGCAGATTTACGCAGATGTTTTAAACCGAGAGATTCATGTGTCTTCCACTGACCATGCTTCCGGAATCGGCGCAGCCATGCTTGGTGCAGCTGCAGGAGGGATGGAGTTAGAGGAAGCCGTACAATCTATGAAACAACCTTTTCTAAAAACGTACTATCCAAAGCCAAAGCATGTTGAAAAATATGAGACTCTGTTCGAATTGTATAAAGAAATTCATGATGAGTTTGGATACAAGCGTCCTCATGTTATGAAACGGTTAAAACAGATGACAGTAAAGGAGTAACAAAGATTTTTTGAATAAGTGATAGTTCATAGGATTCTAAAGGACACAGCTTCCAATTAAAATTGAAAGAGAGTTTCATAGACTCGTATTTAGAATGATAGTAATAGCAACAGATTCTTATTGAGATCCTTGAAAGGCGAATATCCTTTCAAGGTTTTTTTATATTTAATTTTTGTTCAACCTTGCTTAAAATTCTTGACAGACTAGCAGCACATGACTATTATTTACATTAACGAGCATAAATGAACTTTAACCGAGCGAAAACGAACAAAAATTACTACTGGTCTTCATACGAGGAGGAATGATTTGTGCAGGAACAGTCAATCCATTCAAGGACGTATCGTTTGTTAGGTCCTTATCAGATGGAAGAGGTTACCGTAAATCGAACGATTAATGAAGGTGAAGTGGTTGTTGAACCGCTGATTGCAAGCATCTGTCATGCAGACTTACGTTATTTTATGGGGCAGCGAAAGCCTGAAGTGCTTACTAAAAAACTTCCTATGGCCCTATTGCATGAGGGAATCGGAAAAGTAGTTGAAAGTAAGAGTAACTCAGTAAGCGTTGGAGATCGTGTTGTGATCGTTCCTAATATTCCAGGGCATCTGCTTAAAAAGGGAGATCCTGAAGAGTGTAGTTCGTACTCGCAACAAGAGTTCATCGCCAATTATGGAGAGAAGAATGTGTTCTTAGGAAGCGGCTATGATGGGATCGCTCAAAATCGGTTAGTTCTACCTGCAGAATGCGCCATCCCTATTCCAGGCTCACTTCCTAATGAAATCGCCGTTCTGTCAGAGTTATGTACCGTGTCCTATCATGCGCTTAGTCGCGTTAAGCAGAAGTTAGAATCCTCTCAGAACACGACGGTAGCGGTTTTTGGAGATGGTCCAGTCGGCTATTTGACGGCCGCTATGATTCACCATGTCTATAACCTTGGTCCTGAGCGATTGACGGTGTTTGGCGCAATCGATGAGAAGTTGAAACAGTTCACGTTTGCTTCAAGAGAGCTCGTCCAAAACTATGATTTTAAATCTACTAAAAAGGTGGATATTATTGTAGAATGCACGGGTGGCGCTTTCAGTGAGCATGCGATCAACCAGGGGATTGATCTTGCCGCACGCGGTGGAACGATCATTTTGATGGGCGTTTCAGAGGATCGAGTTCCGATTAATACAAGAGATGTTCTTGAAAAAGGGCTATCGCTCTATGGCAGCAGCCGTAGCTCGAGTGCGGATTATCATGCAGTTATGAAAGCAATGGAGAGCATAGAGTACCAAAAGACACTCCAAGCGATTCTGCCAAAAAGAAATACACCGATTCACAATCTATCTGATTTTCAAAAAGCTATGAAGTCCGCTTCCGAACATAGACATTGGGAAAAAATTATTTTAGATTTTGACTGGTCGGCATCTTAAATAACATTCATGCTTTTCTTCACTAGAAGGAAAGCTTTTTTATTAAATACACACAAAAAAACACAAATTTCATGTAAACTAACAGAAACAAACAATTGGTGTATGTAAGGGGAGAACGTTATGTTAGCAGCAGAACGAAAAGCAAAGATTATTGAATTTGTAAAAAGGACAAACATCGCAACAGTCACACAGCTTTCTGAGGAGTTTAATGTGCATGAAGCAACGATCAGAAGAGATCTTTCGGAAATTGAGAGAGAAGGTCATCTGAGACGTACGCATGGCGGCGTCATATTAGGAGAAGGCATTCACTCAGAGCCTTCATTCACAGTACGAGCAACCGAGCGTGTTGAGGAAAAACAGCGTATCGGAGCAAAAGCTGCAGAAATGATTCAAGAAGGTGATAGTATCATCTTGGATTCTGGCACGACGACGTTTCAGATTGCAAAATATATCGCGAACAAAACGAATATTACCGTTGTTACGAACGATATTAACATAGCCGCAGAGCTTCGTGATTCAAAAGGAATTAAAGTTATTGTAACAGGCGGTGTGCTTTATCCAGAGAGCTTTATGCTAAACGGTATGTTTACAAATGATGTACTAAAGAAATTACATGTCCATAAAGCATTCATCGGTACTCCTGCGATTCATCCTAAAAAAGGACTGACTCATTTTGAAGAGCTTTTTGTACCAGCTAAGATGGAAATGATTAACGCTGCGAGTGAAGTAATCGTCGTTACCGATCACACGAAATTAGGTGGAGTTTCTCTTCACATGGTTTCACCAATCAGTAAGGTAGATAAACTCATTACAGGTGAGGAAGCTTCAGAAACGCAGATTCAACAGTTCAAAGAAAGTGGAATAGAGACTGTTATCTCTTAAATGCAAGTAAACAAACATTAACGAACACTTAAATGTAAACTTTATGTAAAAACAAACAATTTCGAGCGAAAAGTGATTGACATTTTTGGTAATATTCTTTAAATTTAATATAAATCAACAAAAACAATCATTATAACGCATATGTGAATTTTTTTATATTTGTAAGCGCTTTATTAAGATTTTGTAAATGTTTAAGCAGAGAAGGTTGTTTGCAAAAGGGGGAGCGTCAATGGCATCTATTGAGTTTGTGAATGTGACGAAAGAGTTCGAGAAAAAAGATATTATTAAAGATCTTAACCTCACGATTAAAGATGGAACGTTTACCGTTTTGGTAGGTCCATCAGGATGCGGGAAGACGACATTGTTGAGGATGATCGCTGGAATTGGGCCGCAGAGCTCAGGAGCTGTCTTGATCAATGGAGATGATGTCACAGCGGTGACACCTGGAAAACGAGGAGTGGCCATGGTTTTTCAAAACTATGCAATCTATCCGACGATGTCTGTAAGAGAGAATATCGAATTTGGACTTAAGAATAACAAAGTAAAAAAAGAAGAACGAACAAAGTTGGTAGAAAGCATCAGTGCTGCTGTTGGTCTAACGGACTATTTAGACCGAAAGCCTTCCACCCTTTCTGGCGGACAGCGTCAGCGTGTGGCTTTAGCTCGTGCGATGGTTAAGCAGCCTTCTGTGTTTCTGATGGATGAACCACTGTCTAACCTGGATGCCAAACTACGAGCGCAGATGCGACTTGATCTGATCGAGCTTCATAAAAAGTTAGGCACTACCTTTGTTTATGTAACACATGATCAGGTGGAAGCCATGTCGATGGCAGATACGATCGTGCTGATGAATAAGGGATTAATCCAGCAAGAGGCAGCGCCTGAAGAGATCTATCATGAACCGAACAACCTCTTTGTGGCTCAGTTTATCGGAACGCCGCCGATGAATATTGGAGAACTTGGTGTGGATGGCGTCAAGTTTGGATTCCGTCCAGAGAGTGCGCAAACATCTGATACGCCGGTCGATGAATACTTGAGTATGGAAGGCGAGATCGCAACGCGTGAGATGCTTGGCTCAGAAACGCTTTACCAAATGAAGTACAAAGATAGCGCGTTCATGCTGAAAAGCAATTATGCCTTCTACAAAGTAAACCAAAAGATACACATAGGGGTCCCTGAAGATAAGATTTATCTCTTTGATTCAGAAGGCACACGAATAAGAAAAGACCATGAACGTTATTCCTCGTATCTAGAAGCTTTAAGAGGTTATTGATATGAAGAAAAAGACGTTCTGGGAAACCTGTAGACCTTATGTTATGATCGGCCCTGCCATGATTGGTATCTTTTTGTTTGTGATCTATCCCATGCTCTACTTAGTCTACCTTAGCTTCTTCAAATACAATTTATTGAACAGTGCGATGAGTCGGTATGTTGGCTTTGAAAATTATATTCAAATTTTCAACAGACCTGATTTTTATAAGTCACTTACGAACACCGTGATCTACACGGGTGGTGTTGTTGTTCTGACGATGCTCATCTCCTTGTTTTTTGCGGTATGGCTCAAAAAACAAACTCGCTTGAATTACATTATCCAAGCGGGAATCTTCACCCCACATATCATTTCAATCGTTTCCGTTTCACTCGTATGGCTATGGTTGATGGAACCAAATCTAGGGTTTCTAAATTTTGCTCTAGAAAAATTAGGTCTTCCAACATCACAATGGCTGCAAAGCTCGAAAACAGCACTTTTTTCTATTATTATCGTATCGGTTTGGCACGGCATTGGGTATTACGTTCTCATTTTGGTCGCAGCGCTGCAAGGCATATCACCCAATATCTATGAGGCGGCGGAACTCGATAACACGAGTAGATTCAGAGTTTTTCGCAGAATTACGCTGCCGCTCATCTCACCACAAATGTTTTTTATCTTGATCATCATGACGATCGGCTCGTTCAAAGTCTTTGATACGGTTCGAATCATGACAGGTGGTGGACCGAACAATGCAACGAATACGCTTGTCTACTATATTTATGGATTCAGAACGACAAACATTGGTTATGCGGCCGCTACTGGCGTCGTGTTGATGGTCATTATCGGAATTCTAACGTTTATCTATTTCCGTTTGATGTCGAAGAAAGTTCATTATCAATAAGTTGATAGAAAGCTAGATAGAAAGGGGGATCATAGGTTTTGAAAAAACATAACGTTTGGTTGTCGGTAGATTTCTTGCTAAAAGCAGCCATCTTACTCGCCTTTATTTTTCCGTTCCTATGGATGATCTCGACCTCGCTTCAGACGTTTCAAGAAACACTCAGCGTTCCGCCTACATTGATCCCGTCTTCACCGCAATGGATCAATTTTGTAGAGGCGATGACGTCAGGACCGTTTGCAACTTATGCCAAGAACTCGATCATCATTACGCTGTCGATCATCATTATTCAATTTCTTGTGATGATTCCGGCAGCCTATGCGTTCGCTAAATATGAGTTTTTCGGAAAAAACGTGCTTTTTGCTCTCGTGTTAATCGCATTTATGATGCCAGGGCAGGTAACTTTTATCCCGATCTACTTAATGATGGCAGATTGGGGTTTGATCAAGACATTGATTCCGCAGATTTTACCGTTTATGTCTAACGCGTTTGGAATCTTCTTGCTCCGACAATATTTCATGCAGATTCCTGAGGAGATTATTGAAGCAGCGAGGCTCGACAATGCGAGTGAATTTAAGATCATGTGGAAAATCATGACGCCGATGGCAAAACCAGCACTCGCCACAATTGCACTTTTCAGTTTTGTCAGTCACTGGAATGATTATTTCTGGCCGCTCGTTATGACAGATTCAAATGAAGTTCGGCCGTTAACGCTTGGTATTGCGATGTTAAAGCAATCTGAAGGAATCAGTAACTGGCACATTATTATGGCTGGTAACGTGGTACTGGTTATTCCGATTCTAATCGTTTACTTATTATGCTCCAAACAGATCGTCAAAGCTTTTGTGTATTCAGGTATTAAATAAGTTATATAAAAGATGGGGAGGGTTATGTTATGAAATTGAAGTACGTATTAAGTGCAATGGCTGTATTGGTGTTTATGATGCTTGCGGGTTGCCAAGGTGAAACTGAGAAAACTAGCGGCACGAAGTCCAAGGAAGGCGGTACGGCAACGATTCAATTTTGGCATTCATTAGGCGGTAAGAACGGCGAGTTCATGGATCAGTTGATTCAACGATTCAATGATAGCCAGGATGAAGTGAAGGTAGTCGGTACTTTCCAAGGAACGTATGATGAAACGTCGACTAAGCTTCAACAATCGATCTCAGCAAGTACAGGTCCTGATGTTACGATGCTTGAACGTTCATATGTACAACAGTTTGCAGAGTCTGAAGTGCTTGAAGACATGACACCTTATCTAAAAGAAAGCGGATTGAAGAAGGGTGATTTTACAAAAGGTCTGATGGGTCATTCAACATTCAACGATAAGCTTGTTTCATTACCATTGAATCGTTCAACACCAATTCTTCACGTGAACAAAACGATTTTGGATGAAAAAGGCTTAAAAATTCCTACAAATTGGGATGAATTAAACGAAGTGGCAAATGCACTTGTTGTTAAAGAAGGCGACAAAGTAACACGCTATGGTCTTACGATGCCTTACGATACGTGGTACCCGATCGCTATGATCTCACAATCAAAAGGTACTTATTTTAACAAAGATAAAACGTCTATCGGATTTGCTAAAAATGATGTTGGCGTTAAAGTGTTTCAATACTTAAAAGACATGCAGAAGACAGGCGCTCTTTATTACCCGCCAGCTCAGGATTCAGGAAACATCGTCAATCAAATGTTCGCTGCTGGAAAAGTGCCTCTAATGTTCCAATCTACAGGTACGATCGGTGACATCAGCCAAAATACAGACTTTGAGTATGTAACGGCTTTTCTACCTAAGAACAAAATCCACGCTACGCCAACAGGTGGTGGGAACGTTGCCATGCTTGCAGGATCTGAAAACAAAGAAGCTGCTTGGAAGTTCATTGACTTCATGATGGAAGATCCAAAAGGCTTACAACAGTTTATCGTTGAAACAGGATACCTTCCGTTCACAGAAAAAATGGTGAATTCAAAAGAAATTCAAGATCTTTGGGCAAAAGAGCCGAACAAGAAAACAGCGTATGATCAGTTAAAATATGCAGTAGACAACAACAAGAGCGTCGTTTGGCCAGAGACGATGCATGAGTTCTTCTCAGCGATTGAAGCGATCATGTACGACGATGAAGAAATCGAACCAACCCTTGATCAATTTAAAGGTGAAGTAGAGAGAATCCTCTCCGAAAGTTAATGTAATGCCCAAAAAGCCTAGAGAAAACAGTCAGTTCAATACGTCTAACTGATGACTCTAGGTTTTTTGTTTTTTATGTATCATTTTTGTTGAAAGTGAACTCAAATGTTTTCTTCTTAGATAGTTGATTGAAGTGAAGGTGCGAGACTCCTGCGGGAGCAGTGGGACAGTAAGTGGAAGTGGCTTGTTCAGCCCCGACAAGCAGAAGGTGAATGGGTTGGAAGGCGCTCTTTGCCTTCTTAACCATTTAACTTTTGGCCTCGAGGGGCTAGCCACTGTAACTAGACAGGTGAGACTCTTAATAGCGCTTAGCGCTAAGAGGCTCACCGCACACCCCGCGGAAAGCGAGCAACCTGGAACGGAAATCAACTGCTGTCAAGAGCTACAAAGACTTTGCTATTTTCTAACTGAAAGGATGAAACAAATGATCGAACAACTTAAAAACACCGATACATTTTTTATCGCGGGCCATCGCGGATTTATGGCAAAGTACCCTGAAAATACACTCATCGCGTTTCAAAAAGCGCTAGATGCTGGAGTCGATATGCTCGAATTCGACCTTCGCTTTTCCAAAGATTCCGTACTCATGGTCATTCACGATGATACGGTGGACCGAACGACGAACGGTACAGGAAAAGTTAGTGATTTTACGCTTAGTGAGCTAAAAAGTTTATCTGCAGGAGTAGATCCTGATGGACAATCACATACCATTCCGACTTTAGAGGAATTTTGTGAGTTGTTGAAATCGTATCCTGACGTTCTTTTTAATGTAGAGATCAAACCAAGTCCTGATGCAAAACGTGTGGCGGCTGCAACCATTCAAACGTTAAAGGATTACGATTATCTACTGCGTTGTGTATTTACGAGTTTTGATGCAGATATCGTTGCGTATATTCATGACGTTTATGGTCTTCGGACACAAGGCTTTCCTGGTGAACAAATGTTTAACTTTGTACCAGGACCAAACGGAACCTATTCGAAAATGTGGGCAGCAGGGATTAGTATGAAGCTGCTTACTCCTGATTTAATAGAAGAATTTAAGGACCTAGGTATTTTAAGCTGGTGTTATTGTCCGGATACAAAAGAGCAAGTGTCTCAAGCTCTTGAATTAGGCATCAATGTTTTAACGTGTAACAATCCGTTACCCGCACTTGAAGAACGAAAGAAACAAAAAGATGAAATTAAAAGTTAAAGGAGGACGACCTTGCATATAACTTTTCCTTTTATCGTGAATTATGAGATGTATCTTCGCGTTTTAATCAGCGCCATCTTAGGCTTTTTGATCGGCTGGGACAGAGAATCAAAGAGCAAGCCTGCTGGAATCAAAACATACATGTACGTGTGCGTAGCGAGTACATTGATTACGTTGATCTCTCGATTTACAGTGTCGATGAGTTCAGTACGATGAGTGATACGATCCGAATGGACCCGATGCGATTGACGGCGCAGATTGTGGCAGGTCTCGGGTTCTTAGGCGGTGGCGTCATCATAAAAGACGGCGTTCAAGTGAAAGGCCTCACGTCAGCTGCCATGATTTTATTGGCGGGTGGAGTCGGAATTGGCATTGGGACTGGCTTCTATGGCATTGTTAGTTTTGCTGTTGTTATCTCACTAGTTTTAGCAAAGCTCGGCAACCATATGGAGAGTAGAAAAATGGCGCGCCTTGAGAGAGAAATGAACAAGAATGAAGTGCATTTATAACAATAGGAGGCTACTAATAATGAAAACATGGAAAACGAGTGTTGTAAAAAAAGGCGTAGGTATGATAACAGTATTGGCACTTTCATTGAGTCTATCCATTCCCGCAAGTGCAAAACAAAGCGTTCCGCATTCAAAAGTGTTTGCCCCCTCACATGAACTTTTTCGAGATAAAGCTCTACATAATGGAACGGTTCAACAATCATTTGGATTCGATGATGTGAATGGGCATGTGTACGTGATGCAGTTAATGGCAGGCGGCATCCAACTGCCAGGTGAAGATGCTCCGGTCAGTGGGGCTACTCGCAGTCTGAAGGGTGATCTGACGTTAACCAAACTTGATCTAGCCGGAAACAAACTCGGTTATATGTATTTAAAAGGCTTTGGCCATGGTGTGCAGATAGGAATTGAAACCGAAGATGGTGTTCCTTTTATTTGGTCAGAAACCGATTCAGTTGCTGAAGGTAAAGAAGGATGGGGAACACAGCTGGCTCGTTTTCCATTTGAAGATGGTGCAATTCTAACGCCTGATTCTGCTTCTTTAGAAAAACACCGTTTGGTAGAAAGAGCCGATCGAACAACTGTAAACATTGATTCAGCCAACAACCTGCTTACCATGCGGTATCGAATGAATGGTGTCTTTCATTTTGGTGTATTTTCGTTAGACGATGTAAAAGAAGGAAGATATGAACCTGTAGCGGATGTGGTGCAGCCCTCTCTAGGCACGTTTCAAGGGTTTGCGAGCTACGGTAGTTTCCTCTATCTTCTAGAAGGAAACGCATATGGTTCGAACGGATCTGTTGTACCGATTGGAAACACGTATATTACGGTTGTGAATCTTCAAAATGGTGGCGTGGTGGATCGGGAGTTATTTACAGGAGGGCAAGATCTTTCATTTAGAGAGCCAGAAGGTCTAGGAATTCGTGTTCCCGATATTCGTCATCCGCATAAAGCTCAGTTATATGTAGGGTTTGCTTCAAATTTTACTCCGAACCGATTGTCTAATCTGCTGTATATAGATGAATTGAAACCGTTGAGTCGAGTGGTGAAGTAGACATTTTGATTGAGGAAGCTTGGGAGAATTCTCAAGCTTTTTTGTTTATTTGAAAGGTGACTGCGACGACCCATAGGAAGGTGATTTTGACCCATAGAGTGCGTGGAACGACCCATAGAATTTACGAAGACCCATAGAAGTGTGAGAATGACTCATAGGATTCACGGGACGACCCATAGACACCGGATTTTGACTCATAGAAACGTGATAACGACTCATAGAAGGTCCATATCGGTGCAACTCCAGATGAATTGAAGCAGTAGCGACCGAAGAAAATACCTCTCTGCTACTTAACGCATGACTACTTACAGCCTATAATAGTAGTAAACCCAACAAAGTTAGGAAAATTTATAAAATGAAAAGAATAGTAAATTGGTTTATTGAGCCGTATATCATTATAAGACAGGAATGGAAACTTCTCTCTGCACGCAATAAAGAACCTATAACAGCTTCTGAAAAAAGACGAATAAATCAGCTGCGATTCTTTAACATCATGCTAGCGGCTGTGTATACGTTGTTTTTCTACATGTTTGTTGGTGACTTAATCATGCTGATACGCGGAAACTGGGTTTCACTGCTGGGTGTTGTATTTGGTTTCCTGATGATGGTTCTGCTAAAGAGAATACAAGTTTCGCGTTATCTTAAGCGGCGTGAAGCTTATATTAAAAATGACGAGACACTTATTGAAAAATAGTGCTCGCCACCGCCAAAAAAGAACAAGCTGACTCTCTAAGAGCCAGCTTGTTTTCTGTCTTACTTTTTCGCTACATCTACAATTCGACCTTCCACTTTTGGAGCAACCGTCTTTAATTTAGCTACATAATCACGTAGGTTTTCCCAATCGGATAATCCAAGATCTGTTACGCGGCCTTGCTCATAAGCGGTTTTGAATACTGTGTATCCATCTCCACCTTTTGCAGTGAAGGCATTCGTTGCGATTACATATTCTTTTGCTGTATCAATTGCTGTGTAAGAATCATCAGCATTCTTTACTTCCATCGTAAGTACACGGCTACCAGCAGCTTTTGTGCTGTCATACGTGAACTTCATACCAGAAACGTGTAAGAATCCGCCGCTTTCTTTTGGAGATTGGCTTACACTGTGCTCAAGTGCAGTTTTAATCTCAGCACCTGTTAACTTCATCGTTGCTAACGTGTTACCGAATGGTAGTGTTGTTAAAACATCTCCGTATGTGATCGGACCAGCATCGATTGGAGCACGAATTCCGCCACCATTTTGAAGAGCAAACGAAACATTTGGATTCACTTCTTTTGCTTTGTTTAACATGCCATCTGTGATGAGGTTACCTAGTTCAGTCTCGTTACCTCGTACACTTGGTCCGCCGTTATCAGAACGAGGATTCTCAAGTGCTTTTGCTGTTTCGCCACCAGTTGGTGTGTTCTTTAGCTCAGCAATTTTGCTAGAGTATTTTTGTAAGAGTTTTGCAGCTTCTGGATCGTCCGTCTTTGTTTTTACTTCAATTAATTTACCAGCTTGATTGATGACTTGGCCTTTTCTGTTGAACTCCACGTCCAATGTTCCTAGGAAATCACCATATTGATAGGCTTGCACGATAACCGTTGAATCTTTCGTTTTGCCTTTTTCGTCTTCTTTAATAACAACAGGCGCGTTTAGTTGCGTATGGCTGTGGCCACCAACAATAACGTCAATCCCATCCACATGTTTTGCTAATTCTAGATCGTTATCGTATTCCGGGTTATCATCGTAACCAAGGTGAGTGATCGCAACAATTTTGTTAACACCACGGCGTTCTAGATCTTTAACGGCTTTTTGTGCGGACTCGATATAGTTTTTGAATTCAACGTTTTCAGGACTTGCGATGTCTGCTGTTTCTTCAGTCGTTAAGCCAATAAATCCAACTTTTTCATGGTTAACGCGTTTGATAACAGCTGGATAGATGTTGCTATCTTTCGCTTTGAGCGGAATTCTTTTATTCGTAAGGGCTTTCATATTCAAATCTTTTGAAAAATCGACATTCGAACTTACAAAAGGAAAATCTGCGTTTTTCACAAAATCCGCAAGCGCTTCGTGACCTTCAGGGCTAGCACCAAGATCAAATTCATGATTACCAAAAGTCATAAGGTCATAGCCTACTAGGTTCATAAACTCAAGATCAGCTTGTCCTTTAAACTCGTTAAAGTAAAGAGTACCTGAGAATACGTCACCAGCGTCTAATAGTAATGCATCTGGCTTTTCGGCGCGAACTTCTTTAATCGCTGTAACACGTTTTGCTACATTATCTAAATGAGCATGTGTATCGTTCGTATGCATGAGTGATAGGTTAAATGTACGATCCTTAAACTTATGTTTCTTACCTTGAACTTGGTCGTCAGCTAAAGCTGGTGCTGCAATTTGGGAAGAAATCAACCCAACTGCAAGAGAAGAAGCAAGCAATTTTTTAAACTTTTGATTTAAAACCATACCATCACAATCCCTTCAAATTAGTCACACTATTATTAATTTAGCATGTAATCATGTAAAGTGAAGTCGAAATTTGTCGAATAAAGTTTGAATTTAAAAGTTTAATAGGAACTTAATATTTTTAATAGTTCAGGGTGTGTCACTTCATTAATAAAGTACGTATTTTTTGTCTGTTGATTCATGATTTGATAGGTATGTAGTGAAGGTTTGATAAGAAATTTCCAATGCGCTCCCGTTTTTGGAGAGTTTACATATTTATCTGAGGGTGTCATCTGTTTAGTGAAAGATTCAAGATCTGTAAGAAGGAATTTATCAAAATAACGAATGAGCAAGTAACCTTTATAATCTTTTTGTTGGAAACGATCGAGGTTTACTTTGCGAACATCAAACCAGCTGTATGCATTCTGAACAGAAGGCGATAACACAAAGAGATTCCTCTTCGTATAAATCGTAGTGTTCGAATATTGTCTCAATTTTAGATCTACTGTTAAAACATTCTTATTTACTTTTGAAGAGGTGGCTACATTCCCCATACATAATCACTCCGTTTTACAAGATAAGGTAATTATATCGCAAAGTAATCAGAGGATAATACAATTTTTTACAGAAATATACAAGAGATGTTGAAAATTGAGGGGAATGAAAATTCATGACAATAACCACACAATGGGATGAACGTTCTATACGTCTATCTTTGAAAAAGATAGAACCGGGCTTAAAGAAATACGTAAACATTCGCAACATGATATACAATGTTGATTTATCTACGAATCTAGCATTTAAACAATCGTTTAACGGATTCTATCGAATGCGGCAGCGGAATCAATTGTATTACGACACGTTCTATACGTTTATGGAAGCAAACAAATATAAGGCACCATCATTTGCGGAGACTTTAATGCACTTGAATGAGAAATTAAACAGAGTTGAGGCATCTTTTTCTAGCAAACTGGTTGCAACCATTAATCCTGATCTGCCTGTTTGGGATAGAGTAGTGTTAAATAATTTGGGGTTAAAAGAGCCAGCGCAATATGATAAACATAGAATCAGTAAAATTATCTCGTTGTATAACGAAATCGTGGCGTGGTACGGGATATATTTAGAAACAGAAGAAGCAAAGGAGATCATCCGGATGTTTGACACGGAGTATCCAGAAACAGGATTAACGGATACGAAGAAAATAGATTTGGTATTGTGGCAGATTCGCGAACAATAAATACAAAGTAGAGGCTGACAGAAATTTTGTCATGTCTCTTTTTTTATGAGCTTCTTTAAAGTGACTTATTGGTTAATAGTTTTTGTCCCTAATCCCTGATAGATAGTATGTTTAGAAGATATCGAAATGTGAGATGCTGTTAGTACTTATATTCTAGATAGGTAGGGGACTAATATGAATGAAGACCGATCTTTCGGTAAAGGCTGCTTTTGGGGATTACTTATATCCATACCATTTTGGATTTTAGTAGTTTTTATCGTACGATTTATAGTTAACTAGCACTTGGAATCTAAAACCTGGGTTTTCTTGATATAAGCTGTTTATTCTTGATAACAGCCCTTACATTCTTGATATCATACTCTATTTTCTTGATAAATCACTTAGAATTCTTGATAAGTCATTATGAATTCTTGATACCCACTCTCATACTCCTGTTACATCCTGCTTAACCCCTTCAAGCATACCTCCATTTGTAAAACTATGTTAAGAATACACATAGTTACTGTAAAAATCAGTATAATATCTTCTTTTTTTAGTAAGATGAGTAAATATTTAATTTGTAATTGAACTTATAACTAGAAGAGGTAAGATCTATGAAGTTTATTTACAACGATTTAAAGAAATATCACTTTGAGGTAAGCATCGGGTTGTGTTTTTTCTTGCCGCCTGTTGGCTTATTATTATTGCTGTTCATAGGTTGGTATTCTTTACATCGAGTGTGGAAGGAGAATGGTTTCTTTTCATTTACACTAGGTCAATTTTTATTTGGAAGTATGTTCATCTCTACGATTGGATCCTCTATTATAATGAAGAATTATTCGTTTTTTCTAGTATCGGCACTGATTCTGGCTTATATGGGAATTTACGTTAAAATGTCAACCGATGGGGTACAGAGAACATTCACTTCTTTTAAATGGTTAACTATTGCCGGTGGGCTTTATTGTTATGGTCTATATCCTTTTCAACAAGAACTTATGATACATCCGGTCGCAAGTTTTCTAACCGGCACAACGTTGGTGGGTGCTACGCATATTGAAGAATATGAGAGATTAATTGGAGCGGCATATAACCCAAATTTTTCAGTGGCATTATTGCTTTTCGGACTATCCTTTCTTCTAGCAGAATGCTTAAAATCAATTAGAAAATCTTGCTGGATTCAATTGGGAATTCTCATGGTGACTGTTCTGTTCTTTCTACATGCCATCATCCTAACTGGGTCAAGAGCAGGCTTTTGCATCTCGATCGTTATCTTAACTCTTTTTACGTTTAGATGGAACAAGCTATTTGCACTCATGCTGATTGCCGTGCTTGTTCTAAATCATAAATTAATCCTAACCTGGATGCCTCGTTATGATGAACTGATCCGGTCTGCTGATGTTAGAAAAGAAATTTGGGTGCGTTCATTTGAAATCTGGCAGAATCACTCTTTATTTGGGGCTTCACCAATCGGTTTTTATCAAGAATATTTTTATCATTATCACGAAAAAGTACCACATGCCCATAACGTCATTCTTAGTATGTTTGCAGAGTATGGAGCACTTGGAGGTATTGCTTTTCTGATCGTTATAATCATCAATGGATATAAGATAATATGGCTATATCTCTCGAAAGAAACCGATAAGAAGTATCTGGATGTGTATCTTCTGTCTTTGCCTGTAATACTCTTAACGGGACTAGTGGATCATGTTTTGTACTCACCACAAGTCGCGATTATGGCAATAATCTTACTAGCTTCGTGGGATAAATACACAGCAAGACTTTATTTGATCAATCCTTCTATATGGATTTTCAGGCGAAAATGGATGTGGTGGAATACATGGAAAGCATCGAAGACCCCAAAAAACTAGACCCCTTCACAGAGCAAAGGGGTCAATTTTTACTTTTTTTCCAGCTTCACATCATGCTTCTTCGCTAACTTTTCCACATCATTCTTGTAGTCTCTCATCATTTTACGAGCGGTATTTAATTTTTCGTTTGCTTCATTAATCATTGTGCTGTCTTGGTTTTCGATGGCAGATACGATCAGCAAAAACGCACTTGCTTGTATATTGGCTGCCTCAATAAAATTTTCATGTAGTTTTCTTAATTCCTCCGTATCAATTTCTACAGCCTCTAGTTCTTTAATAAACTCGTTGTATGAAGGTATGATCTCCACCTTCAGCGCATCATAGAGCGTTTGGTCATCGGTATAATTTGAACCTGTCACATTATCATATTTTCCTATAATAGTTGATTCTTCTTTGCCAATAGTAGGCATTTCCTCGTTTACATAGTTCAGTAAATCATCCTTTATGGGATCGCCACATCCCGATAGGATGCAAATCAGAAAGAGAACACTCGCTAACACGTATTTTCTCATTAGCCACCTCCCTCAATCACTGTATTCAACGCGAAAATTGTCCTATTACCTAATAATGGATTTAAGCCGAAGACACGATATCAAATTTCTTCATGCATTGAAAAGTTCTTTAGAAATAGTAAAATGGATATATTTTCAACCAATTGGTTCTTTAGACTTAAGAGTAAATTAGCCATTAAGTGTATGCTCAGAGAGTTGTGTTTTTGATAGTAATACATATTTTTACATATAAACAGGTTTCGTAACTGTCGAAAAATGGTAAATAAGAAAATGTGAAGAAATTGGAAGATATATAAATAAAAGGAGTGGTCGGTTTGTTGAAAGCAAAATCTAAATCTAAGTTCGTGGTTGTCGCTGGTTTATCTGCAGTCCTATTGCTAAGCGGATGCGGAGATAGCGAGAAAGCATCAGGAGATAAGGAAGAGAAAGAAGTAAAGGTTGAAGAGAAAGCAAAAGCTGCTGACGAACCTAAAAAAGAAGAGAAAAAAGAAGAAAAAAAGGAAGAGCCAGCAAGCAGTGATTCTGGCGAAGTATTGAATCCATACATAGAAGAAGATACAGGTGGAAAAGCTGAAGTCATATATACAAATAGCAATCCTGGCTTCGTCAACGAAGGTAGCGGCTTTAAAGTAACGATCGATGAGTATCAGCTTGTAAAAGTGACGGGTATGAACGAGTCAACAGCTAGCCGTTTTGATAATTCACCGAACGGTTATATCCTCACGGCACGTATGTCAGTTGATAACCAATCTGGAAAAGATGTTTATTTTAATGGAACAACGAACATTCGTTTAACCGATAATCTGACGTACATTCCATCAAACACTAGGAATTTTATTGAAGAAGGAAAAGGACTGCGTCCGAAAACCTATTCTGAAGGAATCGACGGAAATAATAACATGTATAAAGCTGGTGAGAAGACGTCTGGTCTGATCACGTTCATGATCACAGAAGCTGATTACCAAACGATGACGAGTGTAAAACCAAAGTTCGTTATTGAAGCAAGCGCTGCACCAAACAAAGATTTCAGTGGTATGCAAGATTTTATGCAAGAAAAGATCTTTGATTTTGCATATAGCGGGGAACAAGCAAAGGCATCCGCAAGTGAACAAAAGTTCTACCCAGACTTAATGTCAGCTAACAACCTAGCAGACAAGAAGATGATCTTCGAGAAAACAGGCATCGGACAAAAGCAAACAGTCGGTGACATGGAAGTGACGTTAGAAGGCGTTCAGTACACAGAAGTCATCCCAACGGCAGGTAACGAATCGCGCTTTGAAGATGCAGAGTTGGTTGCGTTAACGGTTAAAACAATGATTAAAAACAACGGTAAAAAAGAGATCGACATCTATAACGTACCTGGAAAAGTAACCATCGATAAAGACCGCGGATCAGCATTAAGCAATGCATTCGCAGAGCCACGCGATCCAAAGAGTGTGAAGCCAGGCGAAGAGAAAGAAAAATACACGGTATTCTTATTCCGTAAAGACGAATTCCAATTGTTCAAGTCATTCGACATGGAGTTTGGACCGTTCTTTGGAGACGGAAAGTACCTGTTTGGCGAGAAAAAAGCGAAGTTTACGTTACCGAGGTAACGGATTTGAGGGCACTCCTGGATTTGGGAGTGCTTTTTTGTGATCATTTTGAAGCTTGTCGGTGAAAGATGGTGTTTTGTAGGTGGTAGTGCGGGCTTTACCGGTGGTTAGGTGTAATTCTTAGGTGCTTACAAGATGTTTACAGGTGAAAACACCACTTCTATCGGTGAACGTGTAACAGATTATAAAATCACGTACCGTAAAGCTATCCAAAATCAGAAACGTTTCAGGGACTAGCGATAGGGCCATAATTGTTTTAAGATAGCTGTAGAAGATAAGAGGCTATTTTTAGGAGGAACCATGCTACAAAAATTCGGTTTTTCACAATACGAAAGTCAGGTGTTCGAGGTTCTTGCGTCAAGCGAGGAGCCAATGGACGCGACAAATATCGTTAAATACTCGGGTGTCCCGAAATCCAAGATATATGAAGTACTATCGCGCATGATTGAAAAAGGCATGGTCCTAGATTCGGTGTCAGAAAAGAAGAAGTTGTATACCGCGCTACCGCTATCAATCGTGATTGAGAAGCTGACGACAGAGTTTCAGGAAAACGTGGAGCAGCTCAAAAATAGTACGTCGAAGCGAAAGTTTTACGATGAACACGTTTGGAGTTTGAAGGTAGATTCGTCGATCCGCGCGCAAACGAAGCAGCTTTTGCAGACAGCGGAGAAATCCATTCGCGTATCTGGCTGGCAAGATGATATTCAAGAGATCCTACCGATTCTGCAGGAAAAGGAAAAGCAGGGCGTGGATGTGGAAGTGCTTGTTGTCGGTGAGTTGGAGTCTACGCTGTCCCACGTGCACACGTTGATTCCAGCGCAAGAGCATCACTCTCTAGAGCGTTTTCGTCTTGTTGTTGTCGATGAGACAGAAGTCATCTTTGCAGGGATGGAAAGTCAGAGCTGGCAAGCATTGAAGACCAAATCTCGACCATTTATTAAAGTTTTCATTGAGTTCTTTTATCATGATGTGGCGCTGGCGAAAATTACGGAGAAGCATTCGGAACTGATGATGAATGATGAAGAGATTAAGAGCGTATTGATGAAGTTGAGGTATTAAAGAGGAT
This sequence comes from Fictibacillus sp. 18YEL24, assembly GCF_015903855.1. Taxonomy (GTDB): domain Bacteria; phylum Bacillota; class Bacilli; order Bacillales; family Fictibacillaceae; genus Fictibacillus; species Fictibacillus phosphorivorans_C. Next base: position 439,009 of record NZ_JACZDT010000002.1, read on the forward strand.
AGGGCTGACCACAAAAGAGCACTTCACGTGATCTTTGGAGGTCAACCCTATTTCATTTTGTAATCTGATAGTGTGGAAGCCGATTCCTATGAGTCAAAATGTGTTCTCTATGGGTCGTAACTAGTCACCTATGGGTCAAACGAAGAGTTCTATGAGTCAAAAAGGGAAGTCTATGAGTCAAACCTCAATCTATGGGTCAAACTCATAGGTCTATGAGTCAAAATGAACATCCTATGGGTCAAACGAGCAACCCCATCAATCAAACTTGTTGCACCATAAACAATCAACCACTACATATTCAAATTAGTATTCCAGTCCGCATTTCGCAGCGGGCTGTGTTTAGATGTCAGAAGCTTGGTGAAGGTTGGCTCTATGATCTTAGTGAATTCTTCTGCATCAGCAGCAGATTTTTGAAGAAATTGTCCTCCTGCAATAAAAGATGTCACATACTCATTCCAGTTTGAAAAGAGTGATTGTGCCTGCTCAGCAGCACGCTGGGATCGTTCGTTCCGGTCCTTTCTAATCAATGACAAGTGTTTGAAATTACTCCACAATAAAGTAGCTGATCTTGCGTACATCTGGTTGTTATAGATGCAATAGGATATATCGTACGCCGCAATACCATGTTCGTTTAAGCGGTTCATATAACGACGAACGACGCGGTACTTGTGAGCGGTCTCTGAATCTAGTGAATCAATAAGTGAGTTCTGTTCACTCTCTGTTAATTGTAATAGCTCTTTCTTAATCGAAGAGAACCTCTTTTGAAAGCCATCCGTAAGAAGCCAATCCAACTTTTTAGACGCAATCTCTTTATCTATTTTTCCAGATGAATACAGAGCCCCGATCCTGCTAACACCGTATTTAGGATAATTCACAGCCCAATAGTACGATCCCATGCCTTTAAAGCAGAGTACAGCGAGCGAATCAATGAAAAGAGACTTGTTTTGCCGACGTTTTCGTTTTTTAAACACGTGTATGCTCCTCTCTTATCGAAGTCCTCGAAAGATTTTTTTCCATTCTCGCCAAATAAAAAAAATAGAAACGAGGAATACAATCGACCAGATGGCTGGCCAAAAAATAAAGTCGTAAAAGTCCTGATCTGATGAGATGAACAAGTTAAGAATAAACATGAACATGAGCCAGAAAGGGTTTGTTTTCTCATCAATCTCACTAACCGTGTTATAGCTGAAATAGGCGAGTACGAGGGGGATGAGCAGCCTCCATCTTAACTGGCTAATCAAGAAAATAAGCATTTTTTTCTTGAGAGAATAATAGTTCATCTCTTTCTTTAATTGGCTCTTCGTTATTCGATGCTTTAGCTTTTTGCGTACCTTGCGAGTATGTAACAAGCGATTGATCTCGGCCAACATGGTGATCGCTTCTGCATCATAGGGTTCGAGTTCTCTAATCCGTGTGAACTGTTTACGCGCTTCAAGCAGTCTTTCTTGCTTGAAAAAGGCGTGTCCAAGCAGACTGATCACGTCCGTGTCATCTGGCCACGATGAAATCATATCGGAGAGTAGTGTCTCTGCTTTTTCATATTGTTCACTCTTAACGTACACAGTCGCGAGAAGAAACTTCGCTTCTTTGGTGTCTTGATGATGGAGCAACAGATGAGCTGCCTGGTCAAAGTCTTTTCTTAAAAGGAAAATCTGCGCCAAATGAGTAATAGTTTGCTGATGAACGGGTCGCAGGGAATAAGCTTTTGAAAGAAAAATTTCCGCCTCGTCGTAGGCTTGCTGATGTCTAGCCAGCAGTCCTTGGATGAGCAACAAATCAGGGTCACCTGAGAAAATTTCTTTAGCAGCTGCCGCCTCATTTTCTGCTGAATACATGTCTCCTTCAAAAAACGCGTCGAAGGCTCTTTCTCTTGCTCGGAAGAATTCATCATGATGAATGCCTTCTACATTTGCCGCAAATTCAAATGATAAATCGAAAGAGGATTCTATCCGTTTTTTGTAATAAGGAAAAAATCTTTCTTTTGTTTCTGTATCAAGATCATCCAAATCCTCTTTCATCATCTCGTACCATTGGAACTGGTTCTCGAGAAGAAGCCAAATTTTCTTTGGTAGGAGATGATGTTCGGATATAAAGTAGAGAAGTTCATCGCTCACTTCCTGCTTGTGCTCGATGCTCCATAGCAGTTCATCATCTAAAAGCTTCAGCCATGCTTCTTCCGAAATTCTTGACGTGATATCGTTATAAAGACTCTCAACCTTTTCCATGAATGTTTCGATGGATTTTAGCGATTCAACATCTGGCAAGATAACAGGAGTTAATCTTTTTTGTTCTTGATTGTAATAGGTAAGAGAGGATTCGGGTCTTGATGCTCCTACAACTACGGAAGTTTCAGCATGTGCCGGAACTCGCTCTCTTCTCTTTAAATCTTGTTTGGCACGATCAAAAGCTTCCCGAAGTCTTTGATAGCCCTCGGGATCATCTTCTGGGTGGTGAACCTTCAGTTGTTTTGAATAGGCTTTTTTGATGACTGAAAGGTCGTCTGTTGGTTCGATGCCTAAAATGTCCCAGTATCCGTTCATACGGTCAGCCAGCTTTCTGCTTGATCGAGATCTTCTTTACATTTTGCAGCTGCTCGCTTGATGATATGTTCTTGTTGTGTCGAGAGAGCGAGTTCAAACTCCTCCAGAATTTTGGCTGCTAACAGTCGTTTTTCGCCGATTGATTCTTCGTATAATCGCTCCCCCCGTGCGAGGATCAGGCGGTTTTCTGTACGTTCACGTGGATGGATCTTAATGTCTTTCAGCTTTTCCATCCTTGCTTGTATTTCTTCAGGAGTCATACTTCCGTCCTTTTGCTCGATTACCATCTTTTTCACCTGTCCTGTGCTAAGTGTGGTGACCTCCACTTCGAGCAGTCCGTTCACATCGTACGTAAACCGGACATCTATGGGCTCTTGGCCTGCAGGTGCAGAAGGAATCTTAACAGAAAGTGCTCCGAGTTTTAGGTTATTTTCAACCAGCCGGCTTTCTCCTTGGTAAATATCGATCGTGAGCTTTTTTTGATAATCGTCGATCGTGGCATAACGTTCAACCCTACTAACTGGAATGGGGGTGTTTCGCTCGATGATCGGACTGTAGTGACCGATAGAATATTGGTTCTCGCCTAATTTTTTTGTCGTATTGATGCCAAGCGAATAAGGACACACATCGGTTAAAATCAGTTCGTTTACCGCTTCGTTTCGTTCTTTGAGAGCTACTTGAACGGCCGTACCAAGACCCACGGCTTCATCGGGATGGATGGAGGTAAAGGGCAGGCGGCCGAACAGTTTGCCGATCGTTTGTTTGATCATCGGCATCCTTGTCGCGCCACCAATTAAGATCACAGTATCAACGTCATCTGGACGCATATCGGCATCACGAAGTGCACGTTCCACCGGATTTCGTAAGCGGAGGATGAGTGGCTGTATGAGCCGGTCAAATTGCGCTCGAGTCACTTCTAGGCTATGAGTCGTATCATTCACGTTCAAGGTCATTACCGAACTCTGTATGTTTCCGCCGAGATCGCGTTTACACTGCTCAGCTTGTTTGAAAAGAGCAGAATGAGCATAAGCATCCAGATCATCGGATGAAAGATTTCTTTCGTTCATAAAAAAGTTCATTAAGGAGTCAGTAAAATCTTCACCGCCTAAAAAGTTGTCACCGGCAATGGATTTCACCTCCATCACTCCTTCAAAAAGCTCGAGGATGGAGACATCAAACGTTCCACCACCAAGGTCGAAAACAAGAAATTTCGTATCATCTTCTTTTTGATGTAAGCCGTACGCGATGGCAGCAGCTGTCGGTTCGCTGATCAGTCGGTCAACTGTAAGTCCTGCAAGTTCGGCCGCATATTTGGTTGCTTTTCGCTGTTGATCGTTAAAATACGCAGGTACACTGATTACCGCATTTGTGATAGATGTGTTTAAATGAGCTTCTGCATCGCGCTTTAATGATTGAAGCACAAAGGAAGACAATTCTTCAGGTGTGAACTCCAAACGTCCGAGTCGGTATATTTTTTTCGTTCCCATGTGGCGTTTGAAAGCTGAAGCTGTAGTATGTGGGTGGGTGATCAGCCGTTCCTTGGCGATATCACCGACTAAGAGCTCTCCGTTGTCATCAACGCTGACAATGGATGGAGTTAGGTTATGGCCGAGTACATTTGGGATGATAACGGGTCCGTCTTCTCCCCAATATGCAACAAGGCTGTTGGATGTTCCAAGATCAATTCCAATCGTGGTCATTCGATCTTCCCCTTCAATCATGGCTATTTTTTGCTATCAGTATTATATAGCTCATTTTCTGGAAATTCAAACCAAATGGTGGGTGGGAAGTGGAGTAAGGGGCGTATATTTAAAGGGTAATGATATTTGTATTTGAAATAGCAACAATACTATACCCATCATAACTAATCCAAAAAACACAGCTCGTAGATTTCATGTTTACGATAACCGTTTGTTTTTCCCTGTCAAAACGGGAATTTGCAAATTTTCTTTTTCCATTACTAAAAACATCATGCTTAAACGACCATAACACCAGATTATTTGAGCTTCCGTTTCCATAGAAGTAAGGGAATAGAGCATTAAACTGTTCATGGTTCTCGATTTTCATTTTATAAAAGCAATCATTCTTTTTTTCCGGCGGAATGGTTTCATAGTGTACTTGTAGGGATTCACAATCTTGCTCGAGTTCTTTTCTTTGATCATTATAGATTTCTGCCATCACGAAAATGGGAAATTGATTTATTTGCTGCATCCATTGAGTTGTTAATTTTTCTGGATTTGCTTCCCTTATCAGAGAACACTCAACAATATATTTCTTTGGTCCATCAATGGCAAAAGGGAAATAGCCACCTTCATCCGGCGCGTCTGAAATAGAATCATTGGGTATGATTTCTAGCTCGATTTTCATTATAAGGCTCCTTATCTATGATCGTTAACATGATTGTATCAAAGATAGATGGAACGCGGTCTATGGAGTGCGTAAGAAAAAGTCCACAAAAAAAGCCCAGAATCAACTCTGAGCTTTTACATCTTAATTTTAGTTTTCTTCAGAACTCACAACTTCCAAAGCCATCTCAATCATGTCGTTGAACGTTGTTTGGCGCTCTTCCGATGTTGTTTCTTCACCTGTGAAGATGTGGTCACTTACTGTTAGGATCGATAGTGCATTCACACCGTATTTCGCTGCGATCGTGTAAAGTGCTGTTGTTTCCATTTCAACTGCTAACACACCGTTATCGGCAAGCTTTTTCACGATATCCATGCTGTCGCGGTAGAAAAGATCAGCTGTTAACACGTTACCTGCTTTGATCTTCAAGCCTTTTGCTGTTCCAGCTTCATATGCTTTTCTTAAAAGATCGAAGTTTGCGCAAGGTGCGAAGTCGATGTTAGGAAACGCCAAGTGGTTCATGCGAGAATCCGTTGATGCTGTCATCGCAAGGATTACGTCACGTACTTTTACGTCTTGTTGGATCGCACCACACGTACCAACGCGGATCAAGTTTTTTACCCCATATTCACGGATTAACTCGTTCGTGTAGATCCCGATCGATGGAATCCCCATGCCTGTCCCTTGAACAGATACGCGCTTTCCTTTGTATGTTCCTGTGAATCCAAGCATGCCGCGAACTTCGTTGTAGCATGTTACGTCTTCTAAAAATGTTTCTGCAATATATTTTGCACGAAGCGGATCCCCTGGTAATAGGATGCTTTCTGCGATTTCACCTTGTTTAGCTCCGATATGAATACTCATTTGTTCACCATTACATCACTACGATTGTAATGGTTTCACCTCCTCAAAAGATTGTAACTTACCAAAAATTTCTCTACCTTCATCATGCCATAGTTTTCGCAACCTAGCTAATAGTATGTGCAGATTCTTCAGTGCGGCGTGCTTTTTTTGTCATAGAAAGCACAGCGGTTCCGAGTGCTAAGATGATCAGCAGTCCGCCGACCGTTGCGTTGTTCTCGACAGATGCGTTCTCAATCACGATTCCACCGATCATGGACCCAAACGCGATTCCGAAATGAAGCGCCGAGTTGTTTAGACTCTGCTGAATGTCGGATGTTTCAGGTGATGACTCGATCAGATAGCTCTGCATCGCAGGCGTAATCGCCCAGCTGAGCATGCTCCAGATCACCATGACCACTAAAAATAGCGGAAAAGCAAACGTTGTATAAGGAATCATAAAGATTGAGATCGCAAAAACAATAATAACGCCAATAATCGTAGGTTTTGTGCCGAATTTGTCAGCGAGCATACCGCCGATTCCACCACCAAAGACCGCAGCAACACCGAATATTAAGTATACGATGCTCACCCATGTTCCGTTAAGTCCGAGCGCAATTTTTAAAAATGGAGTCAGGTATCCGTATAACGTTAGATGACCAGCTAAGAACAGGAACGACGTAATCTGTGCAAACAAGATACGTCTGTTTTTTAACGTGCGCAGCTGTTCTTTGATCGGAATCGCTGGTTTTGGAGCCAACGTATTCATGAAGAAATGCACACCGAGTATGGATAGAACGGTAAGTGCTGTGATTAAGATGAAAGGCGCGCGCCATCCGAAAGCATTTCCGAGCATTAAGCCGACTGGTATGCCGAGTACAAGCGAAGCACTGATCCCCATGAACACCACGCCAATCGCGCGAGCTCGGTATTTTTCTTCCACGATGTTAGACGCCATCGTCACACAGAGTACAACGAGCAATGAACCACTGACCGCGGATAAAATTCGTGCGATAAGCAGCATCGAATACGTCTGACTCACGATCACGAGTGCGTTTCCTATTAGGAACACAAATAAAGAGATGATCGTTAGTCGTTTTCTCTCGATGTGAGCTGTCATCGTGAGCAGAATGGGTGCCGCGATGGCAAACACGAGCGAGAAGATCGTGATCAGAAAGCCCGCTTTACCGAGACTAACGTCAAGATCTTCAGCGATCAGGTCAAGGATGCCGCCGATGATCAACTCGACCATCCCAACTACAAACGAGACGACCGTTAACAAATAAACACGTTTGTTCATATTTTATCTACCTTCTTTTAAGTCTGATATAAAAGTTACCCCTGTAATGGTAACTTATTTTGAGTATGGTGGCAATAACGAAAATGATGTTAAAAATAGGGTTTGGTTGGGGCGGGGAGTTGGAGTGGACAGTAAAAATAGGGAAGTGGACAGTAAATGTGTAAAAGTGGACAGTATTTCATAGAAAGTGGACAGTAAAACTCAAAAAGTGGACAGTATTTTCATGAAAGTCGACAGTAAGGGCTTGTAGAGGCGGGGGTGCACCCCGAAATTGCGTCTACATCCGGGCTGATCATATGGTTGGCGACTGTAATCTGTCGGATTCGAAGATTAATCTGTCCAATTACCCCCACAATCTGTCCAGTTCGGCGGATAATCAGTCCAATTCAAAATATCTTGCTAAAAACCTCTCACAGCTCATCCCGCAACACCCCAAATCCTCACAAACCCACCCACCACCACGAAGAACTAAAACATCCAAACCTCGTTTTGATTGCACAATTAAAGGAAAAACTTCATGTAAAGGAGGTCGCGCGTGAAAAGTATACATAGTCGTTTGTTGCTCATGCTGCTAGGTTTTATTATCGTGCCGTATTTTTTAACGATTTTTCTTATATATGCTTATACGAAGAACAGTGTTGAAGAGTATGAACTCAACAACAGCAAGATGCAGCTGGAGAAGAATGCGGAAGACCTCCAACAATATTTTGATGACATGGTGAATCTGCCTTTTATTTTGTATCGTAATCCAGATCTGTTCCGCATTTTTACCGAGGGGTTTGAAGACTCGATCTATTTTGATCAGGATTCGGTTGAGAAGAGTATTGAGACGTTTTACTTAACGAGAAATGAGATTCGCCAGCTCCGGTTTTATTTAAATGAAGGAAAAGAGTCGTTTACCGTTTATAACGCGACTGTTAGTACACGAAAACCACAGCCGGATCTACTGAACCAAGAACACATTAAACAATTGTTTAAATCCAATAAAAATTACCTGATCGAGCCGCCGCATGTGATAAAAAACTATAACAATGCGGCGATCATTCCAGAGTCAGACCGTACGAAGGTGTTAAGCATTCATCATAAAATAAAGGAAGTGCCGTCTGACAAGTTTCTTGGAATCATGACGATGGACATCAGTTTAGGTGAGTATTCAAAAATCGTGAGTAATTTAGCGGGAGAAAACGGGTCATCAGCTTATCTGATCAATGATCAAAATGAAATTATGTATGCGACGGATTCTTCATTAATAGGTAAGCGTGTTCCATCAGATCTAAAAAGTCGGATCCAAAAAGGCACAACTGATAAAGAAATATCGTTAACAAAGACATTAGATGGACCAGTTGAAGGCTGGAAGTTAGTGAAAAAAACGCCGAGTGACGTGTTGTTCCGGGATGTTCGGAAGACGGCGACCATCAATATTATTGTCGGACTTGGTGTGGGCCTTTTAGGTCTTCTCATGATCAGTTTCATCTCATATAAAATTTCTCGACCGATTCGCGAACTGAGTGAGAAGGTGCGCGGAATTGAAGGAGGACATATCACAATACCATTTGAGAACAATCGGCAAGGTGAGATAGGGCACTTGGAACGACATATTAAAGACATGACAGATCGGATCAATCTTCATATCAATCGTGAATATAAATTGGAAATCGAGAATCGAAGAAATCAGTTTCGTGCGTTGAAGTCACAAGTGAATCCACACTTTTTGTTCAATGCTCTGCAATCGATCGGTGCGGTGGCGCTTCGTTCCAAGTCACCGCAAGTGTATGGACTGATAACGTCGCTGTCTAAGATGATGCGTTATTCCATGCAAGCGAATCAGTGGGTGAGCGTGCAGAATGAAGTGGATTATATGAAGGCTTACCTCAATCTGCAACAGGCCCGATTCGGAAAAGAGCTTAATTATTCGCTGGATTTTAGTGATGAGGTACTAGAGAGTAGGATTCCAAGTATGATTTTACAACCGCTCGTTGAGAATTTTTTCAAGCATGTGTATGAAGAGGGATATTACGAAGCGCAACTGACGGTTTCAGGTGAGCTGAAAAGTGATTCAATCTACCTGGTAGTCGAAAATTCTGACGGACCTGAAATCACAGCGAGCGATTTAGAGCGTTTACGAGAAAACATTTATCGATCAGCATCGGAAGGTACCCCTGTAAACGAGCATATCGGACTGAAGAATATATATCAGCGACTGATTCTAAACTATGGCACGCGAGCTAATTTCCTTGTAGATCAGCTGAATGGACAAGGTTTTTCGGTAACGATCGTCATTCCAAAAGAGCTAAGCGACGAGCCCACAGTTTAGTGACAGAAAGTAGGGAAACGAAGATGAAGGTGTTGATAGCTGACGATGAGTTCAATGTCCGCGATGTGATCCGGTATATCGGGAAATGGGATGAACACGGGATAACAGAGCTTTTGGAAGCAGCAAACGGAAACGAAGCGAAGAAGGTCATCGAGAAAGAGCAGCCGGAGATTATTTTTACCGATATTAAAATGCCTGGCATGAGTGGCTTGGATCTGATCGAGTGGCTGGATTCTATCGCGTATGAAGGTAAAGTGGTGTTGATCACAGGTTACGATGATTATCAGTTTATGAGAAAAGCTATTCAGCATAATAGCTTCGATTATCTATTAAAACCAGTCGAGGATGAGGCTTTTAACAACGTGCTGAAAAAAGCAGTTGCGGCTTATGATGAGGAAAGCAAGTCTCGTCTGTATCAAGAGGACGCGGTCAAGATTCGATGGAGTCAGACGATGTTAGCCGCTTGTCTCGGTGAGCCGGCGGACCTCGACTTTATCGCCTCAAACCTGCCGTCATCGGAAAAATATGATTTTACATTGTTAACGTTCTATCAGATGCATCAGCCTGCGCCTTATATCGAAAAACTGGCTGATGAGTTGGTGGAGCAGGAAATCGGGAATGCTGTGATGCTGCCGGATGACAGTAACCAAAGTGTGCTCATCACCTTGCCGGAAGAGTGGTTTTTGGTAGAAGAGAGTTTAAGCCGTGAGCTTGATATTCCGGTGCGTCTCGTAAAGTGTGAACTGCAGTCCCTTCAGAAGATTCACGAGAAATATAATCATCTTCAAAGTGAACTCGAAAACCAGAACTACCGGTCGATTCAGCGGTTGGACGAACTTGAAGCGAAACAGCGCATGAACGATATTATTTCGTATGTTGAAACATACTACATGGAAGATATGAGTTTAGAGAGACTAGCGAACCGGTTCTTTTTCAGCCGGGAGCATATCTCTCGTAAATTTAAGCAAGAAACGGGCATGACGTTGTCCAAATATATAACAAAATTGAGGATTGACCAGGCGAAACGTTGGTTGAAGGAAAGTGATGAAAGCATCTTTTCGATATCAACGATGCTCGGGTATCAAGATGAAAAATACTTTTCTAAGCTTTTTAAAAAAGAAGTAGGGATAACACCGTTTGAGTTTCGAAATGGTGAAAAATCATAAGCTGAGAGTTTTTAATAGAAAGGGGTGATTCCAGAAGACATGAAAAAGCAGTATGTAAGTATCGGTATGATAGCAATCCTTCTCGCGGGTTGTCAGACAGAAAGTGATACGATGCCCCAAAAAGAAGAAAAGGTAGAGAAAAAGGTCGTTCTCGATATCCGAAATCCGAAAGTAGAGATTGCCTCTGAATTTGAAGAGCTCGCGAAAGTATATGAAAAAGAAAATCCCGAGATTGATATACGGATTCGTACGGTCGGAGGAGCAGCTGATGATTATTCCGACTTAAAAGCAGAACTTGCTTCAGGTAAGGGACCGGACATTTTTACAAACACAGGGTATGAGAATGCTGAGACGTGGCGGCCGTACCTAGAAGATTTGTCAGATGAGCGATGGGTCAAGGAAGTCTATCCAGGTACGCTGGACGCGATTAAAATGGACGGAAACGTGTACGGAATGCCTATGAATTTAGAAGGTTACGGCTTTATTTACAATAAGCAACTGTTTCAACGTGCAGGAATTGAGCAAGTACCAGAAACACTTCCTGAACTGAAAAAGACAGCGGCGATGCTAGAGACAAAAGGAATCACCCCGTTCGCTACAGGCTATTATGAGGACTGGAAGCTCGGTGTCCACTTATTAAACGTGGCTTTTGCGAGACAGAAAGATCCTGATGCTTTTATAAAAAAGTTGAATGCAGGTGAAGTTCAAATTCCGGATAACCCCTTGTTTCATGATGTGATTGATCTGTTGGATGTTACGCTGGAATATGGAAACGCCGATCCGTTAACGACGGATTACAACATGGAAGTGGACCTCTTTGGGAAAGGGAAAGCGGCGATGATTCTTCAAGGAAACTGGATTCAGCCGATGATCGATGAACGTGCTTCAGACCTAGAGGTTAGCTTTATGCCAATACCGATAAACGAAGAAAAGTCAGATGAGCTAGTTGTCAGCGTGCCGAACTATTGGGTTGTGAACAAGCAGGCAGATTCAACAGATAAGAAAGAAGCGAAGCGATTTTTAAACTGGATGGTGAGTTCTGAAAAAGGGCAAACATTCATCACTGAGCGCTTTAAGTTTATCCCGGTTTTTAAAAACATTAAAACGGATGACTTAGGTCCGCTTGCAAAAGAGACGATAGCCGCATACAAAAAAGGCAACACACTGGATGCTAACTGGAACGGTTTTCCCGCAGGGGTGAAAGAAGAGTTTGGATCTGCCATGCAGATGTATGTAGGGAAACAACTGGCACGTGAGCAGCTGTTACGAGAATTTCAGCTTTCTTGGGACAGAGCGCGTGAAGCACAAGAGTGATGAGACTCCTTGATAATAATGGGTTCTTTTATGAATGGGAAAACAAGAAAAAAACATATCAAATCGCATATCAATTAGCACTATAAATCGCAACGAAATTCGTTGCGGTTTTTTCTTTGATATAAAGAAATTTTGGAGAAATCACACCACTTTTATTACCATAATTAGCACGCTAATCCGCATACGTTTTAGCAATATGTCAATAGCGATTGGCACGGTACGTTTTGGTATACTAAACCATTTGTTAAATCACTTACCTATTGCGGCGAAAAAGGATTAGACGACGGCTAAATTGAATTTATAATAAAATTAATAGTATGCAACCCTTATTCAAAAAACGTAGCAGGATTATTAAAAAAAAAGCTATATGTAAATGATTGTCTAATTTAATTTGATATGATTGGGGCGTTATAACAGTGATGACGATGAATTTTACCGTAGTTGAGGAATTAAATGATAACCAATTAGAAGAATTACATAGTTTGTTTAAAAATGAATGGTGGACACAAAATCGTCAACCTTCTGAAATTAAGCAAATGGTAAACAACAGTGGTGTAGTCATTGGATTGATTAATGACGAGTCAAAAGAATTAGTTGGCTTTGCAAGGGTAATTACAGACACTCTTTATAGAGCATTTATTTTTGATGTAATTGCAAAAGAGAGTTATAGAAACAGTGGTATTGGTACAATTTTAATGAACAATATATTATCTCATCCCCTTGTAAAAGATGTTGATAGAGTAGAACTTTACTGCCCTGACAGGCTAATTTCCTATTACGAAAAATTTGGGTTTTCAACAGATGTAAACGGAAGTAACTTAATGAGATATAAAAAACAATAAATGAACTAAAGTTATACTTGTTGAAGAATCGTGGCCAAAATTACGTTTACTGAACTAACAGACAGGTTAATTTAACAAGACTATAAATAAGTAGACCATCAGTATTCTAATTGGAGGATAGGAAGATTGTCAGACTTTATTAAAACGACCAGACAAATATCTGGTCATTTTTAATGTCATTTACATATCCAATTTTAGTGCTATTTCACCTGCTAATTGGCTTGCGAATTACGATTTTCTCCTCCAAAAGAGACCCCGTTACATTAATAAAGGTTCTTTTTTTATTTTGTTTTTATCGGCATCGGATGTCATTTTGTCCCTACCTCATCATTGACAAGGTGATTGGAGTGTAAGGTGCGAGACTCTCTCAACCTCTTTCATAAACACACCCATCGTTATATCAATATAAGACGAAATCCTCATCAATCTATGCCATATCTACTTGCCAAAACCTCCCCTATACTTGTACTTGCAAGTCACAACAGATTGGAACTGCCAGACAGGACCAACGAAAATCACATAGGAGGAATACGTATGAACTATCGTAATATGGCGAAAAAAGTAGCTGTCGTATCACTCAGTACTGCGATTTTATTAGGAGGGGGCGCAACAACATTCGCGTCAGGTCAAACCCCTTCAGATTTTAAAGAAACGTACGGAACTTCACAGATCACGCGCTACGACATGAAGCAGATGATCAATCAACATAACGATCCAAAATATACAGTGCCAAAATTTGATGCATCTACGATTAAGAACGTAGAGTCAGCTAAGAAGGTTGACGAGAACGGCAAACAGATCGACATGGATGTTTGGGATACATGGCCACTTCAAAACGCGGACGGAACGGTTGCTGAATACAAAGGCTACCACATCGTTTTCGGTCTAGCAGGTGATCCGAAGAACCCGAACGACACGTTCATCTACATGTTCTATAAAAAAGCGGATGATCAATCAATCGATGCTTGGAAAAATGCAGGACGCGTCTTCGAGGACGATGACAAGTTCAAAGCAAATGATAAATACTTAAAGCATCAATCTGAAGAGTGGTCTGGTTCTGCAACGTTCACTTCTGACGGAGAAGTTCGTTTGTTCTACACGAACCGTGAAGCATTCAAGCCAGATCAAGATCGTTTCGGAAAACAGACGTTAACAACAGCGCAAGTTAACCTTTCTCAACCTGATAACAAAACGCTTGAGATCGACGGTGTAGAAGATTACAAGTCTATCTTTGAAGGCGGAGACAGCAAAATGTACCAAACGGTTGAAAAAGCGTTCGGTGGCGGAGACTACAACGATAACCATACGTTCAGAGATCCTCACTATATTGAAGAAGATGGACGCAAATATTTAGTATTTGAAGCGAACACAGGTACAGAAACAGGTTACCAAGGAGAAGAATCTCTATATAACCAAGCATACTACGGAAAGAGCAACGCTTTCTTCCAAGATGAAAAGAAGAATCTTCTAGCATCTGATAAGAAAGAAACGGCTAAAAAAGCGAACGGTGCGATCGGAATCATTGAGATCAACGACGATTATTCTGTGAAAAAAGTGATGAAGCCACTAATCGTATCCAACACTGTAACAGATGAGATCGAGCGACCGAACATCTTTAAAAAAGATGGGAAATGGTACCTCTTCACAAGCAGCCGTGGTGCTAAGATGACGATCGACGGCATCGATGACAGAGACATCTATATGCTTGGGTATTCAGCTGATTCTCTAGACGGTCCTTTCAAACCGTTGAACAAAACAGGTATCGTACTGCACCAAGACCAAGATCCGAACGACATCACTTGGACGTATGCACACTACGCGATTCCACAAGAAAATAGCGACAATGTCGTTGTAACAAGCTACATGACAAACAGAGGCTTTTTCGAAGACCGCAAATCAACGTTTGCACCAAGCTTCGAGATGAACATCAAAGGCCAGAAAACATCTGTTGTGAAAAATAGCATCCTTGAACAAGGACAACTAACGAAGTAAAGATTTCTATCAATCAATTTTCGACCTACCCTACACATCAACCAAAAGGAAATGCCAGAGATGGCATTTCTTTTTATTTAGGGATTACTAGGAGGTTAAGCCATGTATAAGAATGACAAATGGCCATTATTATTTATTCTAAGTTTACTGGTTGCAGGCATGTTTCTGGTGAATCATCTGATGGATGAATCGAGTAAGCCTGTTCCGAAAAAGGAGAACGACCCATCATACCGTGCGGATTATCATTTTACAACGCCTGATAAGTGGAAGAATGATCCTCAGAAACCGGTCTATTATAAAGGGAAATATCACTATTATTATCTATATAACAAAGATTACCCAGACGGAAACGGAACAGAGTGGCGCCATGCAACGTCAGAAGACCTTGTGAACTGGAGGGATGAAGGCGTGGCGATTCCGAAATTTACGAACGATAACGGAGACGTTTGGTCAGGTTCTGTAGTAATCGATAAAGAAAATACGGCTGGGTTCGGGAAGAATGCGTTTATCGCGATCCTCACACAGCCTTCAAAAGACGGAGGAAAACAGAAGCAGTTTCTTTGGTATAGTACGGATGAAGGAAAGACGTTCAAGCCTCATGGCGAGGATCCCGTTTTAGATAACCCGGGAACGAAAGATTTCAGAGATCCTAAAGTGATCTGGGATGATGAGCGGAATAAGTGGATCATGCTGATGGCAGAAGGGACGAAGATCGGTTTTTATGAGTCTGATGATCTGAAAAACTGGAGATTTACGAGCGGTTTTCAAACGAAAGATATTGGGTTGATCGAATGCCCCGATCTCTTTTTGATGCGTGGTGAAGATGGAACGCTGAAATGGGTGCTCGGTGTGAGCGCGAATGGCCTCTCGTCTGGAAAACCCAACACATACGCGTATTGGACAGGAGATTTTAACGGAGAGTCGTTTGCCGTTGATCATGAAGATCCAGAGTGGCTGGATCACGGCTTTGATTGGTATGGTGGCGTGACGTTTGATGAAGGAGAGAAGAGTAACCCTGATGCGAAAAGATATGCGCTCGCTTGGATGAACAACTGGAGCTATCCGCATGAAACGCCGACGATGAAAGAAGATTTTAACGGTATGGATTCCGTGGTGCGTGAACTTCAGTTGAAACGAGATGCTAACACGGATCGATATTATTTAGCGTCACAACCGGTTGCAGCATTAGATAACTTCACGAGTTATAGGGATTTCTTCCAGCAGATTAAAGTGGATGGAGAGAAAACGCTTGATGTATCTGGAGATTCATACGTGTTAGAAACAGATATCAGTTGGGAAGACAGCAAGAATATCGGCTTAAGACTTCGTGAGTCCGAAGACAAGAATCGTCATATTGATGTTGGGATTCATGCAGAAGGGCAGTTTTCTTATGTGAACCGATCCGCTTCAAACCAACCGGATAAAAGTGGACAATATGTAGAGAGCAAAGCGCCATTTTCTTCTGGAAAGCAAAACGTTCACTTGAAAATTCTTGTAGATAAGACAAGTGTGGAAGTGTTTGTAGATGATGGACGAGTCGCGCACTCAAGTCTAGTGTATCCAGAGCATAATGATCAGGGAATAACGCTATTTTCTGATGGTGGAGAAGCTATTTTCGAAAATTTACAAGTTAAACATATAGATTGAGTGTGATTTTTGTGTGAAAGCGGGTTCCGTAGATTATGTTTGCGTGGGTTGTAGGTGGTTATGTGTGGTTTTCAGGTGGTCGTAGGGTGTTTACCGGTGGTGCAAGCATCGTTTCAGGTGGTCAGCAGCCATTTACAGGTGGTCAGACACCATTTACCGGTGAACGTGTAACAGTTATAAAAACACGTACCGTAAAACGACCCACAACACAAAAGTAAAGCAACTTCCTAAGCGAAGTTGCTTTTTTTATATAACAAAAAGTCTAGCAACACACCTTCCCGGAAGTAAATGTAAGATTTATAATAAAATCACAGACAGAAAAAAGGGGACATGAGGATTATGACAGACATTCTATGGACGATCTATCTAGGGATTATAGGTGCTTTTGCCATCGGCTATTTCATCAAAGGCGGATACAAGACACACTCAGCAAAATTAGACTTCGTCATCTCAATCATCACGTGGATCGGATTATTTGGTTATGTAACGAGCAATGAGCTCTTCACACCACTTCTATGGAAATTTGTTTTCATCGGCGGATTGGTGTGGGATCTAGCGTATGGACTTAAAAAATTTAATGAAGACGCGAACGAGATTCCTAGAGCCGCTCGCCCAGTGGTATTCGGTATTACGGCATTAATTATGATCGGCCCACTTTATTATGGGCTGTTCCGTTACGCGTTTTAACAATAAGGGAAGGTAGATGTTTAGTATTAATACGAATAAAGAAGCGATTCATCAGCTAGAAGAAAATAATTTAGATCAAGCGATGAAACTATTTCACAAAGCTGTACTAGAAAAGAGAGATGTTCAATCGCTAACGAACTTAGCTTGGGTTTTATGGCATGAAGAAGATGATCTGGAGCGGGCCTTGTTACTTGCATCCGAAGCTATAAATCTTCATCCAACTTCACATTTTCCATATAGCTTGTGTGGGGAACTGCTTATAAACAGTGAGCGTTATGAAGAAGCATTGCCGATGTTGCACCAAGCAATCTCGATACAACCAACGAACACCACCTATCATAATCTCGGTGTGGCTTATTATTATCTTAGTGAAAAAGAAAAAGCGGCCATTCATTTTGGACTAGCAGCAGGTAACTCAGATTACTCCCTTAACAATCAAGTAAAATGTTTGATTGAATGTGGCCAATCAAATGAAGCTATAAAATTACTCGGTACTTTTGATGAGTATGCAGATGACTTTATAGGTGCCGTCGATCTAGCTGATTTATTCGTTGAGGTGAAACTATACCAAGAAGCTGCTCACTGGTTTGAAAAAGGATGGGACAATTACTATAAACAGGCTGATTGGGTTGCGAGGTACATCTATTCTTTATCTCAAATAAACCAAGAAACAAAAGCGAATCAAATAAAAAACGAGTTTCTTCGTTTCATAAAAGAAGAACTGCTAGATGAAGAAAAAGAGGAAGTAGATGAAGACTATACTGAACAAGATAAACAGGAAAACATCATTAAGATTATGACTGAAATAAAAGAGTTTAAAATCATGCTTGATAACCTTAAGGTTGGAATTCTGCCGCCTTTTACTCTTGAGCCTTCACCAGAAAGAGACTGTTATCTTTTCGGCTGCGAACGCCATCAACATCCTGAATATAAAGACTCGTGAGACGAGAGGCTCTTTTCCATAGAGTCTCTTTTTTATGTCCAAAAGAAATCCGTCATGTATTGAACAAGCCCTCCATATAGTAGTAATAATCATCATACAATTGGCTTCTTATGTGAGAAATGCCTTTGATTAGAGGAGGGGTCGAATGCTTCATATTGTGGCTTGCATCAAGCAGGTGCCGGATACGAAGATCATCAAGATGAACCCGAAGACGAATACGATGGACCGCGCGAGTGCTCCTGCGATACTAAATCCATACGACGCGCATGCGGTGGAAGAAGCGGTGCGTCTGAAAAAGAGATACGGAGGAACGGTTTCGGTGCTGACGATGGGTCCTCCACCAGCCGTAAAAGCGATCAAAAAATGCATTGAGATCGGGGCAGATGAAGGCTACATGATCTCGGACCGAGCGTTTGCAGGTGCGGATACGCTTGCGACGAGCTACGCACTCACGAAAGCAATAGAGAAAATCTCGCAAATTAAGCCTGTCGACCTAATCATCTGCGGAAAGATGACGATCGACGGTGATACGGGACAAGTTGGGCCAGGCATCGCACGCCGGTTAGACATGCCTCCGCTCACTTCCGTTAATAAGGTAAAAGAGATCAACTTGGAAGAAGGGTATGCAATCGTTCATCGAAAACTGGAGGACGGATATGAAGTGATTCAATCAACGATGCCGTGCTTGATGTCGGTGGAAAAAGAGATCAACGACGTTCCGTATTCGTCGATGACGAACATGCTGAAAGCGGCTCGCTATCAGCCGGTGATCTGGGCGGTCGCCGATCTAGAGGATGTGGAGAGAACACAGCTCGGACTGAAAGGCTCACCGACGATCGTTTCAAAAGTGTGGGCACCAACAAAACCGAGTGGCGGCCAGATGCTAGAAGGGGATGCAGCTCAGCAGACGGAACAGCTGCTGAATCTTTTGTTAGAGAAAAAAGAGCTTTTTGCGGTGAAGGGAGGATCTGGCGTTGAGCTTTGAGGATTATTCAGGCATTTGGGTTTTTATTGAGGTAAAAGACGGTGAGGTCGTTCCTGTTTCGCTTGAGTTGTTAGGGGCTGGAAAAGAGCTTGCGGAAAAACGTGGTACCGAGCTTGCTGGCGTATTGATCGGAGAGAACGTCACACATCTCGCCGATACGCTTTTTGAATACGGAGCGGACACGGTCTATGTGTATGACGACACTATTTTTAAAAACTACCGAACCGAATCGTACATGAAGGCATTGTTGGAATGCTGTCAAAAGCATAAGCCTGAAGTTATTTTATATGGTGCCACCTCAACTGGTAAGGACCTCGCAAGTGCCGTTGCAACGGACCTTCCAACAGGACTCACTGCCGATTCTACGATTTTAGATATAGAAGAAGACACAGGATTGTTGCTTGCTAGCCGACCAGCGTTTGGCGGTAACATCATGGCAACGATTCTTTGTAAAAAGTATCGACCGCAGATGGCGACAGTACGGCCAAAAGTGATGAAAGCACTCACGCCTGAACCTGGCCGAACGGGACGCTTAATCGAAGAAACAGCTTCTATAAAAGAAGAAGACATCCGGACGAAGGTGCTTGAGATCGTACAGTTTACGACACAGAAGGTTCGTATTGATGAAGCGGATATTGTTGTGGCTGGCGGAAAAGGGTTGGGCAGTGAGAAAGGATTTCAGGTTGTTCATGATCTTGCTGAAACGCTTGGGGGAGCGGTTGGCGCAAGTCGTGATGTTGTTGAAGCCGGATGGGTCGAGCACCATCACCAAGTAGGGCAGACAGGGTTAACGGTCACGCCAAAAATCTATTTTGCGATCGGCATTTCTGGAGCGATTCAGCATATTGTTGGGATGCAGAATTCGGGACTGATCATTGCGATCAACAACGACCCTGAAGCAGCAATATTCCAATCGAGCCATTATGGCATTGTTGGGGATGCCTTTGAGATCGTACCGCTTCTGATTCAACAATTTAAACAAGCGTTTAACCAGGAGGTGGTGGATCATGTCTGAAAAGTTTGATGTAATCGTTGTTGGTGCAGGTCCGGCCGGCATTTCCTGTTCGTATGAACTAGCGAAAGCAGGCGTGAACGTATTACTCATCGAACGCGGAGAGTACCCGGGCTCAAAGAACGTGATGGGCGGTGTGCTTTATCGAAAAATGATGGAAGACGTGATCCCAGAGTTCTGGAAAGAAGCGCCGCTCGAGCGACCGATCGTAGAGCAGCGATTCATGATGATGGACAAAGAATCTGCGGTAACAGTCGGGTACAAGGGGATGGAATGGGGACAGGAGCCGTACAACAACTTTACGGTACTGCGGGCAAAATTCGATCAATGGTTTGCGGGGAAGGCTGTTGAGCAGGGAGCTCTTTTGGTGAACGAAACCGTTGTTCTAGAGTGTATCGTTGAGGACGGGAAAGTAGTTGGAGTACGAACGGATCGACCAGACGGTGACCTGTACGCGGACGTTGTCGTGCTGGCAGATGGCGTAAACTCCCTGTTAGCCAAATCGCTCGGCTTTCATAAAGAATTTCGTCCAGATGAAGTGGCCCTCGCTACGATGGAAATCATCAAGCTCGACAAGAAGACGATCGAGGACCGATTTAATCTAGAAGAGAATCAAGGTACGACAATCGAGCTTTTTGGTGATGCGACAAAGGGAATTCTCGGCACAGGATTTCTCTATACAAATAAAGACACGTTGAGCTTAGGCGTCGGTTCACTTCTATCTGGCTTAATCAAGCATAAGATTAAACCATATGAGCTGTTGGAGTATGTGAAGAATCATCCGATGATACGGCCGTACATCGCGGGCGGTGAGCCAGTCGAATATTTGGCGCACATGATTCCAGAAGGTGGCTACAAATCGATGCCAAAAGTAGCGGGCAACGGGGTGCTCGTTGTTGGCGATGCTGCTCAGCTCGTGAACGCCATCCACCGAGAAGGATCGAACCTTGCGATGAAGTCCGGTCAGTTTGCAGCTGAAGCGGTGCTCCTTGCGAAGGAACATGACGACTATTCGGAAACAACACTTAATCATTATAAAACGCGTTTGATGAGCAGTTTTGTCGGTCAGGATATGAAAAAGTATAAAGATTCGACGCATCACTTTGATAAGTTTCCTCAGTATTTTGATAAGTACATTCCGATGGTGAACAAGGCGGCGAGCCAGATGTTTACGGTCGATGGCTCATCAAAATGGGAGAAACAGAAGAAAATTTGGCGCGATGTAGGAACGGCTGGAGAGAAATTCAAACTAGCTCGTGACGCATACCGGGCGTGGAAGGTGATGAAGTAAATGAGCGAAAGAAAGTGTCAGAGCATCGAAGAAAAACAGTATCTCGTTCGTTTTAACGCAGACACGAAGTCACATCTCACCGTTATGGATGCGGATGTTTGTCTGAACCATTGTCCTGATAAAATCTGCACGATCTTCTGTCCGGCTGAAGTGTATAAGTGGGAAGAGATTCGGATGCACGTCGGGTACGAGGGGTGTCACGAGTGCGGAAGCTGCCGAATCGGTTGTCCGCATCAAAACATAAAGTGGGAATATCCAAAAGGCGGGCATGGGATTGTGTTTCGTTTGGGGTAATAGGGTGGAAAAGGAAGGATGACCTGGGGTAGAACCAGGTTATCCCTTTATTGTGTTTGGAATGACGGTGATTCTTTTTGTAGCAAGGAAATAAGCGGCAACTCCATAACAAAGTAAGAAAAACGCGAGAATTCCATAAGCTGCTCCTTCAAAACCACGAATGAACTCTAAACTCACATATAAAATGACAAAGGAGCTAATCACGATTAACAAACATGGCACAAGTTTTATGAACAAAGAGACGTTCTTTTTTCTTAGCCACCAGGTGAGAAAGAGGACGACTACCCCTGGGACTGAGCTAATAAGAAAAGGCATTCCAAAAAACATGATAAATTCCTCCTGCTACTCTACTTGGTTAAGGTTTTGACCAGAAGATATGCATGCCTAGATAAAAGAGAGCGGCAAAGATTATGAATCCAAAAACGAGAGTTGTAGCAATTCGCTTTGATAATCCATTTTCCGCGTAAAAAGCCAAGAACAAAGATAAGACGATAAACGTGAAAAAAATAGGAAACATATAGTCCCCAATGAATTGGCTATATGCAGCCAGAATGATTGGAGATCCCGCAATTAATAAAGAAAGAATTGAAAGTATACCAGCATTTCTTTTTAACACCATAAAATCACTCCTCACAATCAAGTTTAACTTTTATTTCCAATTATCTTTTATTATACATAATTTTCCTTTAATTTGTATTGATGAAATTGAAAGAATACAACAACTTTAACGTTGGATAACGACGCCTGCCTGCGAAGTTGGCGTTGCGTGTAACGGTAGTACTTCTGAGCAAAACAGATGTTAGTTGGAGTGAACTCTTGAAGTATCTGCGTGAAACAGCACACAGTTGGAGTGAAACGACTGTAGGATTGAGCGAACGTGTAATAAATATAAGAACACGTACCGTAAAAAAAAGCAGCTCATAACTTTCCTTGTAAGTAACATATTAAAATTACTAGTCAGTATAATTTTTACTACAAAGCAATGTGTTTTTGTGCTTAAAATCTATAATTGATACAGGTAATCTATCAAATTAAACAACTGTTTAAAAATATTATTATTACCTCTCTTAATACGACAAATATTTTACCGATATAGAATATGTAAAGTATTTTCGATTTATATACAAGGAGAGTTTCTATAAATGGACGCCGTTTCAAGTACATATCACATTCCGCTTGTCTCTCTATCGATCATTATTGCAGTCATTGCTTCTTATGCTGCGTTGGATCTAGGGATTCAGGTACAGAAAACAAGATCATACGCACGGTACATTTGGATGATCTCGGGAGCTTTTGCGATGGGAATGGGCATCTGGGCCATGCATTTCGTGGCGATGCTTGCTTTTCACTTATCCATCACAGTCACCTATGATATAACACTCGTCATTGTTTCAATCATTCCAGCGATCCTATCATCCGGAATCGCTCTCTATATTATCAGCCGCCCTGTCATGGGGAAGAAGCAGGTATTGTTAGGAGCTCTTTTCATGGCAACGGGTATCGTTTCCATGCATTACACAGGCATGGAAGCGATGAAGATGAACGCTGAAATACAGTACAATCCATTTCTATGGACGCTTTCAGCAGTCATTGCTTTTGTCGCATCAGTCGTAGCTTTGTATCTACTTTCGTTTGTTAGCCAAAACTATAAAACAAGTAAAATATGGCTCGTGAAGTTAGGAAGTGCGGTGCTCATGGGTATCGCAATTTCTGGAATGCACTACACGGGTATGTCGGCTGCTAGTTACAAAGCGCATCAGCATCACACGGATCTAGCATCAACACCGTTTAACAGCACGCTTTTAGCTTATGCGATTGGGATAGTTATTCTCATTTTGCTAGGGATGGTGTTCATCAGCACGTTCATCGATCGAAGGTTTGAGTATCAGTCGATTCTATCAGAAAGAAAGTTCCGCTCTGTTATTGAGTCTGCCAACGATTCTATTATTCTGTCAGATCGAACAGGAACCATTATTTCGTGGAATAAAGGAGCAGAGCTGATTTTTGGTTTTACCGAAAAAGAAGCACTAGGGAAAAATCTGCAGATCATTATACCGGACAGGTTTAAAATTGCTCATCAGCAAGGGATGGAACGTTATCTTTTATCTGGAGAACCAAAAGTGATCGGCAACACGGTTGAGTTAGAAGGACTTCGAAAGGATGGGAGTGAATTTCCGATCGAATTGTCACTTGCAGCATGGCAGGAAGATGATCAAGTTTATTTCAGCAGCATCATTAGGGACATTACGGAGCGAAAAAGAAACGAGAAAAAGATTAATCAAATGGTCTACCGTGATCCGTTAACGGGTCTGCCGAATCGACTTCTGTTGAACGACCGTCTTTCTCAAGCACTCGAACTGGCAGATGAGAACAAGCAGACGATTGGAATCATGTTCATTGACCTTGATCGATTCAAGTATATCAATGATACTCTTGGGCATGCAGTCGGAGATCAACTGTTGATTGAAATTGCAAAACGCATCCAAGCATGCGTAGGAAAGAACGACACGGTCTGCCGCCAGGGAGGGGATGAATTTATCGTCCTTATACCAAATACTACAGCAGATGAAGTCTCAAAAATCGCACAGCAAATCGTCGATCTGTTCAGCAGCTCTGTTATGGTCAATGAGCAAGAGCTCTTCGTGACTCCTTCAATCGGAATCGCCATGTACCCAGGAGATGGCCGCGATATTGAAACGTTGATCAAAAATGCGGACACTGCGATGTATCGAGTGAAAGAACAAGGGAAGAACAATTTTCAATTTTATACCCCTGAGATGAATGAGGCTGTTACTAAAAAAATGAAGCTTGAGATCGGCCTGCGAAAGGCACTGGAACGCGATGAGTTTAAAATTGTGTATCAGCCTCAGATCGATGTGGAAACAGGCGGAATCATTGGAGTTGAAGCACTTTTGCGCTGGCATCATCCGGAATGGGGAACGATCTCACCGGCAGAATTTATTCCGATTGCTGAAGAAACAGGATTGATTCTACAAATTGGAGAATGGGTACTTCATGGCGCTTGTCGTCAAAATAAAGCGTGGCAAGACGCAGGATACGCACCTTTACGGATGGCAGTCAACATTTCATCGCGTCAGTTTCAGCAGAGTGATCTCGTTGAGCGGGTGAGTAGAATTCTTAGAGAAACAGAGCTTGATGCTCAATATTTAGAGCTCGAGCTAACAGAAAGTATCATTCAAGATTCGAAGTATGCTGTAGCGAAAATGCATAAGCTAAAAGAGATGGGAATTCATCTGTCAATCGATGACTTTGGAACAGGCTATTCGTCGCTAAGCTATCTAAAGACATTCCCGATTCATACGCTAAAAATTGATCAAAGCTTTACGCGTAACATCTATGCAGATTCGAAAGACGCGTCACTCGTAGAAACAATTATCGCGATGGCTCACAACTTGGATTTGAAGGTAATAGCAGAAGGTGTGGAGACGGAAGAACAGCTTCAGTTTCTACAGCAAAAGCAATGTAACGAGGCGCAAGGGTATTACTTCAGCCGGCCGATTTCGGCGGAAGATTTGGCGGAGATTCTTCAGGAGCGTTACGTTAGTGAAATGTGTTAAGTTTAACGTTATAAAAAAAATAACAACGAAAACCCCACCTCACAAACTGAGGTGGGGTTTTTAAGTGATAAAAATCAGAATTGTGTTACAATTAGAAGCCAATACTAGGGAAGGAGAAACGAAATGAAGATCAAACAATTTTTTTCTTATTTTTGTATTTTCTACTTAAGTATTTTAGCAACCACTAATGAAGACCTGAAGAGTTCTTTTAGTGCATTTAGTGCTGGTCTTTTCTTATTTGATATGTTGGTGTTATTCTCGACACTATATTTATTATACGTTGTGAAAAGTTACTTTGAATTACAAGGAATATCTAAAAAAGAGTCTCTCATTTATGCTTTTTTATCATTATTCCTATGTTTTATCTTCGTTTATCTTGTTCAACGATAGAATCGGTTACAACACTATATATATGTCACGCCTAAGTCATACATCTTCCTCATGGCTTCCATGGCGGAACTATAGTACATGCTAGCCTGTTTGTATTTCTGGTGATCCTCAAAGTATTTTCCAAGTATCGGATAATACTCTGCTAAAAAGATCCACTCGTTTCTCTTTTTAAAATAAGGAATCATTTCTTTTATCATAAATTGAACGGTTTGCTCATTTAGTTTCCCATATGTAAATAGATCTTTGTAATAAAGGAAATGCAGTTCATATCCTCTGTAAATGGGGTTATCTTTCAACTGATCCATCCAAGTGCTCAATAACTGTAAGCCTTTTTCAGGTTGGTTGGTTTTTTCATAACTTTTAATGAGTGCATAGATTGTCATAATCTTAGCGATAAAAGGTTCCCCTTCTTTCGCTTGTAAACTTCGAGCAAACAGTTCGATCGCCTTTTCCGTTTCACCTTTATGATTCGCAATACTACCTAAATTATGGTAGACAATCCCTTTAATCACTTCATCACCAAACGAATTAGCAATGGTTTCGGCAAGGAGTAATTGTTTAATAGATTCGTCAAAATTTTTAATTCTCGTTTGGACGATTGCAAGTATAATCCTACAATCTGCACACCTTTTAAAGAAATATGTTTTTTCAAATATAGTCAGAGCCAACTGAGTATATTCTAAAGCGGTGATGCTTTTAAAGAGTTGATTTGCTGTAAGGCCAATCAAATAAAGCAAATAGCCTTTTTCCCATTCCTGAAAACGATGTTCTTCTAACAATTTTTCAGCTTTTAAAGCATAGCTATGCGCGTCTTCAAATTCCTCTATAAAAAAACTGAGCTGTGATCTAGCTAGAAGATAGTAAAACGCTTTTTCCCCTTTGATCACATCGTCAATATAAGCAACTTCATCTAACATCTCTTGAACTTCATGTGTTTCCTGAGTGGTCATCATAATGTACATGCTCTTAAAAATCTTGGTCAGAATATCCTCTTCAACGGATTGTGAAGGAAGATTAAATAAATTTTCATATTTCTGCTTTGCAGTTGGATAATCTCTCTTATATAAAGAATAGAAAAGGTCTACATAGTTTTGCATGATACTTTTTTCATTTTTAGTATGTAATCTTATACCTAAACGTTCAGCTAAAAGCCGCTGAATTTCCTCTGAAGGTTCAGTGACTCCGTTTTCTATCTTACTTAAATAAGGAACAGAACATATCCCGGCAGCGAGTTCTTGCTGGGATAAGTTTTTGACTCTTCGGAAATATCGAATCTTTTCTCCTAAGTTCATATTTGTTACCCCGCTTTTCTATAAATGTCATTTACAAATACTAGAAAGTATATAAGTGAAATAAATCCCTTCTATAAATATACCTGAACTTTAACTGAAAGAGGAAACTAGACTTAAATTATTGTAATTTAACCTCTAAATCCCTTCATGTTTCCCAATTTTTTTGACGAATATATTAGGTATAATTAACTATAGAAACTAACGACTAGGGTGAAAGCTATGACTATTGAAAGAGGCGATCTTGTAAACTATCATGATGAATTACACAAAGTGCTACATGTGTATTCTTCAGACTTTCTTGAGATTCGAAAAGTAAATGAACCTTACGTACCCCGTGTTATTTTGGTTCATAAATCAGAAGTTACTGTTCAACTATAATTTACGATTACTAATAGATGAAAAAAAGACTCAGCTTTACAATAAGCAGTTAGATGATTATATGAATGGTCGCTCCTTAAATTATGGAGCGACTTCTTTTGAATATTGTAATACAAAGCTTTTAAGTTACGTGCTTTTAAAATTAGTTACGCGTTTGCATAGATTTCTTATTTTACGCACATATTCATATTATCTGCGCACATATCGACTTAACTCTCACTCTTTTCGACATGGCTTATGCACACATACCTCATTTTGATCAAACTCAAAAAAGACTCTCAAATGAAAGTCTTTCTATTTTTCCATGTTTGTATTAAGTTTTCATGATAGTCTTTCGGTTTTTCAATAATAAACCATTCCACAGAATGTGAAGTTGCAGGCATCATTTTTTTGTGTCTTTCTCTGATTGTTTCGTGATGAGAGTAGCATGGATAGATAACAGTAGAGCGCGTAGAAGTAACCGAACTTTTGAAAAACGTAATACTCTCAATTTCACTCCAGAGAATTTTGTTTCCTTTTAAATTGATCACAACGCCTTCAGCATCCCAATAGAACCCTCGGTTATTTCTTCTGTTTTGAAGTAGATAAATAGAATAACCAATAAGTAAAAATGAAAAAACAAATAAAAATATGACTGCAGGAAGATGTTTATACATCTCTTTTATATCACTAAACGGGAGCAATAAGATGATTACTCCTGCTGTCATCAAACTTATTATCGGAAACCAAGAAACTTTATACGTTAAAGATTTCATCTCTTAGTACCATGAATTGTCTTCAATCCAGTATTGATAGTCTTCAGCATCCTCTTCCTTCAACTTTTTGCCGTTGATGTACACGTTCTTCCATTCGTATAAATACTTATCAAAATAGATATAGAAAACGATGCGAACGTCTTCTTTCTCGGTATAATCATAGCCGGTAAATTCTACAACATGGTGGCGACCGCTTTTTTCGATATATTTCCACTCCGGGTTATCGGTGAACGATTCTAATGTTTCTGCTTCACCACTTAAACGGACGACATCTTTAATATTCGTTTCTGAGGGTATGAAAGATAGACCAAAATCCAAGGCGAAGTGTAGGGCAATTAACAGGGCATGAAGACCAAACATAATTCCTACATGTGTACCGCCTTTTGTTTGAATATAGGATTTCTGCACATCTTCAGGTAAAGCTCTAGCTTGCTTCAAAACATGGGACGTATGGTTAAAATACCACCGATTTCCGTATGTGCCAACGATTACCGCGATAACGGCATAAAAGGGAAAATCAATCCATATCGGCAGGTCTACAAAATAAAATGGAACAGCCCATAACAATTCAAGAGCTGCAATAATAAAAAACGGTTTATACATTTTACGGTACGCCAGCCAAAACGTTGAGAAAAAGAAGGCAAGCCAGTTCCACGTGCTTTTTGTTGCCGGGTTCTCAACCGATCTCCATTTCAAATCGTAATATGCAATGTTTTTCTGAACAACTTTATGTTGGCCTTGAAACGAGGTAAGGTCCTCTTGGTGTGTTTCGTTCATCGTGATTCTCCTCTAAAAATAATCTGTAAATTAATCGCTAGCTTCTACTTCACAACAACCATATTCCGTATCATCCAATTTTATCTGATAATGCACTTTTAACCTCTTTAAAAATGAAGAGAGCTTGTCGAAGGTGCTGAAGTAAACCTTAAGCCCATCAAAGTCAAAATTAATGGTTAGAAAGACGTTGTTGAAGGAAACTTTATTCTTACTTTCATGCCAATTATCCTCATAGTCCATAAATGGCTGTATGATAGGAACTTCGTCAACGTAAATGCCATTCGTTACATTTAATAAATACATATAAGGTTCTTCTTCTACAAAATCTATAAGTGTTTGAACAGAAGTAAATTGATAGACTATTATGTAATGTTGGTTAGCACGGTGTTCTTGTATTAAAAACTCGTTCCACTTGCTCTTTTTTAAATCAGCATAAATTTCTTTACTCACTAGATGATAAAGGGTAAAGAAATTCTTCATACGGATTTCGTTTAAGACGTCTTTTAGATAAAAGAGATTAAAATTCCGACCAAAGTAGGTTAGATGTAATTCATGTATAGGGTTGTTTTCTATAAAACATAATCCATTGTTTTTGATATAACACTTTTTATTGCTGGAACAAGACAAGTTGTGTTTATGGATAGCAACTTCTAAAACATGCATGGTGTGCTCCTTGTGTAAGAGTGTAAATAACTATGAATATTTGTTTCCTTATTTTCCTACTATACCTTTATTATGTAAGTCCGTCTGCACTTATTTTTGAAAAAAGACATAATAAAAATGAACTGGTTTATCATCCACTTCATTGGTTCGTTACTTATATAGTTTGCTTTTCTATGTACACTGTTTCACAATCTGTAGCAAAAAGAAAAGCGAGGATGAATCACGTTAAGCTTCTCTTTGTAGGGCAGGCTTTTCAATCGTACTTAGTAAATCTTCACGTGCTTTTTGACTTAATTCATTAGAGTACTCAATCGCTTCATAAATGGATGTAAAGTGCTGCGATGCATAATAAGGAGACTTATAGCAATGTATCACTTTTGTTTGTGAAGGATAGATGAGCACCTTCCAGTGGTACACATTTCGTTGCTTTTCACTGCCTTCCATGGCGATGAGCCAGTGTGTGGAGTTCTCAAGTGCAGCGTCGTCATCCTGAGCTTTATCCTTTAGAGCGGCGCGATCGTTCTCGCCGATCAAGATTGGTACCTTCTCATAAAACTCCCTTAGGTTAGGGTAGTTATTCATACCATCTCTCCTCTCAAACATGATTTGTCCATTTCACAAAGTACATGTTTCGCTTATTGGGACATTATATGAAGGAAGAGGGGAAAAGATGATAGGTGTTAAAAGAAATAGATGCAAAGACCTAGTACTCCTGCAGCTACCACAAATAATGAGAGCAGCAGCATAATAATCTTCGTGATCATAAACGACTTTTCCGCTATTTTCGTAAACAGAGCAAAATCCGAATCCCACAGCCATTTCATTTTGTCTTCACGAAACCACGCGTACTTTTGTAGTTCCTTTTGATGTTCTTCCTTTGTATATTTAAATACTATCCATAGAAAAAAAGCTGCTCCTGGTATGAAGAATGCTAATCCGAAAATTAAAGAATCCATGTTCATCCATCCTTTTGTTCAAAAGTAAAAGCCAGATACTGATATCTTCAGCATCTGGCTGTAAATAAGGGCATTCTATTAAAACCGTCTCCTTTTATTCCGCCGAGGTCGGCGAGGACGTCTGATCTTAATCTCTTTCACCTTAACAAACCTAACTCCAATAAATAAGAAGTAAGTGGCTAACGCGACATAAAAGAAGATCGGTACGCTTTCAAATCGGTTTTTCGCAAGCAAATAAAACATATAGAACAAAAATAACGAGATGATCGTACCGTATCGCGGCATCGGGATATCCTTGAAGCTTGGAATCTTGATCGTGCTTACCATCAAAAGGCCGAGTCCGTAAAACAGAAGTACAAAAATCCAAAGTGGAATCCATTTTACAAAAAAGACTAAGAATACAACGATTCCACCTGCTAATGGGATCGGGATACCTTTAAAATATTTCATTGATTCTTCAGCATCCGTAATGTTAAAGCGTGCTAAACGGTATGCTCCGAACAACGGAAATAATCCTGCAAATAGAAAGCCCCACATCCCTAAATGTGCAAAGTAAGTATTCGCGACAAAATAAGCAGGCGCAACCCCAAAGGATACAACATCCGCAAGGGAATCGAGTTCCTTACCTAGGTTTCCTGAAACTCCTAAGATCCGAGCTGCTCTTCCGTCGACCGCATCCAGCATCATCGCGATAAAAATGAGGATGGCTGCGTTTCGAATATCACCGTTTGAAACGTAACCGATGGAAAGAAACCCACAGAATAAATTTCCTAAAGTTAATAAGTTTGGAATATGCTTTTTCATTGTCCACGTCCTTAAAAAATACTCTTCTTTATATAATAGATGATTTTATTGGAAAAAGTTATGTTTTTTTGGTTAAGTGAGTAGTTTAACATATTTTTTAGGTGGCATGGGGTAGGGAGTTGTTTAAGTGGGTGATAGATTATGAACGAAATTCATTCAAAAATGTACAGAAAGTGACCTTGTACGGTTCATGTACTTGGTCTGAGCAAAACAAGTCCACGATTGAGCTAAAAAGAAGAGGATTGGTGTGAAATGTGAGCGATTCGGAGCGAAACGCTCAACAGTTGGTGTGAAACGATAGCCATATTGAGCGAACGCGTAATAAATATAAGAACACGTACCGTAAAAACACCATGTCTATATAAAATATGATAATTTGAGTCCGCCCCATGAAAATCACTTCACACTTCTCTTCAAATAGCTCTCAAACAAAAGGTCGATCAACAACATCAATGTCGATCTTGCTGTGATATCATAGCCTGCGAACTTTACCCGGCCGACCGTCATGCTTAAACTCGTCTTCACCATCTTACTTAACGAAGAATCGGATGCGTTCGTGATAGCAGCTGTATCTACGACTTTATAGGAAAGCTTCTCGGCTGCTTGCAGAAGCGTTTTCGTTTCGCCGCTTGACGAGATAAAGAACACGAGGTCGTTCGGTTCCACCATGTTCGGTAAAAGGTCGATCATGTGTGACTCGTATGTATAGTGAGTCTGCTTGTTCGTCTGCATGAGTAATTTGCTGAAGTACTCCGCCATCATTTTCGATAGACCTACACCGACCACGATCACTCGCTTTGCGTTCACGATCTTCTCACTCAATTTTTCGAGCTCCGTTTTTTGAATCGTTTCAAATGCAGAAACAAACTCTTCTTTATAGCGCTCAACCGGATTGTCTCCTAACATCACATGTTGATTCTCGATCGTTTTAAGAATGTATTTTAGTTCGGAGAAGCCTTCAAGTCCAAGCTTATGGGACATGCGCACGATTGTTGTTGTACTCACGTTGTTCACTTTTGCGATCTCAGTCAACGAATGCGTTTTTGCTTCATCTATATGATTGTCTATGTAATATACGACTTGTTTTTCGGTCGGTGTAAGTTCAGCTAACTTGCTGCTGAACTGATCTAGAAACTTCCCCATCGTTAACTTCCTCATTTCCGTACGATTCTTTCTTTTAGTATAGCCCATTTTTCATTCTGTACAAATGTACGGACTCTGTACAAAGATAACGCTTACTTTCATGTTACAAATAGAGTATAGAAAGTTGGAAGTGCTTTCATACTAGGGGAGATTGGAGTGAATGTCATGGAACTAAGAAACATGACCCATCCGAATTTAGTGTTGTTCGATGTAGATGCTCAGAATAAAGAGCAAGTGATCCGACAGCTA
Source organism: Fictibacillus sp. 18YEL24 (assembly GCF_015903855.1). Taxonomy (GTDB): domain Bacteria; phylum Bacillota; class Bacilli; order Bacillales; family Fictibacillaceae; genus Fictibacillus; species Fictibacillus phosphorivorans_C. Next base: position 471,507 of record NZ_JACZDT010000002.1, read on the forward strand.
ATTTCAAAGATTAAAAAACAAAATTATATAGAATCTGAAGAAGCTTTATTGGAAGCGGTATTAAAACGTGAGGAGCAATCTCCGACAGGCATGGAGAAAGGGTTAGCGATTCCGCACGGAAAATCGGCAACGGTAAAACAAGCCGTCTTTGCGGTAGCTCGTCTAAAATCACCACTCCTAGACTGGGAAAGTATCGATCCGAACAACAAAGTCCAGCTCGTATTCTTGATCGCCATTCCTGAGAGTGAAGCGGGAACAACGCATTTAAAAGTATTGTCTACACTAAGTACGAATCTGATGCGCGACGGTTACTTGGAAGGTTTGATGGCAGCAGGTACAACTGATGAGTTTTTAAACAGACTGGATGTTGAAGAGAAGAAAGAAGCTGCCCCTGAAAAAGAATTCACCAAAACCGTCGTTGCGGTTACAGCATGTGCAACAGGTATCGCGCATACGTATATGGCGGCTGAAGCTCTGGAAAAAGCAGGACGTGAGTTAGGTGTTTCTGTACTCGTTGAAAAACAGGGTGCTAGTGGGATTGAAGATGAGTTATCAGCAGATGTGATCAAAAATGCAGACGCTGTCATCTTTGCAACGGATATTGCACCAAAGCAAAAAGACCGTTTTGCAGGTAAATCGTATGTGCAAACGCGAGTAGCTGAACCGTTACGAAAAGGTAAAGAAATGATTCAAAAAGCGCTGAGTAACCCTGATGGTGTTGTTGAAGCAGAGGAAGAAGAATCTTCTACTACTCAATCAAGCGGCGGAGGCGGATTCTTTAAAGATATGGTCCAAGCGGTAATGACAGGGATCTCATACATGATACCCGTTATCGTAGCAGGTGGATTGATGATGGGAATCGCAAAACTTGGTGCGATGCCGTTCGGACTTGTGAATGAACTCGCAGATCCGAAATATGCTACACATTCAAGTGAGCTATTCGTTATTCTTCATCATTTAGATAAATTTGGAGCACTCATATTTAAATTCATGTACCCGATATTTGCAGCGTTTGTCGCCTATTCACTGGCTGACCGTGTAGGACTTGTAGCTGGATTTATTGGGGGAGCTTTTGCTGGCGGACTTCATTATACGTTCTGGAACAACCCGGATGGCATTCCGTCTGGATTTTTAGGAGCATTGATCCTTGGTCTTGCAGCAGGTTATATCGCTCGTTTCTTGAACCGAAAAATTCAATTGAATAAAAACTTAGCTGCGATGAAGCCGATGTTTATCATCCCAGCGATCTCAGTACTATCGATCTTTTTCTTAAACTTTTACATTGTAGATCCTGTGTTTGGCGGTCTGAACGTAGTATTACGCAACTGGATCGAGTCTGCACAAGGAACGGGTGATGTTGTTCTTGCATCGATCATCGCTTCTGCAACTGCCTTTGACTTAGGTGGACCGATCAACAAAGCAGCAGGTGCGATCGCGATCGGACTTGCAGCAGATGAAGTGTATCCGTTAACAGCTCGTGTTCTGGCGATCGTTATTCCACCGATCGGACTTGGAGTTGCTGTGGTTATCGATAAATATATCGTCGGCCGCCGTGTATTCCCTGCAGACCTTCGTGTAGCAGGTAATACTTCATTATTACTTGGATTCCTTGCAATCTCTGAAGGTGCGATTCCGTTCATGCTTCGTAACCCGTTGATCACGATTCCAATCAACATTATCGGTGCCATCCTTGGCGCAAGTACGGCTGTCTTGCTTGGGGCTGTTCAATGGCTTCCGCTTCCGGCAGTTTGGGGCTGGCCGCTCGTTGAGAACCTGTGGGCTTACTTGCTCGGACTCGTTGTCGGTGCAGCGTTCATCGCATTCGCGAACATCTTTATCCGCTTTGCGATTTTAAAGAAAAAAGAGAAACAAGCGTAACGAGATTTTTCAGATTCTGGAGCTCCTGGAGGAATAATCTTAGTAAATATTTAATATCTTGAGCGAAACTAAGGGTGGTTTGAGCGAACAGAGATACATTTTGAGCGAAAGATATGTTTCAATGAGCGAAAAGAGAATGGTATGAGTGACAAGGACCAGTTTGAGCGAACGTGTAACAAATAAAAATACATGTACCGTAAAATCCAAACTGTTCAGATAATACGTCGATATGAGCTGAAAAAATAAGCATTCAAAATAAAAAAGGGGCGCATCTGTTAAAAGGGTGACCCCTCTTTCTATTAAACGTGAGCAACACGGGAGGGAAACAGCATGAAACAGAAACAAAAAAAGGTATACGTCGTACCGCATTCGCATTGGGATCGCGAGTGGTACTTTACTATAGAAGATTCAAACCTATTACTTGTAGAAAACATGGACCGATTGATGGATGTGATGGAGAAAGATCCTGAGTATACGGGCTATGTATTTGACGCGCAGAGCTCGATCATTGATGAGTATCTAAAGATTCGTCCAGAAGAAAAAGAACGATTGAGCTGTTTGATCGCGGATAAACGTATCTTTGTTGGGCCTTGGTACACACAAGCAGATTCACTACTTGTGAACCGAGAGTCATTGATCCGCAACTTGATGTACGGAACGCGGATTGCTGAAAAGATGGGTCACTCCCTGAACGTTGGTTACCTGCCTGATATTTTTGGTCAGAACACATATCTTCCGTCTATGTTCAAAGAATTTGATATCGATTATAGCGTGTTGCAGCGCGGGATTTATACCGATCAGTTGAACGGTGATCTGAACTTCACGTGGCAATCACCAGACGGCGAGAGCGTGAAGGCGAATAATATCTACTTCGGTTATGGTCCAGGAAAATTTTTATCAGATGATCCTCAGTACATGGAAGAACGATTGCTCCCGATTTTAGAAAAAATAGCTGATCTGAACGCGGGAACGGATAACTTGTTGTTGCCAGCTGGTGGTGACCAAGTGCTCGTTCGAGAGCATTTTCCTGAAACGGTAAAAAAACTGAACGAAAAAGATGAGAAACATGAATATGTGCTCTCTGACTATGAAACGTTCATGAAGGATACGTGGGAAGAAGGAGATTTTAAGAACGTTATCGAGGGTGAGCTGATCGCGACTCAAAAATCTCGTATTCATAATACGATCCGTTCACAGCGTTATGACATCAAAAAACTTAATGATATTGCTGAAGAAAAGGTCATTTATGAACTAGAACCTTTGGCAAGTCTTGCGAGTACGCTAGGCTTTAAATATCCGCAACGATGGCTGGATGAGATGTGGAAGATGCTATTTGACGTTCACGCTCATGATAGCATCGGTGGGTGTAACTCTGATGACACGAATCAAGAGATCGTGAATCGTCTTACAAAGGTTATCCGAATCGCTGATGGCTGTTTGAATCTATTAAAAAAACAAATATCAGAAGCTGTGAGTCGTCAGCTTGGGAAAGACTCAATCTTTATAATGTTCCATCTGCTTCCAAAAGCGTTTGAAGGTTCGCAGAAAGTGGTTCTTTTTACAAAAGAAAAAGGGTTCGGTGTTCGTGGTCTAGACGGAAATCCTGTTCTGTTCGACGTATTGAATCAGGAGTATATCTCAGGCGGAAAGACGATCGTAGTGACTGCGGATGGTGAAAAAGAAGTAGAAGCGCCAGGTTATTACCGAAATGAAATACTTTTACGTGATGTGAAACTTCCGTCCATGGGCTATGAAACATTTGAAGTGGTGGAAAATGAAGTGATCGAACATGTAGCTCCGAAAGTTGAAGACAACCGAGCGATCGAAAATGAGAGCTTCCGAATTTATGAGGAAGATGGAAGATTGCATTTAACGGTTAAGACACTGAACAAGACGATCTCTGATTTTGTAAAGTTTGAAAATGTTGCGGATGCGGGAGATTCGTATGACTTTTCTCCGCTTGCTGGAGACTCGCCAATCTATTCAAGAGAGATTGAATCTGTTTATGTTGAAGGAAGTAATGGTGTTGAGTTCATGGAAGTCGTACATCTGTTGCAGGTGTCAAAAGACTTGGAAGAACGAAAAGTTGGAGATGCAACAGGAAACTTAGCCATTGTAACCCGATTTGAACTTCGCGAGGGAGAAGACTATATCCGCGTTATCCATGACATTGAAAATGAAGTAAAAGATCACCGCGTTCGCGTGTTGCTGCAAACTTCTGTCGAAGCACCAGATGTCTCTTTCGGCGATCAAGGATTCAGTCTGATCCAGCGCCCAACAGTTAATCCGTACATGGAAAACTGGAAAAAAGAGAAGTTCGCTGAAGCACCGGTGCCGATCTATCCGCTAGAAAATCTAGCAGGTGTAACGAATGGAGAATTAACTTCTGCTGTTATCACAAAAGGCATCAAAGAATATGAGTTGATCAAAGAAACGGGGCAACTCGCTTTAACATTGTTCCGAAGCGTAGGTTTGCTTGGCCGTGACAATTTAGCTTGGAGACCAGGCCGCGCGTCAGGTATCAACAATAAAGTCGTTCATACACCGGATGCTCAAATGCAAACGAAAATGTCATTTGAGTACGCGATTATGGTCACTGAAGGTCATGACGTTAAACAGTTGTTTAACACGGTAGATGAATATCGCGGACACAGTGTGAGTTATCAAAAGCAAGCGTTGAACACGTTTGAAGAAAGACTCGATCGTTTTGAGATTCCATATCCAGTAGATATCTTGCCTGCGAGATTCAGCTTGTTTGAGTCAGAAGGGGACTTGTTTTTGAGCACGATGAAAAAAGCGCACGACGATGATTCGGTCATCTTACGTTTGTTTAACCCGAGTGAGGTAGAGCAGACAGTTGTCTTAAGAAGTGAACACATCCAATCTGTTCTACAAACGAAACTGAACGAAAAAAGTGTGATCGACGTGAAAGACGAAGTGACGGTTCGAGCAAAAGGATACGTCACATTAAAGCTTCGTATGAAGGAGAATGTGTAATGAGTTTTTCTGAGAAAGCTGAGAATCTGTTAAAAACAATCTATGGCGAAGATTTTTCGCCTGATTATAAAGAAGAGATCGTAAAGCTTGTAGAGGGTTGGAGAGAGAAAAAGTGGAGCGAGACAGCTCCACTCTCTGAAAAAAATGTGTATCTGATCACGTACGGCGATATCATTAAAGAAGAAGGAGAATCAACGTTAAAAACGCTGAACAAGTTCATTAACGAATACGCGGCAGATGAGATTACGGATGTACATTTGTTACCGATGTTTCCGTATACGTCTGATGATGGTTTTTCGGTCGTTGATTATCGTGAGATCCACCCTGAACTAGGGAACTGGTCGGATATTGAACGTTTGTCAGGCGATTATCGTCTAATGTTTGATTTTGTAGCGAACCATATGTCGAAGTCGAGCAAGTGGTTTCAAGGCTACCTGAAGGGTGAAGCAGAATATGTGAACTATTTTACCCCAAAAGAAGATGGTTTCGATGCTTCAAACGTTGTGCGTCCACGCACCTCTCCGCTGTTTCACGAGTACGAAGGTGGTAAGACAGCGTGGACAACATTTTCTGAAGACCAGGTGGATGTGAACTTTAAGCATTTTCCTGCGTTGCTTGAGATGACGGATATTTTACTAGATTACGCGAACCGAGGCGGGACAAGCATTCGTCTAGACGCGATCGGTTTCATGTGGAAAGAATCTGGTACGACTTGTATTCATCTTCCTCAAACACATGCCATCATTCAGTTGTGGCGTGAGATTTTAGAAGAATTGCAATTAAACACGCTCTTGATCACTGAGACGAATGTTCCTCATAAAGAAAACATCAGCTATTTTGGTGACGGAAACAATGAAGCGCATATGGTGTACCAATTTTCACTGCCGCCGCTTGTATTGCACACGTTAACGACTCATGATGCGAGAAAGCTGACGGGTTGGGCGAAGTCGATTGAAAAGGTGTCTGATTCTGCTACTTACTTTAACTTTTTAGCGAGTCATGACGGTATCGGCTTGCGGCCAACAGAAGGCATCTTAACTGAAGAAGAACGTTCATCATTGGCTAAGAAAGTGTTGAATAACGGCGGTCGTGTTTCGTATAAAAGTAACCCAGACGGAACGGAATCTCCTTATGAGCTGAACATCAATTACATGGACGCGCTCATCAATAAAGAAGAAGATACGAGTGAAGATATGCAAGTGCAGAAAATGCTTGCGGCACATTCCGTATTGTTCTCAGTAATGGGTGTTCCGGCTGTCTATTATCACTCATTGTTAGGTTCTCGGAACGATTATGAAGGGTTGGAGTCGTCAGGAATCAACCGTCGGATCAATCGCCAGAAGTTTCAATACGATGAACTCGTTTCGGAGTTAGAAACATCTACTCGTCGTCAAAAAGTGTTTACAGGATTGAAGCGTTTGATTCGTACGCGTCAGCAGGAAACAGCGTTCTCACCCTTTGCTTCACAGTCGATTCTAGAACTTGGGAAGCAGGTATTCTCACTGGTTCGCAGAAATGAAGAAACAGGTGAAACGGTGTTGTTCGTGATGAATGCATCGAACAAACTGGTGGATGTGGAACTTCCTTTCGGCGGGCAAGACTTGTGGAGCGGAACTTCAGTTGAAGAAACCGTTGAACTTGTTCCATATCAGTTTATGTGGATAAAAAAATAAAGTAGGTGGACACGGATGAAGATTGTCATCGCTCCTGATTCATTTAAAGAAAGTATGACAGCCGCTGAGGTCTGTAGAGCAGTGGAAGCTGGTTTTAAAAAGACGTATCCTCACGCTAATTATGTGCACATGCCTATTGGCGACGGTGGAGAAGGAACGGTTACATCTGTTGTTGATGCGACAGGCGGCGAGATGGTCGAAGTGGAGGCAACAGGTCCGCTCGGTGAAAAAGTAGATGCATTTTACGGCGTAACAGGTGATGGGAAGACGGCAGTGATCGAGATGGCCGCCGCTTCCGGTCTTCATCTTGTTCCGAGAGAGAAGCGGAATCCTTGTGTGACAACAACACGGGGAACAGGTGAACTGATTCTAGACGCTTTAAATCGCGGTGTAGAGCGAATCGTGCTCGGTCTTGGTGGATCTGCAACAAATGACGGCGGTGCTGGAATGGCATCTGCACTCGGTGTTAAGTTTTTGAATGTGAGCGGCGATGAGTTGAGTGCTGGTGGTGAAGCGCTTCGTGAACTGTTGACCATTGATGTTTCTGGATTAGATGCTAGACTGCAGTCAGTGAAGATAGATGTGGCGTGTGATGTAACAAATCCGTTAACGGGATCGCACGGGGCATCGGCTGTTTTTGGACCGCAAAAAGGTGCGACGCCAGATATGGTTGGCATTTTAGATGAAAGTTTAAAACGATACGCTGAAGTAGTGGAGCGAAATCTTGGTGTTGCAGTAGATGAGTTACCAGGCGCTGGCGCTGCTGGAGGCCTTGGTGCAGGAGTTGTGGCGTTTTTAGATGGAAAGCTGCAGAGCGGAATTGATCTTGTTCTTGATGTAATCCATTTTGAAGATGCGGTTCAGGATGTTGACCTTGTGATTGTTGGAGAAGGCCGGATCGATTCTCAAACAATTCATGGAAAAGCGCCAGTAGGTGTAGCGAAACGAGCGAAGACTGTTGTGAACGGTGTACCCGTTGTTGCGATTGCTGGCAGCATCGGTCCTGATTATGAAGCGGTGTACGATCACGGAATTGATGCTGTTTTTAGCGTAATGAACGGTGTGGTGACGTTAGAGGAAGCATTGCTGCATGGAGCTGTTAATGTAGAAAAAACAGCGGAAAACATAGCGCGCTTGCTGAAAATAAATCATTCAAAACAAAAAGCTGACTGAGAAGGATATACTTTTTGTGAAATTTAGTTAAATGGATCCTTCTATACTCCATCTAAGCGAAACGAAGTTAATATGGAGTGAAACGTACATTAGTTGGAGTGATACATGCGAATTTTTGAGCGGAACGAGAGCTTTATTGCGCGAACGTGTAATAATAAAAAGAACACGTACCGTAAAAAACAAGTTTAACAAAAAATTAGAGGCATGGAATTTCCATGCCTCTTTCATATTTTTGATGTCTAGTTGTAACTGATCGCTTGTTTTCCCATCTGTTCCCAAGCTGCAACAAAGTTTGTGCGATTGATCTTTCGGTTTTTCTCGTTTGTTAAAGGATCGTTGAAATAAATATATTGGCTGTCGTACCCTGTAACGAGTACAGAGTGTTCTCTATACGTGATTTTGACGGGTCCTTGCTCGGTATAAAAAGTCTGAAACTGAGAAGATGGAAGTTTTGTAAACCACGTGTTGGCGATTACCCAAACAGGTTTCTTTTTGTCTAATTGGTTTGTAACACTTGTAAAAGGTTTTCCTGTTAAATTTACAACGCGATTACCTAGATACTGTCTACTCAACGTGTCGATCGGTTTTTGGTATACGCCATAACCAGGTTTGCTTTTGTCATACATATCGCCGACAAAGCCAACGTTTGGATTACCAAAATACGTTTTTCCGTCGATTTTGCGATAAGGCGTTGGATCTTTTTTAACTTGTTTTGCAAGTGTCATCTTGTCTGCTTTTATACCAGCATAATTTAAGAGCATAGCCAGACTCGTAACTTCACAACCTCTTGGAAGCTCTGGCAGTTGAGAAACGAGAGGTGCATTCAATAACACTTTACTAGGAGCAGTTGTTTTAACCAGCCAACTCGCGATCCAACCTGTTCGATTATCAGGTAACGTGATGCGATACCAGAGCTCGTTTCTAGAATTCGTAAACTGTTCAAATGCGACTACCTTTGCCCCATTTCTAAGCTGAGTGACTACTTTATAGTCTGTACTCGCACCTGAACGAATATTGGCAACATCTACATTTACATAAAGAGTTTTACTAACTTTAGTAGCAGCAGAAACGTTTATTCCTGAAAAATATGTAGAAATAGTAAGCAGTAAGCAAACAATCAGTAAACTTTTAATTATCCCCTTCATTTTTCCCCTCCACATTTAATTTTGGCATTCTTAAACTCTATTAAATGACAGAATTTTCAGCAATGGGCAATCTTCTTTATTTTATTAACATAATAACCATTACTTAGAAAAAGGACAGGAGATATGACATGGACCATATTGTGCATATAAAACTTTTGGTAAGCGACTAATACATAAATCGTTTTACAAAGTGATTAAACTTATCGTACAGTTGGTGTAAATTAAACAACTGTTTAAAAAGTGGGAGGTCTTTTCATGAGTATTATTGATATTAACTGCGATATGGGCGAGAGTTTTGGCGCTTACAAGCTTGGAACAGACGAAGAGATTTTAAAATACATAACGTCAGCAAACATCGCATGCGGTTTTCATGCGGGAGATCCTGCTACGATGAGAAAAATGGTAAAACTCGCGCTAGACCATGAAGTTGGTATCGGTGTTCATCCAGGATTGCCTGATCTCGCTGGATTTGGCCGTCGCAACATCGACATCTCTGCTCAAGAAGCGTATGAGATGGTTGTTTATCAGATCGGCTCATTATGGGGATTCGTGAAGGCTGAAGGCGGAACGATTCAACACGTGAAACCGCATGGCGCACTTTATAACATGGCAGCGGTGAATCGTGAACTTTCTGAAGCGATCGCCGAAGCAGTTTATAAAGTGAACCCTGAGCTTATTTTGTTTGGACTTGCAGGGAGTGAACTCGTTTCAGCAGGTGAAAAGGTTGGCTTGCGAACAGCATCTGAAGTTTTCGCTGACCGAACATATCAGCAAGATCGCACGCTTACTTCACGCAAACTGCCACATGCGGTGATTACGGATGATGATGCGGCTGTCGCACAAGTTATTCGTATGGCAAAAGAGGGAAAAGTGATGACGCAGCAAGATGTTGACGTCGATATTAAAGCAGATACGGTTTGCATCCACGGAGATGGTGCGCATGCGTTAAGTTTTGCGAAAAAAATTAGACAAACGTTAGAGGATTCTGGAATTTCTGTTCGTAAAATCGGAGAAAGTATATAATTTGGAAGGAAGTTAGCTCGAAGGGATGTCCCTTTGGGCTCTTTTATTATGTTTGTGGATGGGTTTCAAGTGGTTTGGAGTTGGTTTCAGGTGGTCAGGAGCGAATTTCAGGTGGTCAAGGTACAGTTAGCGGTGAAAAATGATGATTCACAGGTAGAAACGATCACTTTACAGGTGAAAACACCCACTTTACCGGTGAACGTGTAACTAATATAAATACACGTACCGTAAAAACCTCCTCTTCATGTAATAATATGTCATAATAATATCTGGAAAACTTCTACTATAGAAAGGAATCATCACACCTATGATCTGGATTCTCTACCTCACACTATTCATCCTATCATTCACACTCTCGGTACTTGGTGCACAAACGTGGATGTTCATCACACTGCTGATATTATTCGTAGCAAGCTCATTCCTAGCACTTCTTTATCCATTACTGTGGCAAAAAGATGCCGAAAAAGTAAAGAGGTACTTACTAAAATCAAAACAACCATACCACCGCTTCCTACACGCGTTTTTATATGAAAAAGAACGTGAGGCAGAAATGAGACTCACAAAAATCAAACAAGTTCAGTCAAGGAAATATGCAGAAATCCTGCTTTTTACACAACAAGAAAGATGGGCAGATGTGAAGGCGCATTTACAAACTATGAAAAAAAGTAATCTAACTCATTATTATGCCGCAATCGTTGCGATGGAAGAAGGCAGACAAAAAGATTACGAGCAACATAAAAACCAGCAGAAAGACCCTCATTATGTGACGTGGTTAACAGTGGAAGAACTCAGACGAAACGGCGACAAAAACGAAGCACTCACCATACTTGAAAAACAAATCAAAACCTTAGGTGGACTAAAATTGCTATCTGCACTTCACTATAAAGACAAACTGCAACACACAAACTAAACGCCTAAAACTAGATCTCAGTAAAAAAGATCTAGTTTTTTCTTTTTCCAGCACATTCCACGGCCTTCCTTACTACCTTTATCTCACAAATAACAGTATAATTAGGCATAAAAACATTTTTTGTAAAAAGGCAGGAATATAGGGGATGAATAATTTTAGATTCGGGATTCGCCAGAAGATTATTACTGGCTATATTGTGATCATTATCTGTTTAATTGCTGCTATTCTTGCGGTAACCAATCAGTTGGACACGATGAAGAGTGAGAGGAACTTTATTATCCAGCATGATTTTGCGGTTCGAGATCTTACGAGTCAGATTGAAAAGGATCTTTTGAAAATGGAAACCAATAAGCGTGCGTACATCATTACGGGAGATGAAAGCTACCTTCAGCTTTATAATGAAGCGAGCTCTCAATGGTCAAAAGACTTTAACACGCTGAACCAGCTTTTATCGGATAATCCGAGTCAGCAAAAGAGAATTGCTGAGATCAATGAAAACATTCAAAATTGGGTTGCTGTTGCAGGTGATCCACCGATCCAAATGAAACAGCAGAGTGACACGGCGGGTATTGCTGAATTTTTTAAACAAGATCCAGGAAAATCTCAGACAGAAAAAGTTCTACAGCAGTTTGATTCTTTTCGTGATACAGAAAAGAGTCTCACACAAAAACGTGCAAATAATCTAAATGAACAAAATCGATACTTAGAGATCGGTCTTTTTAGCTTGCTTGCGTTCGTTATTGTCGTTTCTGTGGCTCTGGCATGGGTCATTTCAGGATCAATCATCAAGACGATAAAAGAAGTCGTTGGCACGATTCGCGTTATGACGACAGGCGGAAACTTGAGCAGTCGCATTCATGTAAAATCGAACGATGAGATTCGTGATTTAGGAGAAGCAACGAACGAACTGTTGAATTCTTTTGAGGAACGTGACTGGCTGCAGCGAAGTGTAACGGATGTTGTGAGTAAGAACCAAGGCGTATCATCACTTGAAACGTTAGCCGAGATTTTCCTTTCTGCGACCGCACAGATCACGGAATCGTCATACGGTGCTTTCTATATTAAAGAAGGCAAGGACGAGAACACTCGGTTTGTAAAAAAAGGAGCGTTCGCAGATACAGCTGCAGATGTTGGACGAGCTAGCTTTAAGCTAGGACAAGGTCTTATCGGACAATGTGCACTCGAAAAACGAGTTCAAGTGGTCGAGAAGATCCAAGGAGAGTACACGCTCATCTCTTCTGGACTTGGAGAAACAAAACCGAACAGCATCTTGATTGCACCAATCGTGCATGAAGATGAAATTGTGGCTGTGATCGAGCTTGCGAGCCTGAATTCATACAGCAACCAGCACATTACCTTTATTGAAAAAGTACTTGAAACATTCGGACTCACAATCAACCGAGTGATCGATCGTATGGAGATCGCAAGACTGTTATCTGAATCACAAGCGATGACCGAAGAACTGCAGGCGCAATCGGAAGAGCTGCAAACACAATCGGAAGAATTACAGATGCAGTCGGAAGAGCTACAGATGATCAACGAACAGCTTGAATCACGTTCGCAAGACGCCGAGGAGAAATCAAAGGCACTTGAGATCGCGAAAAAAGAGCTTGAAGAGAAAGCGAAACAGCTTGAGACTGGCTCAAAATACAAATCAGAGTTTTTGGCGAACATGTCTCATGAACTAAGAACACCGCTTAACAGCATCTTGATTCTATCTGAGATGCTTGCTGAAAATGGCAACCAGTCCCTTTCAGATGAAGAGTTAGAGTTCGCGCGAGTGATTCATTCTTCTGGACAAGATCTGCTGAATCTGATCAACGATATTCTGGATCTTTCGAAGGTAGAAGCAGGAAAGCTGGAGATCATGCTTAGTGAAGTGAACCTCAGTGAGTTCCCAAGTAACTTGGAGAGAAACTTCACTCATATCGCAGATCAAAAGAACCTTAACTTTACGATCAATATGGCACCAGATGTTCCAACACTTCTACAAACAGACGAAAAACGATTCCAGCAGATCATTAAAAACCTGCTGTCTAACGCGTTTAAGTTTACAGAGAAAGGCTCCGTGTCTGTTAGTGTGAAAAAAGTACAAACCGATGTCATCTACAATGGTGTTGATTATTGGTTAGAAGTGGCGATAAAGGATACTGGAATCGGTATACCGAAAGAAAAACACGAACTTATTTTCCAAGCTTTCCAGCAAGGGGATGGAGCAACGATTCGTAAGTTTGGCGGAACAGGCCTTGGGTTATCCATCAGCAGTGAGTTTGCAAAGCTTTTAGGTGGAAGGTTGCAGCTTCAAAGTGAAGAAGGAAAAGGAAGTACGTTTAAACTTCTGATTCCAAGTATCTCGGATGAAAGTGTTTCTGTTCAAACGTTCCTGGGCGCGTCAGCCGAAGTGGCAACTGCACTTGAGCAGTCCAGCAGCTTGGTAGCTGTGGCAGAAGCACCAATCACCGCTAAAATCGTACCGGCAGAGCCTGAAGCCGAACAACCATCAATCACAGTTGATGAAGAGAACGTGTTCTATGGTAAAACGGTATTGATCACAGATGATGATAATCGAAATATATTTGCGCTAAAAACAGCTCTTGAACAAAAAGGAATGAACATTCTGATCGCCAATAACGGTATGGAATGTCTGGATGTTCTTGATGCGAACAAAAAGATTGATTTGATCTTGATGGATATTATGATGCCTGAGATGGACGGCTATGAAACAATGCAGCGCATACGCGGAACAGGTGAGCACAAGGACTTGCCGATAATTGCGCTAACGGCAAAAGCGATGAAGAACGACCGTGAAAAGTGCTTAGAAGCAGGGGCTTCTGATTATATCAGCAAACCGCTGAAGCTCGAGCAGCTCTTTTCTGTGATGCACGTTTGGATGACAAAGTGAGGATCGACCAACCATGAAGGATTTCTTATGGAACAACGACGACAACCAGGAAAATAGCATAACAGAAACGCTTGAGATGGAGCTGTTATTAGAAGGGTTGTACCGCATATCTGGATTTGATTTTCGCCAGTATATGCGGTCCTCCATCCATAGACGTGTGCACAATCGCATGCAGCTTGAACAGATCTCAACGATTACAGGCGTGCTAGAAAAAGTTCTGCACGAACCTGCGTTTATGACAACGCTGCTCAACGACTTTTCGATCAATGTAACGGAGATGTTTCGAAACCCTGAGTTCTTTCGTGCTTTTCGCCAAAAAGTGATTCCTGAGCTGAGAGAACTACCGGAAATTCGCATCTGGCATGCTGGATGTGCTACGGGTGAAGAAGTGTATTCGATGGCGATTTTAATGGAAGAAGAGGGCTTAAGTCATAAGACGAAATTTTATGCGACTGATATGAACGAACCCGTGTTGAACAAGGCGCGATCTGGCATTCTGCCGCTGAGCAAGATGAGGACGTACACGAAGAACTATATGGCGGCTGGAGGGACTCAAGCTTTTTCTGAGTACTATACGACAGACGGCCACTTTGCATATTTAAAGCCTTCGTTATTAAAACAGATCAGCTTTTTGCAGCATAACCTTGTGACGGATCATTCGTTCAATGAATTTCACGTGATTCTTTGTCGAAATGTACTGATCTACTTTACCGCCGCTCTGCAAAATCAAGTGCATGAGCTGTTCTACGATAGCCTCAGCCCGAATGGTTTTCTTGGCCTTGGAGATAAAGAATCTATTCAATTTGCTGACTGTGCACAAAAGTATACAGACTTTGCTGAACAAGTAAAAATCTATCAAAAAAAATAAAGCAGGAAGAAGGGGTGTGATGACCTCTTCTATCCTGCTTTTTTTATTTGGCTTGAATCATCATGATACACATATCATCGCTCTGACCTTTTTGTTGTTCTTCTGGAATGACAAGATGGATCGGTGAGCGGATGTTGCTCCATTTTTCAGAGGCCACGTATTTCAGCTTCTCCAGCATCAATTCTTCATCATCACCAGCTTCTAACACACCATCCGTAAAGAGCAGCATCTGAATGTTGTCTTCGTAATGGATAACAGACTTTTTCACTTCGATCTGTTCAAAGAAACCGACTGCATAACAGCTGCGTTCGATAGATTGAAGGGAGTTATCAACGAGTGCATAGCCTTCCGGATGACCGGCATTCACGTATTCAACCGTCTTTTTCTCGGTATCGATCAAAAGGTAGATGCCTGTGAAATAGTAGTTGTAGTCATTTTTCGGGTTATGCAGAAGCGCCATATAACGGTTCAATTCTTTAATCACGAGTTCCGGATCTCTTAGTTCTTTAATGCTGTCTCGCATAACAGAAGAGATGAACATGCATACAAGAGAAGAGGAGATCCCATGTCCCATCATATCAAGCAAGATGATGCCATAACGATGGTCATCGAACTTGTGCCAATAATACATATCGCCGGCGAGCTTAAAAGAAGGCAAGTGAGACACGTTTATCGTGATGTTGTCTTCTTTAATCGGCGGATTCAACAAGCCTTTTTGAACTTGCATCGCTAGATCGAGCTCGTTCTGAATCTTTTCTTCTTGTTCTGCGTGCCAATCTTTTTCGTACTTCAATCGCAGTGCGACTCGAATTCTAGCAAGCAGTTCTACTTTATTGATCGGTTTCGTCACATAGTCCATACCGCCGCAGTCGAGCGCTTCTGCTAACTTCGTAGAGTCTTCAAGCGCTGTGATGAAGATGATCGGAATGTCTTTGAAACGCTCGTCTTTTTGAACGCGCTGACAAGCCTCGATCCCGTCTATCTCTGGCATCATGATATCAAGGAGAATCAAGTCGATCGACTTTTTGTTCAGCTCTTTTTCGTTTTCTTCGAGGTGATCGAAAAGCTGTTGAGCAGAAGAAAGAGAGGTGCAGTCATCGTATCCTGCATTCTTCAATATTTTTTCTATTACAAATAAATTTACTGTATTATCATCAACGATCAGAATGGACATTCAAACTTCTTCCCCTTATATGTACCATTTATTGTGTGTTTTTCTAAGATCATTCATTTCTATAACTCTAGTATACAAGTAAATGTGGAAAGGGACTATTTTTTAGATTATTTAGAGTGGGATAGTGGTAGCCAACAGTTTATTAGGGGTGATGATGCTAGTTACCGCAGAAGAGGGGTGTGTTACGTAATAGACTGTGTTCAGGATAAGGACATTATTGCGGTTTGTACACACGAGATAGACTACTTGAAATATATCCACGGTAATCCAAATTATATTCACGGATAAGTGTATTAATTTCACGGATAACCACAATAATTTCACGTATAAAATAATTTAAACGATTTTCGACACATATCGACATAGCCGCATCATCCATTGAATTTAACATTTTGTTCACTTCAAACAAATTAATTGACATTTATGTTCGTTTGTAACATTATAATACATATAAGATGTTCGAAAATAACAAAGGTGATGAAAATTATGCCTAAAGAGCGTAGAGAGCAAATTCTTCAGCAATTAAATGAGAACGGAAAAATTGAAATTGAGGACCTAGTAAACGAATTAAATGTTTCGGCGATGACAATTCGCCGTGATCTTGCCTTTCTCGAAGAAACTGACCAGATTATTAGAACGCATGGCGGAGCAATACTTAACAAGCCGTTAGTCGTGGAATCATCTTTCCGAACAAAAGAAGGAAAATTCAACGAACGCAAGAGAGCGATCGCCGAGAGAGCCTTGCAATTCATTCAGGATCACTCGACAATTCTTTTAGATTCAGGAACAACAACATTAGAGATCGCAAAATTATTAAAAGAGAAAACGACGATCACAGTAGTTACGAATGATATAAAAATTGCAGCTGAGCTTCTTGATACAGATGTAAAAGTGATCGTGACTGGCGGGGAACTGCAAAATTCGATCGGAACATTGTTCGGCCCATTAACAGAGCAGATGTTAAGAGGCATTCACGTAGATCTTTTTTTCTTAGGAGCTCATGCGATTCACAGCCGAGCGGGTGTTACAGCACCGACTTATGAGAAGGCTGCGATCAAAAAGCTGATGATTGAAGCATCAGAAAAAACATGGCTCGTGGCTGATTCTAGCAAGTTTGATCAAAAATCTTTAACAAAGGTTTGTGACTTAAACCAAATACACGGTTTGATTACAGATCAACACCTAACAGATGAAACGAAACAAATGCTGAATGAATGTTTAGAAGTTGTAACCGTTGAAGGTGGTGAAAAGGGATGAAAGTCGGCGTTATCGCAGATGATCTAACAGGTGCCAATGCGACAGGTGTAAAACTGATCAAGCAAGGGTTTGAAGCGGCAACGATGGTGTATTACGATCAAGAACCAGCATCCGGCAGTTACAACGCAGTGTGTATTGATACAGACAGCAGGTATGCACGAAAAGATGTGTCCGAGATGCGGATTAAAAAGTCAATGAGCAACCTTCAGCGTTGGGGTGCAGATGTTATCTGTAAACGAATCGACAGTACGGTAAGAGGAAACATCGGAACAGAGATCGACATGGTCTTAAATGAACTTGGTGAACGATCGATTGCGGTTGTCGTTGCATCGTTTCCAGATTCAAGTCGTATCACATCCGGCGGTTACTTACTCGTCGATGGTGTGCCTGTTCAAGCGACAGATGTTGCCAAAGATCCGGTCATGCCTCTTACAGAATCATACGTTCCTTCTATTATCAGTAAGCAGAGTGAACATCTCGTATCACACATCGGACTCGAAACCGTTTTACAAGGAAAGAAAACGATCCTTCAGGAGTTAAAGCGAAAAATAGACGAGGGAAGCCGTATTCTTGTGATGGATGCGGTAACAGATGAAGAGATTGAAGATATTGCACATGCGATGGCATTGATCGAGGACTACCAACTCGTACCGGTAGATCCAGGACCATTAACGGCTTATTATGCAAAGGCTTACACGTCTCTGCACACACAAAGTAAAAAGATTCTCGTTACCGTCGGAAGCGTAACCTCTTTAAGTGGTGAGCAGCTAACGTATTTGATCGATAAAACGGATGCGAAACCGGTCTATGTCGATGCTGAAAAATTAGCAAGTCTATCGGACAGCTGGGAAACAGAAGTTCAAAGAGCGGTAACGGCGGCATTGGAAGCTATCCACCACCAAGACATATTAATTATCACGACCAACTCGCCCGAGGCAAAACGATTAGAACTAAAACGTTTGGCCGAAGAGCAAGGTGTGAGTCAGGATCAACTCGCGAAAAGAATTGCAGATGGATTAGGAAAGATTACGCGTATTGTCATTCAGTCAACGAATTATGAGATTGGCGGCTGCTTTTCCAGTGGAGGAGATGTAACGGCTTCACTCTGTTCTGTTGGAAGAGCTGAAGGCATCAAGTTAAAAAACGAAGTGCTTCCTCTTGTCGCATACGGTGAATTCATCGGTGGATACTTTGATGGTATACCGCTCGCTACAAAAGGCGGCATGGTTGGTGACAAAAAAGCGATTCACACGATCGTAAAGCATTTATTAGCAAACCAAACATCTACAAAGCAAGTTCAATAATTCTATTAAAAAACTCAAGGAGGAAGAAACATGACAACGACAACAAAAACGACAACAACAGAAAAAGCGATTATTGCGATTCCAATGGGTGATCCTGCAGGTATAGGACCAGAAATTACGATGAAGTCTCTTGCCAAAAAAGAGATCTATGATGTTTGTAAACCGCTCGTGATCGGAGATGCTGCAGTTCTAGAAAAAGCGATCGAAATCGTAGGCAGAGACCTGAAGATTAATGAAGTAACATCTCCTGCAGAAGGAAAGTACGAACTAGGAACGGTTGATGTGATCAACTTAAACAACATTGATATGAACAAGCTTCAGTATGGTGAAGTATCTGCTCAAGGCGGACAGGGAGCTTTTGAATATATCAAAAAAGCAGTAGAGCTTGCTACAGCTGGTGAGGTTAAAGCGCTGGCAACCACTCCGATTAACAAAGAATCATTAAAAGCAGCAAACGTTCCTTACATCGGACATACGGAGATGCTTGAAGCACTCGCAGGTTCTGATGATCCTCTAACGATGTTCGAAGTAAGAGGAATGAGAATTTTCTTTTTAACACGTCATCTTTCATTGAAAGATGCGATTGCAGCTATGACAAAAGAGCGAGTTCATGATTACTTGGTACGATGTGATCGAGCGCTCGCTCGTCTAGGCGTTGAAAATAGACGCTGGGCCGTTGCTGGTCTGAACCCGCATAGCGGAGAAGGCGGCTTGTTTGGGTGGGAAGAAGTCGAGCAGATCAAACCGGGTATTGAGCTAGCTGTTGCAGACGGAATCAACGTAGTAGGTCCGGTTCCAGCAGACTCTGTATTCTTCCAAGCGTTAAACGGAAAATATGATGCAGTGTTGTCTCTCTATCATGATCAAGGACATATCGCAGCTAAGATGACAGATTTTCATCGAACCATTTCGATCACGAACGGTCTTCCGTTCTTAAGAACTTCGGTAGACCACGGAACAGCATTTGATATTGCAGGGAAAAACATTGCAGAGAGCACGAGTATGGAAGAATGTATCAAACTTGCTGCTCAATATGCACCGAAGTTTACAGCGAATAGCCTCTAAGATAGGCAGATGAAAGTGAAGGGTTCTCATGCCCTTCACTATTATTTCAGTAAAATAAAAGCGCTTACATTAAAGGGGGTTAATGAAATGGAAGTTTCAGGAGCACAAATGGTAGCTGGTTTAGTTCTTGGGGTTATTGCATTAATTTTTCTCGTTTTAAAAACAAAGATTCACGCTTTTCTAGCTCTTATCATCGCGGCATCGATCGCCGGACTTGTCGGGGGTATGGAACCAGGGAAAGTCGCTGATACCATCTCGGCTGGTTTCGGGAGCACGCTTGCTTCTATCGGGATCGTAATCGGACTCGGTGTGATGATCGGACGGATTCTCGAAGTGTCTGGAGCGGCTGAAACATTAGCGTATTCACTCATTAAAGCAGTCGGCAGGAAAAAGGAAGAATGGGCGATGGCGATCGCGGGTTATGTGGTTTCCATTCCGATCTTTGTTGACTCAGCGTTTGTTATTTTAAATCCACTTGTAAAAGCTCTATCTAAGAAAACGGGGAAATCGGTCGTCTCGTTAGGTGTAGCTTTAGCCGTGGGTCTTGTGATCACACACTCTTTAGTACCGCCAACGCCTGGTCCGCTAGGTGTAGCTGGAATCTTTGGAGTGGATATCGGTCTTATGATCGGTCTTGGTCTTCTTTTTGCCATTCCGATTATGATTGCAGGCGTTCTTTATGCGAAATGGATTGGTAAAAAAATCTATCAAGTACCGGATGATTCCGAGCTAGGATTCACACGTCCTACTAAACAAGCAGCATATCAAGAGTTTATCGAGCTAGCTAGTGCGAGAGAGGACGACCTGCCTTCTTTAGGTCGCTCACTATTACCGATCGTCCTGCCGATTCTATTAATCTTTTTAAATACGACGTTAACCGCACTCGAACTTACGTCTGGATTTTACGGAATCCTAATCTTCTTAGGTAAACCGATTATTGCTGTAAGTATCGGACTCATTGTAGCGATCTACGCTTTAGCTGGTAACTTGAGTCGCTCTGAATCACTTGACCGCATGGAAGAGGGAATACAGACAGCCGGTATCATCCTGTTAGTAACAGGTGCAGGTGGAGCGCTTGGTAATGTCCTTCGTGAGAGTGGAGCGGGGAACTTTATCGCTGAAAAAATTGCAGACCTTCCACTTCCTGCAATCTTGATTCCGTTCTTCGTCGCGACGATTGTTCGCCTTGTTCAAGGAAGTGGAACAGTAGCGATGATAACTGCAGCATCTATTTCAGCACCGATCCTTTCTCAGCTAGATGTGAACATGGCACTCGCCGCTCAAGCTGCAGCTATGGGTTCAATGATCTTCTCGTACTTTAACGACAGCTTGTTCTGGGTTGTTAACCGGATGTTAGGCATTAAAGAGGTGAAAGAACAAATCATGGTCTGGTCTGTACCGACTACGATCTGTTGGTTCGTAGGATTAGTGTCACTTTTAGTGGCGAATATGTTCTTTTAAACAGACGTTTAAAACAGGGTCTCACCATATTGATTTCATGGTGAGGCTTTTTTTGTGTGGATGGGAGGTTTTACGGTACGTGTTTTTATAATTTGTTACGCGTTCACCGGTAAAGTGCTACTTTTCACCTGTAAACATGATCTATCCACCGCTAAACGCTCACTTTACACCTATAAATGAACGGTGACCACCGTAAAACAACTCACGACCACCGCTAACCCATCCAATTAGAGCTATATGCACCAAAAAAAGAACCTACAACACGTAGATTCTTCACTATCCAGTTCTATTTAGGTAAAGGATCAGCAGTTGATGCGGCATGTACGGGCAATGTGATCTGAAAGGAGGTGCCTTCGTTCAGTTTGCTGTCAACTAAGATCGATCCTCCGTGGTTTTGAATGATTTTAAAGCAAATCATGAGGCCAAGGCCCGTTCCGTTAAACTTCGTCGTGTAGAACGATTCGCCGATTCTTTTTTGTTGCTCTTCTGTCATGCCGACTCCATTATCTTTTACGGAGATAACAACGTGTCCATCTCGGGAAGTGGCACGAAGTGAGATCTCACCACCGTCAGGCAGGGCTTCCATCGCGTTCTTAATCATGTTGATGATCACTTGTGTCAGCTGGTTCTTCTCACCATAAACAAGTGGCATGTTCGATTTCTCGAAAGAAATGATCACGTTGCGCAAATTTGCTTCAGGCTGCATCAGATCGATGACGTTCTGGATGCTTTCTACGATATTGAACCAGCTGAAATAGACAGCGTGGGGCTTCGCGAGGACCATCAGTTCACTTACGATAAAATTGATGCGATTGATCTCTGTTAGAATGATGTCTTTAAAAAATGTGTTCTTCTCCTGATCAGATTCGTTAATGAGCTGAACAAGCCCTGCGATGGAGGTGAGTGGGTTGCGAATCTCATGAGCGATTCCCGCGGCCAAATCACCGATCAGGGAAACCTTTTCAGACTTCAACAAAATCTCCTCTGTTTTCTTTTTCTCCGTCACATCGTATTGGATCGATATGTGCTGATAGGCAACACCTTCTCGGTCTAGAAAAGGAACGATCGTCGTATCCACCCAATAGAGTGTGCCGTCTTTCGCTTTGTTGCAGATCTCACCGTTCCATACGCGTCCTGCTTTAATTTCTTGTTGAATATGATGAACGAAGCTCTCTGTATGAACGCCTGAATAGAAAATCTTGCCGTGATCCTGACCGATTAATTCTTCGCGGGTATATTGCGTCAATTCGCAAAAATGGTCGTTCACTTGAATGATGCGATCGTTTTTATCTGTGACGGAGAAGATCGTTCCTTCAAATAGAGCGGTTCGAATGTTATTTAACTCTAGAATGGAGATATCCAGATTTCGATTCGTATGTTGAAGTGCTTTTTTCGTATTATGCATGAACGTCGTATAATGTGTAACGATTGAACGAGCTGCTGTATCAATCAACAAGTTCAGACGATTTGCCGCAAAGATGGCGCGATCAGCATTCAACTCATGAGTTTCAAACTCTTTTTCTAAAAGCTCTGAGACGATAACGCGGGATTCGAAGATAAAATGTAGAGCGTAATCGAGCGGGATCTCCATTTCAGATGAGCGCTGCCCAAATGCATCAGCCCATTTCTTAATCTTTTCTTCAGCGGTTTGAACATTTTCTGATAAGCCTTCACCTAAGTATTGAAAAAGAATGTCCATCCAGTGAGAGACTTTGGTTTTGTAGATCGAAAAGTCAGTCTCTAAGTTCTTGATCGGCTTTAGTTTGCATACAAGTTGTTTGCTGTTTTCTTTTATCTTCGTTCCTATATCCCTACAACTTTCCATGGGGTCTGCCTCCTGTAACGGTTTCCGAATGCATCTAATGAAACCTTCGACATTTCGACAAACATCCCTTCTATTGGAAGAAAAGGAATGATGAAACTTTTTTTGTGTAATTCTTTAGGAGAGTATTGTGGGAGTTGATTTCCGTTCCAGGATACTCGCTTTCCGGGGGGAGTGCGGTGAGCCACCTCGGCACTCTGTGCCCTTAGGTGTCTCACCTGACACTCTAATCCCCCAGGAGTCTCGCACCTTGCACTCCAATCAACTTTTCAATGAAGTCAATGATGTCTAAAAGCGACAATAATTATAGAAGAAATTAAAATTAGGGAAAGTAAACAAAAAAAACACTCGATCTAATGATCAAGTGTCGCTGCAGCTTATTACATCGCTTCTAAGATACTCTCCATATAGGTTTCGGTAAATACCTGAAAGCATAGATCGAGCATCTGATTTATCTCTTGAATGATAAATATCACTTCTTTTACGCTTGTTTCTTCTTGTTCTGCTAGACGTTCAATCACTTGAAGAATCTCACTGCGAATAAATTGCGTTGATTGCATCGCCACATCCAATGATTGACCGTATTCGAGCGCATAGCGAGCGGTTTGAACAGACCATAACTTCAGTCCATCTTCTCTTGCGGACGGTGACAGCACGAGGGAGCTGCCTAAGAGTTGGACTAATTTCATAATATAATCGGTCGACGACTGGCGATCAAACAGCTGTTTATCTTTTATCGGGTATTTCTTAAACCGTAGTGTGAGTATCTGCTCAGCCAACGTAGGTGCCTCATCTATGAGTGCTTTGGCTAACGTGTGTTGGATCTGATTCAAGATGGTAACCTCCTAATTTAAAAGATATATGTATTGAAATGTTAAAAATATAAAGCTTTACCTTTAGTATTACTTAATCTAATAGGCTTGTCACGAACAATCGAGCTATTTTAGACCAAATTTACAAAGGACAGCTATAATCAGCTGCCCTCTGTTTCTGGTTGTTTTTCTTTTATAAAGAATGAGATCACAAGGCCGATCAAGGATAATACGGATACGACGATAAACGCCATATTTGCGCCATACATATCAGGGTGTGTGATTTCAGGACGCGCTCCCGCCGTTTCAGCGGTAGTTGTCATGACTGTGACTAAAATGGCAGTACCGACTGATGCTGCGATCATTTTCATCGTATTGTCCATCGCTGCGCCGTGTGGAATCAAACGCTTCGGAAGTCGGTTGAGTCCAGCGGTTGCAACAGGCATCATGACCATCGCAAGGCCAAACATCCTAACACCGTACATCACCGTTAAAAATGTAAACGATGTGGTTGGACTTAGAGTGGCAAACGCAAAAGATGATCCAGTGATGATCGTTAACCCGATAATTGCAAGCCAGCGCGCACCGAACTTATCAAAAAGTCTCCCTGTGATTGGTGACAACAGCCCTGTGATGAGCGCACCTGGTAAGAGTGCAAGACCTGCTTCAAACGCCGTAAAGTCTCTCATGTTCTGCATGAATAGCGGAATGATTGTCTCCGCGCCGATCAGCCCTAAGAATGTGATCATTCCAATGATGATCGTAAGCGGGAAGATAGAGTTTGCGAACACCCTAAACTCGAGCATCGGATGTGCTAAACGCAGTTGTCGTGTGATGAATAAAATAAGAGCCACGACACCGATCGCTAGCCAAATCAGCGTGCTTGGCGCAGTCCATCCGAGATTTCCTGCACATGTGAATCCGTATAGCAATCCTCCAAAACCGAACGATGACAGAATAATCGATGCTACATCTACTTTTGTTTTTGATGTTTCCGTAACATTTTTCAAAGCAAAAAAGGCCACGATAATATCAATGATGGCAATCGGCAAGATGATGAAAAAGAGTACCCGCCAAGAGTAATGTGATGTTACCCAGCCTGAAAGAGCAGGGCCGATTGCTGGTGCGAATGAGATCACAAGCCCGACTAACCCCATTGCTGATCCTCGTTTGTTCACGGGGAAAATCATTAAAAATACGGTCTGCATCAGAGGCAGCATAACCCCAGCTCCACTTGATTGGATGACTCTGCCCAGTAAGAGGGTCTCAAAGTTTGGCGCTAGTCCTGCAACGAGTGTTCCAACAGCGAAAACGCTCATCGCTGAAATGAAAAGCTGCCGAGTCGTGAACCGTTCGAGCAAAAACGCACTGACCGGAATCATGATCCCGTTTACGAGCATGAATACGGTTGTCAGCCATTGAGCGCTGTTCGCCGTGATGTTCATCTCTTTCATGATCGGCGGTATCGCGGTGATCATAAGTGTTTGGTTTAATATCGCAATAAACGTTCCAGCGAGCAACAAGGCCACGATCGTCGATTGTTTAACATTTTGAGTAGTTTCCATAGCCGTTCAATCCCATCTAACATTTTATGATGTGTACAGCTTACAGGATTTTTAACGGAAATGACATTAAGATGCTTTTAAAAAATGAGCATCTCTTCACTCACAACATACACTAATCAAAAAGCGGGTGAGGGTATGGGTGAGGAACAGTTAGCTGAGCTGGACGAAGTTTTGCTGCTCGTTGATATCATCGCAATCCTTTTAGTAGAAGAACGCCCTATATTAGGTCTCGTTTTTATCGGACTTCTGAAGGTAGTCACAAAAGACCGGAGTATCAGAATCGCATTTATTCTATTGATCATCGTATTGAATGTGAACCGAAGATAAAAAACACTCATTTATACCTGGGTAGTAGGATGGCTGTTTTCGACGGGGAGATAAAGGATTAAACAATTCATACTATTCAAATTATTCCGTCGTTATTCTACAATAAAGAACAAAAGGAGTGGTTTCGTGAAGATATCTTTTGGAAAAAGTATTGGAATGACGTGCGCTTTGTTGCTCGGAGTCGTTATTTTTGAAAATGGTCAAACAGCGGAAGCAAAGAATAAGACAAGCTGTTTTGATTCAAATGTAGCGTTAACAGCAGAAGAACAAAGAATTGAGGATGGCCGACCGATTCCACAACAGTTATTGAAGGAAAGTGAATTCACCTCTTACGTGGATCATTTTAAAAAAGATCTATGTTCAGCAAGAACTCCAGAGAAAGCTGAAAAAGTGATACAGAAGCATGGAACGGCACTATGGAAAACAGCCGTTGACCGTGCTCAAGGTAAGAGACCGGATTTAGGTGAGCTTGATTCCTACGATGACCGCCCTCTATACTGGGCAAGATTACATATGACGAGTGCTCTCAGACAATGGGATCCTGCGTTTAACGTCACGAAAGAACAACGCGGAAAGTTAATAAAATCATTAGAATATACATCAAGAGGCATTACGACAATCGACTTTCCAAAAAGCAAGAAAGTGAAGAGGATCCTTGTGAGTGGATTCGATCCGTACCGCCTTGAACAAGAATTTAGACGAACCAACCCTTCAGGTGCAAGCGGTCTGCAGCTCGACGGACGATGGGTGTGGACAGGTGATGGATTAGCCGTCATTCAAGCGGCGAATTTCCCTGTTCGATGGGATGACTTTGAAGAAGGAATCGTTGAGAATACGTTTGGCCCATTTTTGAAGCAAGGCTCGAAACAAGTGGACTTAATCATGACTATCAGCCAAGGTGGACCGCGTAAGATGGCGATCGAAGGATATGCCGGACGCTATCATACGGGAGCTGACAACAAGCTCGAAGAACGAGCAGAAGTCACACCACCTGTAGCTCATTGGCCGATGCCAAAGCCGCTTCCGGAGTTTATTGAAACCACCCTTCCGTATGAAGAAATGATTGCGGCTGAAACGGGACCGTGGCCGGTTTTCCGAAATGATAAAGTTTGTGAATGGCTGCCGCCGAACTTTGAGGACCCAGCAGTTTGTAATGAGGATGGACCAACACCGGGCTCTAAAGCAAAAGAAGGTGGAGGCGGAAGCTATCTGTCTAACGAAAGCATGTACCGCTCGAATCGCGTTCGCTTAGGTTTAGGTGCGACCGACATTCCAGGCGGACATCTGCATATTGCAGCACAAGAATTTTACCCAGAAGACAAATCTGTATATATCACAGAGGAGTTCAAGGAGTTTCGCCGAAATACAGTGGATCAAACAGTCGATCTTGTGGAAGCTGCTGCTCGAGCGGTGAAATAAAATAGGTAGAGGAAGATGTCTCTCATGTTGATGAGGGGCATTTTTCGTGTGTGATTGATGGGACTTTGAGGGTCAGGAATGATGACAGGTATGATGACTCATAGAAACATACGGAAGGCCCATAGAATGTGAACGACGACCCATAGAATATTGTTTGACTCAAAGAAACCCCATTAAGACTCATAGGATGTTCATGACGACCCATAGAAAGGCTATGATGACCCATAGAAGTCTCGTGACGACCCATAGATGATTTTCTGGTTCATTTTAGTAAATTAATGAATTCCTTTTAAACAAACCAACACTCGAAAAATTCAACATATGAAATTTTTTTTCGAAAAAAGTGATCTGATTTGACTACTTTTAACGTATATATTATATTACTGTATTTATGGACTGGCTTTAACTAAAGAGGTGTTGCAACATGAATATCGTTAAAGTGTTAAAACAACTAGGTGACCGATTTCTCAAATTGAGGGTGTACGATTTATCGGCACAGATGGCTTATTATTTTTTAATGTCGGTCTTTCCATTTTTGCTCGTCATCTATTCGTTACTGACATATTTACCACTGAGAGAAGAAAATATACTAGAGCTAGTCCAGCCGTATGCGCCAGAGAGCACATACAATCTGATTGATAAGACATTATCCTATACCGTTATGAGACAAGAAGGAAACCTATTGTCGTTTAGTTTGATCGTCACTTTGTGGCTTTCATCAATGGGTTTTCAAAGCATGAAGCGTATTATGAATGATGCTTATCAAGTGAGAAACGACGAGAACATGTTAAAACAGATTCTAGAAAGTCTATTGTTAACTGTTGGATTCATGATCGCTGTTCTGTTCTCCGTGTTTGTACCGTTGTTTGAAAAAATTCTGCGGGTTTATCTCGAAGGCATCTTTTCAAACCTAGCTTTTCAAAAGCTATGGATTATTATCCAGTGGGGAATAGGGACCGTATTTCTGCTGTTATTTTTTATCATGCTCTATTCCTTTGCACCAAGCATTAAGCTTGGATTTAAAAAAGTACTTCCAGGTGCGTTCTTTGCGACGATCGGCTGGCAGCTTGTTTCAATGGGGTTCGCTACGTACGTGAGTGGAAGCAACTATTCCGCGCTGTACGGCCAAGTTGCAGGTCTCGTCGTTCTGATGCTGTGGTTCTACCTGTCAGCAATGATCATCATCCTAGGTGGATTGCTGAATACCGTGGTGCACCCAAGTAAATAAATAATAAAGGCTGACCTCTTGAAGGGTCAGTCTTTTTTCTTATCTTTAAACAACTCTATCCATATACTATAATGGTAACCATCTAGCAGTTTTAAAAAAGCAGGTGAATGACATGAATAAAACGATCAAGGATATAGCGAAGCTCGCAGGCGTTGCCAAAAGTACTGTTTCTCGTTATCTAAACGGCGGCAATGTTAGTGAAACAACGAAAGCGAAAATTCGAAAAGTCATCGAAGAAAACAATTATGAACCGAACTCATTCGCTCAAAGCTTAAAAGCGAAGAAAACAAATTTTATTGGTGTGATCGCTCCTACGTTGGATTCGTATGTAACGTCTACTGTATTGATGGCGATTGATGAAGAGCTACGAAAGCGAGAATATACGACGCTCATCATCAGCACGAGCAAGCATGTAGATCGAGAAATCGAAAGCCTGATCAATCTGTCACGCCAAAAAGTTGACGGTATCATCCTTATTTCTACGGGTATAACAGATAAGCATTACCAAACTATAAAGTCCATTCGTATTCCGGTACTCGTTGTTGCGCAGGAAGTAGATGCGTTTAACTGCATCATAAATGACGATTATCAAGCTGGTTTTGCAATGGGACAATACATGGCAACTCAAGGCCATCGATCTATTGTCTATCTAGGCGTAACCGAAAGTGATGTCGCAGTTGGGCAGAAGCGTAAGCAGGGCGTTTTGGATGGACTTGCACAAGCAGGAATCACAGAAGTTCATACATACATCTCACAGTTCGATCTACATAACGCTTCTGACGTTACAAAAAAAGCACTTGAAACTTCAACACCTACAGCAATCATTTGTGCAACAGATACGATCGCATTTGGAGCGATGAAGACGATCTCGAAACTCGGAAAAAAAGTCCCGGATGATTATTCACTGGCTGGTTTTGGAGGGTATAACATTTCGGAAGTTATTCATCCAACACTAACCACGATTCGTTTTAAAAATGAACAGACGGGTATTCAAGCTGCAAAAACGATCATCAAAATGACAGAAGGTGAAGAAGTACAGAAACTGCAGGTCTCCGGTTTTCATTTTATTGAAGGAGAAAGTGTGAAAAAAATATAAGCTGATAACGTTTTCAGAAAAGGGTTGCAAAATGTTATCAGCTATCTTATTATAGGTTTGTGGAACCGGTTCCCATAAGAGTATTACCTTTAATGGGAACAGCGGAAATTTTTTTATCTTAAATTGGAACCGGTTCCGTAAATGTTTCTAGGGGAGGAACAAACGATGGCTGATTCAAATATAAAATCAAAATACCTGCCTACCGTTAAGGAAATGATCACATTGATAGGCGGAAAAGAAAATATTCAAGGCGCAGCTCATTGTGCAACAAGACTGCGGCTTGTACTTAAAGATAACTCGCTGGCTGACACGAAAGCTATCGGTGAACTTGACCATGTGAAAGGATCGTTTGTAGCTGGCGATCAGCTGCAGATCATCATTGGAGCAGGAACGGTCAATGACGTGTATGCCGTATTTACGGAGGAAGCTGGCATTTCTGGAATGTCACTTGGCGACGTAAAAGAACAATCTGCTCAAAAACAAAATGCGTTCCAAAGAGGAATTAAAGCACTGTCTGATGTGTTCGTCGAAATTATCCCTGGCTTGCTTGCGGCTGCACTCTTAATGGGTGTTACAGGGCTGTTAAGCCAAAAAGGAATCTTTGGTCCGAAATCAGTTGTAGAGATGTATCCGGCCATCGAAGGATTTAACCGTTTCATCTCAATCATGTCTACTGGTATTTTCACGATTTTACCGCTGCTCGTTGTTTATTCAGCAACAAAACGGTTCGGTGGTAATCCAGTACTTGGTCTTGTGCTTGGAGCGATCATGCTTCACCCGGATCTTGCCAATGCCTATGCAGTTGGAAACGGGACTGTTAAACCAGAAGTAATCAGCTTATTTGGTTTAAAAGTGTCTCTTGTTGCTTTCCAAGGCGGTATTATCATCGCCCTGATGATGGGATTTGTTATTGCGAAGCTGGATAAATTCTTTAACCGAAAAGTTCCTGATATGATCAAGCTTTTCTTGGCACCGTTCTTAACGATTGTTGTATCTGGATTTCTATTGTTTTCAGCGGTCGGTCCATTAGGCCGTTTGCTGTCTGACGGGATTACAAACGGGCTGATGTGGTCTGTTGATAATCTGGGTATTGTCGGTTTCATGCTGTTTGCAGGCGTTCAACAGATCATCGTGATCACAGGTCTTCATCACGTCATCGGAGCTGTTGAGGCTCAATTGATCGCGGATACAGGATCGAATTTTATTATGCCATTAATGTCTGTTGCGTTGATGGGGCAGGGTGGAGCTGTTCTTGGTTACACGTTAGCGATGTGGAAAAGTGAAAAGGCGAGACAGATTGGTGTTTCTGCATTTGGTTCAACGTTGTTTGGAATCTCAGAGCCAGCTCTGTTCGGAGTAAACGTTAAATACAAGTTTCCTCTGATCATGGGAAGTATCGGTGGCGCGATCGGCGGAGCTTATGTCTACTTATCAGGAATCAAAGCTCTTGGTTTTGGCGCAACGGCTATACCTGGATTTGCGATCATCGCTGCAAAAGACAGTGGACATCTTCACTATGTAGCGGCAAACCTTTTAGCACTCGCAGTCGGAGCGATTCTAACGATCATTTATTTAAAGGTAAGAAAACCAAACATGGATTAATCTCAAGGATGAGAGGGAGAAATTCCTCTCATCGCTATTTTAAGCAGGAGAGGACTCATTATGGCAAAATATATGGAACCAAAATATAGAACGATCTTGGAAGCAAAAGAAAATGAATTGGAAAGTTTAAAAGGGATGTCGGCTAATTCCCTATGGAAGCCAGCTTATCATATACATCCTCAGTTCGGATTGATTAACGACCCGAACGGTCTTGCGTATTTTAACGGCGAGTTTCATGTGTTTTACCAGTGGTATCCGTTTGATGCTATGCACGGCATGAAGCACTGGGCGTATGTGAAATCGAGTGATCTTGTGAACTGGGAAAGGCAGCCGGTAGCACTTGTTCCGGTAGAGGATTATGAATCACATGGTGCGTATTCAGGAGCGTCCCTTGAAGTGGATGGAAAGCTGTATATGTACTACACAGGCAACATCAAATATAGTGCAGAAGAGAGATCGGCTAACCAGTGCTTGGCGATCATGGAGAAAGACGGCACGATTACGAAATATGCTAACAACCCCGTGATCGAAGGTGTTCCAGAAGGGTATACGGGACATGTTCGGGATCCGAAGGTTTTTGAAAAAGACGGACGCTATTACATGTTGTTAGGTGCACAGCGCACGGACCAGACAGGTGCCCTCATTGTCTATGAATCTGAAAATGCAGTGGATTGGCGTTTTAAAGGCGAATTGAAGCTAGCGTTAGATCTGCCGAATTCTGTGTATATGCTAGAGTGTCCTGATTACTTCGAAGTCAGCGGGAAAGATGTACTTATTGTTTCTCCGCAAGGCTTAGATGCTGATGGTCATAACTATCATAATCTATATAATGTGATTTCTGTTATCGGAAAGTTAGATATTGAGAGACTTACATTTGAGGTAGAAACATATCACGAACTGGATAAAGGTTTTGACTTTTACGCACCACAATCGTTTGCAGGAAAAAATAATGAACGTCTTCTATTCGCATGGGCTGGAATGGGGGAGGTCGAGTACCCGACAGACAAGGAAAAGTGGGCGCATTGCCTTTCAATGCCACGTGAGCTCGAGGTTGTGGATGGTAAGCTTCGTCAAAAACCAGCTGAAGAGTTAAAACAGTTAAGGGTACGATTGGAATCCTCTGAGATGGAGATTGTGGAGGGAGCTGTTGAGATACAGAATGCGTCAGATCAATACGAGTTGGAGCTTGATTTTAGCGATATAGAAGCAAACCAATTTGGCGTAGAATTGTTTGCATCTGAAACGGAAGGTCTAATCCTAGCGTTTGACCGAGAAAAACAAACCGTCTCTGTGAATCGTGAAAAATTCGATGCAGCATTTGGCGGCGATTTCGGATTTGTTCGAAGTTCAGAGCTTGCGATTAGTAATTCAGTTAAGGTCCACGTGTTTGTTGATCACAGCATAGCAGAAATTTTTATCAATGATGGAGAAATTGTGTTTACGACAAGAGTGTTCCCTAAAAAAGAATCAAAAGGAATCAAAGTGTTCAGTGATGATAAGTTGAGGGGTAGCTATACGAAACACGAGCTATCTCAAGGAATTACGGTTTAAGGTAAGGGTGAGAGTATGTCAAAACTATTTTCAATCGGTGAAGTACTAATCGATTTTATTCCAGAACAAAAAGGTGTTGCCTTAAAAGATGTAATTTCGTTTGAACGTGCTCCTGGTGGGGCTCCGGCCAATGTTGCTGCTGCGGTTGCGAAATTTGGTTTAGAATCATCGATGATAACAAAACTTGGTCACGATGCGTTTGGTGATTTTCTTATCGAACAGCTGACGAAAGCAGGGGTAGAGACGGAAAAGATCTCTCGCACGAAAGAAGCGAATACAGGGCTTGCGTTTGTTTCGTTAAAAGAAAACGGTGAGCGCGATTTCTCCTTTTACCGAAAACCTTCTGCTGATCTGCTTCTGAGTAGAGAAGAGATCGATGAGAAGTGGTTTAGTGAAGGAGACATCCTTCATTTCTGCTCCGTGGACCTTGTGGAGAGTCCGATGAAAGAGGCACATCGGACAGCGGTTCAGTATGTGAAAAAAAACGGCGGAATCGTGAGTTTTGACCCTAACGTGAGATTGCCTCTATGGGAGAGCGCGACAGATTGCCGGAATGCGATTCATGAGTTTTTGCCGCACGCACATATTGTGAAAGTGTCCGATGAGGAGCTGGAATTCATCACAGGAATCCATGATGTTGATGAAGCCATTCAATCAATGTTTGTAGGTGATGTGCAAGCAGTAGTGTATACGAAGGGTGCAGCAGGAGCTGACCTCTACGTCAGAGATACAAAGTGGGAATCATCAGGGTACAAGATTGAAGTTCAGGATACAACGGGTGCAGGTGATGCGTTTATCGGTGGATTTTTGTTTAAACTGTTAGAGGTAGAAGCTACACTTGAGAATTTAGTAAACGTACTCCAAGAGCACCAGAAAGAAATTTTGCAGTTTGCGAATGCAAGCGGTGCATTAACGGCAAGTGGAAAAGGTGCGATCTCTGCATTGCCGAATAAGACACAAGTACTGGAACTAATGGGTAGGGGTTAAGCAAGGCGAGAGGCGGTCTATAAAAGTAGATATACTTTTGACTGCCTTTTTTGATGTGAAGAATGGTGGATTTTACGGTACGTGTTTTTATATTTGTTACACGTTCACCGCTAATGTGCTTGTTTCCACCTGTAAACGCAACGTATTCACCGGTAACGTAGCTGCGAGCACCGATGATGGCTCCCTTTTCACCGATAAAACGCTCGTCACCACCGCTCAGAACAACTATCTTACCCAAATAGTCATCCACACACTTAAAAAACCATTCCGTAAAAAGAAAAAAGAATCTACAAAAGTAGATTCTTTCCTCACTTAATAGTCTCAACTTACAAAACGCCATACTTTTCATCACGAACATCGGTAATAAACATGTGTCCCGGAGCATGCGTGATCATGATCTCAGGTTTTACATGCATCGCGACGGCTTGAGGCGTTACCCCACAAGCCCAAAACACAGGAACTTCACCGTCATGAATCTGTACAGGGTCACCGAAATCTGGCTGATATAGATCATGAACACCGATCGCTTCTGGGTTCCCGATATGAACCGGAGCTCCGTGAACAGAAGGGAAGCGGCTTGTTACCTGAACTGCACGAACGACATCCTTTTCTGGAACTGGACGCATGCTCACGACCATCGGACCTTCAAATCGTCCAGCTTTCACGCATTCTATGTTTGTTTTAAACATCGGAACGTTACAGCCACGCTCGATGTGACGAACGGGTATGCCGTTATTCATCAAAGCATGCTCAAACGTAAAGCTGCAACCGAGCAGAAAGCCGACCATGTCTTCATTCCAAAGCGAAGTAATATCGGTATACTCTTCAACGAGCTGGCCGTGACGATAGACGCTGTACTTTGGTATGTCCACTCTTAGGTCAGCGTTCGGCGCAACTAAGGCTGGAACTGCGGAACCTGGCTCAGTTACATCAAGCACCGGACAAGGCTTCGGATTTCGTTGACAGAACAGGAGGAACTCAAACGCCAGATCTTTCGGCAACACCACAAGATTTCCTTGTGTAAAGCCGTTTGCGAGTCCGCTTGTCGGCTTTTTCCACTCACTGCGGCGTATCAGTTCACGAGCTTCAACTGGAGTTAAACGGTCTAGTGCGTTCATAACAAGCTCCCCTTTTTATAAAAGTAGTTATGCGAATAGTTTCGGAACTTCTGTGTACATCGTGTACACACTCATCGCTGCCATGATCAGAACAATCACAGCGCCAAAGACAGTCATCCACATCGGATGTTTATAGTCCCCGACGATTTTAGGTTTGTATGCTGCAATCAGCATCACACCAAGTGAAATCGGTAAAATGAGTCCGTTTAACGCTCCCACAAGAATTAAAATCGCTACCGGTTTTCCAACTAGCGCGAAGACAATGGTTGAAATGGCGATAAATCCGATGATGATCCACTTATGATACTTTTCGAGTGTTGCATTCAACGTACGGATAAACGAAACGGATGTATATGCTGCACCAACAACAGACGTGATGGCAGCGGCCCACATAACGACACCGAACATTTTGTAACCAATGTTTCCGGCAGCTAATTGGAATACAGAAGCTGGCGGGTTTTTAGGATCAAGTGCGAGTCCTTGAGACACGATACCAAGTGCCGCTAAGAATAAGAAAATACGCATGATAGATGCGATCCCGATTGCCGAGATCGAACCTTTTGTTACTTCACCTAGGTTTTCTTTCCCTTTAATACCTGCATCAAGTAATCTGTGTGCTCCGGCAAACGTGATATATCCACCAACTGTTCCACCCACTAGCGTAACAATCGCTAAAATATCAATCGTGTCAGGTACGAACGTTTTTACAACCGCTTCTCCAACAGGAGGTTGAGCTGTGAACATCACATATACAGTCAATGCGATCATGACGAAACCAGCAACTTGAGTGAAACGATCCATCGCTTTTCCAGCTTCACGTACGACGAATACTAAGATGGCAACGATACCGCTGAGTACAGCTCCCATTGTAGGGGAGACGCCGAACAATACGTTTAAACCAAGACCAGCACCGGCTATATTTCCGATGTTAAACGCGAGTCCTCCAATAACAATCAATACAGCTAGGAATACACCTAAGCCCGGAAGTACGGCGTTCGCGATATCTTGTGCTCTTTTTTCAGATACAGCGATAATTCGCCATACGTTCATCTGCGCGCCGATATCAATAATGATAGATGTTAAAATGACAAAACCAAAACTTGCAGCAAGAATGGACGTGAAGTGTGTGGTTTGTGTTAAAAACCCTGGCCCGATCGCTGATGTCGCCATCAAGAACGCGGCTCCTAAGAGAATACTAGCTTTTGACTCTTTCTTCATAACTTACCTCCTAAATTACTTCGTTTCTTGTCGTATTTTAAGTGCGATTCCTTGTTTTAACTGATGCAATTTCTTTTCACGATCTAAGTAGAGTTGTTGAGCCACTTCGTGTGAAACTTCTACGAACTGCACTTTGTCTCCAGGCTTCAGCTGCGCCATGATTGAGAGATCGACGGTTGCGATCTGTCCGATCTTTGGGTATCCGCCAGTAGTTTGGCGGTCAGCGAGCAGTACGATCGGATTGCCTTCTGATGGAACTTGAATCGTTCCGAAGCTTACAGCTTCAGAAAGCATCTCTTGTTTCTCTTCGAGAGCAAGCTCAGGTCCTTTTAAACGGTAACCCATCCGATCTGACTGTGAAGTAACCTCAAAATGATCGGTAAAAAGCTTCATCTGGCTTTCTGTTGTAAACCAGTCGTACTGTCTGCCCTTTATGACTCGAACTTGCGGTTTAGAAGCAGAAGAGCCGATAAAATCAGACGAGATCGTCCATTGCATCTCCACGAATTTATTCTCTCCGAGCTGTGCCGCTAAAACTTTTGCTATTTTTCGGGAAAGTTCACTCGGCTCACCAATAGAAAGCTCATCTTCATTTTGCAGAGCTTTTCCGTTATGTCCGCCGATTCCCGCTCGTAAGTATGTAGATTTACTGTTCATCACTTCGGGTACATCAAAACCTCCCGCAACAGCGAGATATGCACGACAGCCTGTTTTACAGCCGCCGAACTTCAACTTGCTCCCAGCTGTTACAAGGACTGAGCGCCATAACTTCACAGGTTTCCCGTCAATAGAAGGAGAAAGATTGCCGCCGCAGATCGAGATCAGCGTGTCTTCTCTAAACTCCATATCAGGTCCGAGCAACGTAAGTTCTAATGTTGCTTCATTCTCAGCATTTCCAACTAAATAATTTGCTATCCGATGCGCAGTCGTGTCCATGACACCACTCGTGATCACACCATATTTTTGAAAACCGTAACGGCCTAAATCTTGAACACTCGTTAGGAGGCCAGGCTTTGTAATCTTAATCATCTCGCGTCCTCCTCTATTTTTTGAAACTCTTCTTCTGAGATCGGTACAAACTTGATCTGGTCACCCGCTTGCAGCAGGGAAGGTGTTTCTCCTTCTGGGGTAAAGAGCTTTTGGGGTGTTTTGCCGATCAGCTGCCATCCGCCAGGCGTTTCGATCGGATACACGCCTGTCTGTTTGCCGGCAATCCCGACTGAACCAGCTGGAATCTTCAGTCTCGGATTACTTCTTCTCGGTGCAGCAATCTTTTCACTCATGCCACCAATATAAGGAAAGCCAGGCGCAAATCCAATCATATAAACTGTGTATTCACCATTGGAGTGGATATCAATTACTTCGTCAACCGTCAGTCCATTATGATTCGCGACTTCCTCTAAGTCAGGACCAAACTCACCGCCGTAACAGACGGGAATCTCCACCACACGAGGTTCAGTGTCACCATCAACCTCTAATTTTTCTAAAAGCGGTTCCAAAAATGCGCGTACTTCATCATAAGGAAGTGTTGTCGTCTTGATTTTCAAAGGATCATAAAAAACAGCCACAGTCGTAAAACCAGGAACGGTTTCAATCACCCATTCAAACTTATTCTCTTCAAAGAAAGAGGAGACTTTTTTGACTTTTTGCTGGATCTCATGGCTCATGTCTTGTCCGAGTTCAATGATCATGCTGTTATCGCCAAGCGGCTCAATGGTATATTTCATCATCAGATCTCCTGTCTTTTTATGTAAAATTAATCAGAATATTTGTATATTTATAAAGGTCTAGTATATCGGAATATGTGACAAAATCAAACCTACATTCTTAGATTCCCGATAGTAATAATTTCTAGTCCGATTTTTTTATGGTATCAGGTGGTTTATCTTTAAACAAACGTTTAGAATGGGAGGGACTATACCCATGTGGGGAGATGTGAAAAGCGTGTATAATGAACCTATTTTTCTAAAACCTGTATTCAAGGACCGAATCTGGGGCGGTACGAAGCTCCGTGATGAGTTCGGTTATGAGATTCCCACTGAAACAACGGGAGAGTGCTGGGGAATTTCCGCCCATGCGCACGGGCCGAGTGAAGTAGTGAACGGACCATTAAAAGGAGAGACATTGAATTCAGTATGGGATAAGCACCGAGAACTTTTTGCTGACCAAGAAGGTGAAGACTTTCCGTTGCTTGTAAAAATCTTGGACGCAAAGACCGACTTGTCCGTTCAAGTGCACCCTGATGATTCGTATGCGCGCGAAGTAGAAGGCGAAGCGTTCGGAAAAACAGAATGCTGGTACGTAATCGACTGTGAGCCAGGAGCAGAGCTTGTGTATGGACATCACGCGGGTTCCAAACTTCAGTTTGAAGAGATGGTAAACGAGAACCGGTGGGACGAGCTGCTTCGTAAAGTGGCGATCAAGCCAGGTGACTTCGTCTATGTACCGAACGGAACGATCCACGCGATCGGCGCAGGCACGATGATTCTTGAAACGCAGCAAAGCTCAGATGTTACGTATCGTGTGTACGATTACGACCGTCGTGATGATGAAGGGAATCTACGTGAACTGCACATTGAAAAATCGATCGAAGTCGCGATGATTCCACACGAAGACGCTGACTTTGAACCGGTGTTGTCAGGTAACGATGATTTAAGAATCAAAAAACTGGTGAAGGAGAGCTACTTTACCGTTTATCATTGGAATCTGGCTGGAGCTGTTGCTGAGGTTGAAAATCCATCTTATTTGCTCGTAAGCGTGCTAGATGGTGAAGGTGAACTGCAGGTAGAAGGTGGAACGACATCTACATTTAGCAAAGGTGATCACTTTATCGTCCCTTCAACAGTAAAAAGTTTCGGAATGAACGGTGATGCTCGGTTCATCGTGTCACATCCGACTATATAGAGAAGATGAAGCAACCGGAATGTTGGAATTCCGGTTGTTTTTTGTTTGGTATCAGGATTGGGTGAGACTTGTGAGTGAAACGGAGGCTGATTGGAGTGAAACGTTGCGTCGCTGGAGCCAAATTAGCATTGGAGTGAGCGAAACGCATCATTTATGGGGTGAAACACAGCATTGTTTGAGCGAACGTGTAACAAATAAAATAACACGTACCGTAAAACAGCATAAAAAAACATTACATACGTAATAAATCTTCAAGATGGTAAATTTTATGTTTTCCAGATTGGGAGGTTGGAAGTTCAATCGAATTTAGCAGGTGTTTGACGATATGCCGTGAGGGGATTTGAAAAAAATCACAGCATTCATTATTGGTAATAGAGGGTTTCAACAAAAAAGCATATTCTCTTAAAGCTTCAATGTGGGCAAGTTTGTCATAATGCCCGCATTTTAGACAAAACCACTTTCTCCTCGATCTAATCATAGGCAGTTTAAGGCACTCTGTACAAGCCACTCCTTTTAACAAGTCGCTTTCAGTGATTGAAAATTGTTGGAAATAGTGATGGTTCGGTTCGCTATGATGCTTAAGTAAAAGACGAGATAATTTTTTAATATCTTTTTTAGAAATCACGTCTTTCGTTCGGGTGTTCTGATATCTATGAAACTTTGCAAGTACATTAGCACTATGAGTAACCTTATTTGAAATGTTTTCATGCTGGGGAATGCTTTTAACACGTGTGTTGGAGTTACTTACGACGACGAGTGATTCGATGGGAATATAGGGGAATTTCTGTTGTTTGAGCCATTCTCTCAATAAATGTGTTTGTCGATAAACTTGTGAAATAGGGTCAGGGAAAACCTCCTCTTTGTCTTTGTATATTCGTATCAGTTGGTAAAATTCTTGGTCAAAAATCAATGTGCCGGACATGTTTTTAACTTCGAGTATGAGAAAAAAAGTTGGCGTTAAAATGAGGATGTCGATTTGAAAGTAGTTTGCCCCAAAAGGCAGGCGAAGATCATGGAAAATGTAAGTTTCGTCTTTAGGTAGTAACTCCAAGTGATAGTCGAGGGATTTTTCACCATTATAACCGGTCACACTTTTAATTAATTCAACTTCGATTTCATTACGAACAGGATGGTGAAGTGGAAATCTCTTCATAATCAACTTTAGTTTTTTAATTTTAATAGACTCTGAAGCTTTTTTTATTATCATTGCATCTCTCCTTTCTAGTTTTGAGCACTATTTCTACTTTTTTAGACAAAATCCTCCACCATCAAAAAAAATTCTGTGGTTCTTACATTAGAAAAGTACGAGTCTGGGTGAAACAGTGAACTTTCTGAGCGAAACTAGTTACCGTTG
This sequence comes from Fictibacillus sp. 18YEL24, assembly GCF_015903855.1. Classification (GTDB taxonomy): domain Bacteria; phylum Bacillota; class Bacilli; order Bacillales; family Fictibacillaceae; genus Fictibacillus; species Fictibacillus phosphorivorans_C. The sequence goes on from NZ_JACZDT010000002.1 coordinate 511,340, forward strand.
GAGCGAAAACATTGCTTTACTGAGCGAAAAGAAACGAAGTTGGAGTGAAAACCTTCAATGTTTGAGCGAACGTGTAACAAATAAAATAACACGTACCGTAAATGATTCACCAGTGACTATCAAATTGCGTGCACAATAAAAATTTCTTTGTTTTCAACTCGAGAAATATGCTATTTTAATAGTGATAAGAAAATAATTACCAAAACAAATTAGGTCTTGATTAATATTTTCACACAAAAACTGAAATGGCAGGTAGATCATATGTTAAAACAAATCAAAAAAGGTTTAGTCGTATCATGCCAAGCACTAGAAAATGAACCACTGCATAGCTCTTTTATCATGTCCAAACTCGCTCTTGCTGCAAAAGAAGGCGGAGCATCTGGTATTCGTGCGAACTCCAAAGAAGACATACTCGCGATCAAACAAGAAGTGGATCTGCCGGTTATCGGAATCGTGAAAAGAGATTATGATGACAGCGAAATCTATATCACCGCAACAAAAATAGAAATAGATGAATTAATCGAGAGCGGCTGTGAAATGATTGCAATAGATGCGACACTCAGAGAAAGACCGAAAGCGCTCACTCTAGAGGAACTCGTTTCATACGCTCGAGAGAAGAATTCGAACGTGCAGCTCATGGCTGACATCTCTTCCGTTAAAGAAGCCAAGAATGCTGAGGAACTAGGTTTTGACTGTGTTTCTACGACTCTTTTTGGGTACACGGAGGAATCTAAGAAACACAAACTGTATGAAAATGACTTTCAATTTTTAAAAGAGGTATTAAAAGAAGTATCCATCCCAGTGATTGCAGAAGGCAACATCATGACGCCCGAGATGGTAAGAGATGTACTTCATATCGGTGCTTATTCTGTTGTTGTAGGCGGTGCGATCACGCGTCCGCAGCAGATCACAGCTCGATTTGTTGCTCAAATTCCTAAATAAAAAGGATGTTTATCAATGGCTTCGTTACTCAAAGAAATACAAAGCGTGTTTTCCACGCTATCTGATAAGGAAAAGAAAATAGCGAATTACATTTTGGCCAATCCTGAAAAAGCTTCGCGAAGCCATATTCAGGAGCTTGCCGATACAACTGGCGTATCAATCAGCTCGATCACCAGATTTGCGAAAAAGGTTTCATGCCGGAATTTTGTAGAGATGAAAGTGCGTCTTGCTGGAAGTTCTGAATCCAAGGAAGAAGAGGGGATCGAACAGCAGCTTTCCTCCTCTTATCGAGATATGCTGACAGATGTCCAGGACCTAGGAGACAGAGATCAACTTCAGAAAGTCTTAGCTCACATGACAAAAGCAAAGCGGATATTTATATATGGACTTGGAAGTTCTGGGTTAGCGGCACAAGAATTAAACTATCGTTTAAGCAGAATGGGTTTTGTATGTGAATCGATTACTGATCCACACTTAATGGTTATTCGTAGCACACTCATGCAAAAAGGCGATGTGATCCTTGCATTTTCTCGTTCCGGACAAACTGTAGATCTTCTTCAATCCATTTCTAAAGGAAAAGAAAAAGGAGCTGTTGTAATAGCATTTACAGCTTTCGGGGAAACGCCACTCACCAAAATTTCAGATCTTATTTTGTGGACGGTGCATCCGCTTCGAAATCATCACCTATTAACAGGATTAGATTTAAGTACATTATATTTAATCGACAGGATCAGTCTGTATTTTTTATCGGATAGCAAACGAGAAGAAAAATATTTAGAAACGGTAGAAGCAATCAAATCACGGGAAAGATAGATTACTCCCCACCCTTTATTGGAGGCAGTGTAATGGTTAGAAAAAAAATCACCTTAAAGAATGCAACGATCTACGGCGAGACCCAAACCATGCATAGAGGCTCAATCACCATACAAAACGGAAAAATAATAGATTTGAGTACGGACTTTTTTCCAGGTGACGATCAAACAGAGGTAATCGAACTTCCTGAAACGTATCACATCGTTCCTGGAATGATTGATGTTCATATTCATGGAGCTGCAGGTGCAGACACAATGGATGCTAGCTTTGATGCGCTACAAACCATTGCGAGTGTCCTGCCTCAAGAAGGTACGACTAGCTTTCTTGCAACAACGATGACTCAGCACCAGAACAAAATTGAAAAAGCGCTTGAAAACGCAGGTTTATTTATTGAAGCTGGGCAAGTGGAAGGAACAGCTGAAACGCTCGGCGTTCATCTTGAAGGACCATTTATTTCTGAAAAAAGAGCGGGTGCACAGCCTGTCGGCGCGATCATCAAACCAGATTTAGAACTATTTAAACAGTGGCAAGATTTAGCTTCAGGGCACATTAAGCTCGTTACGATCGCACCTGAAATTAAAGGTAGTCTTGAAGTCATCTCCTATCTGCATGAACAAAATATCGTCACGTCGATCGGACATTCTGATGCGACATACGAAGAAGCGGTGTCAGGAATGAAGGCCGGCGCCTCTCATGTGACTCACCTTTATAACGGAATGCGCGGACTTCATCATCGTGAGCCTGGGGTTGTAGGAGCGGCTCTTTTACACGATGAACTAACAACTGAACTCATCGCTGATGGAATTCACGTTCGGCCGGAACTCATCTCTTTAACTTACAAACAAAAAGGAAATGAGAAAGTCGTGTTAGTGACAGATGCGATGCGGGCAAAGTGTCTTGGTGATGGGCAGTACGATCTTGGCGGCCAGGAGGTAACCGTTCAACATGAGACGGCGACACTAAAAGATGGAACACTTGCTGGCAGCATCATCAAGATGAACACAGCGGTGAAGAACATGATGCAATTTACTGGCTGTTCAATTTCTGACATCATTCAGATGACATCTGTTAACCCTGCAAAGGAGCTAAACGTGTATGACCGTAAAGGAAGTCTCGCGCCAGGAAAGGATGCCGACATCGTTGTTCTGGACGAAGATTTTGAAGTGGTGATGACTTTTTGTAAAGGGCACATCGCTTACCGGAGAGGTGATGAAGCATGAAAGTCTTAGAAGTGAGAGATTACCAAGACATGAGCTCGATTGCCGCGAGAATCATTATTGAAAAAGTTCAATCTAAACCAGATGCCAAATTAGGACTTGCCACAGGTGGAACACCGATCGGACTTTATAAGGAATTGATTCAAGATTACAGGAGTAACGGAACCTCTTATGAGAGGGTGTGTACCTTCAACTTAGATGAGTATGTTGGAATTGATGCAGATGACTCCAATAGCTATCGGTATTTTATGGAGGAAAATTTATTTGCACATATTAACGTTCCTCAATCTCAAATTCATATTCCTGATGGAACTGCAGAGGATTTAAAAGCTGAATGCGAGCGATATGATGTTGAGCTGAGCCAAGCCGAAGGTGTGGACATCCAGATCCTTGGTATCGGAAGCAACGGGCACATTGGATTTAATGAACCTGGAACTTCTTTTTATTCAAACACCCATATCGTGGAGCTTGATGAAACAACTCGTAAAGCGAATGCTAGATTTTTTGAACGTTTAGAAGACGTACCAAAGCAAGCCATTACAATGGGAATCGCGTCTATCTTAAAGGCGAAGCAGATATTACTACTCGTCTCAAGCATCAATAAAGCTGAAGTGATGAAGCAATTGTTAACTACAGATGAAGTCAATGAACAGTTGCCAGCATCTGCGTTAAAAAATCATCATAACGTAACGATTCTTGCAGACGAAGAGGCACTTTCGCTAGTAAAAAAAATTTAAAACATAAGTAAAAAGACCCTTTTTTAACAGGGTCTTTTTTCGTGTTTTTAACCTGAAACCCCTTGTCCGCCCTAATCAGATAAGAAAATGAAAATAAATTTCATAAATTTAATAATAGTGAAAATAATTTAGAAAGACATTATAATAATTTGAAAGCGTTACCAAAACAATAAAAGGAGACTGATTATGAAGAAAAAATTTAAAGTCTTAACGGGTTCCCTCCTTGCTACTAGTCTTGTATTTTCAGCTGTTGACCTGTCAGGTTCAGTTAAAGCGCAAGAAAATGTACCTTACAATGTCCTGTCCGTAAAAGATGAGTCAGGCGATCAAATGGCGATCAACGGCAAAAATCAGCTAGCCAATGATAACAAGCTCATTTTATTTAACGATGAATTTAGTTATTACACGGAAACACAAAAAGGAAGTATGGAAGTAGTATTAGAAAAAACGGGTGTAAATACATACCGTGTTGTAAAAGACACGGATGGTGACAGCGCTATTCCTGAGAACGGGATCGTTTTATCAACTGGAGATGTTTCAACGACAGAAATCAGAAACTTTTTAACACAATTGGAAGCGGGAGAGTCCGTTACATTAACTGAGCCAACTGAAAAACGTGAACAAAAACAGTCACATGCGGTAGATCCTACTAGAGAATCCAACCCAGGTGGAGCTGTATTTGATGGATTCCGTGGACCTGATCAGTTAATCGTTTATACTCCGGCGTTCGGTGAGTCCACAAAAACGAATCAATATGGCTATGAAATTACAGTAGAGAACGGTTTTGTTACAAAACTTGGAGGCGGAAACTCTAAGATTCCTAAAAACGGTTTTGTCGTGAGCGGACATGGAGTAAATTCGAGCTGGATCTCTTCCAACTCCATCATTGGTGCGAAGGTTAATGTGAGTGCAAACGGTGTTGTGGAAATCTTACAAGACGTTGAGAGTTTTCAATACCAAAGTAAACAAGCGATTGATCAAGCGAAGTCATCAATTGAAAAAGCAAAAGCAGAGTATTTAGATGTCGCGTTTGAAGAAGCGAATGCTGCGATTCAAAAAGCGGAGTCACTTTTAGCTGAAGCGGAAGCGATCAAAACAAGCGATCCTGTAAAATCATTGGATAGAACAAGACAAGCGACGCAATCCGCTTATGACGCGTACTATTATTCACTTGCTTCTCATAAAGCAGAGCAACGTGCGATCTGGTATCGCCCAGAAGAAACAACGCTTGAAGGTGTTAAGCAAGTTCTTGATCGCATGGAGAAAGCAGGCTTTAACTCCGTCTATTTAGAAACAACGTTCTGGGGTTATACAATCTATCCAAGTGAGATCATGGAGAAATATGGTCTGCCGGCACAACATCCACGCTTTGCGAATGGTGATTATGGCAAGTACGGAAAAGATCTTCTTGCTGCTTATGTTAAAGAAGGGAAAAAACGCGGCATGACAATCCAGGCGTGGACCGATGGATTTATGATCGGAGAAAGCAGCATTGGTGTTCCGTCTCAATTCGCAAAATATCCAGAGTGGGCAGCGATTCAGCGCAGCAATACAACAGGAACGTTCCAGCCAGATACAGCGAGCAAATATTACTGGCTTGATATCGCACAGCCTGATGTTCAGGATTTCATGTTAGAGATTTATAAAGAGATGCAGAAAGACTATGACATCAAAGGTCTGAACATTGATTATATGCGTTACCCTCATCATAAGTTTGAAGAGAGCTATGGTTTCAGTGAGAGAACAACACAACTTTATCTAGAAAAGACAGGAATTGATCCGTACACACTATCACCAACAACAACACCTGCAGAGTGGGAAAAATGGCTGGATTGGCTGCGAGAGCGTGAGAACGATTTTGTTGACAAGCTTCACGTTCAAACAAAAGAGATGAACAAAAAGTTTATGCTGACGGCAACACCTGAACCAGGACCTGAAGCGGCACAGATCAGCGACTGGAAAGAGGATATTGATGGCGTCATACCACAAGCATATGGACACGACTTCAATAGCATTCAAAAAACAGTAACAGAGAGCAAAAAACTGATGCCAGAAGGAACGATGTACTACACAGGAATTTACTCTTTTTATCACCACTTAAGTGAAATGGCGAGCGTGAGTGACGTTATGTCCGCGAAGTATGGAACGTCCGGTGTGAACATGTTTGCTTTTGGCCAAGCGAGTGCGCCGTCTGTAGATGCTCTAGGTAAGGGACCTTGGCGTGAGAAGGCAGTGAACCCTGGTGAGGAACCGATTCATGCTACACAAACCGTTTTAAAAGATATTGAAAAACAAATAACGAAAATCTATATACCTCAAGGTGCAATAAATAAAAAAGAAGGCATTTCTCTTAAACTAGCGATCAAAAAACTAAATAAATCAGTGGAAAAAGATATTAAGAACAGTTCTGTCATGTTTGATTCTACTGTGGCTAAAGTAGAAAAGGCAGTCACGGACGAAAAACTTGCTCCTGTGGTTGGAGAAAGAATGAAAGCTGATCTTCTTGATGCGAAAATGTGGGTGAATTACGCTTTAAAGCATCAAAAGTAATTTTACTCTACTTAAAAATTGAAACGCTGGCTCAAAAGGTACATCTAGTGACCTATTGTTGTCAGCTTTTTCATTTTAGTTTGGTACGGAGTGAAATGATGATTCTACGGGGTGAAACTTAACCATGTTGGAGTGAAACATAAGTATTTCTGAGCGAAACCCAAACTAGTTGGAGTGAAACCACTTATGAATGGAGCGAACGTGTAACAAAATATAAAATCACGTACCGTAAAAGCGCAATTATGCATCTAACCAGCAAGCGAAGAAATTAATTTTCAAAAATTAATAAAAAATGAAAATTATTTTTAAAATGGATTGAAATCTCTTAATCTAACTTTTATAATTGAGTTATCAAGAAAACGCTTACCAAAATGTTTCTGAGGGGGAAATGAAAAGTGAAGAAACGTACAAAAACATGGGTTTCTGGTTCACTAGCAGCAGCATTGTCACTAAGTTTGATCGCGTGCAGCAACGGAGAAGATGATAAGGCGAAAGGGTCTGCTAAAGATGGAGAGCTTTCCGGAGAAGTTACACTTTGGACAGCGTCATTAGCAGGTGAGCCATTTGACACCTACTTCAAAAATATCGAAAAAGACTTCGAAAAGCTTCATCCGAAACTTGATGTTGTGATCGAAGACGTTCCTCAAAATGAGATGGAGCAAAAGGTGTTAACATCGCTCACAGGTGACGATGTTCCTGATGTTGTTAACTTAAATCCTCATTATATGTCTAACATTGCTGCTCAAGGCGGACTATTAGATCTTACAGATGCGGTGAGCGAAGAGACGAAGGACTCTTTTGTAGAAGGACCATACGAGTCTGGTATGTATGACGATAAGCTATATGCTTTGCCATGGTACTTAACAACAACTGTTTCTTGGTATAACAACGATGCTTTCTCAAAAGCAGGCGTTTCAGAGCTTCCTACCGATACGAAGGGACTTTATGAAGCTGCGAAAAAAGTAAAAGACGCAACTGGAAAGCCTTCATACTTCCCGGTTATTAATGACGGAAACACGATCATGGAAAAAATGGTTTCAATCGCGAACGGAACTCCTATCGTCGAAGATGGTAAAGCAAAGTTTGCAGATAACAAAGATCTATTAGAATTCTTTGAGGCAACTCAGAAGATGTATAAAGAAGGAATCATTCCTCAAGAAGCAGCGGAAGGTTCAATTAAAACAGGTCAAGAGCTTTACATGGCAGGAAACGTTTCTATGCTTGAAGGCGGCGTAACTTTCCTAGGACCGATTGAATCAGGAGCTCCTGAAGTGTACAAAGCTTCTAAAGCAGGACAGCCGTTGAACGCAGATGATGCACCAGTGAACGTAGCGGTTATGAACTTTGCGGTACCAGCAAAAACAAAGAACGAAGATGCTGCAGTAGCACTTGCTGAGTTTGTATCGAATGCTGAAAACCAATTAGAATTCGCTAAAACGGCAGGAACCGTTCTTCCAGCTACAAAGAAATCTCTAGAAGATGACTACTTTAAGAATCCAGGAGATTCTCCAAAAGCATTCGGTATGTTAGAAGCTTCTAAGTCTTTAAGCCGTGCAGAAGTACTCATTCCTCCAACGGAAAACAGTGCTGACCTGCGTACAGCAACAAAGAACATCTTCATCCAAAACTTACAAGGTAAACTATCTCCGAAAGAAGCGTTAAAAGAACTTGCTTCTGAGTGGAACAAAGCGTTTGAAAAATCAGGTGAAAAAGTAACATTCTAATGTAGTAGATGAAGAGACTAGCTTTTTATAAAGCCTAGTCTCTACTTTTTAAAAGGGGGGTTCTAACATGAACAGAGAACCTGTTGTGCTGCCAAATGTAAAAACAAAAATCAAAGCAACAAAAAAGAAGAAAAAGTTTAGCATGAAGTTCCTTACGCCATGGCTGTTTTTACTGCCAGCTATCGTGATTCTAGCGACGTTTTTAGTGTTTCCCATCCTAGAAGCGTTCAAGTGGAGTTTTCTGGATTATAAAATCATTGCGGGTACTGGAGAATATGTTGGTCTAGCTAACTTTAAAGAGATGTTTGCAGATAAGTATTTCTGGGTTGCATTAGTCAACACGCTTACGTTCCTCGTGATCGTTTTGCCGTTAAACGTCTTTTTACCAATGATTTTAGCAGTCCTTGTAAACCAAAGAATAAGAGGAGCCGGCACGTTCCGCGTTCTCTACTATCTACCAGTTATCACACCAATGGTAGTAGCTGCGCTCATGTGGAAGATGCTTTATTCACAAAGCGGTATTATCTCTGAGTTTTTAGTAAAACTAGGCGTGTTCGATGGTCCTACCAATCTACTGGTTCAATCATCAACCGCACTAACAGCGGTAGCAGCCATCACTGTTTGGAAGGGACTTGGCTATTATATGATTATCTATTTAGCTGGTCTGCAATCGATTCCAAAGGATGTTTATGAGTCTGCAAGTATTGATGGAGCATCTGTTTGGAAGCAGTTTACGAAGATTACAATTCCTATGCTGACGCCATCTATTACACTCGTATCGGTTATGACGATCATTGCCGGAATGAAAGTCTTTGAAGAGATCGCCTTAACAACAGGCGGTGGTCCATCAGGTGCGACCACTACGCTCGTAATGTACATCTACAACAAATTTATGAGTCTTGACGTAAGTATCGCGTCTGCTGCAGGTATCGTGTTACTCGTACTTGCGATCGCCGCATCACTTTTACAGATGAAGTTAACAAGTAAACGCGAAGACGATCTACGTGTTTAATAGATTGGGGGGAATCTCATGAAATCAAAACAAAACAGTAAAATATGGCTTTACGCCGTTATGGTACTCATCACTGTACTAACGGTCGGACCGTTTCTGATCACATTATTTATGGCAATGAAATCAGGAAGTGAAGGCATCTACACAAGTCTTCTTCCAAAAGATCCAACACTTGCAAACTTCGTAACGGCATTTGAAAAAGCGAACTTTGGACTTTATTTTATGAACACAGCGATTATTACAGTCATCGCGATTCCTTTAAACTTATTGTTCTGCAGCTTAGCAGCATATCCGCTTGCACGAATGGACTTTAGAGGACGAAGTGTTGTTCTGGCACTCATTATCTCAACGATGATGGTTCCGTTTCAGCTATACATGGCTCCACTTTTTCAGCTAGCAGGAGAACTTGGACTAAGAAACACACATATCGGTCTTGTTGTGATGCAGGTTTCAACAGCGTTCGGAATCTTTTTAATGCGCCAAGCCTATCTGCGTATCCCAAAAGAACTTGAAGAATCGGCTTACTTAGACGGCGCAAACCGCTTTAAAGTATGGTATCTCGTTGTATTGCCCCTTGTGAAACCAACGCTTGTAACTCTGGCGATCTTCACATTCATGGGCACATGGGGTGATTACTTATGGCCGCTGCTTAACTCAACAGAAAGCAGCATGTACACGTTATCCATCGGGCTCGCACAGCTTTCACAGAACTTTGACGGGTCCAATTTAAAATTAATCTCTGCCGCATCCATACTAACGACAATTCCTACTTTACTAATCTTTATCTGGCTGCAAAAGTACTTTATTTCAGGAGCAACAGACGGAGCGGTAAAAGGATAACCTACATTACGATATCTTTTTAAGAGGTGAATTCATTTGAGTACCCTATCTTTTTTCGGCAAAGAAGTTCCTGTCATCTATGATGTAGATTGTGTTGTGGTCGGTGGAGGTACGGGAGGAGCTGCTACAGCGATCTCTGCATTAGAAGAAAATCTCTCCACTTTAGTCGTAGAAAAAACCATTTCCCTCGGAGGAACTCAAACGAATTCCCTTGTTTCTCCTATGATGCCGACTCATGTGAAAACACAGCGCATTAACGGTTTAATCACTGAGCGTTTAAACAAAGAAAATGTAGAAACGAACGACGGAACGACAGCATGCAGCTGGTTTAACGTTGAGTCTTTAAGTTATGTGCTCGAACAGCTCATCACAGAACGCGGAGGCAGCATTCTGTATGATGCGAATTTTATAGACTGCATAAAGGAAAATGGAAAAATTACGCATATTATCGTCAACACATGTGATGGGCTTATAGCGATTTCAGGGAAAACGTTCGTTGATGCTACAGCAGATGCCGTTCTTTCTCGTTCAGCAGGTGTTGAAGTTGTGAGCGGAAATAAAGATGGTGAAAACCAGCAGATCTCTTTTCGATTTGAAATGGGCGGGATTGATATTCCAGAGTTGCGAACGTTTATCCTCTCTCAGAATGAGACGTTTTGTAAGATCGAAAATCCTGACTTTTTTGAGATCGCGATGGTTCCTGGTAAAGGGCATGTGCTAGAGCCTTATTTTAGGGAAGCACTGGCAAACGATGATTTACAAGAAGAGGATCTGCGGTACTTCCAAGCGTTTACACAACCAGGAAAACCCACAGTCATGTCATTCAATTGCCCGCACATTCCAGGCATCACGAAAACAACAGATCCGAAGCTTCGTTCAGAGGCTGTTGTAAAAGGAAGACAAATGATTCGCAGGCTCGCAACCTTTTTACCAAAATACATTCCGGGATTCCAGAACGCGTTTCTATTGAAAGAAGCGAATCAGCTTGGTATTCGTGAATCATACCGCATTGTAGGTCAATATGTGCTCACTGAACAGGACTATGTAGACCGTGCTCGATTTGAAGACGGAATTGCTCGAGGCGACTGGTACATTGATGTTCACAGCGTTACAAAGGAATCGGTAAATGAAGCGAAATTTTCTCGCGGAGAATATTACGAGATTCCTTATCGTTCCCTTATCACATTTGAAGTGGAAAATTTAGTTGTTGTAGGCAGACACATCTCTAGCACATTTTTGATGCAAGCCTCTCTTCGCATTCAGCCGACTGTTCGTGATATGGGGCAAGCGGCAGGAATGGCCTGCGCGTATTCGATTAAAAACAACATGGCATTAAATACATTGAACGGTGCACATCTGAAACAGCAGCTTCAAATGGTGGAGGAGTTTTAAATGAAGAACATAAATACAGTAAACATATTGAACCATACGCATTGGGACCGTGAATGGTATGAAACGTTTGAAGAGTTTCGATTCAGACTTCGCAACGGACTCCGCTATACACAGGACCTGTTGAATGATGGGAAGATCGATAACTTCTTTTTAGACGGGCAGACGATCGTTCTTGATGATTATCAAGAGATCGTAAGTGATGAAGAGTATGCGCGTCTTCTTGCTTTTATAAGAGAAGGAAAAATAGAGGTTGGCCCTTGGTATCTGCTAGCGGATGAGTTTCTCGTTTCAGGTGAGTCCATGATCAAGAACTTAGAGATTGGAACAAGCACAGCAAAGAAACTAGGTTCACCGCACAATATCGGATATTTGCCAGATACGTTCGGACACATTAGTCAGATGCCGCAAATTTTACGAAATTACGGAATTGATTCTGCACTTATTTTCCGTGGTGCTATATCGGACCGTTTTGAAAACACATGGGCAGGTGCAGACGGAACGAAGGTATTTACGATGGTCTTGCCACTATTTGAAGGGTATTATCAAACTTTCCTTAAATCTAAGGATTTTGTGGAGAAGACGAAAACCTATTTAGAAGGAAATGCTCCTTATTTAACTTCTGGCCATGCTTTAATTATGAACGGAGCCGACCATACGTTTACGAGCTCAGATGTGAATGAAAGAGTGAAGAAGCTGAGTGAAGAAATGCCTGATATCGCGTTTAAGCAAACATTGATGTCAGATTATGTGAACTCGATTTCTGGAATGAAACAGGAGGCAACAATCTCTGGGGAACAACGCGACCCATCCAAGATCTTCATTCTACCTGGTGTGTATTCCACGAGATCTTATTTAAAAAATCAGAACCAAATGTGTGAAGACCATGCAGTTGGAATCATGGAAGCATTAAACGTTTGGACAAATGGTCGTTCAGATTCTGCAAAGTTCATGGAGTATGTGTGGAAGCTGATTTTACAAAACCAGCCTCATGACAGCATCTGCGGATGCAGTGTGGACGCGGTTCATGATGAGATGGAGACTCGAACGCAAAAAGTGTTAAGCGCGATCAGTCGATTTTCAAAAGATATTCTTCACGATGAATTTCCGTTTGAGTATCTTGATGATTCAGTAGATAACGGCTACTTATATGTGGTCAATAACACACCGATTGCTTCAAGTTATCCTGTAACAGCAACGATACGCATCCCAGCTCCATTAGACAAAGGTTCAATCAAACTGTTTCATAACGAAGAGGAGATTTCGTTTGACGTGTTGAAAAGAGAACGTCGGGAAGAATTTATTCATCATATTTTAGCTGAGCCTCATTATGGGGATTATGTGATCTATGATGTAAGCTTCTCAATTCCATTTGACGGTGCTGAAATGAAAGTGCTTCGAATTGACACTGTGGAAGATGAATTCGAAGTTGTTGAAAGTAGTGCGTTGCCATTCATTCAAAACGACTTTTATAAAATAGAATGGAACGAGGACAGTTTAACGATCACGGACTTAGAAACAGGCGAGAAACATAAGAATCAGCATCATTTCACTTCGTCCCTAGATGGTGGAGACACGTACAATTATTCACCACCTCTGAATGATAGAATGAGTAAAGCTGTTATTACAGGGGTATCGGACATCCTTAAGGGAGAGACGTTCCAGTCAGCTACTGTACATTATGAACTGAAATTGCCTGCTTCACTGAACGAAGACCGATCAGGTCCGAGTGAGGCTGAAACCACAAATACGATGAAAACAACGATTACCCTTCATAAAGGGAAAAGATTCATCTATTTTAAAACGAAGGTAAACAATACAGCGAAAGACCAAAAGCTGAAGGTTGGATTTTCAACGTCAACAGCCGATATTAGCTATGCAGATACAGCGTTTGACCTGCTAAAAAGGGAAACGCTTCGAGATAAGAAATACGATATGCCGAAAAACAAAGAAGCCGTTATGAATCAATATCCGACTCAATCCACAGTGATCGCAAATGAACATCAGCTTCTTCACCGCGGTTTACAAGAATATGAAGTAGATTCCTTGGAAGGAAGCGACCATATTTTTTTAACGATGATTCGTAGTGTTGGCTGGTTGTCGAGACGCGACCTGCGTACGCGTGGAAATGGGGCTGGACCAGGTTTTGAAACATCTGGTGCACAATGTCTTGGTGAGTATGAATTTGAATATGGATTGGTTCTTGGAAAGAACAACATGAGTTTAAACAACGGGAAGTTCTTGCGTCAGAAAGTGTTGACTCACCAATCACATGTGAAAAAAGAGGATCAAAAGCTATTTAAACTTTCAACAGCTGAGGTTGCTTTTTCCTCATTCATGTTGAAGGAAGAAAATACGTTTGATATTCGTCTGTTCAATCCTTCGCTTGAGGATGTGAATACAGATTTAATTCTTGGTTTTGATCCTGAAGAGCTGTATGAAGTTGATTTTACTGGGGAAATCATTTCCAACTTTTCTGCAGCAAAACAAACAGCCATTACGTTTGGCCCTAAACAAATCAAAACCATTCGTGTAAAAAGGAAAGGCCGGTAATGAAGGGATCAAATACTCCGTCCTTAGAAAATGAAGGTGATCATGATGAGAAAGTTTGTAGCATTTGACATAGGCGGGACATTAATTAAATACGGTGTTATTTCAGAAGATGGTACGTTTATTGAAAAATTCGAAGTGCCAACAGAGGCGCAGCTTGGCGGACCCGTAATCGTTCAAAAAGTGAAGCAATGTGGAGAGCAGCTGATGAAGCAGCATGAGATTAGTGGAATCTGTGTCAGCACGGCTGGCCAAGTAGATTCTAAAGAAGGTGTAATACTGTTTGCTTCATCTTTAATTCCCAACTACACAGGAACCAAGTTGAAGCAGGAACTAGAGGGACACTTTAACTTGCCTGTAGAAGTAGAAAACGATGTGAATTGTGCCGGACTTGCGGAGTCTTGGATAGGAACTGGGAAAGATTCGAAGAGCTTGTTCTGTCTGACGATTGGTACAGGGATCGGCGGAAGCTACATTTTAGATAATAAACTTCACACCGGCCACAGCTTTAGCGGTGGTGAGATTGGTTATATCCCGATCGAAGGTGGTCAGTTTGAAGAACTAGCTTCCACACGCGTTTTAATTAAAAATGTGGCGAAACGAAAAGAAGTAGCTGAAATTGAGCTTGATGGCAAACAGATTTTTGAGATGGCTCAAAACGGTGATGAAATATGCATCGAGGAAATCGAACGCCTTGTGTATTACCTATCAAAAGGAATCGCAACGATTGCATACATGATGAATCCGGAAACGATTATCATCGGCGGAGGCATTACAGCTCAAAAAGATTACCTTCTGCCTTTAATCATGAAGCAGCTCGAGATCGATGTGATTCCAGCTATCTTAGCGAAAACGAAGATCGAGATCGCCCGTAACTTAAATAATGCTGGAATGGTCGGAGCTCTACGTCATTTCTTGCTTCAAGAATCTCTGCAGCCGCTTAAGAGCATCACAACAATGATCGAGTCGAACAGACACAAGCTGACGAAACGCGAGCAGATGATCGCAAAATATATTATCACGAATTTAGAGTCATTCCCGAACAGAACCATTTCAGAACTGTCGCGACAGATCGACGTATCAGAAGCAACGATTACTCGTTTTTGCCAAAAGCTTGAGTTTGGTTCCTACAATAAGCTTCGATTGATGGCAAAAGAAGCATCTGTTAGCACAAGGCTTTTCGAACCATCTGAAAGCAGTCATTTAACAGGTGTTAAAGAGACGTATGTAAAAATGCTGAAGAAGTTCGATACGCTCTACGAGTTAAAAGATGTTGAAAAAGTAAAACAACAAGTAACTAACGCAGAACAAATATACTTGTATGGCGGAAACAAGCTGTCTTTTATAGCCGATCAAATGAAGTATAAATTGATGAGACTTGGTAAGAAAGCAGACACCTTTTTGTCTGCGTATGAGATGGAACTGTCGGCATACACACTAGATTCAAATACACTGGTTATCGGACTTAGTGCTTCTGGTTATGATTCAGAAGTGGTTGGTATGTTGAGGCAAGCTAAGAAATTAGGGTGCGAAACGATTGGGGTGACCAGCCAACAGGATTCTCCGATAGCAGATGTTTCGAATACGCGATTACTTATTCCAGCGACAGATGATATTGCGGGTGACGATAACTCTATTTGTGAAGTTTCCGCATTCTACCTGATGGATGTAATTTTAAAAGAACTGCAAAACGACGACTATAAGACGGAAAAACAAAAAGAGATTATTTAAACGTGTGATTCGGTTTCAATTTACGCTTAAATTGAATTATTATGACGCAAATGAGCAGGTTGGACATAGTTTTAAAGTTGTAAAAGAGGGATGAAGTTTGTATTTTGGGGTGTTGGAGCGAAAAGCGGGCTCCACTGAGCGAAACGGTGGTCAGTTGGAGCGAAACTGTGGTTCCACGGGGCTAAACGGAAGATGTTTGGAGCGAAAAGCGGCCATGTTTGAGCGAACGTGTAATAAATATAAGAACACGTACCGTTAAAACAGACATAATACAGAACTATGGTGCAGAACGAAGCCCAACTGCCGACTGGCACGCTTGCAACCGCACCTTTTCGCATAACAACTTCCTATATATACAAATTGAAAAGAAAGGGAGAAAATATGACACTACAAAATATTTTCTCCTTTTTACGTATGAAGGGTGAACGGTCATGAACGCATATGATGAAGCAATGGAACAACTTCTAAATTACAAACCTGAACAGACAAAAAAAGCCGATTTCGAGGAATTTTGGGATGGATTAAAAGTTGAAGATCAGGAGTATCCTCTGAATGTAGAAGTGAAGGAGCGAACATACAGCGTTCCTGGCGTAGAAGTCTATGACGTGGCTTTTGACGGATTTCGCAATTCGCGCATCCACGGGGTTTACGTTACACCAAAAGTTGTAAAAAAAGATGCTCCAGCTGCTGTCATCTTTCATGGCTACAACTGGAACACGCTGCAGCCGCATTATACGTTTAAGCATGTGATTCAGGGAATACCCGTTTTATTAGTAGACGTAAGAGGACAGAGTGTGAAATCGGCGGATAAGAATTCCTACCAAAATGGCGGAGCGGCTGGTTGGCTAACACAGGGGATTTTCGACCGTAACCAATATTATTACACACATGTTTACATGGATTGTTACCGAAGTGTTGACGTTGTTCGAAAGCTTTCTGGAAAAAGGGACGTTTATCTTGAAGGCGGCAGTCAGGGTGGAGGATTGGCCATTGCCACTGCTGCTTTACAAAAGGACATCACCTTAACGTTATGCGACATTCCGTTTATGACGGACTTTGAACGTTCCGTTAGTCTTGCTGCAGAAGGACCTTATACAGAGATTTCGCATTATTTTAAAGTTCACGATCCGCAGCATAAAACATCAGCTAAAATCTTTGAAACACTAAGTTATGTGGACGCGATGAATCTCGCAAGCTCTGTAACGTGTCCGGTTCTTTTATCAGTTGGAATGATCGATCCCGTATGTCCGCCGTTAAGCGCTTTTGTTTTGTATCATCATTTAGGCGGGCCAAAGGAAATCAGAACGTACCGTGAATACGGGCACGAAGTTCCTATGATTCATGAAGAAGAAAAGCTGAAATTTATTCATTCTTATATAAAAAGTATGTAGCGAAAGAAGGCTGAACGCATGAAGATTGCTTATTTACCAATAGATGAACGTCCTTGCAACATCACATACGTCCAGATGATTGCGAAGTCTTCACACGATGTAGAGTTGTTTGTTCCTGGACCTGAACTTCTAGGTTATAAAAAGAAGGCGGCGAATACAGAAGAATTGTGGAACTGGCTAAGAAATCTAGCCGGGGAAGTGGACGCTCTTATTTTAAGCATTGATATGCTGGTATACGGCGGGCTGCTTCCATCCAGACTTCATTATTTTACTGAAAAAGAAAGTGCGATATGGGTAGAACGCTTGCGCTCGTTGCGCCAAGATTATCCGAATCTAGGAATCTATGCATCGAACTTGATCATGCGCACGCCAAAATACAGTTCCAGCGACGAGGAACCCGATTATTATGAACACTGGGGCCGGGAATTGTTTTTACGCTCTTATTTGTTGGATAAAAAGAAGCGCGAGAAGTTAACAGAGGATGAGATGAAACAGCTTAGTGAGATCAAGGCTACGTTGCCAAAAGAGCATATTGAAGACTACGAGACGAGACGTGCTTTCAATTCAAACATGAATGTACAAATGCTAGATTTGGTTAAGGAAGGCGTGTTAACGTTTTTATCCATTCCTCAGGATGACAGTTCTGAATACGGATATACAGCCATTGATCAAAGCGCTGTGGTGACAAAAAGAGAACAGCTGCGTTTATATAAAAACGTTCACATGTACCCTGGTGCAGATGAAGTAGGGGCTACATTACTGTCTCGAGTTTACAATGATATACGAAGTCAGATACCTAAAATTTTTCCAATTTGGAGCAGTACGCTCGGCCCGCAACTTGTGCCGATGTATGAAGATCGTCCTTTTGCAGAAAGTTTAAAAGCGCATGTCTTAGCTGCGGGGTGTCAGTTGGTGGATCGTGCTGATGATGCCGATCTAGTGCTCGCTTATAATACCCCTGGCCGTGTGATGCAAGAGTCATGGGAACAGAATGTAAAGGACATCACGTACACAAGTTTCCGAAATATGCTCACGTTTGTGGATGAGATTAAACAATTTATCAACTCAGGGGAAAACGTCATTGTGGCGGATTCCGCATATGCCAATGGCGGAGACCGCGAGTTGATCACCATTTTAGATGAAGAGGGTATTCTTGATCAGCTCGTGTCATACAAAGGATGGAACACGAACTGTAATACGTTAGGCACAACCATCTGCCAAGGTGTGTTGGGTGCTGATGGTAAACAGACAGAGATCCAGCAAAATCTGATTTACCACCTATTTGATGATTATTTTTATCAAGCGGAGATTCGTATGGAAATGAACACAGATTTTCTGCCGAAGTATGATTTGAATTATTTTGATCTGAAAGATGAAGCGGTTCGTGTTAATGAAGAACGTAATGATCGTATGTTAACCAGATTTAATGAACAGATTCTTCATAGTTTTAAAAAGTTTAAAATCAATAATCTGAAAACATTTGCTCCATGGAACCGAATGTTTGAATGCGGTCTCTCATTTAATATTAAGGATGCTACAGGTAAGGAGTGATTTGTTGTGAAATTAGGCGCAATTGAAGCAGGCGGCACTAAGTTTGTGTGTGGAATTGGAAATGAGGACGGGGAAGTTATTGAGAGAATCTCTATCCCAACAACAACCCCTGAAGAAACGATGAGACACGTTGTTGATTATTTTAAGGAAAAAAAGGTGGATGCTCTAGGAGTTGGTTCATTCGGACCGGTTGATCTTGATGTTTCAAGTGCAACTTATGGATACATAACAAGTACGCCAAAAGAACATTGGAATCAGTATGATTTAGTGGGAGAACTGAAAAACCATTTTCATGTTCCAATCGGATTTGATACGGATGTGAATGCAGCCGCTCTAGGTGAATCTCTCTGGGGTGCCGCCAAAGGACTAGACAGCTGTCTGTATATGACAGTCGGAACAGGAATTGGTGTAGGAGCCGTTTCCGAAGGGAAACTGATACACGGGATGCTTCATCCAGAGATGGGCCACATTCTCGTTAGGCGACATGTTGAAGACCATTTTGCAGGAAGCTGTCCGTTTCATGGTGATTGTCTAGAAGGTATGGCGTCAGGTCCCGCGATCGAAGCACGCTGGGGGAAGAAGGGCGTGGAGCTAGCGTCAAATCTAGAGGTGTGGGAGCTAGAAGCTTATTATCTCGCACAAGCTCTTGTAAACTATATTTTGGTGCTCTCTCCAAAACGAATTGTGATCGGCGGTGGTGTTATGAAACAAGAACATCTATTTCCGCTCGTTCGAAACGTGGTGGTTCAGCTGTTAAACGGCTACATTCAACATGAAAATGTACTGAATCAAATCGAAAAGTATATTGTACCGCCTGATTTGGGTGACAATGCAGGTTTGTGTGGGGCATTAGCGCTGGCAAGACAGGCGTATGCTATTAAAAAGACAAGCTGACTCTGGAGAAAGAGTCAGCTTGTCTTTTTCTATCGTTGTTTACTCTTTTGAGGTAAGCAGCTGGCTAACGTTAATAAGAGAATCATCGCTTCCGATATCGTAATGAACAGAATGAGGTATTTTTGACCATCGTCAATCCAGCTCCCTTTGTTTAGTAGTAGTAAACCAATCATCGCTAGCAAGACTATGTTGGCTTTCCCTAAAAATGAAAATCCTCGTTTTAATGAAAAGGTTTTGTTC
Source organism: Fictibacillus sp. 18YEL24 (assembly GCF_015903855.1). Lineage (GTDB taxonomy): Bacteria > Bacillota > Bacilli > Bacillales > Fictibacillaceae > Fictibacillus > Fictibacillus phosphorivorans_C. The sequence continues at coordinate 530,921 of NZ_JACZDT010000002.1, forward strand.
ATGGGCAATTCTCCTTGAAACTATCTAGTATATAAAACAATCATCATTACTAAAGGGTATAAAAAACGATTAATCTCTTAAATTATCCATTAAACATAATAAATAGGATCCACCAGTTAATAAGCAGAAGAAAAAAGAAAATGAGAGCCAACAATTTGTTTAAGATCAAAGGTAATTGACTTATTACAGATTGAACACTATGGTTCAGACTGAAAAACGCAAATGTAGTGTATTTGTTTATTAATGAAAGAACTCCTTTTTTGTTTGTCACATAATTATGTTGATAAAGTTTAATGATGACACGTTGAAAAAAAATAGAAAAGAAGGCAAAGATGGCGTTGGTTAATAAGAGAAGCATGATCATTGTAGTTGGAAAAGGGATGTCAATTCCTACAAAAATAAGAGAAAAAAGCGAAACGAATAGAATAGTTAGAAAAATACTGATTGATTTGGTAGCCATTAGAAGTCCTTTCGTTAAGTATGGAATTAATAAGATATTACTAGAATAGCACAAGAGATTCAGACAAAATGACGATTACGAAATGCACCTACAGTTTAAATCTGGTTATATGAATATGCCATCACAAAACTCCGGAATTACTAATAGATCAACGAACTTCACTTATAGCACGTCACAATTTTTAGAAAATTATATTGTAACCGTTTACAAGTTGGATTATAATATTGAAAAGTGAAACGTTTCTATTGGTGAATTGAGGATTTTGAGTATCGAACGACAATTCAAACGTTTATATTTACCGAAAATCCTATTTTTTTATACTATATCGAAACGTTTCGAGCAGCTATACCCACATGCATTGACCATATGATTTAATCCATTTTTACTCCAGTACCCCGGTTACTCCGGATGAAGAGGTGATTTATGAAAAGCATAGCTATAAAAGATGAAAAGGTAATCGTGGACGGTCAGGAGGTCTTCTTGTTCGGTGGAGAACTTCACTACTTTCGAATTCCTAAGCAAGACTGGCGCGAGCGCATCCAGCAAGTAAAAGAAGCGGGAGCGAACATGATCAGCACGTACGTGCCATGGATTTTTCACGAGTATGAGGAAGGTGTTACGGATCTTACCGGAACCTCTCGTCCAGAACGTGATCTACATACGTTTCTGCAGCTCGTAAAAGAAGAGGGGATGTACTGTCTAGTCCGTCCGGGTCCATATGTGATGGCAGAGATCGTGGATCATGGGGTTCCAACATGGTTCATCGATAACTACCCGGAGGCAGTAGCTAGAACGAATGTTGGCGATATTCATCCAACCCGAGTCGTAAGTTACAGCCATCCAACATTCTTAAAAAAAACAGAGCTTTGGTATGAAAAAGTTTGTGCCGTTATTAAGCCGTTTTTAGTCTCAAACGGCGGTCCGGTTATCCTTTTTCAGCTCGATAACGAAGTAGGGATGTTCCACTGGGTGACGAACCAGCCTGATTTCAATGCATCAACATTACAAGAGTTTCAACAACATCTGAGAACCCACTATACAGAACAATCGTTTCAAGAAACATTCCGCATTCCGTTTAGCGACATCCAACAGTTCGCGGAAAACATGACGAAAAAGCCTGAAGCGATCTACGCTCATGCATTACGAAATGAATTCGGCTTATTTTTACGACAGCACTACAAGCGTTTCATCGAGCATCTGAAACAGTCAGCAGAAGAAAAAGGCATCAACGTTCCGTTCGTCGTAAACATTCATGGCTTTCATGGAATCGATATCTTAAAGCGTGGCACGATGTACCCGATCGGCATTTCGCAGCTGCTCGAAACAGCCAAAATCGAGAACACACTCATGGCTGGTGATTATTATATCGGCAACATCGAGTATGACAGCTATGTGGATATCGTTTTAGCAAACGCCTTTACAAAAGCGATCCAATGGAAAGAGCAGCCGCTTTTCTCAGCTGAGTTCCAAGGTGGAAGCATCCACGATAAGCCGAAGCTTCAACCAACAACGTTTGATCTGACGACGCGCTTGTGTATCGCGGACGGGATGAACGGTGTGAACTATTACATGTTTGGTGCGGGCGAGAACTATGAAAACATCGGCTTGTTCGGCAGACGTCACGATTGGCAGGCACCACTCACTAAGTCGGGCAAGAAGAATCCGCACTATCCTGTAATTCAGCATATCGGAAAGATGCTTCAAACATTTGAGAGCTCACTTCTGCAAACGAAGCCAGTCGTTGATACACATCTCGGTTTTTATCCGGATTATTACATGACTGAGTTTCACGATGAACACACGAAACACATGGTGAATCAGATTCAGCGTGACCGTGAAACGTTTATGGCGAACGGCATCGCGAAGGCGCTTCGCGTGAACAACATCATCTATGATGCGATCAACGTGCAGGATGATGCCGAAATCGATCCGAATGAAATCCCTTCTCTATGGATGTTTACCACAGAGTGGATGGATGAAAACATTCAGCAAAAGATCGTTACGTATCTAGAGAACGGTGGAAAGCTTATCCTGTTCCCTACGATTCCGACCAAAACACTGAAAAACATACCGTGCACGATTTTGAAAGACTACATCAACGTATCGGTAAAAGAAACAAAGCACCGCGCGTTTGGTCAGATTAATCAGGCGGACAACGTGTTGATCGACCGAGCTGAGATCTATGAAGCAACAGATGGAGCGTTCGCTCATATAGAGGACAAGCCGGACGAAGTGATCGCGTTTGAAAAACAGCTTGGAAAAGGTCAGCTCTATATGTTTGGAATCGGTATGGATCACGGCTTTCATTATCAAAACGACATCATCGTCGAGCTTGCCAAACGAGCTGGAATCGAGAGTCGTTTCAAACTAGAAGAAGAGCTTGATATTACCGTTCGATCTTCGCCAGAAAAAGGAGACTTCTTCTTCCTTCAAAACTTTGATGAATTTAAGAAGACGACGACGATAACGTACGACGGAACAACTCTTTTCGGTGGAAAAGAAATCTCGATTCCGATGCGAAGCGGCCTCATGCTACCAGTTAACGTACCGTTACATGAAGACCTGTTCATCGAATACGGAACTGGCGAAATCTATGAAACTCTGCAGCAACAAGACGAGATTTCACTCACTATAAAAATGATTCAAAAAGAAGAAGAGTTCGTCTTCCGTTCCTCCTCCTGGAAACCTGTAGACACTAAAGAGGTTTCAATCGAGGAAGTCCAAGATCACACATACAAAGTGCTGATTTCAACAACAGAAGACACAGCATCCATTCGGTTCCAACCAGCGTTCGCAAACGCTATTCAACCATAAGTAAGGCTATCTTCTTGTTGCACTGCTTTCTTAATTCTCATCCCTGAATAAGTTGATTGAAGTGTAGGGTGAGAGACTCCTGCGGGACAAGCGGTCAGGTGAGACCCTTAAAGGCGCAAAGCGGCAAGGGGCTCACCGCCTGCCCCGCGGAAAGCGAAGCACCCGAAACGGAAATCAACACTTTCAAAAGCAACAGAGCAAAATAGCCCAAAAAATTAAATCGGGAGTTGATAGGTAATGAAAAAGATTTTATCACTATTCATGATCATCGCACTGCTATTTTCAGTAGCAGCTTGTAGCTCAGATGACAAAGCAAGCTCTGACAACAAGAAAGAAAACGTAACCATCTCGTATGCAAGCTGGTCACTTGGTACTGAAAAAGAACAAAACCTCGAGCGCCTGATGATCAAAGCGTTTGAGAAAAAGTATCCGAACATCAAAGTTAAGATCGACGAGTCGATTAACCCAACAGACTGGAACGGAACACTCGCTGCTGCAGCAAGTGCGGGCAAGATGCCAGATGTTTTCGCTCTTCCACAGATTCCATCGTCACTATCAAACGATTGGTTGATGGACATCACCAAAATGACGGAAAAAGATAAAGATTTTGCAAACATTCCAGAAGCAGTTCGTGAATCAGCGACTTACAACGATAAAGTGTATGCGGTTCCATTCGCACAGCATTTCTTAGGCTACTTAGTAAACAAAGATCTGTTTAACGAAGCGAACCTGGATTACCCTGAGTTTGGTTTTTCACTAGAAGAGTACACGAAATCCATTAAAGAAGTAACGAACATTAACAAAGGTGTAGCTGGAACGAACCACGCGTTCTCCGTAACAGACTGGTATCCAGCAGCAGCTAACCCAGACATGGGCTGGTATACGGTTCAAGACGGTCAATACTCTCTTGACTCAAAAGAATTCATCGCAGGAGCTAATCTTGCAAAAGAAATCACAACGAACAACTACGCGTACGAGTCACTTCCAGATGACTTGAAGGCTAATTTTAAAGGCGAGAACCCAGAAGAAGTATGGATGAACGGACAAGTTGCTGTGAAATGGGACGGTACTTGGGGAGTTCCTGCTCTTGTTGAAAATGGAACGTTTGACTTTGACTTCATCGGTCTTCCTGGTGGAAGAACGGGTGTAACGAACGACTTTGTTGGAATTTCTAAAACGAGTAAGCACGCTGAAGAAGCATTCCTTTTCTCTAAGTGGATGTCATTCGGTAAAGAAGGTTTCATGAAGCGTATGGAAATCGCTGAAAAAGAAGGAAAAGCACTGAACACACTACCTGTTAACGCAGATCCTGAAATTTTAGATGAGTACTTCGCGATCAATGAAGTGCCTGGAATCAAGACAGCTTATGACAACTTAGACAACGCAGTCGTTGAGCCGGTTAAAACCGTACCTGGCTATGTTGATGCACGTTGGGAAGCTCCAACAGGCGTGAAGGTTGGAGAAGAAGCAAACGCGAAAGTGGCCGTGATTTTAGATAACGTGATCAAAGGAAATCTAAAGATCGAAGACTACGCAAAGCAGCTTGATCAATTAGCAGACCAAAAGAGCAAAGAAGCTAGTGAGGCTTTAAAAGATAAATAGAAAGCCTGAAGTTTAAGGGGAGGTTGATAGTATGAAGTTTAAAAGATTTCTTTGGTTAGGTTTAGCGCTGTGTCTCATTATTCCACAACCCTATGCATCTGCTGAAGGCAACAGTCAGGATAATAAGCCTGCCGAACAAGTCGTGGAGGAAAACTATCATACCGTCCTTAACAGTTGGGAGAAGAAAGGGACAGGGGACGCTTCAGATTTTGAAGCGTCTGTCTCTCCTTCTGATTTTAAGATCAAAGACAAAAAGAACCTTTTGTCAGATTCAGAGAGTAAGGGCTATAACGATCGTGTTTTCTATTGGCATAACCGAGAGTCCGTGTCTTATGAAGTCAATGTGGAGGAAGCGGGACTTTATGAGCTAGCGTTTGATTATTATCCACTGAGCAACGAGGTTGTTCCAATAGAGGGCGCCATTCAGGTAAACGGTAACTATCCTTTTTATGAAAGCCGCAGAATCGTGTTTCCGGCCGACTGGAAAAACGAGAAAAACACCTTTGAGAAAGATCGGTTCGATAACGACATGATTCCGAAGCAGAAGCGGATCGAGCGTTGGAACACGTTAACAGCAGAAGATGCGAGTCAGCTTCAATCTGAGCCGCTTCGTTACGAACTTAAAAAAGGAAGTAATACGATCCAGCTTACGAACCTATCAGGCGAGATGCTGCTAGGAAAAGCGTACGTTAAATCACCTAGCAAACTACCAAGCTATAAAGATTACGTAAAGAAACATGAAAACGCAAAATTAGCTGAAACAACGATTACGCGTGAAGCCGAGAAGGATTACGAAAAGAACAGCTCGTACATACGTCCTTTTGCAGCAGATGATTCATCGGCGGTACCGAGCTCTCCAAAGAACCTTCTATTAAACACGCTAGGCTCTGAATCGTGGAAAGACTCCGGACAGACGGTGAACTGGAACGTCAACGTGAAGAAAGATGGCTTTTATAAGCTGACATTTAAAGTATTGCAGAACAAAGAGACAGGTGGCCCGGTTTTCCGAAAACTATTGATCGACGGAAAAGTTCCGTTTCAAGAAGCTTCGCCCGTTACGTTCCCATTCAATAAAAACTGGGATAACGTCACGTTGAAAGATGAAGATGGAAAAGCATATCTGTTTTATCTATCAAAAGGGAGTCATCAGATCGGTCTAGAAGCTGACGCTGCCCCTGTTGAGCCTGTTCTTCATACGACGAACAAAGTGATGCGCGAGATGGAGGAGCTGACGCTTGAGATCCGAAAGCTTACCGGGAATCAGACAGATACATCTCGTGGCTGGAAGATCAGCGAGTACATTCCAGGCATTGATAAAAAACTTGCGGGCTGGGCAGACGAGCTTGAGCAAGAACTGAAGTACCTTAGAAAACTTGATGAAACAAAAGAAGATTCAAAAGATATGGTCTCGCTTGAGATGGCGGTTCAAAAGCTAAGAGCACTTAGCAAAAAGCCGGACCAGATTCCAAGCCGACTCACAGAGCTGTCAGAAGGATCGTCATCAGCGGCACAGCTGCTCGGAAACATGCTCGTAACGTTGCCAGAACAGCCGTTAACGATCGACCGGTTCTACGTGCATGGTGATGAAAAAGAAGTGCCAGATGCAGAAGCAGGTTTTTGGGAAAAGCTGATCGACTCGATTCAACGCTTCTTCTTATCGTTCTTCTCTGAAAATTATTCAGCGAGTGAAGCAGAAGAAGATACGTTAGAGGTTTGGGTGAACCGACCTCGTCAATATGTTGAACTTCTACAAAATCTATCTGATCAAAACTTTACGCCAGAAACAGGAATCAAAGTAAAATTCTCGATCATGCCAGAAGAGCAGAAGCTGATTCTCGCAAGTGCGTCGAACAAACAGCCAGACATTGCGCTTGGTATCTCTTCATGGTTGCCTTACGAGTTATCCATCCGCGGTGCGGCCGTTGATCTGCATCAGTTCGATGACTTTGAAAAGTTCAGCAAGCAGTTCTCACCAGGAGCTTTTCTACCGCTCATGATCGGTGATTCGGTTTATGCGATGCCAGAGACGCAAGATTTCTTTGTGCAGTTTTACCGAAAAGATATTATGCAAGCACTCGGTCTTCCGGTTCCAGATACGTGGGATGACGTAAAGAGCATCTTGCCAGAGCTTCAGCGTTTTGGGATGAACTATTATACGCATATCGCTGGTGCAACAGGCTTTAAGCCGTTCCAAGCAACCGCTCCGTTCGTGTATCAGTTTGATGGAGATCTATACGGAAAAGATGGAATGAAGACGGCGATTGGAACAGAAGAATCACTAAAAGGTATTCAATTTATGGCAGAGCTGAACACGATCTATAGCATGCCGTTACAAGTGCCAAACTTTTATAACCATTTCCGATATTCAACACTTCCGATCGGAACAGCAAACTTTACGACATACACACAGCTAACAGCAGCCGCTCCAGAAATCGCAGGATGGTGGGATATTGCACCACATCCTGGTGTGAAGAAAGAAGATGGAACGGTGGAGCGTTGGGCAACAGGTTCTGGTCAGTCTGCGATGATCTTCAAAGGGACGAAGAGCAAGGAAGATTCATGGGAGCTTTTAAAATGGTGGCTGTCAGAAGATACGCAGACCGAGTTCGCGACAAATCTTCAGATGCTGTACGGACCAGAATACATGTGGAACACGTCCAACCTAGAAGCGTTTAAGAACCTTCCTTGGCCAGAGCAGCATAAGAAAACGATTCTGAAGCAATGGGAGTATCTATACGAAGTACCGAAGAATCCAGGTTCGTACATGATCGAGCGTGAGCTTTCGAACATCTGGAACCGCATCGTGTTCGACGGTGTGAACCCGAGATCCGCAGTTGACGATTCAGTTGTTGCGATCGACCGGGAGATCAAGCGAAAGATGGAAGAGTTCGGATATGTGAAAGACGGCAAGATGGTCAAGCCGTATCCGATTCCTACGATAGAACAAGTGAAAAGTTGGGCAGGCGATGAGAATGAAAAAGAAACCAAATAAACGAGATTATTCACCGTGGATGTTCCTTGCTCCGTATATCATCTTTTTTACAACGTTTATCATCATACCTGTTGCAGCGGCAATCCTACTGTCATTCACGTATTTTAACGCGATCGAAACACCGACGTTCATTGGTTTGAGCAACTATGTCGGTCTGATCACACAAGATGAAGTGTTCATGCAGAAGATCCTGCCGAACACGTTAACGTTCGCATTGATCGTGGGCCCTGGCGGGTATATCTTATCGTTCATACTCGCTTGGGCGCTTGCTCAAGTACCAAAGCGTATGCGAACGGTGCTTGCACTGATCATCTACTCGCCATCTATGACAGCGGGTGTTGCGATGGCCGTTGTTTGGACCATCATCTTCTCTGGCGATGAAACAGGTTATCTAAACAGCTTACTTCTCACGATGGGTGTGCTGTTAGAGCCGATCCAATGGCTGCAGTCGCCTGAGTACCTCATGAAGATTATGATCTTTGTAACGCTTTGGGGCTCTATGGGTGTTGGATTCCTCGCGATGTTATCAGGTGTTCTAAACATTAACACCGAGATCTATGAAGCGGGATACATCGACGGCATCAGCAATCGTTTTCAAGAGATCATCTATATTACAATCCCGTCCATGAAGCCGCAGATGTTGTTCGGCGCGGTCATGGCAGTCGTTGGAACGTTTCAAGCTGGTGCGATCGGTGTGGCGCTTTCTGGTGCTAACCCGACACCGCAATATGCGGGTCAGCTTATGGTCAACCACTTAGAAGATTATGGATTTATCCGTTATGAAATGGGTTACGCAGCAGCGATCTCGGTCGTGCTGCTTATCGTTGTATATCTGTTCTCGAAAGTAGCCTGGAGGCTGTTTGGAGAGAAAGACTAGCGAAAAAGGAGTGATCAACATGTCAGCCTTTCAAGGAACAAGAATGAACCCGTCAAAGTTCCATAGGAGTCAGCTGAAATTTCTTGCGTTTTTAATTCCACTGGCTATCTTTATGGCTTTGCCGATCGTCTATATATTCTTTCATGCGTTCAAACCGATCGACGAACTGTTCGCGTATCCACCGCGCTTTTTTGTAGAAAACCCAACATTGCAGAACTTTGTAGACCTTTTTACCAAGACGAACGATACCGGTGTTCCGATGTCGCGCTTTCTGTTCAACTCTGTTGTCGTTACGCTGATCGTTGTTGTTCTGACCGTTATCATCAGCACGATGGCAGGCTACGCGCTATCTAAGAAAAATTTTAGAATGAAAAAAGCGATCTTTGAGATCAACACGTTAGCGCTCATGTTCGTACCAGCAGCGGTTATGATTCCGCGTTACCTGTTGATCGATGAACTCGGCTTGATCAATACGTTTTTGGTTCATATCCTACCGCTACTCGCGATGCCGATCGGTCTGTTTCTCGTCAAACAGTTTATCGATCAGATACCCGATGAACTGCTTGAAGCAGCGAGGCTAGACGGAGCTTCTGATTTTCAGATCTTCGTACGGATCATCATACCGCTCGTCAAACCTGCAATCGCAACCATCGCGATCCTATCGTTCCAGCTCGTTTGGAACAGTGTGGAGAGTTCGTCACTTTATGTGAACGACGAAGGACTGAAGACGTTCTCGTTCTACATGTCGACGTTAACTTCAACGGTTGAAGGAAACAACGTAGCAGGACAAGGACTTGCAGCAGCAGCTTCCTTGATCATGTTCGTACCAAACTTAATCATCTTTATAATTCTGCAGAGCCAGGTGATGAACACGATGGCCCACTCAGGAATCAAGTAAGAAAGTAGGAGGGGGGAGAAATGAAGCGCATTGCCCAATTTGTAGCATTATTGGTATTCCTGCTTGTTCCGATCTCGTCTATCGCTTCTGCTTCTGTCCCTTATCAGACAGAAACGTTATCAGCAGACGGTCAGACGATCGAAACACAGACTGCCTACACACCGGTCGGAACATTGTTACCAGACGTTGAGATCATGAACCCAGAAGATATTTTCTCTGATACAAAAGGAAACCTTTATATCGCGGATTCTGGTGCTAAGAAGATTCTCGTCGCCGACAAGAACGGTAAATTTTTACGCGAGATCGGAAAAGGTGTTCTTAAATCACCAACTGGCGTCTATGTGGACGAAAACGAAAAAATCTTTGTAGCGGATTATGAAGAAGAAAAGGTATTCCGCTTTTCACAAGACGGCAAGGTCGAGGAGCAATACGGAAAGCCGGATTCACCGCTTTTCGGTAAAAGTTCTTCTTTTAAACCACAAAAAGTAGCAGTTGACCGTCGCGGCAGCATCTATGTGATCAGTGAAGGGTCAACGAACGGAATCATTCAGCTTAGTAAGGATGGCGGATTTCTCGGCTATTATGGCGTAAACAGCACCGAAGGATCGTTTGGAACGTTTTTGCAGAAGCTTCTCACTTCAGAGAGCAAAAAAGCAAATATGTTCATGAAGACACCTCCTGCGCCAGATAACATCGCGCTTGATGATCAAGGCCTCGTCTATTCCGTAACAGAAGGAACGACGAACGAAGTCATCAAAAAGCTGAACGTTGCCGGAAAGAACATGCTGTTTGGTGATATCTCTGATGAGAAGTCACTGCAAGATATCGCGGTCGATCACGACGGAAACATGTTCGTCGTATCAAGCACCGGCGAGATCTATGAATATGACAGCTTCGGAAATTTGCTATTCATCTTCGGCGGTAAAGACGACGGAACGAACCGTCTTGGCTTGTTCAAACAACCGACAGGCATCACGATTGATCCTGACGGCAGACTGTACGTTACAGACAAAGAACGCGGCATGATCCAAGTCTTTGAATCTACTGCTTTTTCAAAACAAGTACATGAAGGAATCGCGCTTTTTAAAGAAGGCCGTTATGTAGAGAGTCAGAAATATTGGGAAGAAGTGCTGGAGATGAACTCTTCGTTCGGTCTCGCGCATTCTGCCATGGGCTCTGCTTACTACAAACAACAAGACTATGATAAGGCGCTAGAAGAGTATCAGTTTGCAAACGACGTGTTTGGTTATTCCGACTCGTTCTGGGAGGTCCGTCACGCGTGGATGCAAGAGAACTTGGAAACGGTGCTGTTCACGTTCATATTCTTCGGGATTTTGTACTATATCGTAAAAGTGATCGACAAAAAGAAAGGCATTCTGAATCAGCCGCGCAAAAGAATCGGTGCGATTAAGAAACAGAGATTGATAGGAGAACTGCTCTTTTTGTTCAAGTTCTTCCGTCATCCGATCGACAGTTTTTATTATTTGAAAAAGAAACAGTACGCATCGATCCTATCAGCGACGATTCTATATGTAATCTTAATCGTCGAGTATATTTACAGCCGCTTCTATACCGGATTTATCTTTAAAACGGTGAGCAGCGATGCTAACTTAGTCGGCGAGCTTCTCTTACTGCTCGTACCGCTCGCACTGTTCAGTGTGGTGAACTATCTCGTTAGTACGATCAACGATGGTGAAGGAAGGTTCAAGGACATCTATATCGGAACGATCTATTCACTCGCTCCGTTCCTCGTGTTCAGTCCGATCCTTACTCTTTTGTCGAACGTGCTGACTTATAATGAATCATTTGTTTATGTGTTCTCGATCCGCATCATCTACGCATGGTGTCTGATCATCCTTTTCATCATGCTAAAAGAGATCCATAACTACACGTTCTCAGACACGATCCGAAACATCTTCGTCACGCTGTTCGGAATGGTGATCATGCTTCTTGTCGTGTTTATCGTGTTCGTGTTGATCGATCAAGTATACGATTTTGTTTATTCCATCATAAAGGAGGCTGTTCTTCGTGTATAAAAAGATAAGTATCGCGCTTCTTACCTTGCTCGTACCGATCTCTGTATTCGCCGCGCAAGATGATAAGAAAAGTACGGAGCAGCTTCCCGTACCAACAGAAAAGAGTCAAAATGTGATGAAGTATACATCTTCATCGTTTACGAAGCCTGAGAAAGAAGATGCGGCTCCGATCAAACAGAAAAACTCGTTTCAAGGCTTTGAAAAAGCAGCCGAGAACAAAAATCTCGCTCTTTATGTGAACGAAGAAACGCTTGCGATCAAGATACAGAACAAGAAAACAAAATACGTCTGGAACTCTGGGCTTGATAACCCCGATCAGTACCGACTGAACAAAACGTGGGAACAGATGGCTCAATCAGCGATCACCGTTGATTATATGGACCGTCGCGGAAAGGTGAAAACCGAGAGCATCACGACGAACGATTCTAGACCTCGTGTGAAGATGAACGATAAAGGGTTCACGGCCTCTCTTTACATGAACCAGTCGAAGTTAGAATTTGAACTGAACGTGGAGCTTCAAGAAAACGATCTTGTTGTTTCAATTCCTGAGAATGAGATCAAAGAAAACAAATACACGAAGCTCATTTCTATGCGCGTTTATCCGTTTTTAGGTGCAGTGAACAAGAGTGACATCAACGGTTACATGTTCATCCCAGACGGCTCTGGTGCATTGATTCGTTATGAAAAGAACGGAACAAAAGCCGATGCGCCGTTTACAGGATCCATTTACGGTGATGATGAAGCCTTTTTGAAAACGAAAGTGAAGAAGGAAGAAGAAGAAAAAGTAACACCGGTGGAAGAGATCAAGATGCCAGTATTCGGAACGGTTCATGGTGTGAAACAGAATGCGTTTCTTGCCGTGATTGAAGAAGGCTATACGCATGGAGACATTTTAGCGTATCCGTCTGGTGTTTCGACCGATTTTAACTGGATTTCTTCTGAATTTCATTTTAGAAAAGAATATTATCAGCCGACGAGTAAGAACATGAAAGGTCTGAACGTTTATCAAAAAACAAAGAATCCGTTCGGCGTTAAGCTGAGATACATGTTCTTACAAGAAGATGACGCTGATTATGTAGGTATGGCGAAAGCGTATCAAAACCATCTTTCTGAAACAAAACAGCTCAAAAAGAGTGATGACAATACCGGTGTAAGACTTGAATTTCTAGGTGGCGAAGTGAAGGAAGGTCTGTTGTGGGACTCTGTTCTGCCGATGACGAAGGTGACAGACATTCCGAGCATGACATCTGAACTCAAAAAAGACATCAATGATCTGTTTGTCGTCTATAAAGGCTGGTCGGAAGGCGGTCTAACCGGTACATTGCCTCAGAAGTTTCCGTTTGAAAGTGAACTAGGAAGCAGTGACGACGTGAAGAACACGATCGACAGTCTTAAAAAAGATAACATTCCGCTCTATTTTTATAGCGATTACACAAAAGCCTATGACGGCGCATCCGGATATTCTGGTAGCAAAGATGTAGCGAAAAAGATTAGTGCAGAGACGATCTCACACAGTGAAGATAAGAAGACACTGTATTATCTATCGCCAGAAAAATCTCTTGCAATCGCAAAAGAGGATGCAAAGGAATTTAAGGAACAGGGCATTTCAAACGTAGCGATCGATACGAGCGGTTACACGCTGTTCTCTGACTTCAGCGGAAAAAAATCGAGCGAGCGAAACCAGACGATCAAAACGTATCAAAAGCTTTTTGGCACATTAAATAAAGAAGTAGGAAACGTTGCTCTTTATGAGCCGAACACGTATCTATGGAGTCAGACGGATCGCTATCTCGACATTCCGATGAACGCTTCTAACTATGTGTTTGAAACAGACACGGTGCCGTTTTTGCAGATCGTGCTAAAAGGCTATATGCCATATTACGCACCGTTCTCGAACTTTCAGTCAGATTCGGAAGATCAGATGCTGCGCATGATCGAGTACGGAGCGTATCCATCGTATCTTTTAACGAAGGAAGCGTCACACCTTCTTGCTAAAACAGCATCGAGTGACGTATATACATCAGAATACTACATCTGGAAAGACAAGATTTTGTATCAGTACGAAAACATTAAGAAAAGTCTTGGTGAGGTAGAAGGCGAAGAAATCGTCAGCCGTAATGTGCCTCAAACAGGCATCGTAGAAGTAGAGTATTCGAACGGAAAAGTGATTATCGTTAACTATACGAACACGACTTATAAAAGTAATGGTACTGAAGTGAAACCTAAGGATTTTGTGGTAACAGAAGGAGGAGAAAGCGATGAAACGACTAGGCAATAACAGAAATCTAACAGGATTGCTGTTTGTTTCACCATGGATCATCGGCTTTCTCGTCTTTACGGCGTTTCCGCTTCTATACTCACTCTTTTTAAGCTTTCAGGAAGTGAAAATTACGACAGATGGCATCAAAACGAATTTTGTCAGCTTTGGAAACTATGAATACGCGTTTTCGGTCGATGGAACGTTCGTTGACCGCGTCCTAACCTATCTAGAAGAGATGGTCATCTCAGTTCCGATCATCATCGTCTTTTCATTGATCATCGCTCTATTGTTAAACCAGAAGATCAAGTTCCGCGGACTGTTCCGTACGATTTTCTTTCTGCCCGTAATCATTGCAAGCGGACCGGTTATCAAAGAGCTGATCGATCAAGGAATCACAACCATTCCTTCTATTGAACAATACGCGATCTATCAAGCGTTAAATGATAACCCGGATGGTTTCTTTAACGGGATCTTACTGTATTTAATAAAAAACCTGATTGTAATCCTTTGGTATTCAGGCGTACAGATCTTAATTTTCTTAGCTGCTCTTCAAAAGATGGACAAGCAGATCTTTGAAGCGGCGAAAATCGACGGTGCGAGCAACTGGGAGTTCTTTTGGAAGATCACCCTGCCAAGTCTAAAGCCGATGATCATCGTTAACTTGATCTACACGATCGTAACGTATTCGGTATTCTCGCTGAATCCGATCATCGAACATATTCAGAAAAACATGTTTAAAGTAGACACAGGTTATGGCTATGCTTCGGCACTATCTTGGATCTACTTCTTGATCATTGCCGCAGCGCTTGCGATCGCGGTTGGTGTGATGACGGTAAAAAGAAAGAAAAAATACACCTAAGAGGATGTGATCATTGTGCAAACCAAAACACAGCAAGTAAACAAGTATTACTTAAAAACGAAACGCATGTTTTTTGGCATGCAGGGGACAGATGGTCTTCTTTACAAGCTCTTGATCTACGGACTCTTGGTCGGAATCGGATTCGTGTACCTGTATCCGCTTCTCTACATGGGTGTGTACAGCTTTAAAAGTTTGGATGATCTATTGAATCCACTTGTAAACTGGATTCCAACACAGTTTTATACCGGAAACTATGAGCAGGCGAACAAAGTTCTGAACTTCTTCTCAACATTGATGGAAACGTTGTATGTGACGGTTCTCCCTGCATTGGCGCAAACTGCCGTTGCAGCAGTGGTCGGATACGGACTCGCTCGATTTGAGTTTCGTGGCAAAAAGATCATGTTTGTTCTCGTGCTCGCAACGTTCATTATTCCGCCGCAGGTGACACTCATTCCAAGATACATCTTCTTTAATGAGCTGAACATCCTTGGCAGTTTGAGTGCGTTCTTGCTACCGGCAACGTTCGGACAAGGATTGAACAGCGCGATCTTTATCCTGATCTTTTATCAGTTTTTTAGAGCCGTGCCAAAAGCTTTGGAAGAAGCAGCTCAGCTTGACGGAGCAGGACATTTTCGAATCTTTTTCACGATCGCACTACCGATGGCATTGCCTGCGATCATCATCTCATTTTTGTTCTCGTTCGTTTGGTATTGGAACGAAACGTATCTGGCAGCGATCTATTTTGGAGATGCGTTAACCACATTACCGCTGCAGCTGCAAAAGTTCGTTGCAACGTACCAGCAGATGTTCCCAGCTGAGATGGGAGTGTCGGGCGGTAACCAGTTGAACGAAGGAATCAAGATGGCAGGAACGGTCCTGTCGATTCTACCGCTATTGATCGTGTACTTTATCACGCAGCGCTGGTTTGTTGAAGGCGTGGATCGTTCGGGGATTACTGGGGAGTAAAAGTTATTGATGTGGGGAGTTGATTTCCGTTCCAATCGATGAAAAATCATGTTTTGAGCGAAACGAGGCAAGTATGGGGTGAAATTAAGGTCTGACTGAGTAAACGAGTAGTTTTCAGAGCGAAAGAACCAACATTTGGGGCGTAACTAAGCTGAGTTTGAGCGAACGTGTAACAGATATAAAAACACGTACCGTAAATAAAAAGGCCATTACATCCCTTGAAACCGTAGCCAAGCTAGAACTTCACGCCTCCATTAGCATTCTATTTATGAACAAAATGAAG
This sequence comes from Fictibacillus sp. 18YEL24, assembly GCF_015903855.1. Lineage (GTDB taxonomy): Bacteria > Bacillota > Bacilli > Bacillales > Fictibacillaceae > Fictibacillus > Fictibacillus phosphorivorans_C. The sequence goes on from NZ_JACZDT010000002.1 coordinate 546,968, forward strand.
ATAAAACAGATAGAGAGGGGAATAACGATGGATACACAGAAACTATTAGACCTTGAAGCAAAAGGATGCTTTGATTTCTTTTGGAACGAAGCAAACACGGATAAAAATAGCCCAGGATACGGGTTGATCCTGGATCAGTCGGCGAATAAAAAAGTAGCAAGTATCGCATCAAACGGGTTCGGATTAACGGCGATCATCATCGGAATTGAGCGCGGCTGGATCACGAAAGAAGAAGGGTACGAGCGTACGAAAAGGACGCTTGAAACTTTCTTAAACAACGTGGAACACGCGAGCGGCTTCTTTTATCATTTCTTAAACATGGAGACGGCTAAGAAAAACGAAGAGTGGTACGACTGTGCGTCTATCATCGATACGGGAATCTTCCTATGTGGTGCCGTAACTTCTGCTGAATACTTTGGCGGAGAGATCGCCGAGCTTTTCGAGAAAATTTACGCGCGCATCGATTGGAACGTGTATTATGATGAGCCGGTGAACCAGTTCTATATGGGCTACAACCCAGAAACAGGCGGCTTCCACCATTGGGATATGTACGCGGAGCAGATGATGACTTATGTGCTTGGTGTGGCGTCTCCTACACATCCCGTTCCGGCAAAAATTTATGACGGCTTCGAGCGCAGAAAAGGGACGTACAAAGATTATGAGTACATTCATGCGCCAGGAAACGCGATGTTTGTTCACCAATATTCGCATGCGTTCATCGATTTTAGAAATATCGTCGACGGAGACGGAATCAACTGGTACGAGAACTCGGTAAAAGCATCCCTTGCGAACCGTGCGTTTTGTAAAGAAAAATCGAGTGAGTTTAAGACCTATCACGAGAACGCGTGGGGCCTAACGGCTTGTGCGAGTCCGACCGGCTACCGTGTTCCAGGGGCTCCTCCTTATTATGAAGGGTGTGAGCCTGAACTAGAAGGTACGGTCGCACCGACGGGAGCAGCGGGATCGATCGTGTTCACACCAGAAGAGTCGATCGCAGCGATGAAATATTTTTATGAAGAGCATCCACAGCTTTGGGGTGAGTATGGTTTCCAAGATTCTTATAACCTGGATGTAACTCCAGCTTGGTATTCTGACCATGTTATCGGAATTGATAAGGGAATCACGCTTCTTATGATCGAAAACTATCAATCTGGTCTCGTGTGGGATCTTTTCATGAAAAATAAGTATGTGAAACAAGGTGCTGACCTGTTAGGTTGGAAAAAGACAGAAGGAAGTCCGGCATAATGATTGAGATCAAGAATAAACAGATCATCATCGATGGTAAGCCCGTTCTGATCACGTGCGGCGAGATTCATTACTACCGTCTTGATAAAAGTGATTGGCAAGACCGGTTAGATAAACTAAAAGAAACAGGATGTAACGCCGTGGCCACTTATGTGCCATGGCTTTGGCATGAGCCGGTGGAAGGGCAGTTTGATTCCACAGGTAAAACGCGTCCTGAAACAGACCTTGCCGGGTTTATCGACCTTTGTACAGAAAACGGCTTTTATTTCTTCGTTCGTCCGGGACCATTCATTATGGCCGAGATGAAAAACGAAGGACTGCCTTATTGGGTGTACGAAAAGCATCCAGAGATCATTCCGGTTGGATGGGACGAGAGCGAACCAACGACACCAACCGTCGATTATCTCGCACCAGGATTTTTACAAGAAGTTCGTAAGTATTATGAAAAAGTGATGGAAGTGGTTACACCGCGCATCTATCCGAACGGCGGAAAAATCATCGCATTTCAGCTTGATAACGAGATCGGCATGCTGTCATGGGTGAGCAACACACCAGATCTGACTGACAACGTGCTGAACGATTTATCAAATTGGTTGAGTGAACGATACGGAGATAACGTTTCTGACCGCTATCCGTTCTCGTTGGAAGAAAGTGCCGAACGAAACACTGCTTTTCGTTCTCCGAAGGAAGAGTATGCAGCGCAGCTGTTAAAAGATCTTGGCTATTATATGCGCTATCGCTTCGCCAAATATATCGCAATTTTAAGAGAGTACGCTGAAGAGTTCGGCGTGAAAGACATTCCATTTGTCGTAAACATCCATGGAACAGGCGGAGGACGTGGGTTCACGTACCCGATTGGAATCAGCCAGCTTTATGAAACATATAACCAAGGACCTGGATATATCTCGGGTTCTGATATTTATTTTGGCGATCTTGACATGAAAACGTTCCAGGACCTCTACATCATCAACGGTCTGATGGAAGCCGTTCATAACGAAGATCAGCCGTTAACGTCTGTGGAGTTCAACTGTGGAGACGGAAACTTTGGTGAGACACTAGGTGAGCGCTATGATCCATCAGCAGCGGATTTTAAGTTTAGAATGTGTCTTGCTCAAGGAAACCGACTCATCAACTATTATCTGTTTGCTGGCGGAAAAAATGCTAGACTCGATACGCTTGTTGACGATGGGAACGACCGAATCGCCTCAACTGGTGAACGCCATGGTTTCGCAGCACCGATCGGTCCAGAAGGGGACTACAACTATACGTTTCCGCGCATGTCACGCGTGAACCAAAGTGTGATGGCGGTGAGTGATAAGCTCGCACGAATGAATGAAGAACGAGATGAAGTATCGTTCGCGTTCATCCCTGATTATTATATGACCGAATATCGTTATCCGAAGAGTGAAGTGATGCGTGAGATCCTCTCAAACATCGAGGCGAACCGCGGTGCCGGTGCTTGGGAGATCATGGGCCGTGCGATGCTGCTTAACGGTTATCGTTTTACAGCGGTTGATGTGCAGAACAAACCGCTGGATGTGACGAAAACGCCTGTCCTCGCGTTACCGTCCGCACGCTATATGGACAGTGCGATTCAGGAGAAGCTCGTAAACTATTTGAACACGGGCGGAAAGATTCTTCTGTACGGTGAGGTTCCTCTTTTTGATATGGAAGGGAAGGACTGTACGATTTTAGCGGATGCACTTGGTGTGACGTATAAAGGGATTAGCCGTGATGGTCACGGAAACTATCTTTCTATCTATGGAGACAACTGGGCTTCAGCTCAGCCGGAGATTCGTTCAGGCTTCGTTCAGCGTTTTGAAGTTGGACCGAATGTGACTCCGATTTTTAGAGTGTACGGATCGGATGATGTGTGTGGGTTTGAGTCTGAAGTGGGAAATGGGCGCGCGATCGTGATCGCGAGCTTTTATCGCTGTGATCTGCCTTTCTTTAAAACAGCTCTTGAACGATTAGGAAGTCGTGCGAAACTAACGCATGATTGTCCGCACCACGGCATCTTCATGACATCGACTGTTGACACGGAAGGTGAGCGCTTCCTTCATCTGTTGAACCTAGACGGATTCGATAAAGAATTCACGGTTTATGAAGATGGCGTAGCGTTGTTAGGTGGAAGGAAGCTGTTGCTGCAGAGTAAAGATGGTGTGATGCTGCCTATGAATCTAGCTGTAGGCAGTGTGAAGATTGCTTACGCGACAGCAGAAATTACAGGTGTGAGTGCAGACTATATTGATTTCCGCCTAACACAGGTTGAAGATGTAATCGCGTTTGAACGTGGAACGAAGATTTTACCGAGTGCTGATTATGTGATTGAAGAAAATGAAGAGTTAACACTTGTTCGCAGCAAGAAACACGCTAAAGTGGATGATCAGCTGCAGGTTTTATTGGGATAGTAAGGTGAGATTGCTCTTTTTAAGGGCAATCTTTTCTATTTTTAGATAGTTATATGTTAGGAGCTAGCTTTGGTAAGCATCATCGTGCAGGAATGCAAGTGATATTGGTCGCTTGAGCGAAAAGGAAGGCCATTGGAGCGAAACGCATTTTTGTTTGAGTGAAAACAGAGGTTTACTGAGCGAAACGAAGGGTCAATTGAGCGAAAAGAGCCTTCGTCTGCGCGAACGCGTAATAAATATAAAAACACGTACCGTAAAACACAAAAAAAGGACTGCTCGTGTGTTGAGCAGTCCTTACTATATTACTTAACCAACCTAAACGGAACACTCACCACATCATGGCTGTTTTTTCCGATAAACATCGTAAACTTACCAGCATCACTCTTGAACTCAAGGTTCTCGTGGTGATAGCGAAGCATTTCTTCTGTGATCTCGAATGTAACTTCCTCGGACGCGCCTGGTTCAAGAACAATCTTTCTATAACCTTTTAACTCTTTTACCGGACGAACAACATCACCCGCAATATCGCGGATATACAGCTGAACTAGCTCTTCACCAGCAACATCGCCTGTATTCGTAACGGTTACAGAAGCTGTAATTGACTCATCCTCTGTCAACACATCACTCGATAACTTCACATCGTCATACTTGAACTCTGTATAGCTCAACCCGAAACCGAACGGGAATAGAGGCTCGTTCGGAATGTCCAGATAATGAGACAGATAGCGCTCTTTATTTTCTGGAGTCGGTTGTGGACGACCTGTGTTGAAGTGGTTGTAATAAACCGGTACCTGACCAACTGAATACGGGAACGACATCGATAAACGACCAGACGGATTCACGTCTCCGAATAAAAGGTCTGCAATCGCAGCACCCGCTTCAGTACCTGGGTACCAAGCTTCTAATACAGCATCCACTTGATCTACCACACCATGAAGATCGAGTGGACGACCATTAAAGAGTACAGTCACGATTGGCTTATCTAACTTTTTCATTTCCTGGATCAATTGAAGCTGCGGCTCAGGCAAACGAATGTCAGCACGGCATCCCGCTTCACCACTCATGAATGAAGCTTCTCCGAGTGCAAGCACGATCACGTCCGCATCACTCGCAACACGAACCGCCTCTCTCAGCTGCTCATCTGTTACAGACTCAACCTCACAACCATTCGCAACCGTTAAAAGTGATGAATCAGCCAGTTTACCCAACATACCAGTATCCACTTTTACCACGTCATCAAACGCACCTTGCCACGACCAAGGTCCCATCAGATCACCATTTGTAGCGAACGGACCGATCAGTGCAATCTTTTGCGTTGGTTGAAGTGGAAGAACGCCACCTTCATTTTTTAAAAGTACACAAGATTTCGCAGCTAGTTCACGTGCTACATCACGGTGCTCGTCACACAAAATCACTTCTTCCGCACGCTTCTCATCAGCTCCACGGTATGGATCTTCAAAAAGTCCGAGCTTCTGCTTCAATGTTAAAATGCGTTCTACCGATTCATCTACGAGAGATTCAGATAACTTGCCGCTTTCCACAAGCTCCTTCACATGGTCGACGTAGCACGTTGTCATCATTTCGATGTCAACACCAGCTGTGAGCGCTTTATATGCCGCTTCTGCTTCATCTTCAGCCACACCGTGCGGAAGCTGCTCTTTTACCGCACCCCAGTCTGAGATGATCACACCGTCAAAGCCCCACTCGTCACGAAGAAGGTCGCGCATCAGCTTTTTGTTCGCCGTTGCCGGAATACCGTCAACTGTATTGAACGCCGTCATCACCATCTCACAGCCTTCATCAAGCGCGGCTTTATAAGCCGGCAGGTAAGACTCGCGAAGCTGACGCTCAGACATGTTCACCGTATTGTAATCGCGTCCGCCTTCTGGAGCACCATATGCCGCAAAGTGCTTCACGCAAGCCGCAACACGGTCTTTGTCGTTCGTTAGATCTGTTCCTTGAAAACCACGAACAAACGCACGAGCGAACTCGCTGTTCAAGAAACCATCTTCACCTGTTGATTCCATTACACGGCCCCAGCGCGGATCACGAACGAGGTCGACCATCGGCGCGAACGTTACGTGAACACCTGAAACGGATGCTTCTTTCGCTGCGATCTCAGCGCTTTTTTCAGCGAGGTCCATATCCCATGAACAGCCGATCGCGAGAGGAACCGGAAAGATCGTCTTAAAACCATGCACGATATCAGCCATCATCAATAAAGGAATGCCATGACGGTTTTCTTTTAAATGTGCGTCTTGAATGTTGCGCGTTTCACGAGCTCCTGATCCACCGAGCACAGATCCCGTATTGCGAATCACGTCATCCGTAATCCCCATTTCCTGCATAGGACCCGTGATGAAGCCTTGATCAGATGAACCTTTAAAGAAAGGAGTAGCAAGCTGAACCAACTGGCTGATCTTTTCTTCTAATGTCATGTCTTGAATTAAGTGTTGCACGTTTTGCTTAAGCATAAAGAAAACCTCCTGGATATCGTTTAATGTGTATGGTCTGACGTAATCGAAACGTTTCGATAAACCTGATAATAAAAATTATAAGCGCTTTCATTTTGAGAGTCAATGAAAAATCGAAACGATTCACTGGATTTGGGTAATCGTATTTCTTTTGAACATATATAGACAATTAATAAGGAAATAAAGTTATGCTTTATAGCGTAGTGATTTTTCCAAATGCTTACTTCCTTAACAAATTTTTTGATAAGTGATAGATTTCCCCCATTCATTTCGTAATACATAGTAGGTACCAATAATCAGCAGGAGGGGTGTACTATTGAAGGTTACAGAAGAAAATGTTGTACAACAATTAATAGATAAAAATGAAAATGCGATCTCTTTCATGATCCAACAGTACGGTGGTCTTCTCACAGCAATCATCAAACGTCATGTGAATTACCAGCAACAAGATTATGAAGAATGCCTTGACGATGTTTTGCTTTCCGTTTGGAACAATATTCATCAATTTGACCCTACGAAAAATACGTTCAAACAATGGATTGCAGCTGTAGCGAAATATAAAGCAATTGATTATGGGAGAAGACAAATCTCTCTACAAAAACAGCAATTTTCAGTGCCGGATTTTACCGAATCCAACTTACTGTCACAAAAGTCACGCGAAGAAATTCTCGTTGATGAGTTGCTTCAGCAGTTACCTCCCGGTGAACGACGGATTTTTGAAAAGTACTATTTAGAAGGAAACACGTCAAGTGAGATCGCTCATGAATTGAACGAAAGAGAATCTTGGGTGTACAACAAGTTATCCCGGGGGCGTAAAAAATTAAAAGGATTTTTGTTTCAAAATAATGAAGCATGAGGAGTGAAGATATGACGATCTATCGCGAATTAAACGAAATGGATATAGATTTGAAACAATATGAAGAGCAAGACCTTTCTCATTTTGAAAAAAAGCAATGGGAAAAGCGAGTACTAAAGAAAGTAAAAAAACAAAAGCCATCGCAGGTAAAGAAGTATATGGGTGTAGCAGCGGCCATGCTCATAGCGACGGGAATATCACTAAGTACAGGCATCGTATCTATAGCTAATATGCCATTTGTAGGTGAAACGATCGAAAAATATTTGAACCAAAACGAGAATCTCGATTTTTCTTCCTATAAAACAGCGATAGGGCAAACGGCTGAAAACGAGAAGGGGAAGTTGACGTTGAACGAAGTGATGATCGATGGCGGACGATTACTCATAAGTTCGACCTATGAACCAGCAGACGACATCGACTTTCATCATAAGATGCACCCTATGCCTAAAGTGAAGATGAACGGTAAAGACTTAACGTCCAGTACAGGCGGGCAATCGATAGAATTGAACAATTCCATGTTTACGGTTTACAACGAAGTTCAGTTAAAAGAGATCCCAATCGGGGAGAAGGTCCGATTTCATATCGAGTACGATCGCTTAGATTTAGAGATGAAAATGAATCAGCCGTGGGTGTTTGATATTGAAGTTCCCACCGAAAAGTTAGCAGCGAATAGCAAAACGATCACGCTTGATCAAAAAATAAAACTAGAGAACGGACGCTCTATAAAACTAGAAAAAATGATCGTTACACCTATTTCCACCATTCTCTATTATGACTGGCCAGGTGAAGAGAACCAAATTGTATTTAAAATTGTAAGTGGATCTGGAAAGGAAATCTTGCCTGACACGGTTTCTGTTACACCGGAAGAATCTTATAACCGATTTAGTGCAATCGATATGGATTCGGAAAAATATTATGTAGTCCCATTTGAGCATTCAGCAAATCCGAGTGCAGATAAGCCGGGCAAATTACCAGAACAATCGATTCCTATTAATTAAATGATAAAAACACTTGGAGACGATTCCAAGTGTTTTTTGCTGCCATCACTTCTATTTTACTAATTCACTCAATTTGCCGTTTCGTTTCTCTCTTTCGCTTTCATCCGCAAGGTCGTACTTTTTCAAAAGATGAAACACTTCATTTAAGTAGGTCTGATCACTATCATCAGATAAAGAGTCGCCAACCTCCATCACCAACTCACGTGGCATAAAAGCGGATTGTTCAGCAAGCTTCTGCTTCACATCTTCTAACGTGTGGTCGATCGTGCATTTGCCCATCTATAATCAGTCTCCCTCTATTTTATATTAAAAAAATCGTAACATACATCTCTGTTGAAGTGGAAGAATAGTGTCTCACCTAGGATTCATGTTACGCTATTAAGGATATAAAAATAGTGGAGGTGTTAAACATGCGTTTAAAAGGTAAAAAAGTGCTCAGTCTTGTGCATCATGATTTTGAGGATTTGGAATTGTGGTATCCGATTTTGCGATTGCGTGAAGAAGGGGCGATCGTGGAACTTGTAGGAGAGAAAGCAGGAGAGACGTACATCGGAAAATACGGTGTTCCGGCTGATGCTGATTATGCGTTTGGTGATGTGAATGCTGGAGATTACGATGCAATCTTAGTACCGGGTGGTTGGGCACCGGACAAGTTGCGCCGTTTTCCAGAGGTGATCGAGATGGTTCAGCATATGGAGAATAACAAAAAGCCGATCGGCCAGATCTGTCATGCCGGCTGGGTTCTTGTTTCAGCAAAAGTGTTGCATGGTAAAAAAGTGACAAGTACACCAGGTATCAAGGATGACATGGAAAACGCAGGCGCAACATGGATCGATGAACCTGTCGTTGTTGATGGTCACCTCGTATCAAGCCGCCGTCCACCGGATCTGCCGGATTATATGCGTGAGTTTGTTGCGGTTTTATCTCAAAACTAAAAACAACGGACCAAAAGAATGAAAGATTCTCTTCTTTTGGTCCGTTTTTTATAGTTGAGACAGTATCTCTTTTGCTTCCTCAAACAATCCCTCTTTTAGAAAATAGGTATGAACATGCTTTTGAAGATCGAGTTTGTGATGGAGATCATCGGTGACATGAAGGGCTTGTTTAAAAAAGACAACACTTTGAAGTAACTCATTTTGACCATTGTTCCTTTTATAACTATCCAAATGAAAGATTCCTTTTAACAATAATTGGTCATATCCATTGTTGACTTCAGTTTCAATAGGCAACCATAAATCGTATGCTTTCAAATGGCTACCTTCTAACAGATAATTCTTTATGATTTGAACATCACATTTGATGGCTTGTTCATTATTTGCTAAAGAACAAAAAATTTGCTTTGCCTCCGTAAAATAGGCAGTTGATTTTTTGATATTGTTCTTTTCTCTAAAAAGAAGACCGAGATTAAAATAAACTCCAGCCAACTGTTCATTATTATGATTTATTTTAAAAATTTCTTCTGCATGTAAATAAGATTGAATGGCAAGGTCAAAATTTCTTAGATTTTTGTATGTAATCCCTAAGGTCATTTGAATTTCGCCTAATTTATATAGGGAGGAATGACTTTCAGCATCTTCTAATGCTTTTTTTAAATAAAAGGCAGCCGACTGATACTCTTTTAAGTGGGTATGATAAACACCCATATTTAAATAGGTTTCTACCTTCAAGTTGTAATCTGAAGGAAATTGATGAGTAAAGTATAGGGCGGTAGAAAAAGATGTAAAGGATTCTTCTATTTTTTTTAGCCGAAACGAGATCATTCCCAAAAAATTATATAGTTTACCCAAGTGGTTAGAGTACTGATCCTCTAAAAGGTCAATTGCTTTCTGCGTAGTTACTTCTGCCTCTTGATAGTCACCCTCAAACCATTTTATTCGGGCCATTACCCAAAAATATTTTCCTTTCTCATAGGTGTTCATTCTCTCGATCCATTCTCCAGAAAGACTTTCAAATGCCTTTTTTCCTTTATCTATTAAACTGTCATTCAAATAGGATTCAATATTATCTAATAAGCTACTGATATTGAGTTGTTCATGTGCGCTGTTCCGTTCACTCTGACCAATGAGATAAGAGATCGAACAGTTTAATCGAAGAGCTAATTTCTCTAATGTTTCGATTGAAGGACTTACCATACCTTTTTCAAGCTGACTGATAAAACTTCGATTAACGATTCCTTTAGAAAGCTCTTCTTGTGTCATTTTTTGAAGAGTTCTCATTTCTTTAATCTTAAGTCCAATTTGTGTACTGATATTCATGTTTTGCCTCCGTGTTTCTCGATATACTTTCCCTAGTATAATAGAAAAATTTAAATTTTCCAAAAAGTATTGACGAATTGTCAAATAATGCAATAAAATGTAAAAGTAAACCATATTAACACTCGTTGTTAGTTTAAATAACAATATTACGGAGGCAATTGAATTGAAAAAAATCATTTATCTTTGTTTAATAACTTCTATGTTAATGTTAACTGCTGTAAATCTTACACAACAAAGCTCAGTAGCAGTGGATGACGAGATTAAACCATGGTCACATTTTTACAAATAATAGCTCAGGTTATCATTTGTTTAATGATACTTGGATTATTACTTTTTATTAACTTTCGTCAGTTACAACGTCTAAAAAGAGAGATTCATTTATTACCCGCACCTCTTACAATTAATGCAACAAATGAAGTTTTCACAAATAAAAATATTTTTGACTCATTACCACATTTACATCTATCAGGAAATGAAGAACATTATTTGGTTGCGATAAATTCTTGTACTTGTCCATTCTGTTATTCAGGAATGGAAGAACTGATTGTAGCTAATGACAATAAGCTACAAATAATCAATTTAGTAGAGTGCGATATTGAAAGTAAAGTGCAGAATTATTTATTTGATGAAGAGATTGTTCATACACTGTCTATCAATAAGGAAGTAGCTAAAAAACTAGAAGTTAATCAATTTCCAACATACATGCTAATTAACAAAAAAGGCGATGTTTTAAAAGAAGATACTTGGAGTAAATCTGTACTTCATACATTCAATAATTGAAAGGGGGTGTAAATATGTTAAAGAAGTTACTAGGAATTAAGCCTATGGGTGTACCATGTGATTCAGGCATTAGAAGAGCAACTTGTACAGCACAAATGTGTACAGATACCGACCGTACCCGTACTATTAGCTATTATGATAGTATGTCTGGACAAAAGTGTAAGACGATATATTCTTGTGGTTGTTAATATTATTAAGCAGTGGTATAGGGGACCAGGTCATACTTGGTCCTAATTTTTTATATTGAGGCAGGGATTATGTCTAGAGTAGCTATTATAAAAGCATTTAAACTTATTTTTACGCATGGTAAATCATGGATAATATTATCTCTTATCAGCAGAATTACTATAGGATTAATGCCTTTTGTGGTTTTAAAACTTACTGAGACATTAATCAATCATGTTACAGCATTCATTTCAAATCAAACAACGAGTTTAAGATTTATTTTTTTACTACTGTTTGCACAATTTATACTTACGATTTTGAAATCTATTCTTCAACATTTAAATGAAGTTTGGGATATGGAGATCGAATATAAACTTGATTTTGTCATGGGAAAGATGCTATCTGAGAAAACAACTAGCATTTCGTATAAGTATTTTGAGAGTACAGAATTCTTTAATACTCTTGAGCGAATTGGGAATAACCAGGGGAGTCGAGTAATAAGTCCTCTTCGACATATATTAGATCTTTTTCAAGCAATAATTAGCTTTTGTTCTTATGTTGTCTTTTTGTCTATGGTTCATTGGAGTTTAGTACTATTAAGTGTCTTTGTGGCAATTCCCACTCTTCTTATTCAGACGAAGTTTGGCAATGAAAAATTCTTTCTGATGAAATATTTAACTAAGGAAGCAAGAGAAGCAAACTTTATCTCTGGCTTGTTTCAGGATAAAGGAGGAAACAAAGAAATACGATTGTTTAATCTTTCATCATACTTGCTTAAAAAATGGGAAAGGCTAACTCACTATACAAATAATAAAGCCATACATTTGATGAAAAGAGAGAAGAGAACCCATATTTTATTAGATGGATTAACAGCATTGCTCTATGGTGGAGGTAGCTGGATCATTATTCATCTTTTACGATCAAATAAATTAGGTATTGGAGAATTTGTATCTATTGGTCAGGCGATACAAGGTGCCCAAGGAGTTATTAACTCTGCCGCTGTTAGTATTGCACGAATATATGAAGAACAACTATACCTTAATGATTATTTTACTTTTATTGAAGCTGAAGAAGAAATTAGTACGGAAAGTCATCCTATTTGGATCGATGCTAGTTCTGCTATTACATTGAATCATGTTAGCTTCTCTTATTCTGATACAAGCCCTAATGTACTTAACGAAATAAATCTAACAATTAAAAAAGGTGAAAAAATTGCTATTGTCGGTGAGAATGGTTCTGGAAAAACAACTCTCATCAAATGTATTTTAGGGTTATATCCCATTTCGAGTGGAGATATTTATATCAACCAAAAACACATACAATCTATGGAGCGAAATGAGATAAGCAAAAGTATATCCGTCATTTTTCAAGATTTTATGAGCTATCCTTTTTCGGTACGAGAAAATATTGCTTTTGGTGACTTAAAGGAAATAAAGAATGATGACTTGTTACTGGAATTGTGTAAATACAGTGGTTTATTAAATAAAATCAATAGTCTACCTGAAGGTTTAGACACAAACCTTGGTAAGATTTTGTCTAATGAAAGTGAAGAATTATCTGGGGGACAATGGCAGCGAATAGCGATTGCTAGGGCACTCTTGAAGAATGCGGAAATCCTAATCTTAGATGAGCCTACCTCTTCACTAGACCCTCTTACAGAGATGGAAATCTTTGAACGAATGAACGAAATGGCCAATGATCGCACTGCTATATTTGTATCACATCGCATGGCTGCTGCTCGCTTTGCAGATAGAATTATTGTCATGAAGAATGGATCAATTGTTGAAGTAGGTTCACATTCAGAACTGATGAGTAGTGAAACGCTTTATAGCGAGTTATTTAAAGTCCAAGCCAAATGGTATGCATAGTGAGGGGTTAATCATGATTCTACAAATGCAATATATGGTATTACTAGGTATTGTTTTTATTCTAAGTGGTACAGAAAAGTTAGCCAAGCAAGAGGAGCATAGAAGGTTACTGTTTAACTATCAAATTCTTTCAATGAAACAAATTAAACGGTTTTTGCCTGTACTTGCTAGTCTTGAAATTTTGATAGGTTTATTATTATTCTCTTTACAGCTATCCAAAGTAGCGATAATAGGAGCAGTGGGGCTGATGCTGATTTTTACTGGTGCGATCGCTATCAATCTCTTTCGTGGAAGAAAAGACATATCTTGCGGATGCGGCGGCGTTATGGGGAATCACAAGATCTCTTGGTGGTTAGTTGTTCGAAATGGTTGTATTTCCTTAGGACTTGTTCTTTGTTTACCTTTTGATGAATCAATAAAATCTATTGGATTATATTATGGTGTTGCCTGCTTTAGTGCAATATTTATTATTCTATGTTCTCTAATAATAAAGAATCTATCAACAGTGCAAGGTGAAATAAATAGAATCATGGGAAAGGACTTGATTAGATGAGTTGGAATATATTATCACAAACCTTTTTATGGGTGATTGTCATCTGTCAATTTTTTGTTATTTTTTATTTAACTCGCATACTATCGCAGTTTTTAACAAGATTTAGGACTACTGGTCAAAAAGTAGAGGAAATGAGTCTTCAAGTGGGTACGAGTGCCCCTCTTTTCCGAGCTAAAGACAGTAGAGGAAATACGGTGAAAATTCATGACTATATAGGTAGGGATGTATTGTTGCTCTTTAGCAACCCATCATGCTCCACTTGTGAAAGCCTCTTAGAAAAGGCATCTTCTCTTGAAGTACCAACATTCATTATTAGTCCCGAAAGGTATAGCGACGAACGCATAAAACGATATCCTCAATTTATATTCTTATATGATCCAAATTTATTGGAAAATTACTACATACAAAAGGTTCCTACTTTAGTGGTCGTTGATCAGTATGGAAATGTTGCCACAATAGGTGGCGCTAATCAATTTGAGGAAATTCAAGATCGTTTTAGAACTAGAGTAGATAAACAAGTCCAGATTGGTTAGTAATGGGGGAGAAACATGAAAGTCGTCAAACTTAGTGTGAATTTTTTGTTGCTGTGTATCAGTATTCTTATGGTAGGATCCATTCCATTTCTTATCTATGACATAGATAGGCAGCTCAAAGTACTTAAGATGATTGAGAATAACGAAATAGAAAACACCCTTTTTCTCTATGATTCTGTTCAATTTAATATTGGCAATTACTTTAATCATGTCAAAGAAATGCTAGGGAACATCTTTTCTATTCAAGACTTTCAATATTATAAATTCAAAGAATATTATCCTGTTTTTCCAGAACTGAACCAACTATATTTGATGTCGGTCAAATACTTAATAGCTGCCTTATGTATAGGGTTGATTTTGGCTATAACTTTAAGTTTCTTCATTATGCTGTTACCGACTACGCAAAGGGATAAAGTTAAGAAGGTATTATTTGTCGTTGAATCACTTCCAGATATTTTTATTATTTTCCTCTTACAGTTTTTAATCATTTGGTTTTATAAAAAAACAGATATTTTGTTGTTTCAGATCGTAAACGTATTTGGTAAGCCTGCATTTTTCCTGCCAGTACTTTGTTTGAGTATTCTTCCCTCTATTTATATTACAAAGTATTTATTGATTTCTTTAGAAGAAGAGGAAAAGCAATCCTATGTGGAAATGGCTAGAGGAAAAGGTTTATCCATGTATTACATCGTATTTGTGCATATATTTCGAAATGCCATATTCACTCTTCTATTTCATTTTAAGACAATCTTTTGGTTTTCACTCTCGAACCTTTTTGTTCTAGAAATAATATTTAATATTCACGGTATTATGACACACATCAAAACTTACGGAAGTATGAATCCCGACCTTGTAACGTTAAGTATATTATTAATATTTATTCCTTATTATTGTTTGTTTCATTTGGCTTCTGCCGTTATTTCCAAAAAGATAAAAGGAGATATCAGTCTATGAGAAGACTATTAAAAGAGAAGTCTTTTATTTTTGGTTTTTTCTTTTTATCAACGATATTCGTCATGAGTTTTGTTTACACACATGGAATAAAAGACCCGAATGATAAACCTCAGGCTGTTCTTTATAATGAGAATCAAGAGTTAGTAGCTCGAGCCCCGTTTCCTCCTTCTGAAGATTTCCTATTAGGCTCTGATAAAGAAGGGAAAGGTGTTCTTACAAACTTAATTGAAGGAGCAAAATATACGATTGGTCTAGCTATTCTATTGAGTTTATTTCGGATACTCCTTTCGTTTATTCTTGGCTACCTATTTTTTATCTTACCAAAAGTAGTAAAAGACAAAATTGAAATTCTGTGTGATGCTTACCATTATGCTCCTACTGCTATTTTTGCTTATTTAATACTCTCTCCAGCATTGATCGCGTTTTCTTGGTCTTATGATGATAAATCAAAATTTTACATTACTATCGGAGTTATTATCGCATTGGCAATACCCATTCTTTCTGTTTATCTCATGAGAGAAATTGAGAATATATTTAGAAAAGAATTTATTTCTAGTTCCAGACTGATTGGTGGTAGTTCGATTCATATTTTTTTGAAGCATGTTACACCTTTTCTCATCCCGAAAATCATCATTATGTTTGTTCAGCAAGTAGGACAAGTATTAACTCTGTTTGCCCATTTAGCACTCCTGGATATTTTTATTGGTGGTGGAAAACAAGTTATTATGGGAGTGGATTTAGAGGGTAACTTACTTATGGAGTCTTTCTCTCTATCATCTGAATGGGGTGGCTTGATTGGAAAGAGCTGGAACAGCTTTATGTCATATCCTTGGATGCTGTTTGGCCCTATACTAGCCTTTACTTTAACCATATTAGCTGTGAATTTTATGGCTTCAGGATTAATAAGGTGGAACCAAAGAGAGTATAATATGCCTTCTAATAAAAAAATCAATAGCTCACCTTCTGTATTGAATGTAACAAGTGAAAACGTATTTAGTTTTGATAAAGTGAAGTTAACAGAAAAAAGTGGATAACAGATTCAAGCGCTTAGAGGTATTTCAAAATACTAAAGGCGCTTTTTTGTATAACTGCACATCTTCACCAATATCGTTCTCTAAAAATACACTATAAGAAATGCCATAAATCTGGAGGGGTGGAATAAATGCCATCCAAAGACGATTTTATCAAACAAGAAGGCACGGTGTTTCCCGGCAAAACATACGTAGAACACTTGCTACGCCCCGTATTCAACGACCAAAGAGACTATCTTTTTAAACATATGTTTAACATCCACCGCGCACATGTTGTAATGCTTGCGGAACAAAGTATATTAGAAAAAAGGGAAGCGGCAGAAATTCTACGGGGAGTCGAAAACATAGGAAAAATCGACCCGCAAACATTAACATACGACCCACAATTCGAAGACTTATTCTTTATGATCGAATACAAAATGAGTGAAGAAATCGGACCCGATCTTGCGGGTAGTATGCATATGGCGCGAAGCCGAAACGATATGGGAATCGCCATGTACCGTCTCGTGCTCCGAGAACACATCCTCACACTCACAGAAAGCGCACTTTTACTCGCAACAGCCCTTCTAGAAAAGATCGACGAACACGCGGAAACTGTCATGACCGCCTATACCCATACCCAGCCTGCACAACCAACAACTCTCGGACACTATTTAACCGCTGTGCTAGACATCCTTTTACGAGATATCAAACGTCTTCAATCTGCGTACGAAACAGTGAACTGTTCACCTATGGGAGCGGCAGCACTCTCCACAACGAGTTTTCCCATCGACCGCATTAGAGTTAGTGAACTGCTCGGTTTCTCCAAACTAATCGAGAACTCATACGACGCTGTTGCTGGTGCGGATTATTTGATAGAAACAGCGACTGCCGTTTTAACGTTAATGACGAATAGCGGTCGTTGGATTCAAGATTTTCTTCAACTCGTTACCCGTGAACATAACATCATAAAAGTGGCAGATCCATACGTGCAGATCAGCTCGATCATGCCGCAAAAACGAAATCCGGTTTCTATTGAGCATTCGAGGGCACTTGCCAGTTCATCAGCAGGAGAGGCTCTCGCGGCAATCCATATGATTCATAACACACCATTCGGCGATATCGTGGATACCGAGGACGATCTTCAGCCACATTTATATAGAAGTTATGAAAAAGCGAACCGGGTGATGCACCTCATGCATGCGGTCATCCGAACGATGGAAGTGAACAAAGTAACCGCGCTCCGGCGAGCAAAAAAATCCTGTATCACGATTACAGAGCTTGCGGATTTTTTAGCGAAAGAAAAGAGTGTACCGTTTCGCGCTGCTCACAAAATAGCGAGCACCCTTGCGAAAAAGTGCTCATCGGAAAAGTTAGAACTATATGATCTGCCCCTTCAAACGGTTCAACAAATTTTGATGACTCATCACCAAAACATGACTCTCACCCAAAAAGAGTGGGAAGACATCATTTGCCCGATCCAATTTGTGAAAAGGCGCAGCATTCAGGGGGGACCGAATTCGGATGAGGTGAGGAGGATGGCAGGAGAACGACACACTGTGATAAATGATCTAGTAAAGTGTCTGGAAAATAGAAAAACGAACCAAACATTAGCAGAAAATAAGCTGCAATGTGCAATTTGTAGTCTAATAGAAGGAAATTAAAAAAAGCCAGCAGGCTTTTTTTAATTTTATGTCGAAAAGACAGTTAAATAAATATCCATAATTGCCGATATATGTAATAAACGGTATTTTTGAAGGAGGAGAACATGGAGAACACGGTTGTAAAACGGTTAGTGATGACTTCTGCGTTTGCTGGTGCATTTTTTGCTGTTCCTCTCGTTGGTGAAGCTGCCCTAGGTGATAACACACTGAAACCAGGGACAACACATGCGGATGTTCAGCAGCTGCAATCTATTTTAAAGCAAAAAGGATACTTCAAAGATTCACAAACGACAACGTATTTTGGACCGGTTACAAAAAAGGCAGTTATGGATTTTCAGAGAGCGAACGGACTCGTTGTAGATGGGATCGTGGGGAAGAATACGTATAGCAAGTTGTTGCAGAAGTCGTTTCAAGAAACAGCACCGAAACCTGCACCCAAGCCGATAACAGCAAAGCCGGTTCCATCGAAGCCAGCTGCATCTAACCCAGCGGCAAACACTTCTTCAAAAGAGATGAAGCTGAACACTACAGGACAGGCTGTCATGAAGCTTCAGCAAGACCTAAAGTTCCTTGGTTTTTTTACATATTATAAAACGACCGATTATTATGGAACGATCACAACAGAAGCGGTTCGCAAATTTCAAATCAGTCAAAAATTAAAAGCTACAGGTGTAGCTGATGCGAAAACACAAGAACTGATTCTGAAAGCTGTGGCGGCTAAAAAGGCACCAGCGGCTCCACCTGCACCAAAACCAACGCCGGCTCCATCAAAACCGGCGACACCACCAGCTCCAAAGCCCCAGCCAATCACTTCTAAGGACTTGAAGTTTGGCACAACAGGGCCGGAAGTTAAACAGTTGCAAACACGCCTGAAAAATCTAGGCTTCTTTACATACCCTATGATCACGGACTATTTTGGGACGGTAACAGAAGATAGTGTTGAAGCGTTTCAAAAGGCACACGGCCTACCTGTGACAGGAGTCGTAACCAAAACCGTTTTGGACAAGATGACTGAAGTGGAGAACAAAAAGCCAGAGCCTGTCAAAAAGCCGAATGAAATTACGATTAACGTAATCGCAAACGCAGCAGAACTTATGGGAACACCATACGTTTGGGCAGGAACGACTCCGAGCGGTTTTGACTGCAGCGGGTTTATTCAATATGTGTTTGCAAAAGAAGACGTTGCACTTCCAAGAACGGTTGCTCAGATGTGGAATGCCACAACTGCTGTTTCTAAGCCAGCAGTTGGCGATCTTGTATTCTTTGAAACGTATGCCACTGGTCCATCACACCTTGGCATCTATTTAGGAAACAATCAATTCGTTCATAGTGGATCGAGCACGGGCGTGACGATCAGCAATCTTACTTATAAGTATTGGCAAGACCGATATCTCGGTGCCAAGCGTATTAACTACTAACAATCTATCACCTTGTGCGTATCTTTATCTATGCGCGCAGGGTGATTTTTTTATCATGGAGTTATCACACATTTATTGCCAGGTATTTTGTTATAATGATTAAACAACTGTTTAATGGTAGGGAAAGGAGTTCTGTTTTGAAGAATTTTTATAGAATCACCGTATTAGCAGCACTTTGTTTTGTCTTTTTGACGGCTTGTTCTGAACCGCCAAAGCCGGAATCGACGGTGGAGAAGTATATGGCCGCGTGGCAGAAACAAGATTTTAAGAGTATGTATGACATGCTAGATTCAAAGTCTCAGAAAAAGATCTCGAAAAAAGAGTTCGTAGATCGTTATACCACGATTTATGGTGGCATTGAAGCTGCTGATCTTAAGGTCAAAGCTTCAGGGAAAGTGAAACAAAATGAAAAAGAGGAAACGAAAGCTCAATCCTCTTATTCTGTAAAAATGAACACACTTGCGGGTCCAGTGGACTACACGCATAACATAAAACTAAATCTAGAAGAAAAAGAAGATACAGAGAATTGGAGAGTCGAGTGGAATCCGTCACACATCTTCCCACAGATGAAAGAAGGAGATAGAATTTCGGCTTCATCCATCGCACCAAAGCGCGGAGCGATCTTAGACCGTGAAGGAAATCCGCTAGCGTTTAATGGCACAGCTTATGAAGTATCGATTGTTCCTCAAGAACTGCCGAAAGACCAAAGCAAAACGATTGTCCCACTCGCAAAAATTTTAGGCATGACACCAGAGGAAATTCAGAAAAAACTGGATCAGCCTTGGGTCAAACCTGAATATAGCGTTCCAATTAAAAAGATGCAGACGGATAACCCAGATATTCAAAAAGCCGTCGCGCTAGAAGGCGTGCAGTCACCGAAAGTCGAAACGAGACTGTATCCGCTAGGAGAAGCGGCAGCCCATCTAACAGGTTACATCGCACAAGTGAACGCTGATGACCTGAAAAAGTTAGAAGGAAAAGGATATACCGCGCAAGATTTTGTCGGTAAAGCAGGACTCGAGAGATTGTACGAAGAACAGCTTCGCGGTCAAGCGGGTGGAGTTATAAAAGTACTTACGAGTGAAAAAGAAGAAAAAGCGGTTGTCGCAGAGAATGAGGTCGTAAACGGCAAAGACGTGAAAACAACGATTGATAGCGGCGTGCAGAAGTCTATCTATGCACAACTCCAAGGGGATGTGGGAACATCATCCGCCATCCATCCTAAAACGGGTGAAGTGCTCGCACTCGTAAACAGTCCAACTTATAATCCGAATGAGTACACACTTGGCCTGACAGAAGCGGTACGTAAAAAGTGGAGAGATGATCCAAAAAATCCGCAGCTGAACCGATTCGTATACACATATGCACCGGGTTCAGTATTGAAACCGATAACGGCTGCGATCGGAATGGAGAACGGAACACTCAATCCGAGCGATGTGATGAACGTGAGCGGTAAGTCGTGGCAAAAAGATAAATCGTGGGGCGGTTATACGGTAACTCGTGTTAGTGCCGTTCCAAGTGTGAACCTTGAAAAAGCACTGATCTACTCAGACAACATTTACTTTGCTCAAGCTGCACTGAAGATGGGGCAAGAACCATTCGTGAACGGCTTGAAGAAATTCGGGTTTGGCGAAGATCTGCCACTCGCGAATCCGTCTACAATAGGCGAAGAGGAAATGACCGAAGTACAGCTGGCTGATAGTGGGTATGGGCAAGGAAAGATTGAGATGAGTCCGCTTCACCTCGGAATCTCGTATACACCATTTTTAAATAACGGTAATCTTTTAAAACCGCAGATTCTTCAAGAGGAAGTGGCGAGTCAGCCAACTGTTTTGAAGGAAAATGTGATATCAGAAGAAACGGCAGCAATCCTTCGCGATGATATGTCAAAAGTGGTCTCAAACCCAGCTGGAACGGCGCATGACGCTTACATGGCGAAGCTGCCGCTTGCAGGGAAAACCGGAACGGCTGAACTCAAAGCCAGTAAAGAAGACAAAAACGGTATGGAGTTAGGCTGGTTTGTAGCTTACAATACCGAGAATCCGTCCCTTTTAGTTACGATGATGATTGAAGATGTAAAGGGAAGAGGAGGCAGTCATTATTTGGTGCCTAAGGTGAAGAAGGTTTTTGAAGAACATCAGCAGAAATCATAGATTGAAAGAAGCTCCTTGCTAAGCAAGGAGCTTCTTTTTTATGCTGATCGTTTCTTATAGAAGTCTATGAGTCGTTAAACGAGTTCTATGAGTCAAAACCACCATCCTATGAGTCGTTATTAGTGGTCTATGGGTCAAAATGAATGTTCTATGAGTCAAACCAAATTCTATGGGTCAAAACCGCCCTTCTATGGGTCAAACTCCAACCTCTATGGGTCAAACCGATTCCATCGTCATCCCCTCCCCTCCCCATAACCCTAACACATCAACACACTAATCTCTCCAATCATCAAAATCCAAGTGATACTTTCTATGACGTAATTCTCCAGATGTCGGTAAGTCCATGCTCAAAAGTAATTTCTTAGCTATTGTCCGTGATTCTAATTGAATAAAGTCACGAAACTGACTGTTGGTGATTGTTCGCCCGAAAAGAAGAGAATAATCTTTCAATGCCTGAATGTGTGCTGATCTTAAGTAACACTTACACGAAGGGCAGAACCACTTTCTTGTATTCCTGATCATTGGAATTAAACCGCAGCTCGGGCAACTTACCCCTTTCATAATGTCATTATGTGAAATTTGATATTTTTGCAGCAGGTTTGGGATGGGTGAGGTGTGAGCTTTTAAAAGCGCCTTAGAAAGCTTACGTAAATCTTTCATCGAGAGCCGTTCCTCTGTATGCTTCTTGTCAAAATAACGAATCTTCTCTGGAAGATTAATTTTGTGGGTAATCCATTTGTAAACTTCTGAGCGGCCAGGGGATACTTTAATCTGTGTTTGAGGGTTGCTAATAACAACGACAGCTTCAACAGGGATCTCCAAAGAATGCTGATTCTTAATCCAATCCAGTAGACAATAACGCTGCCTTTTCAATTGTGAAATAGGATCTGCGAATGTCTCTTCAATGCCGTTGTATGTTCTAATAAGTTGGAATAAGTCTTGATCAAAATAGAGTTTGCCTGAAAAATTCTTAACTTCAATGATGAAAAAGTAATACGGAGTTAGGATTAGGATATCGAGTTGAAAATAAGAGTCGTTATGAGGAATACGGAGGTTATGAAAGATTAGATACTCTTTTTGAGGTAAGTCCTTCAGATGAAAATCGATGGATTGCTCTCCTTTATGTCCTGACAAATACTTAGCGAGTTCATCTTCTATGTAAGTTCTCAGAGGATAGTGTGGCTGAAGTCGTGTTAGAAGCAATTCTAAACCAGAGACAACAACTGGTGTACGACGCTCTTTCATAATCATTTCATTGAATCACTCTCCTTTATATACATTCGAATTCTAGGAATAAACGAATTTCCCTGCACTAATAATCTACAAATTTCAACAATTTTCTTGTAATAGAAAATTTTTCCCATTATTATAGTAATAGACTGTATAAGGGGTTGGGACGGGTGAAGAAGCGTCGGTTTTTAACGGTGTTTATTATGATCGCATGTCTTACGAGCGTGATTAGCGGACACTTTTACTACAATAATAAATTAGAAGAAACAGCATATGCGGCCAAAAAAGAGCTTGGCATAACACAAACGAAAGTAGCAATAAAGGAAGTTGCAACCAAAGAACCTAAAAAAGCTACAACAGAACACTTTGCGAATGCCCCAAAAGATGTAGCGAATCTTTACAAACAAAAAAAGGAAGCCGGCGAGCCACTCCTTTTCCATCTCATCGGTTCAGCCAGCACATCTACTGAAGAAGGAACATGGGCAAAACTTTTCACAGATGAAATGACAAAAGTGTATGGAAAAGACGTTAACATCCAAACCACTTCTATAGGTGAGATGACGAGTCTTGATCTGCAGGAAGATAAACTATACGAAGAACTACTAAAAAACAAGCTGACATTCTATTGATTGAGCCACCACTATTAAACGATAATTATGGAGTAACCATGGCTGATTCATTATTTGTACTAAATAAGGTAATCACCGAAACAAAAAAGACTAATCCAGAAGTCATCACAATGCTACAGCCATCGAATCCAATCAGTAAACCTGTGAAGTACGCTGAACAAGTTGAAGCTCTAGAAGCGTTCGCGGCAGAGAAGGCGATCCCGTACTTAAATAACTGGAAAGCATGGCCAAGTGTTGATTCTGAAGATATTAAGAAGTATTACGATTCAGAAACACTTCTTCCGAACGAAGAGGGACACAAACTTTGGGCTGATTATATGATCGCAATTTTTAAATAGAAAGAAATCAACCTGCTGACAATGTTGTCGGCAGGTTTTTCTTTAGACGAATTGGTTTCAAAAGACACACATGCTATAATTTTTGCATGTATAAGGGAAATAGGTGATGTTTTTGAAAAAGTTTATTTTATATTGGTTACCGGTACTGATTTGGGCGGGTATGATTTTCTTCGCAAGTTCACAGCCCTACGAAAAACAGGATCTGCGTCCGACGATCTCTGATTTTTTGAACTTGGATTTTGTAGAATCTTTATTTTCTACTACCGTTTTTAATTATGCTGGAGAAGAGATAAGTATAGAAAGTATGGGGCCTGCTCATTTTATAGAGTTCTTTATCCGAAAAGGAGCGCATTTTAGTGTGTATCTAGGACTAGGTTTTCTATTATACCGAGCCTTTACGATACATTTAAACAATCGTTTAACAATATTTTTGATTTCATGGATCTTAACCATTACTTACGCGATTTCTGATGAGATTCACCAAGGGTTTACTCCCAACCGAACACCATTGATGGAAGATGTAATGATTGATACAGTGGGTGGTCTTGTTGGAATTTCACTAGCTTTGTTTTTTTATAGAAATATTCGTCGAAAAAGAATCTAGTCATCATTACGAGTGATACAATAGAAAAAAAGAGAGAAAGAAGGTGAGCGTATGCAGATGCCAATCACGATGCATACGAATTTGGTCACACTTGGCCAAGAAAAACGTCTAGACGGTAATGTGTTTCAACTGATCCTTCAAGGCTATCAACTTTTTATCTTAGATCATCCATTTACGCTAAGTAAAAATGAAAACAGCTCTCCTGTTGGGAAAGCTGTTGTGAAAGAGCTGACGTGGAAAGAAGGCTCTACTTATCTTGTTTATGAATTAATAGATTTACATGGTGTTAACTAGCAAAGGTTACTTATACGTAATTGCTTGCGAACCCATTTGTTCCCATGCCGCTTTAAAGTCTTGAAGCGGCATTTTTCGACTCTTCTTTTCGTAAAGTGGATCGTTAAAATAAACAAAAGTTTCATCAAATCCAGTAATTACAACAGAATGCTCTTTCCAAGTAATCTGGACTTCGCCTGTAGGAGTGTTCCACGTTCGAAATTCACTTTCAGGAAGCTTTTTAAAATCTGAATTAATGATGATCCAAACGGGTTTTCCTGTTTTCACTTTATTCAGCACATCCAGAAATGCACTACCACTCATATTTACAATGCGTCCTGGCAGATAAGATTCAGCTAGTTCAGCTATAGGACCGTTGTAAACACCATATCCCATATTGCTAAACGAATAAATATCACCTACAAATCCATCGTGCGGATTTCCATAATAGTAGGTGCCGTTTTTGTTCTCATAAGGAGTGGTTACTTTTTTGATCTCTTTGGCAAGTTGCATTTTATCCACTTTTACACCTGCATGCTGAAGCATCATGGCGAGGGAGGTCACTTCACAGCCTCGATCTAGCTCAGGTTCTTGGAGGATGAGAGGAACATCCAAAGGCATTTTAACTAGGTTCTGCTGCTGAGTTTCTTTCTGAGTACGCTCAGGTGACGTTTCTTCAGTAAAAGCAGATAAAGCAACACCACAAAGAAACGCGAGAATGAGTAAGAAGATACTTTTCCTTTTCATGAAATCCTCCAATTGTGATTTCTTTCTAACCTTTACTATACCTTGTATTTAAGCATTAATCCTATCATGAATTTAACAATTAACCGATACTCCATAAAAGGGGGCAAATCATATGCGCACATTCTTATCCTTCATCTTAGTTTTTCTGTTCTCTCTAACTATTCAACAAAGGGAAATTCAAGCAGAAACGAGCGACAACTATATTCTACACACAACATCTGTTGAACAGCAGCAACTATTACAGAAGGAACTAAATGATCTTTCAATAAACATAAAGGAATCTTTTTCAATCAACGAGCATACGTTTACAATTGTGCGCACGAATCAATCAGAAGTGATCCATCAGTTAATAAAAGAGAAGGTAATTACAGATGCAGAAATAAACCAGAAAGTGCAAAACCAAGTACTAACAAAAGCACCGTCTTACCAACCATTACCCTGGGGCATTACTTACACACAAGCTGATCAACTGTTTGGAGTAGGAACGCAACGAAAGATTGCCATCTTAGACACAGGAATTGCATATAACGAAGACATCAATTCAAGTATTGCAAAAAAAGCGACATTTATAAATGGTTCAAAGTTAGAAGGGCAGGCCATTGATGACGATGCCAAGTTTCATGGAACCCATGTTGCAGGAATAATCGCAGCGAAACATGACACAAAAGGTACAGTAGGCGTTGACCCTACAGCAAGGCTATATATCGCTAAGGTTTTAAACAAGAATGGTATCGGCTATGTATCTGATATTTTCAAAGGATTAAAATGGGCAATGACTGAAAAAGTAGACGTCGTTAACATGAGTCTTGGCATGACAGAGAAATCCGATCTATTTGAAACGGTGTTAAAAGAAGCTTATGACAGTGGCGTGATTGTTGTGGCATCTGCTGGTAATAACAGTGGAGCTGTCCAATACCCGGCAAGTTCAGCATATACAATTGCAGTTGGGGCTCATGATGAGAGTGGACGAATGCCTTCTTGGAGTTCTTTCGGTTCAGAAGTTGACGTACTCGCTCCAGGGGTATCCATCTACTCTACACTCGGAAACAACCAATATGGCAATCTAAGTGGAACTTCCATGGCTACACCTTATGTAACTGGTACAATTTCTAAAATGCTGAACAAATACGAAGGAAATCGCACATCAGCTCGAGTAAATTGGGTGAAACAGAGACTACAAAAAGCATCTTCCTTCTATATAAAAGCGGATGGAACAGCGACATCGCATGCAGGAAGGTTAAATACAAAGAGAAGTTATGACGGTTCTTCTTATATGGCACATACCATTTCAGTACAAAACAGTAATGGATCCATACGCATTTTAAGCATCTATGATGTAAATGAGATTAAAAAGATTTCACCCAGAAACATTTTGTTAACTTCACTCGATCGTGTCGAAAAATATCAGTTAAAGAAAATATGGAACGATAAATGGCTGAAGAAATAAATTTTTATAGGAATTTAGTAGGGAAAGTTTTATCTTTCTCTTTTTTTTTTGAAAAAAATAAAAGAAAGTTGTTAAAAACAGTAAAAGTTTTCCTGAGGAGTCCGATATTATCTTTGTTGATAGAATACTAGAATAATGATTAGGAAAAAAGAACTATATTACAATATTAACCATTGTTACAAAAAGTTACTTATTTTTTACAAAAAAAGCTAGTATTTTATCAAAAAATGTTATATTATATGAAATGTAGCCCAAAAACTACAAAAACTTCCATGGTAAAAAGTATAATAGTTTACAAGACATGGAATTAGAGGTATTATTTTGGGGTGCAAGTAAATTTGGGAAAATTAGGGCTGGTTGAAAGTGTAGGTATTTTGAACCAGGCTAATTTTAATAAAAACCTACATATCGAGAGGGGAAATTTATCAATGAGTAAGAAAGCATTTAAAGTCGCTTCTGCTGCTGCAGTAGCTGCAAGTGCATTCGTAGCAGTTAACCCTGCTCAAGCTGCTACAGCTGCTGAAGCGGACGTACTAGTAAAGAAAGCAGAAAGCCTTGGAGGAACTCTTAAGTGGGCTATTTCTGTAGAAGGATCTTGGGATGGCCACAGTAATCCTGACATGAAGCTTTTCAACGATACAAAAGCTGCTCATGCTAAAGCTGTAACTGCTGTATCTTCTCTACCAGCTGGATCACAAAAAACAGCTCTACAAACTCGTTTGAATGACAAAGTAAAGTTGTATGTTGACCGTGCAGTAACTGTAATCGATGCAGTATCTGCTGGTAAGAAAATCGAAGGCAAGAAAATGGCTCTTGAAACTCAGCTTGATGCAAGCAAAATTGATTCTGCAACTGTAAAAGCATACGATGACTTATCAGCTGAAATCCGTAAACAAGAATCTCTTCTTAGCCGTGTATATGGTCAGACCTCACGTGCAAGCATCCGTGATTACTATCAAAAATCTGCAGAAGCTGTTAAGGCTGAAGCTAAATATCCTGTAAGTGTACTTGTTGAACTTGGACGTTTAGACGCTGCAATTACAGCTAAAAACTTAACTGAAGCTACAACTCGATACACTAACATCTCAGATTGGTTACCAAAAGTAGAAAATGCAACAATGAAAGCTGAACTTCAAGCGCAATTTGATGCTAAAAAATCTGCTTACGAAGCTCTTAAAGCTCCTAAGATTGAATCAGTAAGTGCGATTGACGCAAGTACAATCGAAATTAAGTTTAACCAAGCAATGGAAAAAGGCACTGGAACTAACGGCGCTGAAAACATTGCTAACTATATCATCAACACTACTGCTCTAAGTGCTACTGATACAGCAGAACTAAGCGAAGATGGTAAGACAGTTACTTTAACTTTAAATACTTCTGCTGATTTAACAAATGATACTGCTTATACTGTAACTGTTGATAAAGATATCAAAACTGTTAGCGGAAAAGTATTAGGTACAGTAGATCATAAAACATCGTTGTTCTTTGCTGATCATGTGAAGCCGACAGTTCAATCTGTAGCTGCACAAGCAAATGGTGATGTGAAAATTACTTTCTCTGAAAAAGTAGCTGCTGGAACTCCAAGTGTAGTTATCAATGGTAAAACAGTTGCTCCAAGTGCTGTATCTGGAAATACTGTTACAGTAACAAAAGCAAACCTTACTCTTTCTGGTGCTAACTTAGAAAATGGTAAATCTTATTCTGTTTATGTAAATGGTTATAATGATTTAGTACCTGTTTCACCAAATGCAATGAGCCTTTATGTTGGTTCATTTACTTATAATGTAGTAGCAGATGTTACAGCTCCTTCAGTTTCATCTTTAGTGGCTAAAGATGCAAAAACTCTTACATTAACATTCTCTGAAGCTATTTCTGGTGCAAACACTGATGGTACTACTAATAATGCAACTGTTTTAAATCTTGTAGTTAAAAAAGGTTCTAGTGTAATTACTACTACAGCAACTACAACTGATGGTAAAACATTTACTTTAAACCTAGATCAAACTACAAACGTACTATATGATTCAACAAAAAATGAAACATCAGCAGTATTAAATGTTACAGTTAAGGGATACAAAGATGCGTCTTTAAATATTGGTACTGAAACTTCTCAAAACGTTACAGTAACTAATGACGTAACTGCTCCTGCATTTGTGAAATCTGAATACGATTATGCTAATACTAACTTTGTATTAACATTCAGTGAAGGATTAAAAGCTGATGCTGTAAAAACTGCCTTAGCTGCAGGAATTACAATTGTTGATAGCAATGGTGTTCTTCAAACTCAAATCACAGCTGCTGAAATTAAAAATATTGCTACTGGTGATAAAACTATAACAATTGATAATTCAAATGCTACTGGTTTAGATCTTCCAGCTGGAACTTACACATTTAGCTTTACAAAAGAGCTAATTAAAGACCAAGCTCTAAATGGTGGAATTGGAAATGCTGCATTCAGTACTACTGTAACTGTACCTGCAACTGCTCCTGGTTCTGATAGTGGCAAACCAACTGTAACTTCAGTAACTAATGGTGCAAAAGATGTATTTACAGTATTGTTTAGTGAAGCTGTAAAAGGTGGTTCAGTAGCAGGTTCTGCAACTGATGCATTTAACTACAGATTGAATGGTGCTCCATTACCAGCAGGAACTGTAATTACTCTTGATAGTTTAAAAACTACAGCAACTATCACTCTTCCTGCAGGTTCTGTAAGTAAGTCAGAAACACAACTGTTTAATGTTTGGAACGTTCAAGATTTAGCTGGTAATGTGTTAGATACTACAACTAAAACTGTTGCAGTACTTGATTCTGTAAAACCTGAACTTCTTTCTGCAAAAGTTGATGCAGACGGTGCTCTAGTACTAAGCTTTAGTGAAAATATTTCAAATGCTGTTTCTACAGTAGACTTTGTTGCTGCTGACTTTGAAGTTAAAGTTAATGGCGCAGACGTAACTGAAGCTCTAGCAGCTGGTGTTAACTCTAATGAACTAAAAATTACTGCTTCAGATGCTAGCTTTGCTGCAGGCACAATAACTGTAAAAGTTCTTGATACTGCTGTTGGAACTGATGGAAATGGAAATGTAGTGAAAACTGGTACTTCTGTAACAGCTACTCGCTAATTAAGGTTTTAGAAAGGAATGTGCTAATTTAAGGATTGTCGATACATCTTAATTTAGCACCCCTTTCGATAGGAGAAGAACCACTTGATGACTTTAGTGTCATTCAGTGGTTCTTTTTTTTATTAAAATAATTACAGGGATGAGAAAAGTGAAAACGAAAATAATTTTCAACTTTTGTTAGAAGCCAAATTAGAGTCATTACTCATGTGAATTTTACAGAAAAAAATTTCTTCTAAAAGGTTCAGGAACAATGAAGATTACGGACTTTCTAAAAGATTACCATGAATGAGTTCTTTTTCTTTCACTTATTCCAAAAAACTAGCCTGAGGGAATAAATCTCTGGTGTTTATAGAGTTTTGCCAAAACAAATTCTTTCTTGTTTGTAAGTTTCTCTGTACAAAATGCGAAATAACAAATGCATGATATATGATCTTGAAATAAAAGATAGAAGGGAAATTAGATATATCGAGGTATAAATAAAACAAAATATGGATAAAAACACAAAGAGAGCTCCTTTAAAGTCTAAGGAACTTAATTATAGTTTTTTTATACTAAGAGTTTAACCAATAATTTAAAACTCTATACAACTTAAAGTAAAAAGGAGTTGTCTTTGTGAAGAAAGCTATTGCATATTGTAGAAAATCTACTATTAATAATAGGTTAACTGAAGAACAAGGAGTATTGTATCAGTTGAAATCAATAGAGCAATACGCAGAGTATCATCAAATGAATATTGTGAAAACATATTCGGATGTCGGTTATTCAGGAAGAAATACGGAACGTCCAGAGTTACAGGAAATGCTTTTTGATCTAAAGACAATGAAAATTGAAGCTGATGTTTTACTTATTTATTCAGTAGATCGTTTCTTCTTGATGAGAATGAGGTTGCAAACATATACTCCAAAATACAGGCTGCAAACGTAACTGATGTAAAGATAAGAGAGTCACATATAGCTTCGGTTAAGCAAATTGCAGAAACAAAACCTTCCTAACGGAATAGAAGTGTAGTATTAAACATAGCGTAGATCAGCATTTAAGGAGCTAAAAGAAGGGGACTGGTCAATGGAAAAAAATAATAACGTAATAAATATTAAAACGGTTGCAAGACCAATTAAATTTAGAGATCAGAGTGAAATTATTGCTGACAGAAGAAAGAAACGTAAAGAAAGATATATTGAACTAAAGAAGCAAATACGGAATTTTAAGGAAAAGAATTAAAGTTGAGAACGGTAGCATTATAATAATTTGTTAACATAAGTTGTTATTCGATTCGTATAATGATAACGTTAAATTAATAGAACCCACAACGCCTCTTAACAATGCGAACCAATGTGGGTCATTTTTATTTAAAAGGCATGTATATTATTAACCACTTCGTAGAGTCTTTGAATCTAGAAGTCTATAAATATATAATCTCTAGAATGTATATCTATTACTATATAAATCATTGACTTTAATGGAAAATAAAGTTATATTGAAGTCATTAATTTAATAACTAACGGGAAAGACCCGAGCTATGTCTAATTTATTTTGGCATGAGTTCGGGTCTTTTTTTGTTTTTAGGATGTGATTGAAAAATGAAATAACACAGGAAAAGATAACTGGTTAATCTTGAGTGGTTAATCTCAGATTAACTACAAAGACCTTTGTTTGGCCATGTTACAGTAATGTTCCAAACCAGACTATACCTGTTTTATAGGAGGAAGATATGCAACATTTAATTGATCCTATTATCGTAATCGATCAAGGTCACAATCGTAAAAAACTCAATATAGGAATGAGGGATTTAGTTGTTTTTCAATGCTTGCTTAAAGAAAAACTACTAACTGAAAAACAATTATATAGGTATTACACAATAGTAAATTTAGGGAAAATCTCTTACCCCGGATTTTGGAAAAAGCTTGTTAAATTTGAGGAGTTTGGGTTAATCAAAGGTTACAAATATAAGGTAGGACAGAATGGAACAACAATTAAATATTTTAGTTTGAAACAAAAGGGATATGATTTATTGGTTGCTCAAGACAGTGTACCAAAGCATTATGAGAATGCAAATTTCATTAACATTCCAAAAATTAATCTAGATCACCATTTTGGTACTGAGGAAATTATATTAAATAGTTTAATTGGCTATGAAGACTTGTATCCCTTTTATCAGGAACCTACAGTGTTTCCACCCAGGTTAACAAGAGTCTTCCCTGCTGCAATACCTGATGGAGTACTCAAACATAATGAAAAGACTTTGTATATAGAATTTGATAGTGGGTCTGAACCCTTAGGTGAATTGAAAAGTAAAGTCGCTAGATACTTAGATGATGCAAAAGAGGATAAAGAGGTAGAAAGTGATGAAGGCTTGTTAATTACGCTTTTAGACAACTCCATTCCTAATCGAAAGGGGATTGAGGATAGGACGAGTAGGATTCGCAACTTAACAAGAACTATAATATCTTTACCGGAATTGCTAGATAAAAATGTCCCCATCTATATACTGCCATTATCTATTGCTGCCAAAGGTGCTGTCTCCTATTTAGGGGATCATAGGAATGCTACCTTCAGAAGTAATGCAAGGAAAATATCGGATTTGCTTGTAAGAAGTAAATGTCATAACGCATTAGAATCAAATACAAAAGAAGTAACTGAGAACTACTTAAGAAATTACTGCATTACAGCCCACCTTATAGATGTTCATGAAAAGACGAGGGACAGAAGTTTTCTTACGCTGTTCCAATACAAAGAACTTGGAAATATAAGAGATTATGATCAGATAGATAAGCTTGCTAAATATGGTTGTATGGAACCTGGATGTACCGCTGAATTTCTATATGTCATTTATGATGATGAAGAGATAATGCGAACGGATGTGAAAATATCAGGAGCCCTACAGAAAGTTCGATATCTATCATTAGAAGCATTAAGAGAAGAAAGTTTTGTTAATAAACCCTATGTGTTTATTCGTGATACTAAAAGTACCGTGAAGAAGGTTTATGACCAAAGGCAGTGGCCGAATCTATTTTAGGATGGTGTGATAAAGATGAAAGAATTTACATTTAAACAGTTGTTTCGTGAATTAGTTATTATTAAAAATAATCTAGGATTATCATCGTTTAAGGAAATCTCAGATGAGCTTGAGCACTTTACGAATGAATATGTATTTAAGTTTAGTTTATCGAAAAATGTCAGTTTATTAATTTATTCTTCCGTAGATAAGAGGACAGATTACTCGAGAGGGTATGGAACAGATGCTATAAGACTCGTAATCTGTAAAGACAACAAGCACTTTCTCCAAAAAAAGTTGAACCGTTCAGATCAAGTCTTCTCGAATCTAATAAAGGAAATTCAAAAAGCAAAAGAGACCTTCAAATAGGTCTCTTTGTTTGTAAATGACAACTGGAACCATGACTAATAAAAGTTGGTGTAGTACCGTCATTGTCGTCATAACGTCATGATAAAGGTCTTGTAGACATTACTTGCACAGCTTTCCCTAAAATATTTACGGCGTTTTTATCTACCACTTCTATTTTTTCTTTTACGTTGTTGTATTTAATTAAATATTTATCCTCATACTCTTGTAGACGTGCTAAGACTGCTGGGTTATTTCGAATACATAGACATACTATCTCTTCGTGAGAATTAATGGAAGCTTGTTTCTGGATTAATACCAGGTCATCTTTGTGAATTCCGTCTAAATTCATTTTTTCATTGTGAGTACTTAAAATAAATCCATCCTTGTTATTTAAAGATGTGTGTTTAATCGTCATAGATCCTTTTATGTCTTCAGCTTCATAAATGTAACCTGCAAAGATGTTTTTGAGTATAGGGACTTCAATGTCTTCATCTTCTGTAAAGAGAGATAGTCGTTCTGTGTTTGTATCCTCATTGCCCTCAACTTTAATTTCATTTAATTTTTTCTTCAGTTTTAGATTTGTAAAATCAAAAATAAGATCAAATTTATCGTTTTCTTGATCAACATTCTTATATACTTTGACACCTTTTGTTATGTAAATAAACACATTCCATTTCTCTGAAGTGGATAATTCGGTAGTTGCTTTTTCTATGAATGCATCAGTGTCGTACATATTAAACTCTCTTTGCAGGAGAAAATAGCCCAGCTCTGAATCCAATTCAATTATTTGATGGGGTTGTATAGAACTAAAGATAGTTGTAAAAGAATTATCTAATAACTCATCGATATTATTTACTTCAGAAAGGAGTTCTTTAAACTCTTCTGGAGCATTTTCTAAGTACCCATAACTAATTAATTTTGCTGTATCTCCATTTAGGATATCAGCAATCGCTTCGTTAAAATCTTCTTTTGCTGGTGGTAGCTTCCCGTTTTTAAGTTTACTTAGGTAAGCTTTATCTACAGAATATCCTCGATTTCTTAACAATTCTGCAATTTTAGTAAGGCTCAAACCACTATTTTTAATTAATATATTTAGAAAATCATGGTATTTCATAAAAAATCTTCCTTTTTTTTATTGACTTACTAGATATATAGAATTATAGTCTATTTAACGGTGTTGGTAGTGGTTGTTTTATAAAATTAAAAAATACAACTAATAACAACGATTATTCAAGGAGGTGAATATATGCGAAAGAAAAACCAAGACATTAAGAATATGATGAGAAGAAATAAAGTTTATACATGGATGGTAGCTTCACAAATACAAGTACATGAGAACACACTCTACCGTTGGCTAAGAAATGATCTTCCTGAGGAAACGAGACAACGTATTTTTATGGCTATTCAAAACATAATAGAGGAGGGAAATGAGTTTGAAAATGGATATGGTCAATGAAGCACTCCAACTCTTCAAGCAGGGTTTAAAGCCAATTCCTCTTGCGGGTAAGAAACCCTTGATTCAAGGATGGCCAACACTCTATGAAATTAATGATATATCTGAAACAGATATAGAAAAGGGTTTTCTACAAAATGGGAAAATGATTCCTTTTTCTAACAATAACATAGGGGTTTTAACGGGAGCAATCTCAAATACAATCGTAATTGATCTAGACAGTGAAGATGCAGTCGAATGGTTTAAACAGCAAGGTAAGATTCGAAGAACTTGGCTTGCTAAAACTAGGAGAGGTTACCACATATACTTTAATTATCAGAAGGGGATCAAGTCTACTAAACTACATCAAAAAATTGATATCTTGAGTGATAAAAGGTTTGTAGTGGCTCCACCTTCCATACATCCAGAAGGAACTACATATGAGTGGATTCATAATCCATGGGATACAACAAAAGAAGACTTACCAAAGTGGTTGCACACCTTGATAAGTCCAGTTCATTCACACACACACAAATTATATAACAAAGTAAAGAACAAAAAAAGAAATCACACTACAAAACCTATTAATTGGTTTGATTTATACAGCAGAACAGTCTCAAATATTAGAGGAACTGGATTGTGGCGTAATGGTCGATGTCCGTTTCATTCTGATCGTCATAATTCCTTTGGATTTCATATAAGGGATGGAGGATATAAATGTTTTGCTGGGTGTGGCTCAGGCAGTGGTCTCCAATTTATACAACGCATCTATTCGATTCCATATCACTTAGCGTTGCGGTTAGCCAACGGAGAGGATGTATACATTGGATAGAGATAAGCAACCCATTGGTGAAGTTAAGGACATTAATACACTACCGTTTAAGGAAAAAATAAAAGTGCTTTTGGAACAACGCCAAATTGGTCCTATACAGGCACTAATAGAGTTAGCAAAAGAAGAAGCTGAAGGATTTTTTATTAATGAAATAGGCGAGTTTTACGCTTCTATAGATGTTAATGGTATGACCAAAAATGTAAATATTGAGAAAAAACTCTTCAAGTTATGGTTGAGAAGAGTTTACTATCACACCTTTGGCAAACCACCGAGTGAAAATACAATAAAAGAAGCAGTAAGCACAATCGCAGCTTTGGAGGACGGAAAATTGAATAATCGAATTTCAGCGCCAACTCGCGTGGCAAGGGTAGAGGACACGATTTACGTTGATTTAGGTCATGATAATAATCAGTATGTAAAGATTGACAAAAACGGTTGGCAAGTCGTGACTTCTACCCCAGTGAAATTCGTAAGACCTTCAACATTTCTGAGTCTTCCTATACCAGCCAGTGGCGGTAATATTGAAGATCTCAAAAAGATTATGACTGTAGATGAAGATCAATTTGCTTTAATCATGGGATATATTATTGGCTGCTATAATGTCGGTTCTCCCTTTCCAGTATTGGTATTACAAGGTGGACAAGGTTCTGCAAAATCTACAACAGCTGAGTTAGTGAAATATCTTGTTGATAATGCATTCCCACTCCTTCGCTGGTTTCCAAAGAATGAGGAAGATTTAATTATATCAACACAAACCAACTGGGTTTTGGCTTTTGATAACCTCTCTAACGTAACGAACTCCATGTCAGATGCACTTTGTAAAATATCAACGGGTGGTGGTCTTGCGACACGTAAGTTTTACGAGAACGGTGAAGAAGTGGTGTTCTCTGCTATGAGACCCATCGTTTTAAATGGCATTGATTACATCGCATATCGACCGGATTTAGCAGATCGATCTATAATCATACATCTACCGATTATCCCAGAACATAAGAGAAGAGGAAAAAAGGAAATATGGGCTCAGTTCCATGAGCAATGCCCTTATATAATGGGTGTTATCTTTGATGCCGTTAGTATGGCATTAAGAGAACAAGATAACATTAAATTAGATAAAGCTCCGCGGATGGCTGATTTCGCAAAGTGGGTAACAGCTACTGAACCTGTATTGGGGTTACGATCAGGCAGGTTTATGGAGATATACCGAGAGAATCAAAATGAAAGCAAGATAGAAGGTGTGGAACAAGATTTAATGGCTATGGCAATTAGTAAATGTTTAAGTGCAACGCCATCTATAGAAGGAAGTGCTACTGAAATCCTAGATATTCTATCGAAATTCGTGCCAGCTTCTTCATTGAATTCTAAGGAATCGTTATCTGCACCAAATCAATTTAGAAATAAGATCAATCGCATACTGCCCTTGTTAGCAGCCAAAAAAATTGATTATGAGTATGTGAGAACAGCTCATGAAAGAAAACATTTACTAAGGAGAGCAAAATGACGGTGTGACGACAATGACGGCACAATCATCATATAACTAAAGTGAATCTAAAGGCGTCATTAATTAAAAACTATCAATTAAATGAAGCTTTACTTAAAAAAGGAGTGCCTAAATGTTATTAAATTATATCGACAAATTTTTAACAGTTTATCTGCCAATGTCAAACCAAAGCCAAGAAACAATAAATGGTTATACAAAAGATTTATATATGTTAAACGATTGGTTAGCAGATACGTATGGCTGTGTCCCAACAGTAGAATTAATTGATCACAAAAAAATTGATAAATACCTTTTCTACTTAAAAGAAGATAGAAATTATGCAGATGCCAGTAGACTACGTCACCTTCATACTATAAGTTCCTTCATGAAATATTTAATTAGAGAGGATGTTATTATTAAAAACCCATGCGAAAAGGTAACCAGATTCAAAGTCGTCAAAAAGGAAAGGGAACCTCTATCAGAAAATGAAGTAGAATTATTCTTTGAAGAAGCAAGAGGTCAGACTAAAACATTGATCTATTTGCTTTATTATACTGGTGCTAGGATTAGTGAAGCATCCTCACTTGTATGGAATGATATTGATTATGAACAGAAGACTGTAAAATTATTAGGAAAAGGAAGAAAAACTAGAAAAGTTCCACTTCATCCAAAATTAGAAGAAGAATTGAAGGGACACCATTTAAGAATGACAAT
The DNA here is from genome assembly GCF_015903855.1 of Fictibacillus sp. 18YEL24. Classification (GTDB taxonomy): domain Bacteria; phylum Bacillota; class Bacilli; order Bacillales; family Fictibacillaceae; genus Fictibacillus; species Fictibacillus phosphorivorans_C. The sequence continues at coordinate 584,487 of NZ_JACZDT010000002.1, forward strand.
GGAAAATAAAAATAAAATGAATTACGTCTTCTATACGAAAAAAACTGGTAGACTATCACAACAATATGCAAGAATTTTTATTGATAAATTAGCAAAAGACCTTGAATTTAGCAAAAAAGTAACCTGTCATACTTTTCGTCATTCATTTGCCACCAACCTACTTAAAAAGGGTGTTGACCTTTTTAAAATTCAACGATTATTGGGTCATACATCATTAAGAACTACGGAAGTTTATCTGCATTCTCAAATTGAGGAGTTAAAGGGTGCAGTAGATCTTTTATAATAGAAGAAAGGTGAAAAACCATGACGAATGAAGAAAAAATAAAAAAGGTTATTGAGATGTATGAGGAAGGTTATGAGGTAAAAGATATAGCAAGAGCCGTAGGTTATTCACATCCCAAAAGTCTTTCCAGGTTCATGGGGGATATGCAATACAAATGGGATAATGTAAAAAAGAATTATGTGTATCAAGTCAACACCAAAAAAGCTTCTTCTAAGACAGATGTGAAAACAGAAAAAGCTGAAAAGAAAACTACAGATCCATTAGATTTACTTGAGGATAATAAAGTTATTTCTTTGCTGCAACATTCAGAGAAACTATTAGGATTACTTCATGATAAAAATAATACAGATAGTAATCAACAAAGTAAGTCAGGTTATAGTTTTTGGAGAAAAGCACAGGAATTTGCATTTACCAAAAAAGCTAATTATACAACATCAGTAAGGTTACCTATTGATTTACACGAACGTTTCAAAACTTTTGGAAGTATGACTAATTTAAGTCAGACGCAGCTAATATGCATGTCAATAGATTATTTTATAGAAAGGTTTGAATCAAAAGCCACAAAATAGTTTTTGTCTCAATAGGGTACGCCTTATTGAGACTTTTTTAAAATTAAGTATTTATAAGGCTGAAGGAGTCTCATATAAGTGTCTCAAAAATAAGGGGAAAATGGAGGAAAAAAATGATTTATGGATACGCAAGGGTTTCTTCAACTGATCAAAAATTAGATACTCAAACTGAACAATTAAAATCATTTGGAGTAGAAGAAATAATAAGTGAAAAAATATCGGGTATATCTGAAAATAAAAAACTTGATTTGTTATTAAAAAATCTTAAACCCTTTGATACTTTAGTAGCGACTAGAATGGACCGATTAGGGAGGAATACGGTGCAGCTTTTACAGTTGGTTGAAGAACTTTCCGAGAAGGAGATATACCTTGTAATATTAAATCTTGGAATTGACACCAGAACACCTACAGGTAAATTCTTTTTAACTGTAATGGCTGGCTTTAGTGAACTTGAGAGAACGATGATAAAAGAGAAACAAAGAGCAGGTATTGAGTTAGCAAAGAAAAAAGGTAAGTATAGAGGTAGAACTAAGCAATATCATATGAATCATAAGGGAATTCAGCATGCAATTGAATTATATATTGAGAGAAATAAGACGGTTAAAGAGATATGTGAGATTACAAAGGTTAGTAAGGCATCTTTGTATAGGGAGTTGAAAATACGGTGTGTTTTAAATGGCCCCAAAAAAGATCCTTATAACAAGGAGGAAACTAGACTAAATACTGAGGTGACTTAATTATGTTATGGAGGTATGGACATGTTTTATTAAGTGATAAAAATAAATTAGTACTCCAAAGAAAAAACGGCTTATTATATGACATTGATCCTATGGATACACTGGAAATTAATAAAAATGGAGAATATTTTCCTGTCTCGCTTAAAGAAATACTAAGTAGCAAAACTACTTTTGAGTCATTTATTGGAGTTGAAATCCGTATAAGAGCTCAATCCGGTATAGTCAAATTTAAAAGCCAAGAAGAAATTAATAAAGAAAGAAATAAACAGTTTTATCAAATATGTTCCGAAATGAAAAGAAATCTGGAGGAATATAAAAAAAGTGTTGAAGACATTTTGAAAAATAAAACAAAGTAAATTAAAGCAACTGAAATGTTGCTTTTTTTTATAATTTAATATAATTCCTAACTTTGCATATAAGTTGGATTAAATATGTCGATACATAGACAGTATAATAACCAAGCAATTAAGGAGATTAATATGGTTAGTAAAAATCAACTATGTCCTTGTAACTCTAAAAAAAAATATAAACTATGCTGTTTATCAAAAAACATTAATAACAAAAGAAGAATAAGTGATCCAAGAATTAGTAGTCTTATTAAAGAAGTAATGGAAATAAATAACATTGATTTAAATATTATTAATAAATTTGCTTTTGAAAGTCATTCAATTTGCATAGGTGAGAAATCATATTGCCTAAAAAGATTAGAACAACTCTTATATGAGATAAATTGTGATAAAAAAAGGATTGGATTGATTCAGCTTATTTGTATTGAATTGTATTTAATCTTGGTAGGCGATTATAAATAATTGATAATAAAATCATTGATAGTAGCACAGAAAATTTATCATGGAATGAATATAAGATACTATTTAAAACTGTAGTTGGGAATATATTGGATTTTTCAAAACGAAACACAATAATAGACTATGGTGCTATAAAATGTGTAACAGAATTTTGTTATCAAACATTAATAAATGAAGTGTCTGATGAGAATAACTATATTGGTGCTACTATATATGTTGATACTGGAAATGTTATAAAAGGATGGGATTTCATAAAGGGAACTGATACTAAAGCAGAAGATTTTTTTGACTTTTTTATTGAAAACGCAGACGTTTTAGAACAAGCTCATCAAATTTTAGTTAATAAACTACCTGGTTTATCTTCTGAATCTTTAAAGACTTTAGCCACAATTATATATCAAAAAATAACTATGCCCTCTAAATCGCAATACCTTCTGTCATATACCGGAAAGACTATAAGTTATTTTTCAGTTATAGAAGAAGAGTTAAGAAATATTCTAATGATGAAAAATATAATAATAAATAAGCAAAAAGTTATGTGGTATAAGATTGCAGACTATTTAGAGGTAAATAGAATTGAACATCTTCATGATAGTTTACCGTCGATATCAGAAACAATGAAGAAACTTAAGAGTATTCGAAATAAAGCTGCTCATGAAGGTTTCATTTCCTTAGAAGAATTTGAACAAGTAGAAAAATTTGCAGTCATAGATAATGCATTGGGTATAATTTCTTATACAAAATTATTATTAAGAACTGCAAAAGAGAATGAAAACCTTAATGATTATAAAGATGAGGCTGAATTTATTAACAAAGATTTATTAAATGGAACTATTTTAGATGTTATTTTCGAGGATCCAAAAACTTTATATGAAAAGGGTATGTGTTTTAGAAGAGGTATTGGAGTGAAAAAAAATGACACGACGGCTGCTGAATATTTTTTTAAAAGCGCAGCAATGAATCACGAACCATCTTTAATAAACTTAGGTATTTTATATTTTAATGGTAGTGGAGTGCCTAAAGATTTAGAGAAATCGTTTAATTGCTTTAAACCAATAGCTGAGAAAAGAGATAGTAATAATCAAGCAATAGCTCAATTTTTTCTGGGATTAATTTATCGGGAATTTAATGATGAATGGAATTCATTTAAATGCTTCGAGAGATCAGCTAATAATGGATATCCTTTAGCAATTAATACAGTTGCAAAATATTACCTAAGTGTCGAAAACTTTAATTTCTTAAAAGCATTAAAATGGTCGAAATTATCTTTAACAAGTGGTGCATTTGATTCTGAAATAGGATTCTTACTAGGTCGAATATATTATGAAGGTGAAGTTGTTTCAGGAAATTTGAATGAAGCAAAATACTGGTTTAAACATGCGAGTATAAAAGGACATGTTTTAGCTTTAGAGAAGTTAAATCAAGTTTTACATAAAGAAAAAGCAATCGATAAAATTAAGCATATATTTGCTATTAAAATTACTTCTAATGATCAGTTAATAATTGGAAAAAAAGGTCCTAAGAGCTTATATGACAGTATAGTTAAACAAGTTAAGCAAGAGCTTAAAGATGAATTTTCAACAGAAGAAATATTAATCTTAATAAAGGAAGCTTTTTAATATTATCCATAAAAAAAAGAACTGGGAATCAGTTCTTTTTTTTATAAAAAATTTATTCATTAGCTAAATTGTTTGAAAAGCATTTATTGGGACAGACTATTATTAATAGTTTAATAGTCAGGGGGAAATAAGGTGCCCAAATGGATTGTAATTAATAATTACACATTAGAGTTTATAGTGCCGTTTAAGTATCTTGAAGAAAAAGGTTTAAATGAAGATCGATATGACTGTATGGGATCAATGGATAAAGAATACTGGTTAAGAAAGTATTACAATGAAAAGAAAGAAGGTATTACTATATATGTAATTGATTATGATTGTATAACTCCATATGGTCATCTCTATATTAAAAATATAAAAAAACATTATCATCCAAACAGTTTTAAATCTTTTAGTGAATACTCATTCGATAGATTTAAGAAGTGGGTAGACCTGAGAGATTTTATGAAGGAAAATTTAAATTTATTTGGATTTCATATGATGGAATATAGAGAAATAGATAAATGGTCAATTGTGGACTTAACTAAAGAGGATGTTTGTTCAAATTGTAGCAAAGTGGTGAAAAAAGGAGAATTAACGCGATATACAATTTTTAATGAACAAAAAGAGGTCTGTGAGTATTGCCTTTTTAAACTAGATAAGGAAGTTCATGAAAATCTAAGTGAAGTTGGCTATGTTTATTTTTTAAAAGAGTTTAATTCAAATAACGTAAAAATTGGAAAGACTAAGAATTTAAAACACAGAGTAACTACATTAAAATCCATGCTTCCATACAAATCAGAGTTAATTCATTATATTATCACACCAAAATATTCTGTTACAGAGACTTTCTTTCATAATTTATTTCAAGGCAAAAAAGTAAAAGGTGAGTGGTTCAATTTAGAACCTGATGATATTAATTTCATAATTAACTTTAAAGAGATAGAAGTGTGTGTTTAGTATTTTTAAATACACTTGAATATAATGAAAACATTAATCTAACTAGTTTTAAGTTAAACCAATAAGATTTAGTATTTATTTAATATAAATATTTAAAAGTACTTTATTTACTTAAATATTTCACTTGAAATCAAAGCAAATATTGGTGCTTTTATAAGTGCGATTAACGGTAAAGAACTAAAAGTTACTTTTAACAAAGCTGTTGACGCTGATTCTGTAATTACAACTCCAGGTTCAGTATATACTCTTCAAGCTGGTGTTGTTGCTGTAACAAGAACTTCTACTTCTACACACACTTTACACTTGACGGTGCTGTTGTATCGCCAAACTCAGATATTACTCTTGATCCTACAAGAACTATTATTACAGTTAAACTTCCAGCAACTGATTCTTCTGCAATTACAGGAAGTGCTCTATTCGCTGTTAATGGTCTAGGATTAGAATCTGGTGCAGCATTAAACAATAAAACTGCTACACTAACAGTTACAGATAATACTGCTCCATCATTAGTATCTGCTCAATTAGTTGGAACTAATGTATTAAAACTTACTTTTGATGAGAACATCAAATCATCTGTTTCCTTTGCAGATGCTGCTGACCTAATTGATGATATTACTATCTCTAACGGTTCTGCTACTTATAATGCAGGTGTAGCTGGATCTGAGAAAGATGGAGTTATCACTTCAGTTAATGGAAAAGAGCTTGTAATCACGATTACACCTCAAGCTACTGAAACAGATTCTAACTGGTCTACAATTGCTGCTTCTTCTACAATTACTGTTACTACATTATCTGGTGTAGGTGTAGGTGTAGATGTAGTTGATACTAACAACGTAGCTCTTCGTAGCAACGTTACAAAAACTGTAACAAAATAATGAGTTATCAGAAGAGTCCAAGTAACACGGGCGGACTCTTTTTTTCTGAGTGAGAGTTCTGTGCTAATTTAAGGATTACGAATGTATCTTAATTTAGCACCCTCTTCCATAGAAAAAGAACCACTTATTGACTGCGATGTAATTATGTGGTTCTTTTTTTATTCCATGTATACAAATATATATATTTGTTAAGAATACCAATATAGGTTGCCAAAACGGCAACTCTTGTTAAAAAACCGCTAGAATAATTAACATTAAATTTAATAGTTTAACCAATTTATGATCTATTTATGATAAAAAAGCTCATGTTAATTCAACATGGGTTTTTTTATTTTTTATTAGTATAAATATTAAAAAATTCGAAAATCATGTTTTATAAAAGGAGGTTCGTAGATGAATGGTATTCAGAAGTATTGGGAAAGTAGGAATGAAAATCTATCTGAAGAAACGAGGAGTGTCCTAAATGAGTATCTGTTAAGTTTAAGATTAGCTAATAAAGCAGAGGCTACTATTAAAAAATATCTATGGATATTAGAAAAGTTTCTAAGTGGAACCTCAATATATATAAAGGATTTAACTTCTGCTAATGTACTAGATTGGTTAAATACTTTTTCAGAAAATAAATCACCAAAAACGATTAATTTCCTGTCTTTCTTCCTTCTTTAAGTTTTGTCTAGAGGAAGATTACATGGAGGACATGGTGATTAAAAAACGGTGGAGACCTAAAATACCAAATGCTTTACCTCGATATTTAAATGAACAGGAGTATGCAAAGGTAAAACTGGTAGCAGAGGATCTATCCCTTCGAGATCGAGCACTTATTTTATTCTTTTTCTCCTCAGGTTGTCGTCGACAAGAGGTATCAGATCTAAGTATAGAAGATATCAATCTAAATCAACGAGCCGCAAAAGTAAGAGGGAAAGGAAGTAAGTTAAGAACTGTTCATTTTTCGGAGGAATGTGCATTAATTTTAACTGAGTATTTAGGAACTAGAGCTTTTGAAGAAACAGATCCCTTATTTATAAACCGCAAAGGTCTGCGTTTACGGCCTAAAGGAATCTATAGAGTCATAACAAAGTTAGGGAAAAAGGCAGGGGTTAAGTTACACCCTCACGCATTAAGGCATACCTTTGCTACAAACATGTTGGCCAGAGGAGCTCAGCTAGAGTTTATTGCTGATGAGATGGGGCATGCCAATCTTAATACAACACGAATCTATGCTCGTATTCCTACTGAGGATATGATGTTAAATTATCAAAATAAAATGGGGTGAAAACTATGAATCTAGAAATGACAAAATTATTTTTGATGGATAACAAAGCACGCTTTAGTTCAGAAACGATTCGAAGTTATCGATTAGCTATTCATCAATTCTTTTCATTCTGTAATAAAAAATATGATGAGGTTAAAGCAACGGATATTCGGGCTTGGCTTGCTTCCATGGAAGAAAGTGGGCTCAAACCTAGAAGTATTCATTTAAAACTAAGTGCAATAAAATCATTTTATCAGTATTGCATGGAAGAAAACAAAACTAAGAAAAACCCAACAATGACAGTTCACAACCCTAAAAAGAATGATTCTCTTCCTTATTATCTGAATAAACGCCAACTAGCTCTCCTTCAAGAACTGACAAAGGGAAATATTAGAGACAGAGCAATTGTGGAGACCTTATATGCAACAGGTGTTAGAGTAAGTGAACTTATACAGATTAAGATGGAAGATATTAAATGGGAAACACGACAAATTTGGATTAGAAAAGGAAAGGGAAACAAGGAACGGTTTGTATTATTCACATACGATTGTGCTGAGCGATTGGAAACCTATCTTTTGGAACGAAATAATAAAAGCAATTACTTATTTCCAAACAACAGAGGTGGACATCTGAGTCGTGTTTTTATAGAGAAAAGGTTTCAAGAATTCACTAATAAATTGGGCTTTAAAGTTGTCCCACATACTATGCGTCATACTTTTGCTGCGCATGTGGCTGAAAAAAACATGTCTCAAAGCTACATCCAAGAACTTCTTGGACATGTCAATATTAACTCTACAAGCATCTATACTCGCTTAATGGACCACAGCAGAAAAAAACAATATGACAAATTTCAAAATTAAAAAAGGAGCTATCTAATGAAAGTAAAAAAATACTGGGAGTTAGAAAAGGAACTAGCAAATAAGAGGAATCACGAGATAATTAGTGATTTCTTGTTAAATATGAAGTTAGGTAACCGAAGCGAGGGTACTATAAAAAATTATCGCATTTTTTTGCAACAATTTTTTTTAGATATGAAAGAATCTTTTTGATCCATTGCTTCAGAAACTATTCTTAGTTGGTTTTTGAAATATCAGGGGCATTTAAAGGAGGTAACGTATAAAAACCGCATTAGTATACTATCCTCATTTTATACATTTTGTGTACAAGAGGGGCACCTAGAACAATCACCAATTAAAAAGCGTTGGATTCCCCGTTGTCCAAAAGCTCTTCCAAAATATATAGAAAAAAATGAAGTTGCTAAAGTGCGACAACAGACAGAACGGACCTCTCTTAGGAATCAAGCTATTGTTGAATTTTTGTTAACTTCTGGATGCCGTATTGGGGAAGTACACCAGCTAAATATAAAGGATATCGACCTTGAAAATCGTATTGCACGTGTTGTGGGAAAAGGGAAAAAGATTCGTGATGTACACTTTTCAGACAAATGTGCAGTTCTCATAGAGCGGTATTTAGATAGTCGTGTAAAAAAGCCCCTATCCCCACTTTTCACAAGATTGGGGAATGAATCTCGGCTGAGTATCGCAGGATATCAAAAGTTTTTATCTGATATTGGAAAGAGAGCAGGACTGTCCACAAGTTTACATCCCCATCGATTTAGGCATACATTTGCAACAGAATTATTAGCCAAAGGTGCAGAGCTTTCATTTATTAGCGATGAATTAGGGCATAAGGATATGGGTACAACACAAATTTACGCTAGGCTACCCAACTATGTGATAATTTCTCAATATAGAAAGTTTATGGGATGAAGGAGGATAAGTTTATGTCTAAATCCGAAGAACCGATCAAAAAATTTATTGCTGAATATAGCTTTCGTTTAGAGAGGAGCACATTGTAAGGTTATGAAATAACGATTAGGCAATTGCTAAGCTTTAGTGGAAAGTCTTATGATGAAATCACCACTCGTGATATTCGGAAATGGCTACTTTTTTTAGAAGATAACGGTTACAAATCTGGAACAATCAAATATAAAATATTTGGATTGCGGAAGTTTTATCAATATTGTTTGGAGGAAGAAAGCGTTAAATACATTCCTGTTGAAGGGATTATACTTCCAAAAGATGAAGATAAACTCCCTCATTATTTAACAAATAAGCAGTTAATTCAACTAAGATCCCTTTGTGAAGGGAACTTAAGGCAAAGGGCTATGATTGAGGTACTTTATACAACTGGGATTCGATTAGGGGAATTAATAAACATGAAGAAAGAGGATATTAATTGGTCTGAACGCATGATTGTCATTCCAAAAGGAAAAGGGAAAAAGGAACGCATTGTGTTATTTACAAAAGAATGTGCGGAATATTTAACCTCTTATTTGCAAAGTCGAAATGATGATTTAAATTTTGTTTTTGTAAATAAATACGGTACAAGACCTATGATTGCCTGGAATATTCAAGAGATGTTTGGGCAATATAGAAAAGCAATCGGTGTATATTTTACTCCTCATACATTGCGTCACACCTTTGCTGCACAATTAGCAATGAAAGGAATGCCTCTATCTTGCATTCAAACCTTATTAGGCCATGAGGAGCCTAAGCATACCCATTACTATTCACGCTTACACCAGCAAGCACAGAAACAAATGTATGATGAATGGATGTGAGAAAAAGAGTAATTAGCAAGCGATTACTCTTTTTCCAAGCTTTCTTAATTCTCAAATTGATAAAATTTTAGAAACGATTTAGTTTAGCATTAGTACGTAAAATCCGCATTACCCATACTTTTTTCATTAACAAAAAACCGCCACCGATCCTTGATACATAAGGGTTGGTGGCGGTTTTGTTATGGGGCCAACTTGCGGATGAAAGTGCTGTTAACGCTAAAGAATTAGTAATTACATTCAATAAAGCTGTTAAAGAATCTTCAGTTATTGATAGCTCTGATGATTTAATTGCTGGTATTGTATATTTAAATTCAGCTGATGCTCGTTCTTCAGTAGATAATGCTTACTTAAGTGCTGACGGTAAAACGTTAACTCTAGTTTCTTCCACTATTTGGAACGGTTCATATGCTTTTGAAGTAGTTAAAGATAAAGTTGAATCAACTGTTGGTGGAAAAGTTGGAGAATACAAAGCGTTTGTTTCAGTAGAGGATACTACTCGTCCAACATTTGCAGGTGTTTCATATGAGGCGACAGGAGCAGCTAAGTTTTCATTCAGTGAACCACTAGATGAAACTGCTGCATCGATTGCATCTAAATTAGTAGTTTCTGGAGGAACTTCAGTTACTATTGCAGATACAGCTATCACTCTTGCAGCTGATAAAAAGTCATTTACTGTTGTATTACCTACAACGATGACTAAAGATGCTTCTTATACTTATACTTTCACTGGATTAAAAGACTTTGCTGGTAACCTAGTAAGTCCTAACCCACTTTCAGCAACAGTAGTTAAATCTGATCGTGATACAGTAAAACCAACTGTAACAAACGTTGCTGCATTAGATACTGGTAAACTACAAGTTACTTTCTCTGAAAAAATCCAGCTAAATACTGCTACAGTAACAGTTGGTAATGCTACTTCTTCAACTTATACTCTTGATACTACAGGTACAGTAGCTACCTTTACTGGAGTAACTAACTTAACTGCTGGTGTTCAATCAGTTACAGTTAAAGATGCAAAAGATTTAGCTGGATTGGTATTAAACGATACAACTCGTGTAATCCAAGTTTCTGCTGATACAACTGCTCCTGCTTTTGTAAGTCATGCAGTTGAAACTGTAGGCGCAGATCGTTTCTTAGTTGTTAACTACAACGAAGAAGTTACTGCTAACGCAGCTAAAACAGTAACTGGAACTTATGTGAATTCTAACAGCATTACACAAACAATGGCTTCAATTACTGGTTCTACGAACATTACTCTAGGCACAGATAAAAAATCTGTTCGCATTAAATTACCTGCGACAGCTGGTACTTATACTGTAACTCTACCAGTTGGGCTTGCTGAAGATACTTCAGCTGCAACAAATGATTCAGCAGCACGCACTGTATCATTTATTCTAGGTTCTGCTGTAGATACTACTAAGCCAGATATGACTGGTTTCGATCAAGTAGGGAATAAAGTTACAGTCACTTTTGACCGTGATGTAACTGCTGCAACTGCTCTAAATGTTGCTAATTACTCAATAGATGGCATTTCATCACCATTTGAATCTGCAATTTTCAAAGGCAACGCACGTACAGTGGAACTAACGTTGAAAAATGATGTTATTACTACTAACGGTGTTCGTAACTACACTGTAAGCAACGTAGCAACATCTGCTGGCTCAGTAATGGTTTCTGAAACTGCTACTTACAATTTCAGTGAAAACGTACGTCCAACAGTTCTAAGTGCAAAAGTAATCGCTGCTGATAAAATCGAAGTAACTTTAAGTGAAGCTCTTGCGGCTGGAACTGTAGGAACAGACTTTGATGTATTCCAAGGAACTTCTACAACAGCTTTAACTGACAGTGAAACGATTTCTGGAACAAATAAAGTTCTTATTACACTTGCAACACCACTTGAATCATTAACTGGTCTAACTCTTAAAGCTTCTTCTACAATTAACTTAACAGATCTTAATTCAAATGATGTTAACTTTGTTGGTCCAATTGTAGTAACAAACAACTAATTACAGACTACGAGACCTTAATAATAGGAAAGTCCATAGGGTAAATCTCTATGGACTTTTTTAATAAATTCAATTTTTCTATAGAACAGAGTAAATATTATGTTTATAAAAGACTCTTAATTTAGGTTGTTTTTATAGTGAAAAATTTATTTAATATGCCGATATAATATGAGTAGTAAATAAGAAACTACAAAATAAAATTCACATCCTAGAAAAGGGGCAGAAGCTTAAGATAATACATTTTAAGCTCCTGTCTCTTTTTCTTTATTTTTCTACTATTATTTCATTGAGTTATAAAATGAAATTATAGAAAATGTTATCCTTTTTTTATTTTCGTTATACATATGAAATGTAAAGAGATATAGGAATTTAGTAACACTATGTCGAAATAAACATAAAGGTTATACGAGGTAAACAGAAAGTGAGTTGAAACGATTGATCTTTAACAAATATAGAAACCTACTATTCTTATTCATTGTAGGGTTGATTCTTTTTTTAGGATGGACGTGGAAAAGCATTTACTTTTCGGAGGTATTAGTAGATGTTCGGCATACTAAGGGCCTCTTGATTTCCAGTATAGGTCTTTTATTAATTATTATCAGTCCGTTGTTATACAAAATTACAAAATGGTCGTATCTTGTTTCATTTCTTTTATATGCGTCGGTATCGTTCTTATTGTATGCTGACGTGGTTTATCAACGCTATTATCATTCGTTATTGTCCATTGAATTGTTTAAGCAAGCCACGCAACTTGGTGAAGTAAATGACTCAGTTACAAGTTTGATGAGAGCAACAGACATTTTTTATTTTATTGATGTCCTTTTACTTCTTGTGATGTTTTTCTACCCATTAGATCAAACAGCAAAAAAGTTCCGTGCACGCTTTGGTATTTCACTTGGAGTTGCTTTAGTAGGAATTCTAATCATGAAATCCATCTATACCTACTTGATTGATCCTAATTTTACCCCTGCTTATAAAGCATCTAGAGTAGGAATTGTTGGCATGCATGTGGGTGAAACCTTTCATTATTATAGGCAGCAAGCTCAAGCGGCTGAAGTATTTAATCAGGAAGAGAACATCGATCAACTTCAACAGATCAAAAAAGAGCTTCAAAAGCGACAGGACTTACAAAAGAAGTCACCATACTTTGGTGATGCGAAAGGCAGTAACCTTATCATGATTCAAGCGGAGTCTCTAAATGATTATGTAATTAATCTGGTCGTTAATAATCAAGAAGTAACCCCTCACTTGAATGCTTTTGTTAAGGAAAGCAGTTATTATCCGAACATTTACCTACAAATTGGTAAAGGCAATACATCTGACGCGGAATTTGTTTCTAACAACTCACTGTATCCTAGCGAGAACGAAGCGGCTTATTTTGCTTATGAGAAAACTACCTTACAATCATTAGCCCAAATTTTAAAGAAGGAAGGCTATCAGACAAGTGCTGTTCACGGTAATGATCCGAAGTTTTGGAATCGATTGAACGCGTATCCTGCTCAAGGATATGATGAGTTCTATAGCATTGAACATCCAGACATTGATTCAAGTAAGCAGTTGGGTCTCGGCATCTCAGATATAAGTATGTTTGATCAGATGATTCCCATTTGGAAAAAGCAATCCGAAAAAGGTCCGTTTTACGGGTTCTTTATTACGTTGAGCAACCATAGACCGTTTAAACTGCCTAAGGAAGAACAACTTCTAGATTTGCCACAAGACCTGATGAACACTCAAGTGGGAGATTATTTACAAAATGTACGTTACGCTGATGAAGCTTTTGGTAAATTCATATCTGACCTAAAGAAAGAAGGTTTATATGATGATACAGTTATAGCTTTTTATGGGGATCATTACGGGCTTCTTCAAAGTGAATCAGATCTAATGAAGAAAACCATTAATATCCGAAATACACAAAAAGAGATGTTTAATATTCCACTCGTTATTCATAGACCAACGCAATCAGAAGGGGAAGTGAACAAGATCATAGGAAGTCAGATGGATATTGCTCCAACCCTTACATCTCTATTCGGCGTCGAGCAACCTCTCTATCAAATTGGCTATGATCTGAACGTGAAGAAAGAAGGGTATGTTGGTTTTAGACATGAAACCACTCCCTATACGTTCTTTTCTACGGAGTATGATTTTAGAATGTCGCCAGATGGGGTTTTTGAGAACGGAATTTGTGCCTCTACTTCAACCGGCACAAAAGTAGATGTGAATAACTGCAAAGCCTATTATGACCGAGTGAGATATGAAGCTGAAATATCCGATTTTCTGCTTCAAAATAACGCGATTGAACGACTTTTAAATGAAGCAAAATAGCTCTTGTAAACCCTCCAAAAAATATTTTTTTGCGGAGGGTTTTTTATATATTTTTTTCCAAATTATCGTGATATGATAGATTTGTAGTTTCCATATTTTACTATACTGATGGGGTGTGAAGGCTTGAAGCAGTGGCAGAAAAGTGTGACATCGCTTGGCTTGTCTCTAAGCTTGTTAGGTACAGGTTTTACAACTGTATTGGCTGAGGGACCAGTAACGAAAAGTAAACTTTCGTTTAAGCAATACTTAGAAGAAGGAAAGAAAACGCAAAACAAGTATGACCTGATTAGAAAGCAGAATGGAGAGCTTAGCAGCACGGAATTTACCGTAAAGTATACGAAGTCTCTCTCAAAGGAAGATCATAAGCGAGCTGGTACAACTTTAGTAAGAAAGATGAAAGGCTTAAACTATGACATCGTAAAGATTCAAAAAGGGAAAAAGCCTGAAGATGTTATCAAGAACTATCAGAAAATGAAACAGGTTGTTACGGTAACGCCAAGTGCGACGTACGTACCATATAGCCTTCCAGATCCGAAGGTAAGTAAACAGTATCATCTATCTTTATTAAAAATTGCAGAAGCTCAAAAGTTAGCTGGGAAAAATAAAGTGAAGGTAGCCGTTATTGACGGAGGTGCAGATACAAAGCACCCTGAGCTCAAGAACAAGATGCTGCCTACATACAATACAACAGATCCGTTGCAGCAAGCGATGCCTGATTTCCATGGAACGCATGTAGCGGGTATTATTGCTTCTGAAAAGAACAATGGAGTTGGTGGTTACGGAATTAATCCAAATACAAGTATCCTTTCCATTGATGTATTTGGACGTGGTTGGGGAGCATCTGATTATACAGTAGCAGAAGGTATCTTATATGCCGTTCAGCAAAAAGCAGATGTGATCAACATGAGTTTGGGTTCATCTTATCCATCTCCACTTATCAAAGAAGCTGTTCAAAAAGCGTTAGATGCAGGAATTCCGATTATAGCTTCTGCTGGGAACAGTGGTGTAAACGAGCTGAACTATCCAGCGGCATTTGAAGGGGTTATCAGTGTAGGATCTACGAATAAAGAGAATAAACTATCCTCTTATTCTACTTTTGGTCCTTCTGTTGATCTTGTAGCGCCAGGAGAAGCGGTGTATGCGCCTCTTTATGATATGGAAAAAGGATCTACTTTTTATTCCATGAGTGGAACGTCCATGTCAGCTCCAGTCGTAACAGGAGTAGCATCTCTTCTGCTTTCCAAATATCCGAACCTGACGCCAAGACAGGTTGAATATATTTTAGAGCAAAGTGCAAAAGATCTTGGTGGACAAGGCTATGATATTCATTATGGAGCAGGTCTTGTAGATCCTGTTGCAGCGTTAAAGTTCGATGTGAAAAAGATTCCAGCATCCGTTACGGTTGTAAAGAACAAAGAAGGTTTATTAAAAGCAGCTGAAAGTTTAACGCTTGGACCACGTTTCAAGAAAGTAGACGATGCGA